>NZ_JBHZQA010000009.1:0-154302 GCF_042787335.1 Flavobacterium fructosi | reverse complement strand
CTTGAAAATACCTCTACAATCTTTACGATAACTCCATAGTGTTGACGGCAGGTACTCGGTTCCGTTCAACACGGGCTTCATTGTTCGTGCTGCGCACACAACGAAACCCTAGCTGTTGGCAGATGGTTGCTTTTATTTCTTAAAGTTACAATATTCATCAAGTCCGTTTAAATCTGATACATTATATCCTAATTCAATTGCTTTTTTAATGTCTGAACAACCTCCAAGTTTGTCTTCGTTTTTTAATAATGTTTTACTTAATCCTCTCATAAAATAAATGGTAGAAATATCTTTAGGATTTAATTCGATTACTTTTGAAAAGTCTAATATCGCATTTTCAAAATCTTGCATTGCATAAAAAGTTCCTCCACGTTTTGTATAAATTGCTATCTGATTTTCATTAAAATTTAGTGCATAAGTATATAATTCAATCGCTTTCTTATAATTTTTTCCTTCTATACTTAATTTATCTAGCTTTTTCAATTAGATCATTTAACTTACTATTCTTTTTTTTATTTTTCAATTTATTTTCGATTAGTAAAATCAAATCTTTATTGTTACTTTCTTTAGCAGCTGTAAGTACTGAATTTCCCTGTTCGTCATTCGCATTAATATCTGCTCCGTTATCTAACAATAAATTTACAATTTTTAAATTTCCCTTTGAACAAGCATACATTAAAGCACTTGTATTGAAACCATCTTTCCAATTAATGTCAGCTTTGTTTTCAATTAATTTTTTTGTGATTTCAAAATTATTATTGTTGATGGCTGTAATTAAAAGATTAATTTTTACCCAAGATTTTTCTTCTCTATAATTTACGTCTGCGTTTTGTTTTATCAATTCTTCTACATTTGTTAAATTATTTTCTTTTACAGCTTTATATAATTGCTCGTCTTTGTTCTGTCCGAACGTAACTAAAGAATTTATGATAATTAGTACTGATATAATTTTACTTTTTAAATATTTCATTTTCAATTTTTTATAAGGTTTTCTTGCAATCTCTGCCAACGTTCTGCTACTAGGCGATGTAGCGGGGTTAAAATTTACTAATCTTTCAGTTTTGCCTAAATCCTGAAAGTACAAAATATTCATTAAATTAAGCCAAAATCTAGCTATAGCGTTTAGTAGCTGTTATATGATGGCTTTTTGTTTATTGTAAAGTTATTAATTTATTTCCTACTTTTGGTTTTCACTTAAACTTTTAATTATGACACAGGATAAAGATATTTTAGAAAATCTAGAGTTTTTAGATAAAATTTTAAATTTTCTTATACACGATTGTAGATCGTATTCTTGTAGTTTTAGTGTTATCTATAAGCATATGTTTAACGAGAAGCTAACAGAGAGTAATAAACAAAATTCCATTGGGTATTTTACTTTAATTTCTAAATTTAATCCTATTCCACCAGATGTGGATGATTCAGAGCCTTTTTTATTATCTAACAATACAGAAGCACAAGGTGAAAAATTAGTTGAAGCTTGTTAGTATTTAGCTAAACACAATTTTATCAGATTAGATGCTCAATTTGATATTAAACTAACTTTTGAAGGTATCTTAAAGTTCAACGATAATTTTGCGTCTAACTACCAAAGAAAACTATCTGACCATTCTGAAAGAATGATTTCAATTGCTGACACTCAATTGATTCAGAATGGTCAGATAGTGGAGGCGAACAAGCGGATTGCAAAGCTGACGTTTTGGATAATGGTTGGTGCAATAGTTGCAGCGTCCTTTCAAATTGTTGAGCTTCTAAAAGATCTTTTTCTTTATTTTTATAATTGTCAATAATTCTATACACTACTGCTGAAATTATTATTATAGCTATTAGTAGTAAATCAATTACATTTATAATTTGTCCAATAAGCATTTTTACATAGTTTTTTCGCTTCTACTTTAGCTGTCGATTACGATAAGCTATCATATAACTTGTATATACTCGCTACAAAATAGCGTATATACACCCAAAAATGGGTAGATTGTCGCTATTGAATTGCGGTTTTCTTTCCAAATATAATAAATTTTTCTTACAAATTTTTTTAAAAGGGATAAATGCTGTAGTTATTTCGGTGCGCGTGAGGGATGGTAGCGGCATCCTTTATTTTCTTTTTTAAGAAAATAAAGATACAGCGAACAGCCCGACCCAAAGTGGCGAGGAGGAACGACGAAGCAATCTGCCGGGACACGCCCTAAAAAAGAAATCTAATGGTCATTTTCGGCTCCATTTTCTGAAATTTCCAAAAAAAGTATATCTTTAGCCAACTAAAAACCAAAAACCCAATAGATGGAAGACCAAAAACCAGAAGATTTTAAAAGAGAATTAGGATTACTCGACGGAACCATGCTTGTGGTTGGGTCTATGATAGGTTCCGGGATATTTATTGTAAGCTCCGATATGGTTCGGCAGTTGGGTTCAGCCGGTTGGTTGATTGCCATGTGGGTGCTTACTGGCGTCATTACTGTGATTGCTGCCGTGAGTTACGGTGAATTGAGCGCGATGTTTCCTAAAGCCGGAGGGCAATATGTGTATATCAAGGAAGCGTACGGGAAACTGGTGGGTTTTCTATACGGTTGGAGTTTCTTTGCGGTGATTCAAACCGGGACAATTGCTGCCGTGGGTGTGGCTTTTGCTAAATTTGCCGCCTATTTATACGCGCCTTTAAGCGATAAAAATATTTTGTATCAGATTGGCGATTTCAAACTCAATGCCGCTCAAATTGTTTCTATTATTACCATTATTTTATTGAGTTATATCAATAGCCGTGGGGTGAAAAATTCTAAGATCTTACAAACGGTTCTTACTGTAATCAAAATTCTGTCGTTGGCAGGTTTGATTATCTTTGGTTTCATGGCTGCAAAAGCGGAAGTTTGGGATGCAAACTGGACTAATGCCTGGGCTTCACAATCTATGGATGTGGCTACGGGTTCTTGGATGCCAATAAGCGGAACAACATTGATATCAGCAATTTCGGCAGCTTTAGTGGGTTCATTGTTCTCGAGTGTAGCTTGGGAAGGGGTGACCTTTATTGCAGGCGAAATTAAAAATCCAAAACGCAATGTGGGATTGAGTTTGTTCTTAGGAACTTTAATCGTTAGTGTTATTTATATTTTGGCTAATGTGATGTATTTGGCTGTTGTGCCTTTGCAAGGTATTGCCACGGCCGAGTCTGATCGCGTGGCGGTTGTCGCTTCACAAGTTATCTTTGGATCTATTGGGACTTTGATTATTGCTGTGATGATTATGATTTCGACTTTTGCCTGTAACAACGGATTGATTATGGCCGGTGCCAGAGTGTATTATACAATGGCTCAAGATGGTGTTTTCTTCAAGAAAGCAGCTGAATTGAATAAGGCGAGTGTTCCGGCATGGTCTATTTGGGCGCAGTGTATCTGGGCTTCGGCTTTGTGTTTGACAGGGAAATATGGTGATTTATTGGATTTTGTGGTCATCATCGTTTTGATATTTTATATTTTGACTATCTTAGGAATATTTATTCTTCGCAAGAAAATGCCGGATGCTGAAAGACCGTATAAAGCTTTTGGATACCCATTTTTACCGGGACTCTATATTGTTATTGCAAGTGCCATTTGCCTGGCTTTATTATATACTAAAACAAGCACAAGTGGTTGGGGTGTTCTGATTATGCTAATTGGAATTCCGATTTATTACTTGACCAAAGCGAAAGAGTAGTTTTGAGTGATCAGTTACAGTTTCCGGATTTAAAATTCTGAATGGTTAATAAAAAAATCCGTCTCGTTTAATAACGGGACGGATTTAATATTTATAGTAACAAGTCTGACCTTGTTTATTTATTGTTTCGAATTAATTAAGCGGTAGCTAAATCATTCAATACAGATTCTACTTCGTTGAAAGGCAACCCCCAAGCGTCAGCAACTCCTCTGTAAACGATTTTACCGTTAGCTACGTTTAATCCTTTTTTCAATTCTTCGCTGTCGTTACATGCTTTTTTCCATCCTTTGTTTGCTAATTGCAATGCATAAGGTAAAGTAGCATTAGTCAACGCTAAAGTAGAAGTATAAGGAACTGCACCTGGCATATTCGCAACACAATAGTGAACGATATCATCAATGATGAATGTTGGATCTTCGTGAGTTGTAGGCGTACAAGTTTCGATACATCCACCTTGATCAACCGCTACGTCAACTACGACAGTTCCCGGAGCCATTAATTTCAACATATCACGAGTGATTAAATGTGGCGCTTTTGCACCTGGAATCAATACTGCACCAATAACTAAATCAGCTGTAGCAATTGCTTCACGGATATTATAGTGGTTTGACATTACAGTTGTCACATTAGCAGGCATCACATCAGATAAGTAACGCAAACGCGCTAAACTTACATCCATAATGGTTACTTGTGCTCCAAAACCAGCCGCCATTTTTGCCGCTTGTGTTCCTACGATTCCACCACCTAAAACTAAAACTTTAGCAGGAGGAACTCCCGGAACTCCACCTAAAAGGATTCCTTTTCCTTTCAATGGTTTCTCTAAATATTTAGCACCTTCCTGAATTGACATACGTCCCGCCACTTCTGACATTGGTACCAATAAAGGCAAACTACGGTCTGCTTTTTCAACAGTTTCGTAAGCTAAACATACTGCTCCGCGCTCAATCATAGCATGAGTTAATGGCTCAGAAGAAGCAAAGTGAAAATACGTAAACAATAATTGGTCTTTTTTGATCAAAGGATATTCAGAAGCGATAGGCTCTTTTACCTTAATGATCATTTCAGCAATGCTGTAAACGTCTTCAATTGTTGGTAACAATACTGCTCCAGCCTCAACATAAGCTTTATCGCTAAAACCACTGTTTTCACCAGCAGTTGCCTGAACGTAAACAATGTGTCCTTGTTTTTTGAATTCAGCAACACCTGCAGGTGTAAGTGCTACACGATTTTCATTATTTTTGATTTCTTTTGGGATTCCGATTATCATATGTTTGAGTATAATTGATTTAGAGACTATTTCTACAACAAAAATAATGCATAAAGAAAATATTAGTGCTCCTGATATTAAATTAAGATAATATTCATTTTTTTTGGTATTTTTACAGTAAATTTTTCTAAATATTATTTTTTTATCTTTCTAAAAAGAAAAAAAATCTGAATATTCACCTTTAAAATATTAAAATAGATCATGATTTTAGACGCAACCGACAAAAAAATCTTACGTCTTCTGCAGGAAGATGCACATATGACCTTAAAAGATATTGCCAACAAAATAAATCTGTCGCTTACGCCGGTCCATGATCGGGTGAAACGACTTGAAAAAGAGGGAATTATCGAAAAATATGTATCTGTTTTGAACAAGAAAAAATTAGGGATAAACCTTACTGTTTATTGTCAGGTTACACTAATTAAACAGAATTATGATATCTCGGAAGGATTTAATCAATCGATATTAAATTTCCCTGAAGTGGTCGAATGTAATTTCGTGTCAGGAAGTTTTGATTATATGCTTAAAATAGTACTGCCGGACATGGAAAGTTACCATCATTTTCATCAAAAAAAATTATCGATTTTGCCGGAGGTTTCTTTAATAAACACTTTTTTTGTGATTTCAGAAGTGAAAAGCACGACCGTTTTGCCAATTTAGAGTTTCCATATCTAATTGTGAAATTTCAATCTTTTTCAAAACAAAAAAATTCGCCAAGTTCTTGCAAACGAGACGAATTTTAATCTAAAAAAAACTAAAAAAAAATTAAAAAGGCATTATAAATTAACTGCTAGTAATACGTAAAACGTCTTACTTTAGCAATATATTTTGCCAGTCTAATGACTTGATGGCTATAGCCATATTCGTTGTCATACCAAATGTACAAAACGATATTCTTTCCATCTTTGGAAACGATTGTTGCGTTACTGTCATAAATTGAAGGTGCTGATGTACCTACAATATCCGAAGAAACCAACTCGTTATTTAAGGAGTATTTTATTTGTTCTACTAATTCGCCTTCTAATGCATATTTTTTCATAATAGCATTGATTTCCTCAACTGAAGTATGTCTTGATACTTCAAGATTCAAAACAACAAGTGATCCGTTAGGAACTGGAACACGAATCGCATTAGATGTTAATTTTCCTTCTAAAGATGGTAATGCTTTTGCAACAGCACTTCCGGCTCCCGTTTCAGTAATTACCATATTTAGCGCAGCAGCTCTACCACGGCGGTACTTGTTGTGCATGTTATCGACTAAATTTTGGTCGTTTGTATAGGCATGAATCGTTTCTAAATGTCCTTTTACTACGCCCAAAGTGTCTACTACCGCTTTAAGAATTGGCGTAATGGCATTAGTCGTACATGATGCTGCCGAAAAGATATTTATTTCATCTGGATTGTATTCATTTTGGTTTACACCGTGAACGATATTTGGCACCCCTTTTCCTGGAGCGGTAAGCAATACTTTTTCAACTCCTTTAGAGACTAAATGTCTGCTTAATGTTTCATGAGTGGTGAAAGCACCAGTATTGTCAATAACTAAAGCGTTATCAATTTCATAAAGTGTGTAGTCAATTTCTTCAGGTGAATTTGCTGTAATGACGTGAACGGTTGTGCCGTTGATGATTAAGGCATTATTTTCAGGATCAGCAGTTACTGAACCTTGAAAATCACCGTGAATAGAGTCGTAGCGCAATAAAGAAGCTCTTTTCTCCAGACTTGTAGCGTCATTTTTATCTCTGGTTACAATGGCTCTCAATCGCAATTGATTTCCTTTTCCAGTTTTTGACATTAATTCGCGAGCCAATAAACGTCCAATTCTACCAAAGCCATAAAGAATTACATCTTTAGGTTGAATTTCTTCAAATGATTTGGCTTCTTTTAATTTGTCAATTACAAAATGTCTTGCATCTGGATATTTTTCGTCTTCTAAACGGTATTCATAAGTAAGTTTACCAATATCCAATTTGGAAGGTGGTAAATCTAATTCCGATATCACTCTAGCAATTTCAACCGAATCGAAAACGGTAATTGGTTTTCCCACAAATTCACCTGCATATTGATGCAAGTTGATGATCTCATTTACATTTTTGTCTAATAATTGATTTTTAAACAAAACCATTTCTATGGATTTGTCGTACCATAAATCACTTATAATTTTGATTAATTCGACTCCGGCACGTCGTCTGTCGATTTGAAATGAAACTTCTTTTTGGTACAAAGTTGTGTTATTCATAGTTGAAAATTTGTAAAAATTAAGTAGTTATTTTTTTAAATTTGGTGCAAAAATACCTATTTCAATCGATTTCGTAAACTATTTTGTGACTTATTTTTGAAATAAAAAAAACCATCTTGTTTTGGCAAGATGGCTGTTAATTTTGAATGGAAAAATATTTAGATAATAATTTGTAGAATTTGTCCGTTTTTATTAATCATTTCTATTCGTACGCTTTGACTCTCCTCTTTTTTATTTAAAAGTTTAGAAACCGTCTCAACGTCCTTTGCTTTTTCATTATCAATACTTAGAATTATATTTCCTTTAAGCTCGTCTTCATATTGTCTTAAATTTTCAGTTGTTAGCGCTTTAATTTTTACTCCATAAGTCAAATTAAATTTCTTTTTATCGGTCGCATTAATATTCTCTAATTCCATTCCTTTAAACTGCGTACTGAAAAATTCATTTTTGCTTAAGATTACAGGGAGAACTTTGTTTTTTCCGTCTCTGATAAAAGTAACCTGCACCTTATCATTTGGTCTTTTTGTATTGATATAACCTGAAAGATCCGCATAGGTAGCTACATTTTGATTATCCAGTTTGATGATAATATCTCCTTTTTCAAGTCCGGATTTTTCAGCTCCTGAATTTTTAGTTATGCCATTGATATAAAAACCTTGTGTTTCTGGAACGCCTAATTGTTTTGATGCAGTTGCATTCAATTCGCCTCCTTCAACTCCCAGAATTCCTCTTTGAACATTCCCGAATTCCATAATGTCTTCAATTATTTTTCGAGCAATATTAGATGGAACCGCAAAAGAATAACCAACATAAGATCCCGTCATAGAAGAAATCATAGTGTTGATGCCTATTAATTCTCCTCGCGTATTTACCAATGCTCCACCACTGTTTCCAGGATTTACAGCAGCATCAGTTTGTATGAAGGATTGGATTCCGCTGGTGTCTAAATTTCTTGCTTTGGCCGAAACAATTCCGGCCGTAACAGTTGAAGTCAAATTATATGGATTTCCAACTGCCAGAACCCACTCCCCAACTTTAACCGAATCTGAATTGGCGAAAGCCGTGTAAGGCAATTTTTCATTGGCATCGATTTTCAATAAGGCAATGTCCATTTTTGAATCGGTTCCTATAAGTTTTGCTTTGTAAGATTGTTTATTGTTCAGCGTAATTTCAATTTCAGACGCATCTTTTATAACATGATTATTGGTTACAATATAACCGTCTTCAGAAATAATTACACCAGATCCCGTTCCTACTTGTTCCTGGGTTTCCCCCCCCTTGTATCCGTAAAAATATTCTAGCATGGGGTTGGTGACTGTTTTTCGGGATACATTTTTCACGTGAACCACAGTGTGAATCGTTTTTTCTGCAGCTTCGGTAAAATCAACATTCTCGGCTGATAATCCAACATTTTTATTATTTGAATCCGTGGCAAGTGTAACAATTTTGTTGTTGTTTTTAGAAAAATACCCATTATTGTCAAACAATAACTTGTATGCGCCTAATGTAGTGGCGCCACTCAACAATGACACTAAAAATAAGGTTAAAAATCGTTTCATATTACAATACTGTTTTAAATTAATTTAAGTAAAAATAGCGTTAAAATATTTTTTTTAAAAAGAGTTTAACGCTCTTTAACAATGATTAACATATCATTAATAGTTTGTACTTTTGTCTAATACAATTAAAATAAAATGCAAATAGAATTTTATAAATACCAAGGAACCGGAAATGATTTCGTGATGATTGATAATCGTTCAAATTTTTTTCCAAAAGAGAACATTCAACTCATTGCTCATTTATGTGACAGGCGTTTTGGGATAGGAGGTGACGGACTGATTTTATTAGAAAATGACACTAAAACTGATTTCAAAATGGTGTATTACAACTCAGATGGGAATCAAAGTTCGATGTGTGGGAATGGGGGAAGGTGTCTAGTGGCTTTCGCCAAAAAGTTGAATGTGATTCAAGATAATACCACTTTTATAGCGACAGACGGTTTGCATCACGCCTCTGTTGCTGAAAACGGAATCGTTTCTTTACAAATGATAGATGTTGTAGATGTAAAAATAACTGCTGATTATGTGTTTATGAATACCGGTTCGCCTCATCATATACAATTGGTAGAGGATTTGGAGCATTATGATGTCAAAGAAAATGGAGCGCGCATTCGTTACGGAGAATTGTATGGAAAACAAGGAAGCAATATCAATTTCGTAAAAAAAATTGATGAAACTACTTTTTCACTTCGTACTTATGAAAGAGGAGTAGAAGATGAAACCTTGGCTTGTGGAACTGGAGCAACCGCAGTAGCAATAGCGATGAATGTATTAGGCGAAACGAAAGCGAACTCGATAGACTTGAATGTTGAAGGAGGGAAGTTGGTTGTTTCTTTTGATGAAATAGAAGGGAAATTTACCAATGTTTTCTTGAAAGGACCAGCGGAGTTTGTTTTTAAAGGAACTATCGAAATATAAAATGATAACATTAAAAGGAGAGAATATTTACATTCGTGCATTAGAGCCTAATGACTTGGAATTTATTTATGCTATTGAAAACGACCAAAGCATTTGGGAAGTTAGCAATACGCACACGCCTTATAGTCGGTTTTTGGTAAAACAATATTTAGAAAATGCGCATCAGGATATTTATGAAGCCAAACAATTGCGATTGGCGATTTGTCAGGATCAGGATTTTCCGGCTCTGGGATTAATCGATTTATTTGATTTTGATCCCAAGAATAATCGTGCAGGAGTTGGGATTGTAATCCAAGGTAGTGAAAACCGCAAACAAAATATTGGTTCGGAAGCATTAGGACTGTTGATTCAGTATGCTTTTCGTCATCTTAATCTACATCAATTATATGCAAATATTGGCACCGAAAATGTAGCTAGTAATGGTCTTTTTACTAAATTTGGCTTTAAAAAAATAGGAATAAAAAAAGATTGGAATTTAGTTAACGGCGTTTATAAAGACGAAGCGATTTTTCAATTAATTAATAGTCACACGAGCGTCAGCGAATTGGCGTAGCAATTTTAAAAAATAAATATTTTGAACTTAAAAAAAATTATAACGATAATATCTGTTGTGTTAATAACAGGATTAATAGTGTACGGATTTATTTTAGTACGTCAGATTTTTTCAGACAATACAAAATTTTCGGAGAATCAAGTGTATGTTTATGTGCCCACGGATTCCAATTATGACGATGTAAAAAAAATAATTGCGCCTTATATTCAAAATATGAATCGTTTTGAATTGGTTGCTGAAAAAAGGAATTACCCGGAAAATGTAAAACCTGGACGATTTTTGCTTACAAAAGGAATGAACAGCTATAATTTAGTGAAGTCTTTGAGAAGTAATGTTCCGGTAAATCTGGCCTTTAATAATCAAGAACGATTAGAGAATTTTGCTGGCAGAGTGGGTTCGCAAATTGAAGCCGACAGCTTATCGTTACTAAAGTCTTTTAAGGATTCCATCTTTTTGAAAGAAAATGGTTTTACTGAGGAAAATGTTTTGGCGATGTTCATTCCTAATACGTATGAACTGTACTGGAACACTTCGGCTGAAAAATTCCGAGATAAAATGATTAAAGAATACCGTAATTTTTGGAACAAAGAACGAACAGCTAAAGCTGCAAAACAAGGATTAACTCCAATTGAGGCAACTGTTCTAGCTTCGATTGTACATAAAGAATCCGTAAAAAAAGACGAAAGACCCAGAATTGCAGGCGTTTATTTGAATCGTTTAAGACTGCAAATGCCTCTTCAAGCCGATCCAACAGTGATTTATGCCCTAAAAAAGAAGTCCAACGATTTTAATCAAATAATCAAAAGAGTATTCTACAACGATTTGACCATGTCTTCTCCTTACAATACCTATATGAATACCGGACTTCCTCCGGGACCTATCGCGATGCCTGATATTACCGCATTGGAAGCAGTTTTAAATCCTGAAAAGAATAATTATATCTATTTCTGTGCTAGTGTGGACCGTTTTGGATACCATGAATTTGCCGCTACTTTGGGAGAACATAATAAAAATGCCAAAAAATATTCTGATTGGATAAACAGCCAAGGCGTAAAAAGATAGTTTTGAAATATAAAAAGAGTTGGTGTTTGCTAATTTTTTTTTTAATAGGATTTCAAGCTGTTTTTAGTCAAAATAAAATCGATAGTTTCCTGAAACCATCCGATTCCTTAAATACCAAAAGACAAAATGGCGTAATCATTTCTGAAGCGGTATTGGCCTCAGGAACTTTAATTGGTTTAAATCAACTTTGGTATGCGGATTATCCAAAATCTGATTTTCATTTTATAAATGACAATTCGGAATGGCTTCAAATGGATAAAGCAGGTCATCTGTTTTCGGCCTATCATTTAGGAAGAGTAGGTGCTGAGGCCTTGAATTGGAGTGGAGCCAGCAAAGAAAAGCAGTTGGTTTACGGCGCTGGTTTAGGATTTGCCTTTCTGACCGCTGTTGAGGTTTTTGATGGATTCTCTTCGGAATGGGGGGCATCATCCGGCGATTTAATTGCCAATGCTTCGGGTACGGTTTTGTATGTTTCACAAGAATTGCTATGGAAAGAGCAACGTATAACTCCCAAATTTTCTTTTCATACCACGCAATATGCTAATCAAAGGCCAGAAGTTCTAGGAAGCTCATTTGCGGAGCAAATATTAAAGGACTATAACGGGCAAACCTATTGGCTATCTGTAAATTTATATTCCTTTTCTAAAGACTCAAAAATCCCCAAATGGTTAAATTTGGCTTTAGGTTACGGAGGCGATGGAATGATTACCGGAAATAAGGAAAATTATGACCAAAAATTAATCCCAAATCCGCAAAGATTCAGACAATTTTATTTGAGTTTTGATGCTGATTTGACTAAGATCAAAACAAATTCCCATTTTTTGAGGACAATTTTTTCCGTTTTGAATACAGTAAAAATTCCAGCTCCAACGATTGAAATAAGGCAGTTCAACGGAATTAAGTGGCACTTAATCTATTTTTAATTTTCTTTAACACATTGATTTTCAGTATTATTAAAATTGTTGTATCTTTGCATGCAGAAATTTCTTAACGGGACAGCGTTTTGAAGAAAAACAATTTATGATAAAGAAATGGTATTTTTACACTGGTTTGGGCCTTATTATCGCTTTTTTAAGCTCTGGTTTTAAACCTTTTAATTTAGAGACTACCCCATGGTTTCTAGTTGATGAACAAGATGGATCACACTACTTATTCCCATCTGAAAAACAAAATGATTACACCAATTTGAATATCCCTTTTACCGGCAATTTCTTTATTGGTTTCAAAGAAGCAATAGGCTACAGAGAATCTGAAAGCAAATACAAAAAAATCAATTCTTTAGGATATTTAGGTAAATATCAATTTGGTATAGAAACGCTAAAGTCGGTAGGAGTTCATAACAGCACCGCGTTTTTGAACAGTCCTGAAATGCAAGAAAAAGCATTTATCGCACTTCTGGCGCAAAATAAATGGGAGTTAAAAAAAGAAATTGAAAAATATTCTGGAACGTTATTGAACGGAATCTACGTCACAGAATCTGGAATTTTAGCTGCTGCGCATCTTGGCGGCCCAGGGTCAGTAAAAAAATATTTTAAAAACAAAGGCAAGCGGTTTTTCCGTGATGCTTATGGTACTTCAATCCAAAGTTATATGAAAGCATTTGGTGGATACGATACCTCATTTATAGTTGCTGATAGTAACGCAACCATTAAAAGCATATAATTTCTGATTGGATTATTGAAAATAGAAAAACCTATCGCAAGATAGGTTTTTTTTATTTTATTAATGTTGGTTTACTTGTTTTGACAATATCTCCATTCGGTTTAACTACTAATTTAATAACGTCCTTATCTTTTTTAATTTTTAAGTTATACTGTTTTTTAGTAACATCTCCTTTCTCTTGGGTATAAAGGAATTTATCATTAACAATTGTCCATCCGGGATAGGTTCTGTAAACGGAGTAAATCACCTGATTAGGAAGTCTGACATTTTTGAATTCTTCTACAACACGTATCAATTTTCCTTTGTCATCATAAGTTGCTGCCAAAGAACCATTTTTTGCTTTCATAATCACAAGATATTCTTCTGCTCCTTCGGCATCTTTTCCAAGGTCATACGCGATGAATTTTTGTTCTACAGCTTTTACTTTTTCATCTGGACTACTACTTGGTAAATAAACGGAAAAATCTTTTCCTGCTCTTTTAATGATAACTTCAGGTAATTCTTCTATTTTAATTTTTCCAGTTTCTTGCGAATAAGACGAAGTTGATATAGCCAAAAAGACTAAAATAATAGTAAATGTTTTCATAATGTTCAGTTTTAAATTAGTAATTGTTTTTAATCTTTTAAAAATATTTAATTTAATTTTTGTTTATTATTTCGTAATGAATTGTAAATCAATTTCCTGTATTTATATCACTAAACAAAAATAAAAGTGTTACTAGTAAATTTATGTTTCTTAATAAGAACTTTCAGTTAATATTTACTATAAGTTTTGTTAATATAAATTGACTTTACGTTGTTTTTTTAATAGGAAAAATGGGCAATTATTACAAGTAAATAAAAAAAGCACCAATTAATAAAATTGGTGCTTTCAAATATCATGATTGTACTTTTCTGAGATTGGGAACAAAAATAGATTATTAGAAAAAAAATTATTCCATTCCGTCTATTAAGATTTCTAATATCTTGATTGCGGCCTCGCTAATTTTAGTGCCAGGGCCAAATACGGCAACTGCGCCTGCATCAAACAAAAATTGATAATCTTGTGCAGGAATTACCCCGCCAACAACGACCATAATGTCCTCACGACCGTATTTTTTAAGCTCCTCGATTACTTGTGGAACTAACGTTTTATGTCCTGCTGCAAGAGAAGAAACCCCTAGAATATGTACATCATTTTCTATGGCTTGTTTGGCTGCTTCTGCTGGCGTTTGAAAAAGTGGGCCAATGTCCACATCAAAACCTACATCGGCATAGCCCGTAGCGACAACTTTGGCTCCACGATCGTGTCCGTCTTGCCCCATTTTTGCGATCATAATTCTTGGTCGACGGCCTTCTTTTTCAGCAAATTCATCTGCCATTTGTTTCGCTTTTTCAAAGCTTTTATCGTCTTTTATTTCTTTACTATACACGCCACTAAAGGATTTAATTTGTGCTTTATACCTTCCGAAAACGGTTTCTAATGCATCGCTGATTTCACCTAATGTGGTTCGGTTTCTTGCAGCTTCTACAGCAATTTCCAGTAAGTTACCGTCCCCAGTTTGAGCACAAAGGGTTAATTTTTTTAGAGAATTTTGTACTTTTTCAGTATCTCGACTTGCTTTAATTCGGTCTAATTGTGCCAGTTGTTGTTTGCGCACCATTTGGTTATCAACATCTAGGATTTGCAAAGGATCTTCCTTTTCTAAGCGGTATTTATTGACACCTACAATAATATCCTGGCTACTGTCTATTCTTGCTTGTTTTCTGGCAGCTGCTTCTTCGATACGTAATTTTGGAATTCCAGATTCAATGGCTTTCGTCATTCCTCCAAGTTCTTCTACTTCTTCGATTAGTTTCCAGGCGTTTTCGGCAATTTCATTCGTCAGACTTTCTACATAATAACTGCCTGCCCACGGGTCAACGGTTTTAGTAATCTTAGTTTCTTCCTGTAAAAATAGCTGTGTGTTTCTCGCGATTCTGGCAGAAAAATCGGTTGGTAAAGCAATAGCTTCATCTAAAGCGTTTGTGTGCAAAGATTGTGTTCCACCAAATGCGGCCGCTGAAGCTTCAATACATGTTCGAGCCACATTGTTAAAAGGATCTTGCTCTGTTAAACTCCATCCTGAAGTTTGACAATGGGTTCGCAATGCCAATGATTTATCATCTTTTGGGTTGAATTGTTTTACTAGTTTTGCCCAAATCATTCTACCGGCACGCATTTTGGCAATTTCCATAAAATGGTTCATCCCAATAGCCCAAAAGAAAGAAAGGCGAGGAGCGAACTCATCAATTTTCATTCCTGTGGCAAGTCCGGTTCTAATGTACTCCAATCCGTCGGCTAGCGTGTATGCTAATTCAATATCAGCAGTGGCACCGGCTTCCTGCATGTGATAACCTGATATCGAAATCGAATTGAATTTAGGCATTTTTTTGCTGGTAAATTCAAATATATCAGCAATTATTTTCATTGAAGGAGTAGGCGGATAAATATATGTATTACGCACCATGAACTCTTTCAAGATATCATTTTGTATCGTTCCTGAAAGGTTTTCCGGTTTTACACCTTGTTCTTCTGCAGCGACGATATAAAAAGCCATGATTGGTAAAACGGCACCATTCATAGTCATAGAAACTGACATTTCATCCAGAGGAATTTGGTCGAATAATACTTTCATATCCTCAACCGAGTCAATTGCAACTCCCGCTTTTCCTACATCGCCTACAACACGTTCGTGATCTGAATCATATCCGCGATGTGTAGGTAAATCAAAAGCAATTGATAATCCTTTTTGTCCTGCGGCAAGATTTCTTCTGTAAAAAGCATTACTTTCTTCAGCGGTCGAAAATCCGGCGTACTGTCTTACTGTCCATGGTCTGCGCACATACATCGTTGCGTATGGTCCACGTAAATTTGGTGCAAAACCAGCCCCAAAATCAAGATGAGGAAGATTTTCAATATCTTGTTTTGAGTAGGTTTCTTTTAAGTATATACCTTCGGCAGTAATAAATGCTTTGGAATCTACAGTTTCAATTTCCGAATTTAAATTAGATGTATCAAGGATTATATGTTGTAAGTCTTTCCTTTTCATTTTTTTTGCTAAAGTCCGAAGCGTCGGGATTATTAGTTGGAATGTTTTTATTTTCTTATGACTCTTAATTACTCTTTGTCCAGTCTCTCTCTCTCTATTTTTTCTGCCAGCCGTTTTTCGATTATCGGAGTGATTAAGGTTTTTCTAGGATTTTGTTTTACAAAAGGGTATAGTTCTAAATCGTGCTTCATTTTGTCATCCTTATTAGGATATTTATTGGTACCTAATAAGATTTCCTTTCCATGATCAAATAATTCTTGTTCTTTGTCTGCACTTTCCTGGATTTTGCGCTTGATTAAACCGTCGTTTAATTGCTTTAAGAGACCACCGTTGGCTTCAATATCTTTGAATAAAGCCAAAGATTTTTCGGCTAATTGATTGGTAATGTTTTCTATATAATAACTTCCATCGGCTGGATTATTGACTTTGTTAAAATAGCTTTCATGCTTAAGAATCAATAATTGATTTCTGGCAATTCGATCGCCAAATTCATTGTCTTTATGATACAATGCGTCATAAGGTAAATTAGCAATGGCGTCAGCACCGCCTAGGATTGCTGACATACATTCTGTGGTCGTTCGCAACATATTTACGTTGTAATCATAAATTGTTTTGTTGCGTTTTGTTGGCGAAACTATAATATTACAATCCAGATTATGATTGTATTCTTTTGCAATTAGATTGAAAAGCAACCGTAATGCACGAAGTTTTGCGATTTCAAAAAAGTAATTGGTGCCTACGGCAATTTCAAAAACAATAGGCTGATTTAGGATTGCTATTTTATTAAAATATTCATTGGCATGCGCTAAACTATAAGCGATTTGCTGTACCATATTAGCTCCCGCATTTTGATAAAGTGCAGAATTAATGCTTATTATAGAAGTAGTTGTTTCTGCTTTTGAAAGCAGATTCAGTGTTTCAAAATTATTTTTTTCTTTAGTTACAAACCAGTTTCCGTCTTTGGCCAATTGCCCGATTGGATCCAGATTGCAAAAGATTACAGCTTTTTTTTCTTTTGCAATTATTTCAATTTTTTTCACGAAATCGATTGAAAGAAAAGTCAAATTAAAGTAAATGGTTATCTTTTCTAAAGGAAGTTTCGCTAACAATTTTTCGATGTCAATGCTATCGTTTTCGATCGTAAAACGTAAGCTTTCTGCACCTCTATTTATGGAGTCTAAAGCTCTTTCAATGGATTTGTCTATATCAAAAACAAAAATGTTTTGACATATTTTAAATTCAGATGCTTTTGTAGAAACTGGATAAGCTTTCGTAAATTCATCTTTATGATAAAATGGTTTTACCTTTATATCTTCAGGGGAATTCCAAATTAATGTTTCATTATAATCGGCTCCATTGAGTTCAAATTGAATTTTTTGTTTCCATTTTTTGGAAGAAACGGGATTGAAATCATCGAAAAGGATTGTAGCCATTTTGTTATTTAATTATTGTATTGTGAAAAATCAAATTTATTTTTTTTCAACTGTGTCACCTTCGAATTCAATGATATAAATATCTTCGCTATCTTTTTTCATATAGTATTTTTCGCGGGCGTATTTTTCTATTTGCTCTGAATTTTTTAATTGTTTGATATTTTCTTGGTCTTTCTTTATTTCGTCTTTATAATAAGTAGCATTGTCTTCGAGTTCGTCCATTTGCTTATCCAGAAAACGGTGATCGAAATACGAATAGTTGTCAAGAAAAATCATCCAAGTACTAAAAAATAACAAGACCCAAACATACTTATTACTTAAAAATTTAAACCAAGGTTTGTTTTTATGTGGATTTGTCATTTAAATATATTTTTATAGCCCCGAGTGAAGTGAAAATCCTTTGTAGTTCTGAACCTGTTTCAGGATACTGAAAACAAGTTCAGAACTACAAAGATTGTAACGTAAAGCGGGAAATAGCTCCTAATAATTAATGCAATAAAATTACAATAAAATTATAGAATTTTTTGATTTATTACCGCACGAACTACGTCTATGGCAACCGTATTGTATTTGTCGTTTGGTATTATAATATCGGCAAATGCTTTTGTAGGTTCTATAAATTGTTCATGCATTGGTTTTAATGTCGTTTGATATCGATTGATAACTTCGTGCATGTCTCTGCCGCGTTCCGTAATATCGCGTTTCATACGACGGATTAATCTTTCGTCAGAATCAGCATGAACGTATATTTTCACATCAAATAAATCTCTCAATTCAGGGTTTGCCAAAATTAAAATACCTTCCACAATCATCACTTTTCGGGGGTGTGTGAAAACGGTATCGTCAGTTCTATTGTGTGTTACAAAGGAATAAACGGGTTGATTAATATTATTTCCTTCTTTTAATTCCTTAAGATGTGCTACCAGTAATGGGAAATCAATGGCGCGCGGATGATCAAAATTGATTAAGGCCCTTTCGTCAAAGGATAGACCATGGTTTTCTTTATAATAGGAATCTTGAGAAATAATACCAACTTCCGTTTCCGGTAATTCATTCATAATCTGATGAACTACGGTTGTTTTTCCGCTTCCCGTTCCGCCTGCAATTCCAATAATGAGCATAATTTTTTTGTTATGTTTCTATCACGCAAAAATAGGAATTAAATTGCGAGTGAATTTTATTTTGGAGAAATATTTGCTAATTTCATATAGGTATTGGTTAATGAGGATTTTGTTTTTTTAAAACGTATTCTGCACCGCAAAGTTTAAATAGATAACTGCACTAAACTTTTCTTTTCATAAAAATTCCTCCAAATAGCGACTAACTTTTTGGCGAATTGCAATTTATTTGAAGTTTTTTTTACTTGGAGACCTTATTTGTTCTTCTTTGCTTTGATCATCATTTCCAGTTGATCCCAAAGTTCTTCAGGAATGGCTTCAAGAATATTGAATTGACCCGCGCCTTTTAGCCATTCGCCTCCATCAATGACAACTACTTCGCCATTTACATATGCTGAAAAATCAGAAACTAAATAAGCAGCTAAATTGGCTAATTCCTGGTGATCACCTACACGTTTCAAAGGCACTTTCTTTGCCATATCAAACTTTTCGGCTAAATCTCCGGGCAACAATCGATCCCATGCCCCTTTCGTTGGAAAAGGTCCTGGCGCAATTGCATTAGAACGAATTCCGTATTTTGCCCATTCTACGGCAAGGCTTCTTGTCATGGCTAGAACTCCAGCTTTTGCAGTAGCGCTAGGCACTACATAAGCGGAACCTGTCCAGGCATAAGTCGTTACAATATTCAAAATGGTAGATGATTTTTGTTTGGTATCGATCCAATGTTTTCCAAAAGCAAGGGTGCAGTTTTTAGAACCTTTTAATACAATATCGATTACAGTATCAAATGCATTAGCAGATAATCTTTCGGTCGGTGAAATAAAATTCCCTGCTGCATTGTTTAATAATACATCAACCTTTCCAAAAGCTTTTAAAACTTCTTGCAACATATTTTCCACTTCTTTATAATGGCGTACGTCACATTGAAGAGGTAAACAAGTTCCAGCCGTTTCTGTTTCCAGTTCTGAAGCCGTATTCTTTAGTTTCTCTAAATCTCTGGAGGTAATAGCTACTTGCGCACCTAGTTCCAAAAAATATTTAGTCATTGCTTTGCCTAAACCGCTACCACCTCCGGTTACGACGATTACTTTACCTTTCAGGGCATCATCACGTAACATTTTATCTGTATAACTCATAATGTTCTATAATTTGAATTGTAAATATAATTAAATAGTATGCGTGCATAGTAAAAAAAATAATATTTTTTTTACTGAATAGCACACAATCGTTTAGCGGCAGCTTCCAGCGTGTCATTATCTTTGGCAAAACAAAAACGAATTAGTTTAAGGTCTTTTCCATCGGCATAAAAAGTCGAAATAGGAATAGCGGCCACTCCATGTTCTATTATCAACCATTTGCAAAAATCAACGTCATTTTTATTAGAAATGGAGGCATAGGATACAACCTGAAAATAAGTTCCTTCACAAGGCATAAGTTCAAATTGACTCTCTTTTAATAATTGTCTAAAGTAGTTCCGTTTTTCCTGATAGAAGTTTCCGATTTCATTCACAGAAACTAAATCTAGATACTCACTAATGGCAACCTGGCAGATGCTATTTACACTAAATACCAAGAATTGATGTACTTTTTTGATTTCTTTCATCAAATATTCTGGTGCCACTAAATAACCAATTTTCCATCCGGTAACATGAAATGATTTTCCAAACGAAGAAACCATCACGCAGCGATTTAGTAATTTTTCTCTACTATGTGCTGAAATATGTTTTTCATCGAAAGTGATATATTCATAGACTTCATCGGATAGCACAGTGATTTTTGGATATTTTTCCAGTAGTAATTCTAAAATTTTAAAATCAGATCCGTTTAAAATTTTACCCGTCGGATTATGCGGATTATTGATGATGATCATTTTGGTTTTCCAACTGCAAGCTTTTTCTATCCTGTCCCAATTTGGCGTATAATCATCGTTAAGCGAAACCCGAACCGGATTTGCTTTGCATAACAATACGGGTGCTTCATAGCAATCATAGCTTGGATCTAAAATAATTACATCGTCATTAGTTTCTACCAAAGCTTGAATTGTGGTAAAAATGGCTTGAGTTGCACCTGCTGTAATTAATAGTTCTGTTTCTGGTTGAATAGCTCTTCCATAGGAGTTCTTTACTAGTATCGCTATTTTTGACAATAATGGAGGATATCCTGACATGGGTAAATATTGGTGTACATTTTGCTTTGCAAGCTTGGCCACAATATCTGTTAATCGTTCATCGACTGGAAAATTAGGAAAACCCTGCGAAAGATTAATGGCATTATACTCGGTTGCCATTTTAGACATTATTGTAAATATACTCGTGCCAATATTTGGAAGTTTACTCATAGAAAAAGACATTTATTATTATTCAGAAATGTATAAAAAAAAAGCCACCCGAAGGCAGCTTCTGAAAATTAAAGTTAATTGTAGTTACTTGTCTTTCATGATTTCTCCGTCTGCGCTAACTACCAGTTTTCGAGTTTCTTTATCTTTTTTAATTTTAAGATTGTATTCTTTTTTGATTACATCACCTTCTTCTTGGGAATACAAATATTTGTCATTAATTATTTGCCATCCTGGAAAAGCTTTATATATTGAGAAAACGACACTACTAGGAAGTTTTACATTTTGATATTTTTCAATAACTCGTGTTAATTTTCCGTTTTCGTTATAAGTAGCGGATAAGGAACCATTTTTAGTTTCCATTATCACCAAATAATTTTCGTATCCTTCATAATCTTTACCCAGATCGTAGGCGATAAATTTATCTTCTAAATTTCTCACTTTTAAATCAGGGTTTCTGTCCGGTAAATATACAGAAAAGTCTTTTCCAGCTTTTTTAATAACAACCGCTGGTAATTCTTCTATTTTAATATTCCCATCAACTTTAAGCGTGTCTTGCGAATAAGAGATCGTAGTTATGCTTAAAAAAAACAAAATAACAATAAATGATTTCATAATAATAGTTTTAAAATTATAGTTATTTACAAAGAATTATAATGATGTATTAACTATGACAAGGCTTACGGTTTTCTTCCCCTTTTAATTTATTTGATTAATATAAATCATTATTCTTCAGGATATTAACAATTTTTTTTTCTTAAATTTTAAAATCAAGAAAATGTTAGGCACAAATAAAATTAGCACTTTTTTTAGAATTTTAGGGTTAATGGTTTCTATAATTAATGTTAAATAAAGTTGGTTTTTTCTTTTAATTATTAATCGGAAAAACCGTTAATAATAATATAAAGTTGGATCGTTTTGTTTTAAAAGGAACTGCTTTTAGGGTTTAAGAGTATTAAATAAAAAATATTATTTACTATTTTGTTTCTAAGATAGATGCGTGTTTATTTTAGACTTAAATGATTTTTTAAATAAAGAAAATTATAATTTTATTGAGGATTTTTTGGGTCTTTGGTAACTTATAAACAATATAAATTACTGTAAATGTATAATCGAAAAAATGAAACATGCATAAATCCAAAATGAATCATGCAGTTTCGTGGCAAATATAAAATATTTAATCAGTATTTAAACAATACTTAAAAAGCCCCTAATTGGGGCTTTTCTCTTTACTTGCGGAGCTGTATTGCTCTAACATCAACAAATCAGGCTTAAACACATCCTTTGCGTCTGCATTAGGTTCAAACGTGCTAAACTCTTTACGCTGTGGCCTCTTGATAACAACACCGTTATTAATATCCGTGAGCGCTTGCTCTAACAGTTTTAATCCCATCGCTTGCAGTTCATGTTCCCATAATAGTTTTGCCGCCTTTTTAGGCTCCATGCCGTACATCTTTGGATCAATAAAACAAATGTCCTGATACGCAATATCGCCTCTATCAATCCCTGCGTTGAGCCAAAACACCGTCCCACCGGTTATTGCGTCACGCATACGAACCGCCCACTCAATGGATGAGCGCCCACGATGTCTTGGTAACAAACTTGGATGATAACCTATCCAACCAAACTTGGTCTTAAATCGGGTCTTTACGCCAATATAATCAAAAGAGTGCGCAGTTATACCTAAATCAACATTATCGGGCAGCGTGTTCTCTCTGAGCGTGCCACCGGCAACAATAGGAACGTTAAACGTATGCGCCATTTTAGTCATACACTTATCATCAAGTGGAGTACAAACGCCTACAATCTCAACAAAAGGCAGCTCATTGCATAACCTGAATACTTCTTGGCCAAAATACTTCTGACCACTTATAAAAACTCTCAATTTTTTCATTTTCCTAAATATTTAAAACTTTGTACGGCTCTAAAGTGGCCACCGTAACCACAGCCGGTAATTGTTCCTTTTTTGCCAGTCTTCATAATACTGGCGTTACTCCTTGACTTATTCGCACCGTAAAGAATGGCATTTGTTTGTTTCCAAACGTCAGCATTTCGAAGGTAACCGCACAATTGCGGGTGCGAAGTATGAAAGAACGTGTGATACTTTCGTTGACATCGGCCGTTGCCCTCAAGGTGGTATTGCATCACCTCATTTAAAAATGCGGTTCCTACGCCGGCTCCTTGCCACTCCGGCATAACAACCAATCGTGTCGCTCGGTATGCGTTGGCGGTAAACATTGGGCAAACGGCAAGATGCGCCACGAGTTCGCCGTCAACAACTCCCACAAAATACTCCGCTGCAGGTGGGTGTGCGAGATCTAAATAATAATGCTCTTTAAACAGTTTCCAGTAAGTTCCGTTGACCTTCCAAACTTCAAGCTTGATGTGCGGGCGTTTCCCGATTTCAATTTTTTTTTTAGTACTTTGGTATTTACATCATATACCCAGTCCGGTTGCAACCATTCAATAATATCATAGTGGCACGATAACAAAACCACTTTTTTACCCTTATTTCTCCGCCAGTTTTTGGCAAAGGCCAAAGCACCAATCTTAGCAATTTGCCTATCCACTACACTGGTGAACTCATCAACAATGGCCTCATCCGGTGCCTCGGTAACAAGCCGTGCCAGTCCCGCTCTAAACTGTTGACCGTTCGACAATGCATTAAAAGGCCTTAGCCAACTGGGAACATCACCAAGCCCCACGGCCGCCAATGCTCCGGTGGCAGTATTGAAATCACCATCCGGCAAAATACAATCTACTATTGGTTTGGAGCAATCCCAACCCGCATATAAATCGTGCATTTTATTTACTCCAAAAAACTGTTTACCTATCGAGGTCTTGCCGGAACCGGATGCACCCACAATTAAGCCAATGCCCCAATCCATGTCCTCAATATCAATGTTTGCCTCTGTCTTAAAGCTAGAGCCGTCCTCTGCGTTAAAAAGGGATTTTACCCTTTGCGCACGATAACTTTCAAAGTTTTTCGTACTGTTTTCAATTACTATTTTCACGTTGTTACTACTTTTAGTTTCATTCCTTTTTTTTGGAGCTCCTCAAAGACTTTCTTTTGCTCCTCCTCGTTTTCAACAATCACGATAACTCCATATTGTGGTTTGTAGTGAAATTCTTTTGCCATATTTCTAAATTTAAGTTACTTTTGTATCTCTGAGGGATTATATTAAAAATAGCAAAGCCACACCATAGAAGACTTATGTCCTCCAACGGTGTGGCTTTGTTGCTATATTTAAAATCCCTCAGAAAGTTTTTAAATGTTGGAGGACTATTTTTTACTTCCCGTCCTCCTGAGAACTACATTAAAACTTTATAATCTTTTTCAAAATTTATCATTTGTTGGCCGGTGATGTTACCCCGTTTATAATTCGCATACATCACATGCAGCGTGCCAATTAATTTCAACAAAAAGAAGTTTACCCAAGACAATTGACCTCTTCCGGTTCGCTCCATTTCTTTAGCATATAACCAATCTCCTTTCCATTTCGTGTAATAATCCGCTGCGATGTTGTAAACGACACAATGATAATCGTGAAGCATTGCGTTGATATCCAGTCCGGGTATGTGGCACAAATCTTTTACAAATGTTGCACCGTCGTAATCACTTGGATTTTGACAGAAATAATCAAACGCTCTCAAATAAACCTCCCGCTTTACAACATCATATCGCTGTGACTTCATATAGAGCACAAGCTCTATTCTACACTTTTTAAGCGTGTCCGGATGTTGTAAAAAGTAAGTAGATTTTGAGCCTAGCATTACTGTAAATTCATTAAGATTAATTCTCTTACCGTGATATCAGTGCCGAAAACAAGATTATTAAAAACTGCATTAATATCAGGATCAGTTTCTCCATTTATGGCAGTTAATAAATTGGTTTTCTTTCCCGTTTTTAGGTAATAATCATAGTGCTGTGTGTATCTGGCGTAAAGCAGCGCATACAAATTTGGGTTTTTAGCTTGCAAATAATCGTCTGCATTGTATCGCTCTGTTTTCAGTATTTGCCTTTGTTTTTGGCTTGAAAAACCAACAACCGTCTCGGTACCATCACCTACAAACACCGGCTGTAAATCAAAATATTCTGGTTGCTTTTTTTTGGTGTAAGCAATTTCACCCGCCCAGTCCAAGTAATGGATAGACTTCCCAACACCTAGAAACGTGTTTGGCCACTCAACACCGTTATGTGTGTGAATCCCGTATAATTTATCATACGTTATCCTGATGGCTTCTTTATCCTTTTCGGCATAATAGGATTTTGAAACCCATTGGCCTTTCATATCGATTATCTTCTCTTTTGTGGTAAAAAAAGAAAGGTTATCAAAATTTATATCTGTCAAAGTATTACCAAGCGTTTGGAACTTTTCTAAAAAATAATCTAATACTATTTGTGCGCTCATAATTTTATTTTTAGACTAATTCAATGTATTTTATATCAATCATATTTTTACCTTGTACACCGAAAATCAAATAAACGTCCGATGTAAGACTATTAAACGCCCCGCTGTGTGTGTGTTTTAAAACGCCATTATAATACATCGTCCAAACACCTCCAGCATACCTCCATTTTACTTCTTGAAATTGCGTTTGGTTAAAGTCAAAAGCCGAAATAATATATGCATCATCAACATAAAGGTCGTTGTAAGGGCCTGCAGATTTGTTATAAAACATTCTTTTGTTGTCGCTAATTCTCATTATTTGCAAGGTCATTGCATTGCTTGAATTTGCCCCTAAAGGACTGATAACAGGTTTATATCTTATTTCAAAATTCTTTGTATGGTTTAATACTTTATTCCATTGCGCATAACCTAATGAGCCATAATTTTTAGTAAGTACAGCTCCACTTGCGAAATCAATAGGCTGTGTGATATTAATCCAATCAGTAATTTCAGGCTTGTAAACTGTCCCTAAAACGATCAATAAAGCGTTATTGAAAATAGCTTCGATCCCATTATTTAAAGTAACCGCATAACTTCCTTCCGTTGCCCCTGTAGTTACGTTTACCAAAACTAAATTGTCGCTTTTGAAAGTGATGTAGTTTACAGTTTGCCCTGCAATGGCAACGGTCATGGCCGGTGTAAAAAACGCCCCTTTTAACGTGAAATTTGTGGTCGTACTTGGCATTGTAGAATCAGGAATCAAAATTTCCAAATACGGAGCCGGTGCCGTTGCAATGGTGTACATTTTTAAGTTACCATTAACATCGGTACTTAGAACTTTATTCGTTGGTAATTGTCCATCATTTCTAGTGCTTGGGTAGTTACTTAATTTAAGGTCTTTATTCAAGAACTCCGTAACTTCTAGAATATCGGCGGCAATAATAGCCGGTTGTCCAACTCCAAAACTTCTGCCTCTTAAATTCAGTTGAAAAACCCTGCCCGTATCGGTGGTTGTATATTTTACAATTTCACTTCCTCCAACCACAAGAACCGGTGTAAGCGCATTGATGTAAGTTACCATACCCGCCACATTTTGGCTAGCTAATGCCGTTGAGAGAATTGGTTTAACCGTTGTTGCAATACTTCCTAATCCCGCAAGTTTGGTAATTTCAGCGGCATTTATTAGGCGTTCGCCTGCAACTTTATCTACTTTGTTCCCTACAACAGTTGTCAAAGAATCAATCAAACCTTTCAAGATCTTACCCATTTCGGCCGTCAACGCTTTCGTGGTTCCGCCCGTGGTCAAGTCATTAACCAAGATGGTACTTAGCGAAGTTTGCACGGTTTTTATAGCATCAACAAGTTCCTGAACGTTGTCCAGGTTAACATCATTAGAGGTCAATATCGTATTGATGGAATTGATTTGAGTTTTCAGCGTTTTAACCGTTTCAGCACTTGCTAAAGCCGTTGCACCTCCGGTAACTAAATCATTAACAATGTTTAAATACTCACTGGCAAGTTTCGAAAACTCATTCAAAGGAGCATACCCAAGTGCGGAACCTCTTTTGCTTTTATCTTCTTTGCCTAAAAACAAATCAGCGTGAGCCTCTTCACCTATCAAATGGTGGGTTAATACTTCAGCATCCGCTTTGTCAGCTAGAATATTTTCAATATCATCTATAGCGGTAATCGGTATCTTTTCATCGTTATGACGATACGAATCAAACAAAGCCCAGAATTGCGCCTGTGTCGGTTTTAAACCAGTTTTAAACCAGTTTTTAAGTGTGTTTTTATCTGCCATTATTATAGAGGAATTAACATGTATTCGAAACTTAAATTTTGTACTACTCCGGAAACTTCTCTCAGGGTTAATTTAAAGGAGGTATTTCCTTTTTCACGCACCATCCATATTACGTCATTGTCTGCATCAAAATTGCTTCCAGTAGAAACCATGCACCCAACAACCATATAATTATTGGTACCCACATCTGCAAACGTTACCGTTCTAAGCGAATCAGCCGTTATTGCATCGCCAATATTAAAAGTTCCTTTCGCAAGACAACTTATGGTTGATGGCTTATTTTTAATAAAATCATCTTTAGTATCATCTGCTTGGCTCCAGTTAGGCTGTACGTTTTTCTCCGCACCTTGTTCAATCGTGTTTAACTTTTCAAGCATCAAAGCCACCGCATCGGCAATAGCCGTAACAATGGAATCATCGGCTTTTAACGCGAGAGCTCCTAACAGGTTCTTGGTTTGATACCCACGTTTAAAATCTACCCAGTTTATCGCACCCACTCCGGTTCCAAAAGTGGCATAGCGAGTTTTGACAACCGGATAAGAGTTTCCGTTTTCAAAAAGTAAACTTTCGGCATCTTCTTTAATGATAACTTTGGTTTGGGCTAAACCGCCTCGAAACTCCAATACTTCACCATTGATATAAACAACACCGTTGCCTACATTGGTTCCTGCAACGTCACATCCTGAAATTATGGTCAATTCTCCAACAATATTGCCCAAAGCATTAAAGAGGCTAAAGGCCGTTTGAAGCTTTGCCAAAATAGTAGTAGAGAGTGGAAACCCGCCAACCTGATTAAAATTTATTGTATTCATATCGCCAATAGTTTATAGCTTTTGCCTGCCAACTTATAAAAGTTGATCGTTGCCGTTATTTCGTTTATTTTATCATTCAATAGTTGTCCTGGTACCTTGACAAGAAAGTCAACAATAGAATTACTATAATTAAAATCTTGCTCCAGATACATAATGCCTAAATACACATCGAGATTCTCGGCAGGCGTGTAGATATAATCTTGAGTCGTATCTAGCGTGCCGTCAATAGTAATTCGTCTTAAATCAGGGTCATACTTATCATTCAACGCTTTTCTCAAATAACACCTTTGGCTGTTGTACGACAGCTTTATCAAGTTATCATCCCTCATGCGTGACCACTTATAATGCAAGCTGGCAATAGGCGTAATCAATGCCCGGACATACCCAAACAATACCGGCTTTCGCAAAAAAGTAGGCAGCAGTAAAAGAACCAGTCGGTCAAAATCTACTTTATACCACATAACTCACATTGTCAAAGTTTGGAATTGTAAAATAGCCACTCACTGGCACCGTTTTTACATTGATAGGCTCAGCGGCGAGGTATTGATTAGTATTTATATCAATCGCCTGTGATTCTGCATTTATAATGTGCGGTATTACCACACCTTCCGCTTTTTGAAGCTTGTCAATGAAATGTGCAAGAACCAATTCGCCATTAAATGGCAGTTCCTTCATATATTCATTGATGGCGTCCTGTACAGGATAATTTCCGTTTAAAATGCTCATTCCGGTAGAGTCCAAAACCAACGGGTCTCTAAATATTTGCAAATTCAACAACAATATATCCGGCAAATGATTGACAACAATATACTTCACGCCACAGTCAGCAATTTCAAGAATGTAAGCATCAAACGAGGCTTTTTGTTCGGGCGTAATGGGTGCCAAAACTCCCGCAGCTTCAGTGGCAATCTTAATTAATATTTGTCCCGCACTTGGCGTTACCGCCGCATACTTTATAATTTTAGAGTTCAAAACCTGATCATCCGTATAACTTGTATTGTCATAGTTATCAGTGTCCGTTGTCAAAGCAAATCCGTACTGAAACGCTTTCGCTTTAGTTCGGTACCACGATGGACGGTGTGGCATTTTGGCCTCAATGATGTCGTCCACTTCTTTTTTATGGGTGTCGAAAAGGTTTTCTAATACCCAAATAGAAAAGGCAACTATAAGCACAATCAAACGATAAATAGATACTTTACTTTGCGAGTTCAATCCCGCCAAGTTTTCGTCTGCTGCAATGCTGTCAAGCATTTCCTGTTGTATAACTCCTATTGATCGTGCCATTATCCTACTATAAATGTTGTTCCTACTCTCATTGTTCCTATTCCCAGTGTTGGTATTATTGACTGTCCATCCGCAATATTAAATCCGGTAGCTATCATCTGCTTTTTGCCTTTGAAGTAACCGGCAACATCCGCATTGATAAAATCCGAATTAGGAGAAATCAATTGTTGTCCTGGTGCTAAATCTTCTGTCAATGAAAGTCCATTTTTCAAAGCCCAGTCAAAGGCGGCCAAAACGCTCCCGCTTTCCTGAACTGCGACATCAAAAACCGATTGATTCTCTATTGCGTAAATCATGGGTGCTCTTTTTTGTATTTTGTAAATTCCTTCACTTTGTCATCGTACATTTTTTTATACAATGCTGTCTGTTTTTTATGATATTCAATTTCCTGCAGTAAAGTCTTTTCTTTAGCATCAAACAGATCCGAAATGTTTTTCGACATCTCTTCAACGTGCTTGTATTTTTCTTCATAGCGAATGCCTAAATCATCTAGAGCCTCCTTGTATAAATCAACTACTTTTGAGCCGTTTTCGATATCGGTGGTTTCAGCAAGTTTTTGCGCCTGTAGGGCTTCAAATCTCAGTTTTTCGACTTCCTGTTTGTATTTACTTTTTGCAAAAATAAAAGTGAAATAACCCGTACCACCTACCATTGTAACTAAGGCACTAACGACTACTATCCATTGATCCATAACTATCTAATATTTGTTTTCAAAAAATCTTTTATCTCATCGTAATTTTTGTCGTCCAGTTCCATTTGCGTCTCAATGTGTCGTTTTATTTTTTCATTATTTTGAACGCCTCGCACCATTGTGGTAAGATTAGCTCCAATAAAAGGATCGCTTTTAAGCTCTCCTTGACTCATTTGTAAAATGATACCAACCTCTTGAAGTAAGCTTTCGCCTACAACAAAATCACCGGCAACAACCTGCAGATCGTTATTAGAATCTAATAATATGTCGTTAGCCTTTTCCATGCTTTATTGTTGTGTTTTCAATACCTGATAAATCCGCTCTTTGCAGTGAAACAAATGAGGCTACTAATCCTTTCAAACTTGCACCACCATCATTTGGAACTGGTGTCCAATTGTTAAAAGCCGTTTGCATTTTCTCCAATATCAATGTGTTTTTATCCACCTGTTTTTTTAGCTCTTTTGCATTAACAATGCCTCCGAACTCTTCACCATTAATTAGTAATAAACCATCGTTTAAATTCACTTTAAACCCTGAATGATCTATCAATTCAATTTCTTCAATTTCTTCACACGAAATCATAAAACAAGCCTCACCATTATGAATGGCTCCAACCAGTGCAAGCGAGCCTATTTTAGGTTTCACATTTATGGCTCCTAAACCAAGTACTACGTCAAAATATTCCAGACCGTTGTTTTCACCTATGGCAGTCATTGTTTTTTCTTCCCAATCCACTTCCGAAACTTTCACCCATTCCGTTTGCATAGGAACATGTGATTTCATTTTATCGGTGAGTAGGTTTTTAAACTCTGTCAACTTTTTACCGCTCATTCTGCTTTTTTGTCTAAATCAATGATTTGTCTATACTTTGGACTATCGTCAAATTCCTTTGTAACTTTTTTTATGTAATACAAACCCTTTCTATCCGGGTACTGGTAACTTATTATTTTGGCTTTCATTCCGTGGCTTACACTTGGCACGCCAAAAGCGGTAATATTACCGTCAAAGCCCTCTACTTTAAACTTATCATAATCGGCTTTAGCCAGTTTCAATAGTTCCGTCTCAAGCGTAATATTGTAATAGGATAAATGTTGCTCCTGCCCAAAATCATCGCCAAACTCCGCTATCAACTTTCTTCCTTTTGGCAAGGTGGATGTAGCGATAATTTTTATAATTACATCCTCCTTATTTTTATACTGCAGCGCACTATCAACCACATTTTGAGAAAAGTTAAACGTTACCGGTTCTGGTGCATCATCGGTATAAATCTTTCCAACAATTAGCTTCTTTCCTTTAAAATAAGAATAGATATTATTGCTCTGTAAATCTTCGAGAACCTTAGCAGCTGTCATATTTGGAAAACGCTTTGTACCAATATTAATATCGGCCACATCGTACTCGATACCAGGAGGAATAATCAATTTAATCAAGTCCTCCAGTTTAGTGCTGCGCATCGAAACGTTAACCGGATGTTTCTTGAGCAAATACATATAATCGTCGCACTTAATTTTAATTGGTATGTCAGCCGAAACCTCGCTAATAAACCCCGTGAATTCTAAAAGTAGATTTTCGTCATAGCCTAAATATATTTCAACCGGATCCCCTTTTTTAAATATTGATTTGACATTTAATTTGTCAAAATCCTTTACATTTCTTGCTAAAACAATAACAGCGGTATCCGTTAAAGATTCCCACGAGGTTTCAATTTTTACCGAGTTGCATTTTCTTATGACGATTTCGCCATGAGTATCCGTTTCCGCAAATACTATTTTTGAAACCATTGCAAGTGTCATATACTACTTTTTATATTCAGTTCTATTGGTTCATCGCTCAATGCGTTAATGGTGTATGCCCTGATATTTGGCTTACCTCTCAACGGTTCAAAATTGATTCCTTTAATGGTTAAGCTTTTAATCCCACGGACTGAAAAAAGCTCCCCAAAAACATCAACTCTACTGGCGCAATTATCCCATTTAATCAATTCTTTTTCCTGCTGTAAAGAGTTTTTTAATCCTTGTGGCTGTGAGGCATCAGGAATTAAAAAACCGTTAATCGTAATTTGCCAATCATCAAAACCGTAGATTTCTTTTACAGATCCTCGACCTCCGTTAACCTTAGTCGTACTCATTATTTTGTCCCGTCTAAACGAAATAATTGAGGCAATGGGCAAGCGGAAATCCTGACTGTTAAAATCAATTAGCTCTCCTTTATTATTATATTTTTTCGCTAAATCACTTTTTGAAAAAAGTATTGGCCATAATATCGGAGTTCCAAGAGCGCTCATTTCATAAGCATCATTGATATCCTCAATAATTTCAATCCCGGTAAACAAACCCGCAGGATCATCCGCTTTACCGGTTGAGGCCTCCGGTCTATAAATACCGCCTATCTTAACGCCAAAAGCATCTAAAAACAAACCCGCTAACGGTGGTACATTAAACTCTATCATGATCCTGCAGCTATTAAGGCATCTTTCATTGTGTCGTTAATTCTACCCACAACATGCTCGGTTATTCTTTCAAAATTGGCTAAATCTTCTTTTGCCACTTTATAGGTATTATACACGTTCAAAGTCATGGTAATAATTTTACCGCCTGTTGAACTTGCGGCTCCTGATTTATCTGCTCCAATAGAACTTGGAGAGGTCGGCGTTACTATTGGAGCTACAGGTTGTTTTCCTTCCGGTCCAACTGTTTTAGTAGCTGCTTTTACTTTTTCTTTTTTCGGGTCCCCTTCAGTAAGTTCTAGTTTGGTTCTAATTTCTTTTATAAAATTTGCTCCGCTACCGGCTAAACCACCAAGTCCGGGTATTTTCGAAAGCAGCTCTAAAAGTTGTTGAACTGGCATAAGTAAAGCGTCCAAAATGACTAAACCAATGCGCTTTATTCCTGCAATAATTCCTCCTGCAGAAAATGCGTTAGTTATACTATCCCAATGCCTACGAAAGCTTTGAACTAAATTTATAACCATTCCCAAAGGCCCTAAAAATAGTGTCAGCGATGCGCCCCAATCATCAAAGTATGTAATGACAACGGCAACCAAACCAATTAAGGCGGCAACTCCCGTTATAATCAACCCTATTGGGTTAGCGTTCATGGCAATATTTAACATCCATTGCGCAGCCGTTTGAAGTATTGTGGCATCTTTTAATAATGTAACCATGTTTACTATCGCTAAAACACCGGGTGCAAGATTGATCATTCCCATTATGCCCTGTAAGCCAATATCTATAAACGGCAACATACTGCCGGTTGCTCCATAAATACTCAATTTGATATCATCGAAATAAGAAACAATTCTATCTTTCGACTCCTGGTAACTGGTACCCATTGTGGCTGCCATATCGGCAAGAGCCGTTTGGTCTGCGGTAATTTGAGTGGTGTAATCTTTTAACAGTGCCACATTCCCTAAAAGCCCAGTAATCGCTACTGTATTTTCAGTTCCGAACATTGCTCCTAAAAGGGCATCGTTACCGCCTAGTTTTTTAAGTTCTGTCAGCCTTTCCGCTAGGGTTTTGTTCTTATCCGAAAGGACATCAACATTAACGCCGGCATCATGTAATTGTTTTAGAACTTCTTTTGGTAAAAATTCCTTTTTACCCATTGTGGCTAAAACATTTCTTAATGCAATACCGCCCTCGGCACCTTCCTTACCATATTTTCCAAGAACTTGTAATGCGGCATTCGTTTCTATAAAAGACACGTTGGCATTTTTAGCCACGGCACCTACATTATCAATCGCTTGAGCAACTTGTGTTACTTCTTGATTTCCTACTTTAGCAGAGGAGGTAATGTTATTCAACATCACATCCATTGTTTTTGCAGCTTCAACCGGATTTGTAAGGTCAACGCCAAATTGATTCATAACACTGGAAGCGGCATTTGTAGCTCCCACTAAATCGCCGTGCATCGTTTCGCTCAGTAAAGCGACACTATTACCCATCATGTCCAGAGCTTCCGGACTTTTGGCAATTTCAGGCGTAAGTTTAGAAAGCAATAATGTATAACTCCTAACGGATTCCGAAGCGTCACCGCCAAAATCAACCGCACTTTCCCGTGCATTTCCACCTATTTCTTTCAAGTCGTTTCCAACAACACCAGTAATAGCAGATAATTCCTTTAGGGAAGCATCATAAGCGTAAGCCCCTTTTGCACCGTCTAGTAATGGTTGTCCTAAATTGGTAATCGCTTCCGAGCTTGCCTGAAAGGCTAACATTTTTAATGAAGTATTTGATTTGTCAAATGCCTTTGCACTATCATTACCAACTTTCTCTAATTTTTCATCAACGTGAGTAATTGCATCTTCTAGCTTATCAATGCCTCCGGTTATCTCCTTTACAGGAGCCGTGATTTTATCGACAAGTTCTAATATCCAATTTGTTTGTTGATCTGCCATTATTCCTCAGTAGCGGGTTTACCGCCAAATATTTTACCTAAAATGTTAGTTTGTATTTCGGCATCCAGTGTTTTCAAATACATTGCCTCTTGGTAGAGTTGAGCCCATTTTTTAATAGAGAGCTTTTTGGGCTCTCTATTAAAATAACTTCGTATTAGAGCGTTACCTCTTTTGTAAAAATCATGTTCGTCATCAGATGAAATTTTTTCATCCTCTATCGCTTTTTTACAACGGCTTCCCTTCTTTTGAAAAGTTGAGCTAGTGCTTTATAAGCCGAGGCTTTCATTTCGTCATCTGTAAGTACAGCGTCAGAACCGCCAACTCTACAAGTATTGAAAAGTATTTTTAAACCGGCCATCTCTTCGCTTTTCTTAGCATAATCCGCTAACATTTGCAGTTGATCAAGATTTGGTTTCAAAAAATAAGTAGCGTGAGCCTCATTATCGTCATCTACAGTGATAACCTCATGAATGTACTTTGTGCCGTTTTTCGCTTTCAAAGCGGTTAACTCGGCATCATTTAAGTATCCTATTGGATCTACAATGGCTTCTATTTGTTCTGCAGTTTTACTTTCCATGTTATACGTTCCAGTCTATATGTGTACAAATAACTTCAACAGCTTGCTCTACTGTTTTATCTCCTTTTTTCACGGCTCTACCTACTTTGGTAAATTCTACATTACGAATAATGTCCTTGTAAATACGTGTATTATACGTGTATTGTACAATAACATCGGTAGGAGCTATATCTTGCAAACGCACTCCCGGAGGAAGCGAATCCATGATCGCAATAACTTCCTCTTGATAGAGTTTTAAACCAAACTTGGCTTTATAATCTCCTTCACCAACACCTATTGGCATTTTACCGGCTCCATAGATTAATTCTTTATCAATAGTATCGTCATACGATACTTCAGCTATTCCCTCTGCATCTCTTCCGAAAAGGTTTAAGGTTACTGAGTTCCACCCAGCCATACGCCCAAAGGCGTTTATTAATGTTACTACTTTTGCCATCTTTTTAGTTTAATGATAAATCAACCTCGAAAGTGTGAATGATTGCTCCTAATGTTACCGTCGTTTTAACCAATAAAGGCGTTTGATCGTTTGGGTTTTGTCCCGCAGGAATTACCAAATCAAATCCGCTTATTTCTGCCGCTACAAGCATAGCCTGTAATGGTTTTTTACCAATGTTTTCTAAATCAGTAATTGCCGTGTCCTTCAACTTTCCAGTTGTAGGATTACGTTGGAACCAACCACGGACCTTTGGTAAAAGAGCGTTTCTAATTCCTAGAGCTGCTTTGTCCCAAACACCGTTATTTTCTCCTGTTGAATAGTCTGAAGAGATTGCAATACAAGTAGGCTCACCATTTAAGTAAACACCTGCAAAGCCTTGAAAGCTTCCCGCATAGATGTATCCGTTTGTCGTCAATGTGTTTTTCTCCACATTGGTTAATGAGGAAACCAGTGTCCCATCGCTCAACGCTGCCGAAAGCCATAAGCCTCTCAAGCTATCCGTTAATGGATACGTTTGTTCGCCTTTTCTTTCGTTTGGCTTTGTGATGATATCAACAGATCCTAAATTTTCATTTACTTTTCTGGCGGCACGCATTCCTAGAATAGAACCGACAGCAGCATAATGAGCATAGGCCGCATCAAGTGATGCAATGGCAGGATCTTGAGCAATTACTAAACTTACTTTTCCTGCAGTAAGCGTGCGTCTGCTAATTGCATCTTTAGAAACGTTTCTTGCCTCAAGATAAATCCCGTTTAAGTAGATCTTATCCAGGAACAACTCGTTTATAAATAATTGGCACGCATTGATTTCAGCAACCATATCTAAGGTAACACCATCGGCATTATAAACAAATCCAATTCGTTTAATATCTGTGTTAGCTCTAATCAAAGCTTTGGCGGTCGCACTTTCAAAGAAAGCTTTAGCCGTGGCAATTTCAGTTACAATCAATTTCAAAGTTCCGTTTGGTGCCAACCTGAAAAATTCAGCAATATGATAGTGAAGTAAAATCGCTTCGTTTGCATCATACGCTGCATCAAAGCCCAAAGCTTCAGCAGCTAAAATGCTCGTAAGCTCAATAACTTCATTTGGCGCATTCGTCAATGGATCATTGACAAACGCCACCAATGCCATAACAGCATCGGTTGACGTTTCCGAGCGGTTTAATCCGCCTTGTCCTTTGTTTATTATTACACCGTCAAAACTCATCGTTAGTCTTGTTTAGGCGTTAACTCCTCTTTTCTAGTGGCAATAGCCGCTAAAACCGTGGCTCTCTTTTCGCCAGTTTCCAAGGAGGCTAATTCTTCCAAAGTTTCAACCGTTGGAATGAACTCGATTAATTCAGCTGCGGTTTTTTTAACTGCAGAGCCTTCTTTTGGTACCTCAATAACATCAGAACGTTTTACCGTTACAAAATCCTTATTGTGCATACGAGCTCTATCTTCCTTAAGGAAGGCTTGCTCATCAGGAGTTATAAACAACTCTTTTGCGGTTGGGTATTGTTCAAATACCGCAATTGCCGCTTTTTTTATTTCTGGATTCATTTTATAATTTTTTGAATTTGAATAATAGTAATAAGAGATAAAGCATTACCAGTACAAGAGCGGTGCGCCCTATGTAAATTTGTGTTTTCTGAAACCAAGTCAATTCATTCGTAATAACTGGCTCAGTAACTCCTTTGTAGTTCCTAATGAAAGTACTTTTCCAAAAAGCAAAAAGCTTTTCGGCTTCCGCTTCACAATCTACTTGTAACATGTTATCCTGGATAACTACTTTTGGAGGTTTCAATTTGCGCCCGGAGCTCGTTCCGGTTATCGCCTTAATAATAACTTTACCATTTTGACACTCTAAAAGTGCTTTGTAATAGCTGCTATCTTTCTCCAACGAGAAAACCGTGTCGTGTAGCGTTTCAATAATAGAATCTTTCGTTATTTCTTTTTGAATGATTCCTTTTTTAGAACTACAGGACGTCAGAGACAACAGTGAAATTGAAAAAATAGAAAAGTAGATTATTGCTTTTTTCATCTTATAGATTTTTGTACTCGTTTTTAGCGTCAAAACTCGGACAGGCTTTAGCGACATTTGGAAAGTCTCTATGTCCTTGAATTATGGCTTTTGGAAACTTATTTTTCATCTCTCTTAACAATTTTAAAAGAGTTGCTTTTTGCTCAGGCGTTCTAGTATCTTTTGCGTTGTTCTTAGAATCAACACCTCCTATATAAGAAATGTTAATCGTTTCAGAGTTGAACCCTTTTACACCATTCGATACTTTTTCAATATCTAACAAGTGAGCTATTTCACCATTAGCCTTAATTATAAAGTGGTAGCCGGGCATTTGCCATCCAAGATGTTCACGCCAATATTTTTGAATGTTTTCAACAGTTGCCGTTTGGGCTGTGGCGGTGCAATGCACGGCTATATACTTTATATTCCTCATTGGACTTTTGTATTAATATCCCCGCCGAAACGGGGATTATTAGTTTATGCTACTACACCATCAATGATTGCTGCCAAACCTTGGTCTTGGATTGCAAAACATCCAAAGTACAAGTCATATCCTACTACAGATTTTCTGTTTTCCGGATCTGCTTTTTTATCTCTGGAGAAACGTTCAACCGTTCCTTTTGCTTTTACACAGCTTGATTTGTGGAAAATAATAGAGGATGTTCTACCTGCAGTTACACTATCAAAAGCCAATTTTGCTTTTGTGGTGGCATGGTATGTTGGTGTATAAACCTCTTCGTAAATTTTGAAACCATAGTAGTTAATGGAAATAGTTCCATCTACTCTGTTATGGTACCCTTTTTCAAAGGCGGCATCTTCTAATAATAAGTCATTAGCATGTGTGGAGCTCATTACCCAGATACGGCCTGTTTTTGGCACGGAACCTGCATCTAATGCGGCTTTCAACCTGATTACATCTGCTTTAGACAATCTCTTACGGGTTCCATCGGCAGCTCCTGAAGTTTCAAGAACCGGAGTACTTGCGGAATTAGAAACCGGAGAAATAGAATATAAAGCATGTTCAGTTACTTTGATTTCAAGCTCTTCTTTCAACTCCATATTAATATCCCCCTCTTTATCGTAAGCAATAGCATAAAGCTCATCTTGTGTTACGTGTCTGTTTTCGGTAGAATATTTATTAAGGGAAACAACAACTTTTTCGTCATCTCTTCCGCTTGATACCATTGGGTACACCGTATTGTTAATTAATACAATCGGTGCGGAATCGCCTTTACGTTTTGGTATTTTTATGGCGTTATTACCCACCCAGCTGTCCTTACTTGTTACTTCAGACAACCATGTGCCTAAACTTCTGAACTTTGTTAAAATGAACTTCTCGTTCAATTCATTCAATAAATCACCATCAACGATGGTTACGGCTGCCATTGCAACTCCTTTTGGATGCTCTTTTGCAAAGCCTGTAGCTACTGCTAACACCATTAATACTAATCCGAAGATTATTCCAAATTTGTTTTTCATGTTTCTAATTATTGGGTTTTACTAACTTTTAAAAAAATCAGGCTACTGCTCATGGCTCTTTAGCCTGATTTTGTATGTCTATGTTTTTTCTTTTTCTTTTTCTTTTATTTTTCCAATGAGGCTACATAAGCCGCTTTGAATGCTTCAGGATCTTCCGCAGATAAGGTTTGTTGTTCGGCTTCGCTCATGTCTGCAAAAGCTTTTATTTTTCCTTCCGAGCCCGGAACAATAGCTGCTGATACTTTACCAAGAGCCGTTAACCCATTGATGTAACTTTCGCATCCTGAAAAGTCAGTCTTAGCCCAAGTTTTCAAGCTTTCGCCTTGAGCAGCGTTTACTTTTTTAGTGGCAATTGCACCGTTAATCAAAGTTTCGATTTTGGCGTTAGCTTCAATTCCTTCTTTGTTTGCCTTTTCGGCTTTCAAGGCAACTACTTCCGCAGCTGCGTCACGATTTGCTTTAATCGTTGCTTTGATTGTTTCTTCAGAAGCGTCTTCTGGAAGCCCTAAGGATAGAGCAAGGAGTTTTGGATCCATTGTTTTTAAAGGTTTTGTGTGATTTGTAATTCGTGGAATATTAGGAGAACCGCACGCCTTAAATAAAGCTTTGGTCTCTTTAGTAATCGCAGCATTTTTAGTAATGCCGGTAATAAACTTTTGCGCTACGGCTTCTTTAGCCGAAAGCCAAACATCGCCCGTTTTCCAATTGGCTTCAATTACTTCAGCTGTAATTCCTGTTTTGGCGGCATAAGCTTCTTTGTATTGGATAGACATATTTTGAAGCAACTTTAAACCGGACGCAATTGCATCCTCATTGCCGCTTAATCTTCCAGACGGCTTATGGTACATGAATTGTCCGTTTTCGGCTTGCTCGCAACTGTCTAATGAAATTGCAATTTTGGTGTAGGCAGATGCTAGAAGTGCTCCCGCAGTTCCTGTTTTAGAACCCGGAAATCTTTGGATTTGGTTTTCTATTTCGGCAGCTTGAAAAACATCACCACCCGGACCATTCAAATAAACGTGTACATCTTGAATTCCTTCCGCTAGAAACTCATCTATTCTCCTGGTAATTGCTTCGGCTGAATTATTCCACTCATAGATTACGCCTGTAATACTCAAATAGGCTTTGTTTTCTTTTGCCTCAGCAGTTATAACAAGAGGATAGTCGTGTGCTATTGCAGCAAAAGCCGCAGCAGTTACACCGGCTCCACCGGAACCTACAATGCATATATGTTTACATGTGTTCGTCATTTAGATTATTACTGTTTTCATGTGGATAAATGAATTATTGAGATGACAAAATTTGGGTAAAAAGAGAGGGTAAAAAAATCATAATTCTATCATAAGGAGTGTAATCCTGTTGACTAGGAGCGCATTCCCGATATTAGAAATTGACTGCGGTTGATTAGGTAATGATTATGCAATTTTGTGAGATAATCAGAGCATCAATGGCAAAAATTAGAGAGCAAAAGCTCGCAGAGGATTTATACATCAAAGGCAAAAGAACTGCCAAGGACATTGCCCAATTAGTTGGCGTCAGTGAAAAAACTGTAGGCGATTGGGTTGAAAAATTCAAGTGGAAAGAACGTAGGAATGCGTTACTGGGTTCTGCTCAAAATGGTTTATTGAATATCAACAACCTGATTGATGCGTATGCCGAAAAGCTTGTTGAAATGGAAAACGATCCCGAAGCTAAACAGGACCAGAAAACAAAGCTTGTAGATGCTATTGCCAAACTCAACAAAACCAAAGACGGCTTTGAAAAAGAACACCGAATTCCGTACAACACTTATATAAATGTGATGGATTTAATTATGAGCGACATGATTGCTAAAATTGAACCAAAACATCATTTAGTGTTATTAGAATTTTTTGAAAATCATACAAACGAACTAGCCCTTAAATACTAATTAAATTATGTTTAAACTCATATTAAACTTATTGCTCAATAGAGCCTCAGCCAAAGAATGGCAATTACAAATTGGTGCGCATCTTCTAAAAAAAGGGTGTGGATTTCACATAGGGCAAATCATTAAAGAAAAAAAATTGTACGGAAAACGGTATCGCGTAAAAGTGATAACGGGTCTTTTTTATGACTTTAATACAAACAAAATAAATCACACGGCCGAAAACAAAGTTCTAGACGCAGACTAATGAAAGTAGCTGACAAAATAGCTAAAGAAAGGATACTCGCGAAGATAAAACTCATTCGTGCATCTGACGGTAAAGGAAATCCAAACGAATCAAAAGAGGAAAGAAAAGCCGCTATAGAAAGGGCAAAGAAAGATTTTCCTTTTATGGTTCAAAGGTACTTTCCGCATTATGCTACGTTTGAAACTCCCGATTTCCATATAGAATACGCAAAATGGGTTAAGAAAGATAAAAACTTTCGAGGCTTTTGTGAATGGGGTCGTGGGTTGGCTAAGTCCGTTGTGTGCAATACCTTATTGCCGTTTTGGCTTTGGCTAAATGATGAAAAGGTGTACATGGTTATCATTGGAACCAACGCAAGTAAAGCCACTCAATTACTGGAAGATTTAAGGCTTGAATTTGAAAATAATACTCAAATCATTGCAGATTTTGGAGAGCAAAAAAAGTTTGGAGGTTGGGATGAAAAATTATGGCAAACTAAAGATGGTAAATTCATTGGTCAAGCTTTAGGAATAGGGCAAAACTGTAGGGGTTTAAGAGTTGGTCCTTTGCGTCCAAACTACATTTGTGTGGATGATATTGAAAGTAAGGAAACCATCAGTAACGAAAAGAATCAGGACACACTTGTAACTTGGATTGAGCGCTCATTGATTCCTACTATGGATGGTGAAACTAGAAGATTTATGCAGGCAAATAATGCTTTTGCGCCCATAATGATTCAAAAGAAACTACAAGCAAGGCATCCAAAATGGCGTGTTCATCATGTCAAAGCGTACGACTCCGTTACATACAAACCACGTTGGCATCAAAAGTATGATAAGAACTACTATAAGGAAATTGAAGACGATGACATATTAGCAGCTCAATCAGAATACAATCAGGAGCCACACGTAGAGGGTAAATATTGGAAACCTGAAGACATACAGTGGACTGCTTTACCCAGAATAGATCACTTTGAATGTATTGTAGGGCATTGGGATATTGCCTACTCCGGTAATCCAAAAGCCGATTACAACGCTGTAAGGATTTGGGGGCTAAAAGAAAAACAGTTTTACTACATCACTAGTTATGTAAAAAAGTCCAAAATGAAGCCTGCTGTGGAGTTTATGGCAGATTATCAAAAATGGCTACCAGACGGAGCAAAAATACTTTGGCGATTTGAGTCCCAATTTTGGAATGATGCCGTAAAAGAAGTTATTGAAAAGGTAGAAGAGGAAAAAAGCATTGATCTAAGGCTTACACAGGTAAACATTCCTAAAGGCAAAAAAGAAAGCCGAATTATTTCACAATACAGTTTCTACCAAAACAATAGGGTTTGGTATAATGAAAAAATGAAATCGCATAACGACACGATAGTTGGTAACGCATTATTATTAGGCATAGAACCCGGTTACACTGGTCACGATGACTCACCGGATGCAGATGAGCAATGCATTACCTTTTTATCAAAATGGATTCCACCAAAGCCACCGGGTAGACCAATGGCAGGAAGAGTTGAACGCAAACACGTATATTAATGGCACTATCTTTTTTAACTGAAGACGATTTAAAAACACAACTTTTTGAAAACTATATTGATGATAGTGTTCAGGAGGATTTGGTCGCACTGGACAATATTGAGCTACAACAAATTGCTTTTATTAAAAGTAAACTGCGTAGCCGGTTTGATACTGCCGTGGTGTTTTCTGAATCTGATTATGAGGACAAACCCATAGTTAAACAGGTGTTAACCGCTTTGGTTAATTATTTTGTGGTGAAAAGAAACGCTGCTCGAAAGATTCCAACGGATTTTAAGGACAACTACAATTGGGCGATTAAATGGCTCAATGATGTTAGGGATGGAATCGAAAGCCCGGAGCTTCCATTGAAAGCCGTGGAGCGCAAACAAGTCCTTTGGGGCAATAGTAAAAACGAAGACCTTTATTTATAATTTATGGCACAAGGAGCAAAAGTGGGTAAAACCTACGAAAACAGACCATCCAATATCATCTTACCAAAAAGCAAGTCGCTAAGCGTGCAAACCATCAAGAAATGGAAGGATGCTTTGACCTTGGCACAACTGGCCGAAAATGCGAATCGCAAGCCCTACATTGAGCTTTGCGACAGCATTTTATTAGACAGTCATTTGGCGTCAGTGATTGAAAGCCGTGTTTTGAAAATAAAGCAATCTAAGTTTAAGCTCGTTGATGCCTCAGGGAAATCCAATTCAGAAATTAGTAAATTGTTTGAGCAACCGTGGTTCAACTCTTTTATTTACCATGCTATCATGGCTAAGTTTAGAGGCACAACGGTTGTGGAGCTTTGGGACTTGAACCCGGAAACAATGGGCTTGGATAACGTTAATGCTATTGAGCAAGAAAACATATTACCGCTTAAAGGTTTAATTGTAAAAGAAAACGGTGACGAAACCGGCTACTCTTACAAAGAGGATCCTTTGAAACCATATTATATCCAAATTGGTAAAAACAAGGATTTAGGAATACTGAAAGATGTTGCTCCCGATGCTTTGACCAAGAAGTTTGCAAAAGCTTCATGGGCAGAATTTGTTGAGAAATACGGCATTCCGCCACGTTGGGTAACAACGGACAGTTATAGCGAAAGCCGTGAGAATGAATTGGCAGACATGATGGCTAATATGGTAAGTAACCATTGGGCAGTATTGAAAGGCAATGAGAAAATTGAGGTAATGAATTCCTCTGGTGCCAGTTCTTACGAGATATTCGATAAGTTAATTGATCGCATGAACTCTGAAATGACCAAAAGAATACTTGGTCAAGATGGTACCACCGATGCCAATGCCAAAGGAACGTATGGCAGTTTGAAAGTAATGCAGGATGTATCTGATGACCGTCATGATGCCGATAAAACTGATATTAAGGATTTAATCAATGCGGAGCTGCTTTGGCGTTTGCAATTGATTAGCCCGGTTTATGGAGTCTTAAAAAATTATACTTTCGATTGGGACGATTCCAAAGAAATGACACCTGCAGAAATTGTGGAAATGGTGGGTAAACTATCTACTGCAGGTTTTGAGGTGGACACTAAATTTATCACTGACAAAACAGGTATTCCGATTGTTGGATTAAAACAAGAGCCAACCACTCAATTAACAACGCTTGAAAGCACTCAAAAAAAAAAGTCTCAAAAGTTACAGCCAGTAGCTTTTTACAGAACGAAACTGTAGCATTTTATGATCATGTTTGTGACCATGATCACAGTGTTTATGAGGCGGTAGAACTTACTAATTATACTAAACTAATTGAGACTATCGCCAAGCAGTTGCACGATGGAAAATTAAAACCATCAGATCTAAACGGCGATTTATTGACGACTATTTTAGGAGATTTAAAAGGATCTATGAAAACCGGTTACGGTGATTCATTTTTGGATTATACTGCCAATGCCAAAAGCAAGCTACAGCTCAAGCAAAACTTGTATCGCTTTTCGGGTGCGAAAACCTTTCAGGAACTTGCTAAAATAAATTACTTTTTAGGCAATAATAAATCGTTTCCAGACTTCAAAAAAGAAGCTTTGAAAGTGAACCAGGAGTACAACGTTCAATATCTCGAAAATGAGTTTGTAACGGCAAATCGTTCTGGTGCAATGGCCGAGAAGTGGCAAAAAATAAACGATCAAAAAGTTTTATATCCAAACCTAAAATACAAAACGGTAAAAGACAACCGAGTTCGTGAAGAGCATAGACAGCTCCACGATGTAATCAAACCTATAGATGATGCATTTTGGGACAAATGGTACCCGCCAAACGGGTGGCGTTGTCGATGCTATGTTACTCAAACAGATGAACCGGCCACACCCGGAACCGCAACCGGTGAACCTACGCCCGGCTTTCATGGACACGTAGGCAAAAGCAACATGACATTTAATGAAGAGGAACATCCTTACTTTATATTTCCTGCTGCCGATGCTAAGAAAATCAAGGCAAGCTTTGAGAACTTGAAGCTCGCAGAACCGGATTATAATTTAGTACACACTAACAAAAAAGCTGAGCTTGAAGTATCCACCTGGGCGGATCCTTATGATATTGAAATCAATCATAAATACGCAAAAACACTGGTAGACGAATTGGGGGTTAGTGTCAAAATAAAAGCGCACAGCGAGTTTATAAAAGACCGTAAAAACCCCGAATATGAAATCAATGGTTTGAATTCTGACTTAAAAAGCATCCAATCCGTAAAAGGGATTACAAATGGTTTTGATGCTGCTAAAACACAAATGGGTATTGGTAAAAATCACTATTCAGTAGTGTTCAATTTAGATAACCTGAAGAAAGTAAAACTAGCCGATATCACTAAACAATTATCTAATAAGTTCAGCGCTACAAGAGGCAAAAACATTGATCGTGTTTTCTTTATTCGAAAAGGTAAGGCTGTGGAATTAACGAGAGATAATATACTTAAAAAAGAGTACAAAGCATTAGAGGCAATGCTATAAAAAAGGGAGAGGGCTTGCATCATTACTGATCCGCGCCCTCATGTTATAGTACAAAGATATATAAATATTCAACATGTTAGACAAAATCCCAAATTTTCAACAAATTGGCAAGCAATTAATTATTGACGCCCAGACTATTGCAGAGGTTGAGATGATCAACTTTATAATGGGCAATTTTGAAAAACAAGGTTTCCTTGACAGTTCAATTGTGCCGTGGGAAGGTCGGAAAAATGATGCTGATAGTGGTCGAGCGATACTTACTAAAACCGGAGCTTTACGGGATTCTGTAAAAATATCAAGCAGCAGCACTAAACGTGTGGTTGCCACTTCAGATTCTAAATATGCCAAAATTCACAATGAAGGTGGAACAATCAACATTCCGGTAACGGCAAAAATGAGAAAGTTTTTTTGGTACAAATACAAAGAAACCGGACAGGCTAAATACAAAGGAATGGCTTTGACAAAGAAAACGCATTTTACTGTAAATATCCCAAAAAGACAATTCATGGGTGAGTCAGTTTACTTCAATAATCTGATTGATGCCAAGTTTAAAAAAATGATTGTACAACGATTCAAAGCCAGTTAAACCCTATTTAAATATGAAAGATTTAAAAAACTTATACCTAGAGCACCAAACTAGAGTTACCGATAATGTACCGGAAATAAAGCATAGCGATTTATGGAGTGAGCAAGTTTCCTTTATGGCCGATGAGCATCCGTTTAAATCTCCTGCAGTATTTTTTGGGTACCGAGTTTTATCAGCAGAGGACCAAGGAGAAAAAATACAAGAACTGCGTTTACAAGTTGATGTGTATTTATTTTATGAAACATTTGCTGATACAGCAAAAGGAAGCAAGAAGCAACAAAAGGCCCTTGATTTTCTTGATTTACTGACCAAGATAAACGCCTGTTTTCACGCCACTTTTGGCAATTATTACAGCAACATGCGCCGTACTGGTTTTAACCCCGTAGAAACGGGCGGAGCGGGTATTCTATACGTACAGCGTTATGAATTAATCATGACAGACGATTCTGCAAGTGTATTGTACGAAAACTTGAAATTTGAGCAAATGGAAATGGAAGTAATTAGGGAAGAGGTTCCGCCGGTAGGCAATCAGAGTGGCTTATATGGCACTATTGAAGTTTAACGATAAATATAAGTCTCAATAGTTTTTGGACGTAAGTAAAATTTTTGAGCAGCGGCGGCAGTACAATAGGCAATAGTGTATTTTTTGACACCAAACTCCATAACAGCACTCAACTTATTGAAGTAAGCTACAATTTCTTGTTTTTTTTGATTTTGAAGTTCAATATCTCTAGCCATGTTACAAATATATAAACCTTTTTGTAATAAAAAAAGCCCACTTTTTTAGAGTGGGCTTTTGATTTAAGAGTATTTATTATTCATACATTAAGGGAGTTACTTCAGTTCTATAGGTTGAAGCTCCAACAACATCCATTGCTAAACAATCCACTACTTTTGATGCTCCTGATGCTAAATTTAATATTGTTCCCAATCCGGTTCCTACAATATTGCCTTTTGCGTCTTCATATATTACTTTAATTTGCCCTGAGTTCAACAATTTATCCGTGTTGTTTTTTACTTCAACATGTACGGTTCTCATCATTTCGGTGTTTGTTTCGCTCGATTTTACTACCTCAATATCTTCTTTTGACGTTTCGGCAACTTCTGCTTTGCCCTCCGTTTTTTTGTCGCTGTCAGGTAATAATAAGCCCAAAACGATAATACCCACAATTACAATTCCAATCCATTTTAATACTTTCATAATTTCATTTTTTAAGGTTGTTTTTCTATTGTTATTGGTGCCGGTGGCTGATTCCTAATAAGCTTATCAAATTCTTTTAAAAGCTCCTGATTAGCAGTAAGTATCCATTCTATAATTTCATAAGGATTGGCACCTCTAGTCAAAAGCTCAACCACCTTATGCGTATATGGGTCTGTGCTAAAATTATTATCAATAAATTGTTTATTGAACTTAGCTATTACTTCGAGACGTTTTTGCTCTATTTGTTCATTTGTTAAATCCATAATGTTATTTTATTTACAAACACCACACTCACCACCATCTTTTGCACAATGCTTGCAATACTTACAGTTTTTACAGGCATTACAGCTTTTAGAACCGGTGCATTTTTTGCCGTAATAATCATATGCAAATGCTGATCCTGCAATCATAAGTCCAAGGGTACTCATAATGATAATTTTTTTCATAGTTTTGTTTTTAAGTTATACCAAATCTAGTTAATATTTATAAAGTGATTGCTACTGTAATTAAAATTAATCCTACAATAATAAACAACCTTTTCAAATTGCGTTTATACGCCCGGTCTATTTCTTTTATTTTTCGATGGTGATCTTCCCAAATTTCTTGCATCATTTCAAAGGTATTAAGTTAGTTTTATTGCTCCTTACGGTTTTCCTCATTCTAAAAATTAATTGTGTAAATGGCGGGTGTAAAAAAACTGGGGTTAATGTGGTAGTCTTTAAAAAAAACCACTATTTCATCCTTAAAATGGGATTGTACTTGAATATCAAAATATTTTGAGTGTGTCAATAGTATTGCCGCATTATGGTCTATATAATTAACCATTGGATAACTCCTTAAAATAATTTGTAACCAATTTGGTAGACTGATAATTAACTCATCCGATTGGCAATTCATTGCATGGAAATCATAGATAGCAGACCTTAAAAAATGATGGATTGCTTGAATTTCTGATTGATTTATTGATTTTATGCTCATCTTTTTAATACTTTAAGTCCGTCCAATGAATCAACTTACCCGTGAAATTTTCATTGAAGTATTCAAAGAACTCTTCCGGGGTATCAAAGCCATCGTTTTTAGACAATTGCTCAATTGCTTCTTTTTTTATAGCAGCTCCATCAATATACACTCTTGCGTTTCTATTTTTATAAGTGTATTTATATTCTAAAAATGCATTACATTCTTGCCTATACCATAAAACTGTTATTTTTTGAACACTTACCACTTGCAGAACCGGGGCAAACCGAAACATATCTTTTTGACGGCAATTAATAAAGAAATGGATTTCTGTTCCCACTTTCCAACGGTCTTTTTTATCTTCCCGGATGGTGTGGATTTTAGCACTATAATTTGCTGGCGGTTTACTTTTAAACTTTTCTTGAAAAGACTTTAAAAATAATTCTGTATGATAAACTCCAATATATTTATCAATACCTATTAAAATCTTCTCTACAAAATAGGTAGGCTTTCCGTTAAGTTGTGTACTGAATGGTAGTATCATGACAAGTCGGTTGTTACATTATACATTGAAATACTGATCACATCGTCAACATAAAAAGACATACTTTGATGCCTTGATTCGTGCCTTTTTAATTCTGGCACCGCTGCGTTACCTTTATATTTTAATAATGCGTTTTTGTACAATTGAACTATATATTCGGTTGCTTCACTTTTAGTGCTAAAGAGAATACAGTCGACCGTATTCAACTCATTTAAAATTAGCAGCTGCAGCTTGTTTTTTGTGGAGTAGGTTTTAGTAACCTTAGTAAATTGTTTTGCCATTTTTGGTGTTTTTAAATTTTTCTGTCGGTTTTGCGTTTTGCTAAATCGGCTATCATGGGGTTAAAATTCTTTGTGGGTACCGCTTCCTGGTATTCATCGTTAAACCGTTCCTTATTTAACCATGTTGCCAATAGAGCTTGTGCAATTTTCGATTGTGCTATCCTTTTTTTATATTTTGGTACTTGGATAAAACATTTAATCTTTTCGGCTTCAGTTAACTTGTCAAAGGACTTTTCGGCATCTTTTCGCGACTCCTTATAACCATAAATATTCCACAATGCTTCAAAACTTAAATCGGCTACTGACTTTTCAATTATAAATACTTTGGTGTATTTTTCTTGTTTCATCCAAACGCTTTGAATAATGCTTTCGTTGGCAGGAAAATTGGCGGAAAATAGCCATTTCATTTGTCCGTCATTCAATTGTCCCTCACAGATTTCAAATAGCTTTAAATTGCCGTTTAAATCGTATTTAAATAGGAATATCAATCCTATTTCTTTTCCTTTGGCTCGGTAGGTAGTTAGTTGCTCCATTAAATAATTGTTTCCAGTTCGTAGTAAATTTGGATTCCTAACTTGGTGGCCGTCCTGTGCTCAATCATTGCGCCCTTGCTGTCCGTGTAACATGGCAGCATATAAATAGCGTCGCAAAACTCCAAAGCTTCAAGACACTTATTCATTGCCACGTCCCAGTCTTCTTTTGGGTTGTTTATCAGCTCAATTGGGTTTATGACATCAAAGCCTTTTGCCTCGAGTTCGTCCTGGGCTTCTTTGAATTTTAGTGCGGTTGGTTCTGCGGGTAGTCCGGTTACTTTCCCGGCGATGTAGATTGTTTTATTCATGCGAATTTTTGATTTAAGTGGGTGGTAAATGTTTGATACTGATTTTTGTGAGTACCTTGGAAAATACAGTTCAATAAATAACAAGTAGTTTTTTTTGAGCTTTTCGATTTGCTCCGGTGTCCTTTTATTGTCCTCTTCAATATCATCTATAATAATATAATTTGGGAGGTTCTTTAAATCTCTTGACCCACTCATTAGGCTAATTTTTGGTTTAACTCATTGATTGTTTTTTGAATTTCTTGCCTAATGTATGGTTCTTGAACCCCCTCCAGTTGTTGAATTAACAGCAACTCTAACATATCAGCTTCGTGAAACTTTAATGAGACTTTAATTTTCTTTTTTGCATCAAAAAGGTTCATTTTTGCTTTTATATGAACCGCTTTTGCGTCTAATTTAGCGGCAACATCAATAGCAATTGATAAAGTTGATTTGTGTCTTCTTGTGAATGCTTTAGTATTGTAAACCGCCTCTATTGTGGCGGCTATTATTAGGGCAGTTTCAGGATTTAGCTTTAAATCTATTTTCATTTTGGAGTTTCTTTATAATCCTCAAGCGGACAGTTATCAGGTATTGTTAGTGTGTGTTGTGAAATATCCCCCGTTTGGCTTTCGGCAATCAAAAAATGAGGAGCATTGGGAAACATACATATAGCAAAACTGCTTTTGCTTTCTCGGCGGTTGTCTGCGATAACGCAGAATTCACACTCGTTACATTCGGATATTACTTTAGCTATTTTCATGCACAGTCAGTTTTAGGTTTTTCTAATTCTTTTTTACAATGAGCGCAAATAATCACTGTCGTTTCGCAAGTGGCTGTTACTTTTAAAACTTTGACTCTAGTTAGTGAATGATTACAGTTTTCCATATTAATGAATCAATCCACAATTTGAGCAAAACGCTCGACCTTTTTTCACTTTTACAGGCATTTCAATTTCACAATCAAAACAATAAAGTTTTTCAGTCTTCGAATACTCGGCACAATACCGGTCATTATCTATTTCGTTTTCTATTTTATGTTCGGCGTCCATAACATCTAATGCGCTGGCAATTCCAACAAAAAGACCCGTAAGAAAACCAATTGATGCTAGTATAACTAGTCCTATACCTATAAGAATTTTTATTGCCATTACCTCCATGTTGTTTCATTTGGGCAGCATCTTTTACCGCCGTTTAACTTTTTTTGAATGCTGTAGAAAATTGAGTTTAAAAACTTTTTTATCATTTGTACTTTGATTTTACGATGCCTTTGAAAGCTTCTATTATCTTGGAAACCTCTTCCGGTTCCATGTCTTTTAAAGGCTTGTTAATTGGTGATTTATCACTTTTTAAAAACTCGCTCAATCTATTAATGTCTGGAACTTCGCCCCATTTGCCATTGGGTACCACCCATTGTGCTTGACGGAGTAGTGATAGGATTGTTTTGTGCTGTTGATTATTTTTGTCGAACAATCCCCAGTTGCTTTTGCCGTGGCCTCTGCCACCTTGTACAATGGTTTGCAATTGCTTTTTTGGGGCGTTGTAGTCGTCAATTGCGGAACCTTGTCCCTCGTACACGTATGCTTTAGTTGCTGTCATAGCTGTCAACTTTTTTAATTGATTTTACTTTGTGATTTAAAAAGCCATAATTAATATGTGGCGGTTTGTGAAGGGGTAACTCTTCGCCAACGACAAGCATTGTCTCAATTGGAATTATTCCTCCCGCCCAAATTTCCTTTTGAAAAGGTTTTGCGTCAATGATTACACCTTCCTGGTCTGTAATTAATTCTAAAAAGTCCTGTCCGTTATCTTCTAATTCGATTATTGTATACATTTTGTTGTTGTTTTAAATTTGCTCCCGAGGCGGGACTCGAACCCGCAAAAGCCATTTTCACTCGGGAAACCGAATTAACTAACCAGATTATTTTTTGCTGTCCTCTCTGTCTTGAAAAATCAATTTGTTACAGATATGATTGAACTCTAACGGATCGGGTGATTGTCCCGTGATTTTGCTAAAGATGTGTTGTGGTACTCTTGTCCCTAAGACGTGAAACAAATCATTTAAATTCCCTTCTTTAGACACTTTATTAACATCAATGTAGTAATCACTTTCTTCGTCAAAAACGGACTGTAGTGCGCTTAAAATTTTTGCTTGAAACTGAATTTGAATTTCTTGTTTTTTGTTTTTTTCTGGCATTTTTATAAATTTTATAAGTTGCCTTGGTGTGTTTTTTAAAGGCTTTGTTATTGATTACTAATTTTTGGTAATTTCTAAATGCGGTTAACTCTTTACTGGATAAATCGTGTTTGCATGTCCAGTTATCCAAGCTATCTTTATATACTAAATGACCGTTAACCTCGTATTGTTCGTGATCTGTTATTGGCTTGATTGTTACGCTCATTTTCCATTTGTTTAAAAGTGGTTCTTATCTTAAATCGTAGCCAAATCACATATTCAACGATGGCTTTCCCGTTGAGCACTATTAGCAGGATTGCTAATAGTGCCGTTACTGAATTACTCTGGTGCATTGGTTTCTGCAATTACTTCGTTGTAAAACTCAAACTTGTAGCCTTTAGAAAAATCAACCGCAGACATAGACAAAGGGATTGGAGTTTTGTTTTTGTTTTCGTCAATCAGTGCCGCTTCAACGAACCAAACCGAGCGCACAGGCTTGTATGATTTACTTATGATGTCAACACCATCGGTAAACTCTTCATCACTGAATTTGGCTGTTAATTTTTGCAGCTCTAAAACTCGACTACCTTTTAGGTTTCCTTTAGCGTCTTTTTTCAATAGGTTAAAAACCATATCAACCAAAGCAGCGGTTTCCGTATCTTTTGCAAGCGAGCTAATGTATTTTTCTACTTTAGCAATCCCGGCGTTTACCGTATCGTCCCAACCGTCAGTAATGCGGTAGCCTATTTGTACTTCGCCACCTTCAAAAGAGAACGTGTGGGATTGCTGTTTTTCCTTTACTCCAAAAACTTCTGATTTTAGTTTAAGGATATCCTCGAAGTACTGAAACGCTTCTGTTTTTGCATTAGACAGCACCTCAGATGCTAATGCGAGTTTAAAAATGGCTTTCGGTACTGTTTGTTCAACTAGTTCCTTATAAGCGATTCTATCGGCGTCTTTTTTAGTTTCCTGTGCCTGTAATGCTGCTTTTAGTTGTGCAGGTGAAAATTTGGTTAAATCTACTGCCGGTGCTTCCATTGTTGCTGTACTCATAATTATTGCTTCTTTTACTGTTATATTATTGGTTTCCATTTATTTTAAAATTATATCGGAGGAAAAGCCGCCCCATCCCGTGGCGTGTATCTTCTCGATGGTGAACTTGATTTTTGCCTCAATTGCTACCGGTATTTTATACTCCCGGACTTCGTGGCTAAAGGTTTCATTGTTGGCGTGGGATAATTGCGAAAGCAGTGCGCCACGCTCTTGATTGATGCAGATGCGTTCCCCAACTTTGAATACATGAATGCGACCTTGTTTTTGCAAATCCGAGCAATACACGAGCACGTTGTGTAAATCTTCTAATCGTTGGTGTATGTCTTCGTTTCTCATTTGCTGTGGAAATTATGGTTTCTTAAATCGAAGGTGTCACGCTCGTAGGTTCTACCTAGTTGTTGTTCTTTTAGCTTGCGCAAATCGGTTTCAATTGTGGTGCGGTTGGCGTGGTTGGGATTATCTCTTAGCCATTGCTCTAGTTCTGCTATTTTATTTTTTCGATGCTGTGGGCTCATTGTTAATTTTGATTGAATGTTAGACTTGGGATTTTTACACCGTGAACTTTGAGGTAACTCACCGCTCTTGTTTTTTTGATTTCCTGCAGTAGTGCTGTTGGGCGTATGTTGAACATGCCATACGTACAGTCGTTATAAAAAGTTTGATAATCCTTTACTGGAATGTTCTCATCATAGCGCTGTGTCATGGTGGCAAACTTTTCCTCACATTTTGCATATTCCATTAAATACCATTTATTGACTGCCGAGTTTGCTATTACTTTTTGAAACTCTCTAGCGTTAATGGTTACGCTTTCGCACCATCTTGCGTATGATCCAAAAATCATATTTTCGTAATCCTCGGCAGTCATTTGTAATTTTTGAGCGGTTGTTGTTGTTTTTGTACTCATGGCTATTTTATTTTTAAATCAAATTGGGCGGCTCCTTGCTCCCAAATGGTATAGGGTTCTTTATCTCCTCCAAGGCGACTTAAACACATCGCCCGGTAACCTTCAACTCTGATTTTGACATCAGCATCATATTTCACAAACTTGGCAAGCGATCCCTCCGGGTTCTTGCCATCTGCATGGCTTATGAAAATGAACAACTTATTATGAAACTCCTCCTTTAAAAGTTTGTACTCCTTTTTATTTAGTCCCGTGTACTGCAGGGAATCAATGAAAATAATGTCTGGTGATTTCTTGCGCCTCAGTCGCTCTTTCAAGTCGTCTATTCCTTCCCGGTTGCCTATTGTAAATCTGCTTTTAACTTCCTGCATGTTCTGGGCGACGATGGCATTTTGCATGGACTTTCGTGCGCCCTCTTCCAGTGTATTGTAAAAAACTTTTCCTGATAGCGTTAAGGCTTTTGCTAATTGAAGACTGAAACCCGTTTTACCATTGAAACTCTCACCCCATATAATCCAAATCCCTGAGCATTCCGGCGTACCTAACAACTTTTTAAATTCGGGCGGTAACTCTAATTCTTTGAACTTCTTTTTTGTTATTTCGTCAACCGAAACGGCTCTTTTTACTGCCATTAAACTCTGTTTTTTACAGCGTGAATTTTTCGTTTTACTCTTCTTAGGTCACATTCTGAATCGTTGAATATTTCCTTGATATCCTTTGTGCTTTCTACTCCGTTTGCAATGCATATTTGGGTAACATCATTGTAGTTAACTCCTTTCAGCTCTATAAACTTGCGACCGATACGAGAGTTGATTTCTTTGTATCCTTTGCGGTTGAGTTTGATTCCCTTGCTTATTCTTTTTGAAAGGTGATCTGTTGCACAAAGAATGATTCCGCAGTGGTCTTCCAGTCTATTATATAAAGTGATAAAGAAGTATAGCACGGTGTCCGGAAGTTTGTCCGCTTCATCCAAAATAATAAGCGGGTTTTGTTGTGATTTCAGTTTCTTTACGATTTCGTTCATCATTTCGGCAACCGTAAAACCGCTATAATCAACACCCATTGAAGTTAGGAGCTGCACCAGGAACTCTTTGCGATTCCAATACTCAGCACAGCTCAACAAATACGCATTTTTATTGTCAGACACGTAAAGGTCAAAGCTCTTAGACTTGCCGGAACCTGCATCACCGGTCATGGCAAAAACATTGGCGTTTTGTTGTGCATCTGTCAAGAATTTTGAAATGATTTTAAAGTCAGTTGTTTCAACAAAAACCCATTCTTTAGAACTGTGTCCTATTTGAGAGGCCACGTTTCTCCACATCGTTTCTGAGATGTTTTCCCAGTTGTTATTCATTATTTGCGAAAGCAAGGCAGAGGAAACGCCGTTTAATGAATTGGCAGCCTTATTTTGGCTTCCCTTTTGATTGATAAAAAGGGCTAGTTTTTCATGTACTTGTTTTTTGAAATCAGTTGTCATACTTTTGTTTTTTTAAATTTTGGTGAATTCGGGGTGCAACCCGTTTTTACATTAATTGAGTATAATCAAACTCTTGATCATCCTCTGTGAGAACCGCTTCGCTTAATTTCTTTTGATACTGAGCGATGTCGGTTTTTTCTTTTTTAACTCTCTTGGAGTTGACACCTTTTAGTTTTGGGTTTTTATATCCGTAGCTTTCGGCAGTCATGTTGTGTTTTTGAAGGTTCGCTTCCGCTTTTTCCTCCGTTGCAATTCGTATTTTCTTAGTGGCTTCGATTTGGTCTCTGTAATATTGAGACTCCCAATCTTCTTGCTCTTGCTGTCCTCTGTGTATTTCTACTTTCGTTTCAGCAGCTCTCACAAATTTCAATCCTAGTGGCGTTTTCTTGTAGAGATAGATCAAACTCATATCGTCCGGGTCAAACTTGATGTGAAACTTTTGGCTCACATTTTCAATATGCCATTCCTGGTCTATGGCTCTTGAATTTTCTTGGTAGACTACATATTCATATTGAACTGTTTTTTCTTTGAAGCTAATCCCGCTAGAGTGGCACTGTATTGGTAGGTTTCTCTCAATCCAAAAGAAGTCAACCATTTGAAACGGCGTTACTTTTGGGCAGTCCGGGTTTTCACTGTCAAAATACATCTCAATACGTGGTAAGCCTGTTTTTGGGTGCGGTGCCTGATTCCATTCGTTACGCTTTTGCTCGTATTGTGCTTTTAGTTGGGCAAACGTTGGTAACATTTCAGTATTCGCAAGAACAAACTCCATGTTAGCATGGCTCGAAACTTTTTTCGACGTGATATTTTGCCCAGAATAGTTTGGTAATTGTGCCAAAAACTGAGTTTGGAATCTTCCAAATGCGCTCTCAATCGTTTTTGATTTACCATTATAAGGCTGTGTTTTAATGGCTAAATGGCTAATTTTATCAAAGAAACCACCTGAGTGAAGCTTCTTGTTACCGGCACCGTTATCAAGTGATATTTGGTAAGGTCTGTGTTCTGAAACTTGAATTGCCATTTTGAAAGCTTGGTATCCTGCCTCGTAATCTTCCTTCTCTGAAATGTGATATCCTAAGAATACTTCGCTGTACGCATCCATAACCTCGTACACATTTATAGTTTTCATTTTACCGCTTGCATCCTGATAGTAAAGATTGATTTTGGTACCATCTGAATACCAAAGTGAATCTCTCATGGATGGCAAAGCCGTTTTGAATGACATGGTAAACTTTTCTTTGAATTTCAATTCCCCAAAACGGTACCCGTACCATAATGGCTCAATCTTAGGATCTGTTAGGAAGTTAATAAGCGATTGCTCTGACTTAATCATTTTCCACTCTTGCTCTTCCGCTTCGGTGTTGTATTCTTTCAAAAGTTGGTTATAATTTGCTACACGTTTCACACGGTCGCACCAACGAGCCAAAACAAATGACTTGGCATCATCGTTAATTTTCTCCGCATTTTTAGAACCAAAGGCTTTGTGTATAAAAACCCCGTAACCATCGTTTAAGTACTGTTTAACCTTGTCTCTAAGGATTCTTTGATTTCTTGGAAGCGAGTGCGGGTAAGTATGTTTTGGCAATTCTGAAACCACCTCTGCAATACGTTCCCAAACATTTACTTTAGAACCTGCTAATGCTTTTCGTTGTGCTAATTTTGAATTAACGATAGTGTTGATTGCATTTGCGATTGAAGCGTTACAGCAATATTCTTTAATGTTTTTCTCTGGGAGCGCTTCGCCACTGTCAAGCGTATAGTTTCTAAAAAATTCGTATGCTTTTTGATCGTCAAGGATATAATCAGTAAATGTGATAGTCGTCACCTTTGCGTAAGGATCTCCGGCTAGTTCAATTACTTTATTTTTTATATCTGATCTCATGGTGTCGAATTGTATTAGTGCTTTACGGCCATTACCGCCTGTCGTCATTTTTTTGAGGTGGCCTCTTGAACATAGTTGCTTATAATTAGGCTCGCTAATTATTCCGCTTTCTACAATCCAAGAGGCTTGTACACAAAGGATATTATTTTGATAGTATTCAAACATTATGATTCTTGGTTAGGTTCAAAAATTTCCAACATTACTTTTGCGTCTTTTAAAATTGCTTTTGCTAAATCCGTATTGTTGTCACGTTCGCCTTTTAAAACAAGGGTTATATAGGTCGCAGTACAATCGTGTTTTTCTGCAAGAGCCGACTTATTTATTTTTTTTCTTTGTGCTTTTGTAAAGTGCTCCATTTTTTCGTTAGCTTTGTTTTAAATTCTGAACAAATATCGAAACAAGTTTCGAAATAAAAAAATATATTCGAAAGTTTTTTCGAAAGTATTTTATAATGCTTTATAAATGAGTTCTATAAACAAGAAGATTGACGACATAGCTAACGAGCACTACGCAGGCAACAATTCCGCCTTTGCTAAAGTTATGGGTACAAGTGAGGCTAATATTCGTAATTACCGTAAGGAAACGATGCCAAAACTCGAATTCGTCGTAAAACTCAGAGAGATATTCGAAATAAGTTTCGATTATTTATTATCAGATTACGTAGACCCGGCTAAATCTAAAATAGGCGAGCCTAGCACGATCTATAAATTGAAAACTGACAGATCAATAAAGGATCAAAGAGTTCCTTTATACGACATTGAGGCGACAGCCGGAATGGTAGAGTTATTCAGGAATAAAAACGGCAAAACAAAACCAGTAGATTTTATTTCAATACCAAATCTTCCAAAATGCGATGGTGCAATTTATGTCACGGGCGACAGTATGTATCCGTTATTAAAGAGTGGCGATATCGTAATGTACAAAGAGCTAAACAACTCTATAGATAATATTTTCTTTGGTGAAATGTATCTATTATCAATTAATCTGGACGGGGAGGAATTTGTAACCGTAAAGTGGATTCATAAATCTGATAGAGGCGATGATTTTATAAAAATAGTTTCGCAAAATAGCCACCATCAAGCAAAGGATGTTCATCTTAAAAACATAAAAGCCTTAGCACTAATAAAAGCATCAATAAGGATCAATTCCATGAGTTAATTATTTTTTTCAACTGATTCCGCAGACTAAAACCTTGTAAGCCCTTGTAAATAGGGCTTTTTTATTGCCGTATTCTAAAAAAACATAGGTATTAAGTATATACTTAAATGCTTTTTTAAAGACTTTTTTAATGTTTTTAAGTTTTAAGAATCATTTTATACACTAACATTTATTAATATTTGTAACCGCAACTGTAACCGCAACTGTAACTGCAAAGTCATTATTAGAGTTTTTTATATTTATTCATTCAGTCCAGTTACAAAGTGTTTAAACAATCCTTTTAAAGCGTTTAAATAGTATTTAAACGGCAAAAAATAACCCCCATTTAGTAATAAAATGGGGGTTTTAGCTATATTTGTTCGACTTAATAGTAGTAAGGCGTTTAAAGCGTTTAAAAATGATACTAGCGATGGTAGTTCAATGGAAGTAAACGGTAGATAAATGCACCTTTTAATTTTGGAGTGTTTTAGACCTTTTTTGTCGTGAAGTATTGAATTTGTTGAGTTTTTCGACCTTTTTTATATTACTTACTTATGTATGTTTTATTTTATAGCCCTTAAATGGATTGTTTAAACGATAATTTGTAATAGACAAACTTTACATTTTGTGTATGATAAAAATTGTCGGGCGTTTATGTAAATCGATGATTTCTTTTTTCCAAACTGCAATTTTCTTAGTCTTGATATATTCTGTTGGTAAGGTGATATCAGTAGCGATACATAAATGTGTCTCTGGATGGAGTGTTTGTACTAAATCTTCTAGTAATTTATTGTTGCGATATGGAGTTTCGATGAAAATCTGAGATTGATTTTTTTCGAAAGATACCCTCTCTAAGGTTTTAAAACTGGCTTTCTTTTCCTCTTTTTCGATAGGTAAATAGCCATGAAACGTAAAACTTTGACCGTTCATTCCTGATGCCATCATGGCCAAAAGAATAGATGAAGGACCTACCAAAGGAATAACCTGGATTCCTTTTTCATGGGCTAATTTTACAATCACAGCACCGGGATCTGCCACTCCGGGACAACCCGCTTCACTCATTAAACCTACATTTTTACCTTCCAATAAAGGTTTGATAAAATCTAAATGTTCTTTCGTTTCGGTGTGTTTGTTCAAAACAAAAAGCTTTAGCTCTGATTGTTTCTTCTCGGGACTAACTTCTTTGATGGATTTACGAGCTGTTTTATCATTCTCAACAATATAATAATCAATAAAATCAATACTTCTTTTTATAGTCTGTGGTAAAACATCCATAGGGTCACAATCACCCATCGTGGTAGGGATTAAATATAGTTTTCCTAAAGGAGTAGTTGATTTCATGGGTGTAATTTAATATTTCTAAAGCTGATTGTACGGGTTACTTTTTTAAACTCAATTTGTTAACGATGTTTGGCTATTAATTGCTTGGCAATAACATTGCACGCATCATCTAACATATTGTAAATAATTTCAAAACCATTTGGTAAACCAAAGTAAGGATCGGGGACATCTACATTTTCGTCAGGAAATAAAGCATTTAATACAAGATGAACTTTTTCCCTTTGTTCTTGGTTTTGGGCAAGTTGCATTACATCATCGTAATTGGCATTATCCATTACAAATATATAGTCGAAAGAGTTAAAATCACTAGTACTGAATTGTCTTCCTTTTTGTGTTGAAATATCCAGATTGTATTTTTTTGCAACAGCAATGGAGCGATCATCAGGGGAACGACCGATGTGCCATGAACCTGTTCCTGCTGAATCTACTTTGAATTTATTTTTTGGAAGTTTCGAAGCCAATATTCCTTCAGCTAAGGGTGACCGACAAATATTTCCTAAACAAACCATTAAGATTTTTATAGGCATACTGCTTTTATAATGTTAATTTTTTATTGATGTCATCCACAAATTTTTTGAATTGTTTGTCGGTAGCCATCAAATTATCGACAGTTTTACAAGCATGTAATACGGTAGCATGATCCCGATCACCAATTTGCGAACCAATATTAGCCAAAGATGCTTTTGTAAATCTTTTAGCAAAAAACATAGCTAACTGTCTAGCTTGTACTACATGTCTTTTTCTAGTTTTAGATTGAAGTGTTTCTAAATCCAATTGAAAATAATCAGAAACAATTTTTTGTATGTAATCAATCGAAATTTCTCGTTTTACATTTTTGACGAATTTTTCAACGACACTTTTAGCAAGTTCCAGCGTAACCTCTTTCTTGTTGAAAGACGATTGTGCAATCAAGGAAATAATTGCTCCTTCAAGTTCTCGTACATTCGATTTTATATTACGGGCAACGTATTCAATAATTTCTTCCGGTATTTCAACACCATCTCTGTATAATATATTTTTCAGTATAGAAATTCTGGTTTCGTAATCCGGTTGGTGCAATTCAGCAGACAATCCCCATTTGAAGCGAGATAATAAACGTTGTTCGATATCTTGCATGTCAACTGGTGCTTTGTCTGAAGTCAAAATTACCTGTTTTCCATTTTGATGCAAATAGTTGAATATGTGAAAAAACACATCTTGAGTTCCCGATTTTCCCGAAAGGAATTGAACATCATCAATGATTAATACATCTATTAATTGATAGAAATGAATGAAATCATTTCGGTTATTTTTCTTTACCGAATCAATGTACTGTTGGGTAAATATTTCAGCTGAAATGTATAAAACCGTTTTGTCCGGATATTTATCTTTTATTTCAACACCTATAGCATGTGCTAAATGTGTTTTTCCCAGACCAACACCGCCAAAAATCAATAATGGGTTAAAAGATGTTCCGCCTGGTTTGTTGGCAACTGCCATCCCAGCAGATCTGGCTAATCTATTAGAGTCTCCTTCAAGAAAATTATCAAAACTATAATTCGCATTCAGTTGAGATTCAATTTTTAAATTACGAATTCCTGGAATTACAAATGGATTTTTTAACTCTGGGTTTAAATTCTTGAATGGAGCATCAACTTCTTGAGGCTTCATAGGGACTCTATTGGCACTAGGTAATTGTTCCGTAAACGGTTGTTTGTTACCATAAGTGTTTTCCATTCTGATTTTATAAAGTAACTTAGCGTTTTTTCCAAGTTCTTTAGTAAGTGCCACTTTTAATAATTTCACGTAGTGTTCTTCTAACCATTCATAAAAGAATTTGCTAGGAACTTGAATATATAATGCGTTATCGGTAAGTTCAACTGATTTGATTGGTTCGAACCAAGTTTTATAAGCTTGATCCTGAATGTTGTCTTTTATAAAAGACAAACAGTTTTCCCATACTGATTGAGCAGTTTTGTTCATAGATTCGGTTAAATTATTTTTATTTGGGTATTTATTATCCTACAAAAAAAAGAGTGTGTTTCTAATATTTTTCAGGGTAACAAATATGTGAACAATTTTCTGTAAAAAAAAATATAATAGGTAATAATTTTATAAATTAATGTTGTAAGGAGCTTTATAAATTTAAATTTTTAATAAATAATTAATGAAAGATCATCAAATTCAAGTTCGGGTTCGCTATTCAGAAACAGACCAAATGGGCGTCGTTTATCATGGAAATTATATCCCTTATTTTGAGATAGGAAGGGTAGAATGGCTGAGACACAAAGGGATTTCTTATAAAAGCATGGAAGAAAGTGGTATCGCTCTTCCTATTGTTTCAATGAATATAAATTATAAAAAATCAGCTCGATATGATGAGTTGCTTACTGTTCATACCGTTTTTAAAAGTCAGAGCTCTGTGAAGATAGAATTTGATTGCGCTATTTATAATGAATCAGAAGAGTTATTAACAACAGCCCAATTTATATTAGTTTTCGTGTCCTTAAAAACGGGTCGTCCAATGGCTCCACCGGATTACATTTTAGATTTGTTAAAAACTATCGAATAACTTATCAGAGAGATTTTTTTTTGTAGAAATTAGAGCCTTTTTATGTTGATTTCAAAAATAGAATTAAAAATGTCGAAAATTATTTCGGCATTTTTTTTTCGAGTTTTTATCTCGATTTTTCCTGTCGGCTGTTCAAATATTTCATTTATTTCCATTTCCTGAGTTACAATTTCTAATTTTTTTTCTTTGATTACTCGCATTACTTTATTCATATTGACGTAATCAAATGTGATTATAAAATGAATATCAATTGTTTTTTCGACTATTTTACAAGTTTGCAGAATCATTTGGGCAGTAGTTTTATAAGCAGAGATCAATCCTCCGACGCCCAATTTAACTCCTCCAAAAATGCGCACCACTACAATCAGGATATTGGTAACAGAAAATGACTGAATTTGGCCATAAATTGGCATCCCTGCGCTATTACTTGGTTCTCCATCGTCATTTGCTCTATAATTTATCATATCAGCACCTATTTGATAGGCATAGCAAAAATGCCCCGCGATAGGGTGTTCTTTTCGTAAACTGTCTATAATGGGTTTTACTTGGTCTTCGGACTGAATGGGGAAAGCATAACCAAAGAATTTGCTGTTTTTTTCTTTGAATAATACTGCTGAAGGGGAAAATTCAATGGTATTGTACGTATCTTTAAATTCCAAAAGGTATTGTTTTCTAAATTATTTTTTTGTCAAATAAATCGACAATATCTTCTTCGCCCACTTTTAGATGCCAAACGTCTATTCCTAACTCATGCGCAGCATCCGTATTTTCTTTTTTATCATCGATAAACAAAGTTCGTTTTGGAGACAATTCATGGTTGTTTAGTACGTAATTGAAAATTTCAGTGCTGGGTTTTCTGATTCCAACTTCAAAAGAAAAATATACTTTTTCGAAACATTGGTAAAAATCACTGTAAAAGGAAACACCGACTTTCTGTTCGAAAGTTTCTATATGAATTGAGTCGGTGTTGCTTAGTAAAAATAAGCGGTATTTTTTGGAGAGCATTTGAAGAAATTCCAAACGGTAAAGCGGGAAGTCTAAAAGAATCGCATTCCAAGCGGCTAATATTTCTTTAATACTTGCATTTGGGAGGTGTTTTTGAATACCAAAAAGAAAGTTTTCTCTTGAGATTTGTCCCATTTCAAACTGAATGTTTAAGTGGTCTAAGTCATCATTCCATTCTTTTAAACCTAATTTTTTTAGGCCATCCACAGTAGCTTGTTTATCCAGATTGATAAATATATCTCCAAAATCAAAAATAATAGTATTAATCATCGTTTTTAGATAGTATTAGTTCGTCATCACCAATTAAAAGTTTTTCGAACGATTTTCTAACCAATATTGGTGCTTTTATCCCTTCTTTAATTAGAGTGCTTCCAATAAAAATACGCGCTTCGTCCCAAAGATTGCAATCTATAAAGGTCTGTATCGTTTGTCTTCCTCCCTCAATAATTACGGATTGGATTTGATGTTTATAAAGTATTTCAGTGATTTGCGTTGCTATGTTTTGTTTGAAATCAATTACTTCAAAGATAATATTTTCTTTTTCAACTGCAGGTTTTAATTTCGAAAACACGATTGTTTTAACGTTGCTGTCAAATAGATAATGTTCGTTTGAAATGCGATTGTTTTGATCTAAAACCACCCGAATAGGATTAGTACCGATCCAATCCCTCACATCTAATTTTGGATTATCATCAATAACGGTTTGGGTTCCTACAAGAATGGCTTGTTCTTCACTTCTCCATTTATGCACCAATTGTCGTGAATGCTGATTGGTAATCCAAACTGGTTTTTTTTCTGATTTTTGTAAAGGAGCGATAAACCCATCTTTACTTTCGGCCCATTTCAAAATTATGTACGGTCTTTTCTTTTCATGAAAAGTAAAAAAGCGTTTATTCAGTTTATTGCATTCGGTCTCAAGAATACCAACGGTAACATGTATTCCAGCTTCGATTAATTTTTTGATGCCATTTCCAGCTACTTTTTCATTCGGGTCAACAGTTCCGATAACAACATTTGGGATTCCATTTTTTATAATCAAATCACAACAAGGTGGTGTTTTTCCAAAATGGCTGCACGGTTCTAAACTCACGTAAATAGTCGATTTATTCAAAAGCGATTTGTCTTTCACAGATTTTATCGCATTTACTTCGGCGTGTGGTTCTCCTGCTTTTTTATGCCAGCCTTCGCCGATGATTTTACCGTGGTAAACTATTACACTTCCAACCAAAGGATTGGGATAGGTTGTTCCCAAGCCATTTTTGGCCAATTCGATGCAACGTTTGATGTATTTTTCCTGTGTACTCACTATGCAAAAGTAGTTGTTTTTGAGTTTAGCCCCGAAATTTCTCGATTTGTTTTTAAACTTTCGAAAATTACATTAAACAATTTCTATTTTTGTGAGTAAAATTAGACCTGTTAAAAAATGGAAAATTACCGTATTAGAAAAATAAAAAAAGAGGACAATAGTGCAGTTGCAGCATTGATTAGAGCTGTTTTTGACGAATTGAATATTCCTAAAGTGGGAACGGCTTATGAAGATCCTTATTTGGATTTAATGTTTGAGGAATACAGCAAGCCAAAATCGGTTTATTACGTCGTTGAAAAACAAGGCAGAATTATTGGTTCCGCTGGAGTGGCTCAACTTGAAAGTGAAGCGGCGACTATTTGTGAATTGCAAAAAATGTATTTTTTGCCAGAAACACGAGGTTTGGGAATAGGAAGCCAAATGATGGCTAAATGCTTGCAAAGCGCTAAGGATTTTGGTTTCGAAAAATGTTATTTGGAAACGATGCCTTTCATGCTCGATGCACAGAAACTCTATAAAAAAACGGGCTTCGAATATATTTGTTCGCCTATGGGAAGCACTGGTCATACTTCATGTCCGGTTTGGATGTTGAAAGCGTTGTAAAAACTTCAAAATTCGTTGTTCAACATTCCTTATTCAAACTTTAAATTTTTTTAATGTTGAATATTCGATTTTGAATAACGAATTTCGAATCACAAACCTGAATATTCAATTTGGAATAACGAATAGTATAAAACCAATGAAAATAAAAGAATACAGAAGCCAATTTATTCAAGAACTCACTCCGATCTATGATGCGGGTGAAGCGGAAAGTTTTTTCTATTTGGTTCTTGAAGAAAAAAAGCAATTGAAGAGAATAGACTTGGCTTTGCATCCTGATCTTAATTTTTCAGAAGAAGAAAGTGTGGATTGGAACTTAATTTTGGAACAATTAAAAAAAGAAATTCCGATTCAGTATTTATTGGGTAAAACTAGTTTTTATGGATTGGATTTTGAAGTCAATGAAAACGTTTTAATTCCCAGACCGGAAACCGAAGAACTAGTGGATTGGATTATCAAAAGTAGTTCAGAGAGTAAGAAATCCAAAGATTTAAAAATTCTTGATATTGGAACAGGAAGCGGCTGCATTGCTATTTCATTGGCAAAAAACATTCCGAATTCACAGGTTTACGCTGTAGATATTTCTGAAAAAGCTTTGGTTACTGCCCAAAAAAATGCAGAACTCAATCACGTAAAGATTACTTTTAGCAATCAAAACATTCTTGATACCGAAGATTTGAAACAGCAATTTGACATTATCGTTTCCAATCCTCCTTATGTTCGAAATTTGGAAAAAGAGGAAATCAAGAAAAATGTTTTGGACAACGAACCCCATTTGGCTCTTTTTGTAGAAGATAATGATGCGTTGATTTTTTATAGAAAAATAGCGGAATTGGCTCAAAAAAACCTTTCAGAAAACGGGAAGTTATTTTTTGAAATTAATCAATATCTAGCAAAAGAAATGGTGGAGTTGCTCGAAAAAATGAATTTCAAAAACATCGAATTGCAAAAAGATATTTATGGAAATGACAGGATGATTAGTTGTCATTGCTAGGAACGAAGCAATCACATTTAGCTTAATTGTTACAAGCAAAAGTTATGGTTTAGTAGGGTGTGCGTAAGGGGTAGGAGCAAATTACCTTGTAATGCGGATGACCCGACCGCCTTAAAAAAAGGGGCAACTTGCATGTATGATGAGTTAGCCCCTTTTTTTAATGGGGTCACGCCCAAAATAATTGGATAATACAGTATGTGATTGCTTCGTTCCTCGCAATAATGCTAAAAACTACTCATATCGCAAAGCCTCAATCGGATCCAATAAAGCCGCTTTTACAGCAGGATATAAACCGGAAAATATTGCTACAAGAAAACTCGTAATAAAAGCTGCTGTTATGGCTCCCCATGGAATTACAAAAACAAAATTCATGGCTGTCGCAATGCCAAAACCAATTAATATTCCAAAAATTATTCCTGCCAAACCGCCTAATTGACCAATTAATAAAGTTTCTATAAAAAATTGAACGGCAATTGTTATTTTTTTAGCGCCCAATGCCTTACGAACACCTATTTCTCGAGTGCGCTCGGTCACGGAAACAATCATAATATTCATCAAAGCAATCGAAGATCCAAAAACGGTAATGATGCCAATTAGCCAAGATGCAAGTCCAAGATATTTGGTAATTCCCAAGATTCGATTAATTAGGTCGTCACTTCGAACTACTCCAAAATTATTGTCTTTTACCGGACTTAATTTGCGAACACTTCTCATCGTGCTTATGGCGTTGTCAATTGCTTGATCCAGCAATTCTTTTCTAGAAACCATGACGCTTGTCGTGTAATTTATATTTGGTGCTGTAAACAGGGAACGTGCTACTTGAATAGGAATCAAAATCCTTAAATCTTGCTTGTTGCCAAAAGTGGCTCCTTTTTCTTTTAAAACGCCAATAACTCTAAATCGGGCTCCTCTAATAGATATAATTTTGTCAATTGGGTTAACATCTTTAAGTAATCCCTTCTCGAAATCAGAACCAACAACACATACATAAGCATTGTTTTGAATATCAAATCCAGTAAAATTTCGCCCTGAACTTGTTTCTAAACCGGAATTAGTCATGAAATATTCGTCGACTCCAACAATTGCATTTTCAGGATCCGTTTTAGCCCCTTCATACTTCACTTCGGCAGTAGTTGTAGCCGTAAAAGAAAGCGAAGTTTCGGTAAAAGGATATTTATATTTATTTTTGAAAGCAACGGCTTCCGGGTAGGAAATGATTGGATTTATGATTTTTCGTTCCTCACCGCCTTGTCTTCGAGCCGTATTTTCGTACTGACTGACATTAAAAGTGTTGGCTCCCATGGAAGCAAAATCAGATGAAATCGTGTTTTCTAAAGCAGCAACAACAGTCAAAATTCCAACCAATGCGGTAATTCCAATAGCAATTATCAAAACCGTAAGAATGGTCCTTAACAACTGCGTTTTGATAGATCCTAAAGCGATCCGAATATTTTCTTTGAATAATTTTAGCATAGTTCCTATTTGACACGAAAATACAATTTTTGTTACAAATTTTCTTTTCTAAAAAACTAATTTATTTTTAGGAGCTATTTCCAGCTTTCGTTACAATCAAGCATTAAAAATAATGTATTTTCAATTGTCAAAAAGGAGCTTCCTTTGGTCGCTCTTTTTGCCAAGAAAATAATATTATTTTTAGCGCTTAATTTCCGCTCCAATCCGGGCTAAGGATTCGGGAAATAAAATGCGAATTTTTTTAGAAAGAATTATTTTAAAAAGTAAGATATTTGCAAAGAATTACAATTTTAGAATTCCGATCTGCGATTTTAAGTTGTTTGATAGTTTTTTTAAATTCGTAATTCATAATTCGTAATTTGTAAATCAACAATGGCATCAAAACCGAGCATTCCAAAAGGCACAAGAGATTTTTCCCCAACTGAGGTGGCAAAACGTCAATATATCATTCAGATTATAAAAAGTAATTTCGAGAAATTCGGTTTCCAACCTATAGAAACACCTTCATTCGAAAACTCCGAAACCTTAATGGGGAAATACGGAGAAGAAGGCGATCGCTTGATTTTCAAAATATTAAATTCCGGCGATTATTTGGCGAAAGCCAATGCAACTAATTTAGAAAATAAAGACAGTACCAAACTGACTTCAAGTATTTCCGAAAAAGCGTTGCGTTATGACTTAACCGTTCCGTTTGCTCGATACGTTGTACAACACCAAAACGAAATTGAATTTCCATTCAAACGCTACCAAATACAACCCGTTTGGCGTGCAGACCGTCCACAAAAAGGGCGTTTCAGAGAATTTTTTCAATGTGATGCTGATGTGGTAGGCTCTAAATCGTTGTGGCAAGAAGTGGAGTTGGTACAATTATATGACACTGTTTTTGCCGCATTGGGTTTAAAAGGGGTAACCATCAAAATTAACAATAGAAAAATATTATCGGGAATTGCCGAAGTGATTGGTGCATCAGATAAATTAATTGACTTTACAGTAGCTCTGGACAAGCTGGACAAAATAGGTGAGGATGGTGTGAAGAAAGAAATGATGGAAAAAGGGATTTCTGAAAAAGCCATCCTAAAAGTACAGCCGCTTTTCAGTTTTACCGGAACTATTTCGGAGAAAATAACGCAACTTTCTGTACTGCTTTCTGAATCAGAAGAAGGAATGAAAGGAGTGGAAGAATTGCGTTTTATTTGTGAGAATGTAATCAAATTGGGATTGAGTAATTCCATTTTAGATTTAGATGTAACATTAGCGAGAGGATTAAATTATTATACAGGAGCTATTTTTGAAGTGGCCCCGCCAAAATCGGTTGCAATGGGTTCCATTGGAGGTGGAGGTCGATACGATGATTTGACCGGGATTTTTGGATTGAAAAATATGAGCGGCGTGGGAATTTCATTCGGATTAGACCGAATTTATTTGGTCGTCGAAGAGCTGAATTTATTTCCGGAAACAGTTACGGCAACTTCTAAAGCATTATTTATTAATTATGGCGATAAAGAAGCTTTGTATGCGTTGCAAGCCATTCAGAAATTGAGAGCTTCAGGAGTAAAAGTAGAATTGTATCCTGATAATACAAAGTTGGCGAAGCAATTTCAGCATGCGGATAAACGAGGAATTCCTTATGCAGTGATAATCGGAGAACAGGAAATGGCATCGGAAAGTTATTCGCTTAAAAATCTAATTACGGGAGAACAGGTTTCGCTTGATTTTGAAAATTTATTGGTGGTACTTTCATAGTTTTATGACTTTACAGCATAAAAAAAGCTTCGTTTAAAAACGAAGCTTTTTTTAATATAATACAATGGTGAATTAATAATTTTTTAGGGAACCTTTCGTTTTTATTTTATACTTAAAAAAAACTTATACAAATGTATGCAAACTATATAGAGATAATCATAAAATTATATTAAAATTTATATAATACAGAGGTCTTTGTTTTACAAAGAATAAAATGAAAATTAAGGGGTGTTTTTATAAAAGAGTGACAATTTGACATTTTAAAAGAATTGGCAGTACTTTTGCAATCCATAGAAAAGAATAAAAAATGAAGTTTAAGAATATTTTTAAAAATATAAGTAATATGACTACTGAAAATACAGAAATCGATCAAGAAATAGATGAAGTAACATTAGAAAATAATGCGAACGGAGAACAGCTTATTATTGAGGAATTAAGTGTAGAAGAGCAATTAACTCAAGACTTAGCGAAGGAAAAAGATAAGTATTTACGTTTATTTGCTGAATTTGAAAATTACAAACGAAGAACTACAAAAGAGCGTATTGAGTTGTTTAAAACAGCTAACCAAGAGGTTTTACTTGCAATGCTTCCTGTTTTAGATGATTTTGACAGAGCTTTGGTGGAAATTAGCAAATCAGAAGATGAACTTTTATTGAAAGGTGTTGAACTTATCCATGAAAAATTAAAAAATACTTTAGTTTCCAAAGGATTAGAACAAGTTGAGATTAAGGCTGGTGATGTTTTTGATGCCGATTTTGCTGAAGCAATAACGCAAATTCCCGCTCCGAAAATGAAAGGGAAAATTGTTGATATTCTTGAAAAAGGATACAAATTGGGAGACAAAATTATTCGTTTTCCTAAAGTGGTTATAGGGCAGTAGTAGTAGAGAAGCGATTTATCGCATCTTTTAGTGAGAGAGACGCGATAAACCGCATCTGTACGACATAAAAAAATAAAAATGAAAAAAGATTTTTACGAAATATTAGGCATTTCAAAAAATGCCGATGCTGCTGAAATTAAAAAAGCATACAGAAAACAAGCAATAGCACATCATCCTGACAAAAATCCTGGAGACAAATCGGCAGAAGAAAAATTCAAATTAGCAGCCGAAGCATATGAAGTGTTAAGTGATGCTCAGAAAAAAGCTAAATATGATCAATACGGTCATCAAGCATTTGATGGTTCAGGTGGTTTTGGCGGAGGTGGTCACGGCGGAATGAATATGGATGACATATTCAGTCAGTTTGGTGATATCTTCGGTGGTGGTTTCGGAGGATTTTCAGGCGGTGGCGGTGGCGGAGTTCGTCGTGCTAAAGGAAGCAACCTACGTATCAAAGTAAAACTGACATTGGAAGAAATTGCCAATGGTGTTGAGAAAAAAGTAAAGGTAAAACGCAAAGTGCAGGCTCCGGGTGTTTCCTATAAAACCTGTTCTACTTGTAACGGTCAAGGTCAGGTGATGAGAGTTACCAATACCATTTTGGGTAGAATGCAGTCTGCTTCAACCTGTCCAACTTGTGGAGGTTCTGGTCAGATTTTAGATAGAAAACCAGCAGAAGCGGATTCACAAGGCATGATTCTTGAAGACGAAACCGTTTCAATCAAAATTCCTGCGGGTGTAGTTGACGGAATGCAATTGAAAGTGTCTAACAAAGGAAATGATGCTCCGGGAAATAGTATTCCAGGAGATTTAATTGTTGCCATTGAAGAACTGGAACATGAATTCTTGAAACGTGAAGGGGAGAATTTGCATTATGATTTATACATCAGTTTTGCTGAAGCTGTTCTTGGAATTTCTAAGGACATCGAAGCGATAAACGGTAAAGTAAGAATTAAGCTGGAAGAAGGAATTCAGTCTGGTAAAATTCTTAGATTAAAAGGTAAAGGAATTCCAAATATCAATGGTTATGGTAATGGCGATTTGTTAGTACATGTGAATGTTTGGACTCCAAAAACATTGAATAAAGAACAAAAACTATTTTTTGAAAATGCCTTAACGGATGAGAATTTTATTCCAAATCCTGAAAAGTCAGATAAATCATTTTTCGAAAAAGTAAAAGATATGTTTTCGTAATACAGACGTAATTTATTCCGTTTGTTGTAAAATAAATAAAAAAACCCATCCTGGTAAAAAAACAAGGGTGGGTTTTTTATGTAACAATTATAACTATTTCGGTACTAATTATTTACTTTTACACCAATTAAAAATTTAGCATGAGTAATATACTTGAAGTTAATAAAGTCGTCAAGCAATACGGTGATTATGTGGCGCTTAACGAGCTTTCATTAACTGTTCCAAAGGGAAGTATCTACGGGCTTTTAGGCCCAAACGGCGCAGGGAAAACATCTCTTATCCGAATAATAAACCAAATTACATTACCGGATAGCGGCGAAATTATTTTGGACGGTGAAAAACTGCAACCCAAACATGTTCAATACATAGGGTATTTGCCCGAAGAAAGAGGATTGTACAACACGATGAAAGTGGGGGAGCAATGCTTGTATTTGGCTCAAATGAAAGGACTTTCCCAGGCTGAGGCCAAGAAACAACTCGAATATTGGTTTGACAGATTGGAAATTCAAGGATGGTGGAACAAGAAAGTCCAGGAGCTTTCTAAAGGAATGGCACAAAAAATTCAGTTTGTGGTATGCGTGTTACACAAACCAAAACTGTTGATTTTTGATGAGCCGTTCTCTGGTTTTGATCCCGTAAATGCCAATATTATTAAAGATGAAATTCTTGCGCTGCGAGAAAATGGAGCTACCATAATTTTCTCGACACATCGTATGGAAAGTGTGGAGGAATTGTGCGATCATATTGCTTTACTTCATAAGTCGAATAAATTGATTGAAGGAAAACTAGATGATGTCAAAAGACAATTTAAAACCAATAGTTACGAGGTGGGTGTTTTATCGGATAATGTAGAAGGTTTGATGTATGATATTACGCAAAAATTTACGGTTGGTCCTGCTAATTTCAAATCGCTTAACAACGAATTAAAACTAGAAATTCAATTGGGGAGTGCCACGCCAAACGAGTTGTTAAATATTCTGACACAACGCGGACAAGTGACGCACTTTGTAGAAAAAATACCCAGTGTAAATGATATTTTTATACAAACAGTAAGTAAATAGACTTCCTTAGACTTCTTAGGTTTTTAGAAAATCTAAAAGTTTATAATTTTAATAATCTAAAATGTCTAATCATCTAATAAACTAAAATGTCTATCATAGCATTAATCATAAAAAGAGAATTTATTTCCAAAGTTCGTAATAAGTCTTTCATAGTAATGACTTTTCTGAGTCCACTATTGTTTGTGGGAATAGCCGCATTTGTGGGCTATTTAAGCTCCATGAAAGCGGATACCAAACGAATCGCCATTCACGATGAATCGGGTTTGTTTGTCAAGGAATTCACTTCGAAAAATACTATGAACGGGGAATTTAAATATCTCGATTTGTCTCAGATAGATTTAAAATTTCTTAAAGATAGTATCACTAATGAAAGCTACGAAGGATTGTTATATATCCCAAAAGAAAAAAACACAAATGATTTTGAAAATAAGATACAATTTATTTCAAACAACAGTCCGAGTATTTCTTTCATCGAAAATATTCAGGAAATTATTGCAAAAAAGTTGACCAAAACTAATCTGGAAAATGCACATCTCGATACATTAGCGATAAAAAATGCAGAATCTAAAGTCAATATCAGCTTAACAAAAGCATCGGGCGAAGAAAGTGTAAAAGGACTTAACGAAATAAAAATCGGGATTGGTGGTGCTTTTGGCTATCTTATTATGATGTTCATTATCATCTACGGCAACATGGTGATGCGAAGCGTTATCGAAGAAAAAACGAACCGAATTGTTGAAATCATCATTTCCTCCGTAAAACCATTTCAATTGATGATGGGGAAAATTGTAGGAACGGCATTAGCAGGATTATTGCAATTCGTCATTTGGGCAGCTATCGGATTATCGTTAATGTTTGCTGCGTCACTATTTTTTGGTGTAAATGTTGGACCAACCGCTAGAATTTCACCCGAATTAATGCATACCGCCCAACAAGAATTTGCCGGAACCGCGCAAATGTATATTAAGGAATTATGGAATTTACCCATTGCAAGTATCTTGATTGGATTTGTGATTTATTTCATTGGCGGGTATCTTCTGTACAGTTCGTTTTACGCAGCAATTGGAGCGGCAGTCGACAATCAAACTGACTCACAACAATTTCTTTTGCCTATCATCATGCCATTAATGTTGAGTGTTTACATTGGTTTTTTTACCGTTATAAATGATCCACATGGGACAATTGCAGTTGTTTTTTCAATGATTCCGCTCACATCACCCATCGTTATGCTCATGCGAATCCCGTTTGGCGTACCTTGGTGGCAAATCGCAATATCAATAACACTATTATTCGGCACCTTCTTTTCAGTGGTTTGGTTTGCCGCCAAAATATACCGAGTAGGGATACTCATGTACGGCAAAAAACCAACATGGAACGAATTATACCGATGGTTGAAATATTAATACTTTGGTTTGTTTCCGCTTCCGTTAAAATTTAATTAATTTATGGAGCTATTTCCCGCTTTCCGTTGCAATCTTTTTATTTTTAAAGAAAAAATAAAAAGGATTTCCACTTCAATCGGGGCTAAAAAAATAAAAATATGTCAAAAATACTAATCATAGAAGACGAGGCCGCTATTCGAAGAGTGCTCACAAAAATACTCTCCGAAGAAAACGACACCTATCAGGTTGAAGCAGCCGAAGACGGTGCTTCAGGTTTTGAAAAAATAAAAAACAACGATTACGATTTGGTTTTGTGCGATATCAAAATGCCAAAAATGGACGGTGTTGAGGTTCTGGAAGCCGTCAAAAAAATCAAACCCGAAATTCCGATGGTTATGATTTCCGGTCATGGTGATATGGAAACGGCTATCAATACGATGCGTTTGGGTGCATTTGATTACATCTCAAAACCACCGGATTTAAATCGATTGTTGAATACGGTTCGCAACGCTTTAGATAAAAAACAACTCGTAGTTGAAAATAAAATTCTGAAGAAAAAAGTCAGTAAAAACTACGAAATGATTGGCGAAAGCGACGCTATTAATCACATCAATGTAATGATTGATAAGGTTGCCCAAACCGAAGCTCGAGTTTTAATTACGGGACCAAATGGAACCGGAAAAGAGCTTGTTGCACATCAATTACACGAAAGAAGTCAAAGAGCTAACTTTCCTTTAATCGAAGTGAATTGTGCTGCTATTCCATCGGAGTTGATAGAAAGTGAATTATTCGGTCACGTAAAAGGAGCATTTACATCGGCAGTGAAAGACCGTGCTGGAAAATTTGAAGCTGCAGATAAAGGAACTATTTTCTTGGATGAAATTGGTGATATGAGTCTTTCGGCGCAAGCCAAAGTATTGCGTGCTTTACAGGAAAGCATGATTACCAGAGTGGGAGCAGATAAAGATATTAAAGTCGATGTTCGCGTCGTAGCAGCGACCAATAAAGATTTGAAAAAAGAAATTGCCGAAGGGCGTTTCCGTGAGGATTTATACCATCGTTTGGCTGTTATCCTGATAAAAGTTCCATCGTTGAATGACAGGCGAGATGATATCCCAATGTTGATTTCATATTTTGCAGATAAAATTGCTTCTGAGCAAGGAAATGCTATAAAAAAGTTCTCAAAAGAAGCGATCCATTTATTGCAAGATTACGATTGGACAGGAAACATCCGTGAATTACGAAATGTAGTGGAACGCTTGATTATCCTTGGCGGAAGCGAAATTTCCGAGAATGATGTGAAATTATTTGCATCGAAATAATTAAATAATTTAAAGATTAAATAATTTAAAAATTCATGGAGTACTCCTTTAATTTTTGAATATTTAAATCTTTCAATCTAAAATAAATGAAACTAAAAAAAATAAACGAAGCGTTACAAGAAGCCTTAATTGAAAACGGTTTGAACGAGGCCAATGCAATGCAAAAAGAAACATTTTCGACAATGAAAAGTGGTTCGGATTGTATCATTATTGCACCAAAAGGAAGCGGGAAATCGACAACAATTGTGCTGAATGTAATCCAGAGACTGGCAGGCGCAACCGAAGAATCACCGCGGGCGTTGATTATTGTCGAAGGCAAAGCCAAAGTATTGGAAATGGAATCGCTTTTTGAAAAATACGGAAAGAATTCTAATTTAGAAGTCTATGGTGTTCATGATAAAGGGGATATGGAGTACGATAAGAATTATATTTCTAGCGGAATTGATGTGTTGATTGGGACTCCAAACAGGTTGAGTGAAATGTTCACAACAGCAGGTTTTAATGTAAACCGATTGAAAATGTTTATCCTTGATGATGCAGACCCAATCTTGAAATTGCGTCATGAAACTAAAATCATGCGTATTTCGAATAGCATTGTAAGAACCCAACGTATTATTTTTTCGGAACAATTGACAGAACGAATAGAAGTCCTTGCTGAAAAAATGCTAGTGGAGCCTTTTGAATTTGAATTTGATGCCGATGAAGAGGATGAAGACGAAGAAGGAAATGAAGACGAAGAAGGAAATGAAGACGAAGAAGGAGATGAAGATTTTGAGGAGGAAGAAGATTTCGAACCTGAAGTTGGAGATGACTTCGAGGAACAAGAAGGGGATGAAGAAAATGGTAATAAATAATTAAATAAAGAATAAGATGGGATTAATGAAAGTGTTTTCGGGAAGTGAAATTTTAGCTTTAGCGTTACAAAAGAGAATTGAAGCAATAGGAGTAGATACCGTTTTAAAAAATAATATACAATCAGCTCGATTAGGAGGTTTTGGAAATTCCGGCTTGGCAGTGGAATTGTTTGTTCAGGAAACCGAGTTTTCAAAAGTGAATCCCGTTATTGAAGAATTCAGAATGAGTATTTAAATTTGTATATTTGTTAATCAAATAACTCTGTAAGATGGACATAGCTGCAAAGAAAATAGAATTGATGGATTGGTTGCTTCATATTAATGATGAAAGTAAACTAAAAAAAATAATAGCGCTTAAATCTGTTTTAGATAAAGAAGTTGTTGCTCATACTATTAGTGGTTATCCAGTTGACAAAGAAGAATACATCAATATGGTTAAAGAAGCTGATGAACGAATTTCATCAGGAAAATATACAACTATTGAAGATCTAGAAAAAGAAATCGAGAAGTGGTAATATGCAAAAGCCAATTACCATACTTTGGGATAATCAAGCCAAAGCCGATTTGAAATTAATATTTGAATTTATCAAGTTAAAATCTCCTCAAGGAGCAAAAAACGTTATTAGAGATATTGTGGTTCAAAGTAAAAATATTCATTTTGTTGAGCAATTTCAAGCGGATGAATTTCTAGGAGAACCTTATAGAAGAATGATTGTACGAGATTATAAAATCATTTATAAAATTCATTCTGAAAAGGAAATTCGTATTCTTCAAATTTTTGACACAAGACAAAATCAAAGTAAATTAAAAAATAATTTGTGAATTTTCGGTATTTGAAATACTGCTTTTTAAAAAATAAAAATGAAATATAAAATGTTAGTTTTGGACATGGATGACACTTTGTTAACCGATGACCATATCATTTCAAACGAGAATAAAGCAATGTTGTTTAAGGCCCAAGAACTGGGAGTTTATGTTATTTTGGCATCTGGCAGACCAACACCTGCAATGATTGCTTACGCGAAAGAATTGCAATTGGATAATTCCTATATGATATCATATAACGGCGCTGTGATTACTGATTTAAAAGAAGATAAAATCATTTTTGAGCAAACGCTAACCCAAGAACAAATTCATGATTTGTATGATTACAGTTTAAAAAGTAATACCCATATTATTACGTACCTTGATGGGAAAATTGTGAGTGAGACGGATTCTGAATACATTGAAATCGAAAAAAACATCACCGGTTTAGAACACAATAAAGTCCTTAGTTTTAAAGAGGAAGTTAAATCGGCAGCCATAAAATGTATTTTATTAGAAGAGCCAGCCTATCTCAAAGAAGTTGAAAAAGACTTAAGAGCTGCCATGCCGCATCTGAGCGTATGTATGTCAAAACCCTTTTTTCTGGAAGTAGCACAAAACGGGATTGATAAAGGTGCCAGCATCAAATTTTTAGCTGAAAAACTGAACATTCATCAAAGTGAAATCATAGCCGTTGGAAACGCAGGAAATGATTTAACCATGATCCAATATGCCGGATTAGGGGTATGGGTAGATAATGTAGATCCAGAATTAAGAGATCAAGGAGATGTTATTGTAGCTTCAAATAATGATCACGGTGTGGCTGAGGTGGTCAGACGATTTATTTTGAACTAAAAATCATCATTCTAAAGAGCTGATTTTAAACGCATGCAGTTAGGTTTTCCGGATTAAAAAAACAAGAAGGAGTTGAAAAAAAATAACTCCTTCTCGCTGATTAATTTAAAAAAAATTATTCCTTTTTAGATTCGTACGTTACCATATTAATATCAACAGTTATTTCTTTTAAACGTTTGGCTATATTTTCTGGCATATCTTGTTGGTATTTTCCACCAAGAATTCCCGCCAAGAATTTTTCTGTTTCAGCGAACATTGCCATATTATTAACAGGTTTTCTAAAGCCATGGCCTTCATCATCAGCTAGCAGGTATGAAACTTGTTTTCCTTTTTCTCTCAAAGCAACAACAATTTGATCCGCTTCGGCTTTTTTAACTCTTGGATCGTTTGCACCTTGAATGATCAATAAAGGTTTTACAATTTTATCTGCACTAAACAACGGACTTGCTTCTTGCATTCTTTTTTTACCTTCTTCCGTCTTTGGATCACCAACCATTCCATACAATGAAGCTCTTGCAGCTTCCCAATAAGCCGGAATAGATTCTATTAAAGTAAAAAGATTACTTGGACCAACATTATCAACACCACAAGCATACAAGTCTGGAGTAAAAGCTAGTCCTGCCAAAGTTGCATAACCACCATAACTACCGCCCATTATGGCAACTTTATCTTTATTGGCAATTCCTTGAGCAATTAAATATTTTACACCCCAAGTAATATCATCTTGCATCAATTTTCCCCATTGCAAATCACCGGCGTTCAGGAATTTTTTTCCATAACCACCGCTTGCCCTGAAATTAGGTTGCAAAACCGCATAACCTCTATTTGCCAAAAATTGGGCGATTGAATTGTAGCCCCAATTGTCTCTTGGTCCTTTTGGTCCTCCGTGAATTAGCATTATCACGGGTAAATTTTTGCCATTTGAACCAACAGGAAGCGTTAAATATCCTGAAATTTCTAAACCATCACTACTTTTATATTTTATAGGTGTCATTGCTGCTAAATACTGTTCTACCTTTTTTAAAGCTGGTCTTGATACATATTGCAAAAGCAATTCTTTGGTGTCGACATTGAAAAAATATACTTCTGCAGCATATTTATCTCCAGAAATTGTTACCAATAATTTCTTTTCATCTTTTGTTAAACTTTGAAAACTTACTTCTCTCCCCGGGAATTTCGATTGTAAAAACTTGTAACTAGATTCCCAGTTTTTATCTTTCCAGTAGTAGGTGGTTTTATCATCCGTATAAGAAGTAAAAATAATTTTGTGGGTTATATCGCTTGTGGAAAGCCCACCAAAATCAACTTTGTTTTTTGGGTCGCTTTCTATTTTGGTGATTTTTTGAGTTCCTAAATTCATTAAAAGCAAAGTAGATAGATTTAAATCTCCTTTATTGCTAACAAAATAGGCTTGTTTGTTGTCTGGTGTCCAGCTGGCAATATAAGCTTGCTCTGTTACTGATGTTTCATAAATTGGAGTTAGTTTATCCCCTTCTTTTTTATATGCTGTGGTAGTTCCTTTCTCATCAGTTTTAGAAAGAACTCTCAGGTTTTCATCCCAATCAAAGGTAAAACCGGTAACTCTTTCCTTGTTTTCATATATTTTAGTAAGTTCGCCCGTAGAAATTTTAAGTTGGTACAAATCGTGCCAAGCCTTGTCTCTTTCATTTAATGATACCATCATCAAATCAGGATTTTTCTTGCTGACCAAATTTATTCTTGCCGCAATTCCTTTTAGAGGGGTTAGATTTCTGGACACAGGAACTTTATTTGCTTCTGCTGATGCTATCGGGTCAACGGCAAAGATATTTATGTTTTCATCCCCATTCTCATCTTTAATATACAAGATGTATTTGCCATCGTATGACCAGAAATAGCCTTGCATCGGACGTTTACTGTTAGTTAGTGGTCTAGCTTTTTCAAACGGTTCGTCAATTTTTTTGACCCAAATATTCATTATTCCCTCATATTCCTTCATAAAAGAAATAAATTTTCCGTCGGGACTTAATTGCCCTCCAGTAATTTCTGGATTTCCAAAAAACAACTCTCGATCCAAAATTGGAGTTTCGGTTTTGTTAGTTTTTGTCTGAGCAACGGCAACATTAACCGTGATAATAAATAGTACAAGATGTAGAATGGTTTTTTTCATAAAATAAAGTTTTAAATGGTTTTAAGATTAGTTATTGATTGCAGAAAAAAGTTACAAAAAATTTATCTTTTTTTGTTGGGTTTTCTTTGTAAACTTTCTTTTCGTCTTTGTAAATATTTATCAAATTGTTGTAAGTATTTGATTGTCAAAAATAAAAATAAAAAAAGTAGCTGTTTTATAACACCTTTTTGAGGGAACTAAAAAGTGGAGGAAGGAATAAAATTAGCTAATAATTCAATTTGAACATTTGAAAATGACCACAATTGCGAAAGTTGTTGTAGTTTTTAATTGTTCTTTTTCTTTGTAAATTCACGATTTCATTTTAAAGTTTTTTGTTCGTAAATTTGCACACTCAATTTTTTGACAACGATTTCATTAATTGAGTTATCATTATGGAAAACAGAAAAAAAGTTGCTTTTTATACGCTTGGTTGCAAACTGAATTTTTCGGAAACTTCTACGATTGCCCGTAATCTTCAAGATGAGGGTTTTGATCGGGTAGATTTTGAAGAAGTGGCTGATATGTATGTGATTAATACCTGTTCGGTTACGGAAAATGCAGATAAGCAGTTCAAGCAAGTCGTGCGAAAAGCAATGAAATTGAATGATAAAGCATTTGTCGCGGCAGTAGGGTGTTATGCGCAATTGAAACCGGAAGAATTAGCTGCTGTTGATGGAGTAGATTTAGTTCTTGGTGCAACTGAAAAATTCAAATTGACCGATTATATTAATGATTTGTCCAAAAATGATTTTGGAGAAGTACATTCCTGTGAAATTGCCGAAGCCGATTTTTATGTGGGAAGTTATTCTATAGGAGACAGAACTCGGGCTTTCTTGAAAGTGCAGGACGGTTGCGATTATAAATGCACCTATTGTACGATTCCATTAGCAAGAGGAATTTCGCGAAGTGATGAACTGGAAAATGTATTGAAAAATGCATCTGAAATTTCAAAACAAAATATCAAGGAAATTGTGCTTACCGGAGTAAACATTGGCGATTACGGTAAAGGGGAATTTGGAAATAAAAAACACGAACATACATTTTTAGAATTAGTTCAGGAATTAGATAAAGTGGAAGGAATCGAACGACTGCGAATATCCTCTATTGAGCCGAATTTATTGAAAAATGAAACGATAGAATTTGTGTCGAAAAGCAGGACTTTTGTGCCGCATTTTCATATTCCGTTGCAATCCGGGAGCAATGATATTTTAAAGTTGATGAAGCGTCGGTACCAACGTGAAGTATATACGGAAAGAGTAAATAAGATTCGAGAAGTCATGCCACAAGCTTGTATTGGTGTGGATGTGATTGTTGGTTTTCCTGGGGAAACTGACGAGCACTTTTTGGAAACCTATCATTTCTTGAATGATATGGATATTTCGTATTTGCATGTTTTTACATACTCGGAACGGGATAATACCGAAGCAGCAGCAATGGAAGGTGTTGTTCCAGGAAATGTTCGCGCCAAACGCAGCAAAATGATGCGCGGTTTATCGGTTAAAAAACGCCGTGCTTTTTATGAAAGCCAGTTGGGAACTAACAGAACTGTTTTATTCGAAAGCGAAAATAAAGAAGGATATATTCACGGTTTTACGGAAAATTATGTAAAAGTAAAAACACCCTGGAATCCAGAATTAGTAAATACATTACATAAAATCAATTTGACAAAAATTGATGAAGATGGAAGTGTACGAATGGATTTTGTTACGGCTTTGGTTTAATTACTAAACATATAAGTCACATAAGTTTTTAAACCATTAAAGATTTTTTTCACCATATAAGTCATATAAAGTTTAAACCATTAAGAGATTAAAATTAAGCGTAAGACTTAATCACTTAATTTCTTAATGGTTTTTTATTTTAAGTTTAGATGTTTAATAATAAAAACGAATTAAGGATTCGTAGACCAAATACTACTGTTTTTGATGAAAACGCGTCGGTTTAATTTGAGTTGTGCAATGATTAATTCGGCCATATCTTCTGCTTGCATTACTTTTTCCGGATTTCCATCAGTCAATTTTAATTCTTTGGCCATATCTGTAGCAACGGTGCTCGGCGTTAATGCCGTCACGCGAATATTGTGCTTACGGACTTCTTGCATCAACGATTCAGTTAATCCCAAAACAGCAAATTTAGAAGCACTGTAGGCACTTGTTAACGCATTTCCGCTTAATCCTGCTGTGGATGAAATATTGATGATATCGCCCATTTGTCTTTCGATCATGTTGGGCAAAATGGCACGGGTTACATAATACGTTCCCATCAGGTTTACCTTAATGATGCGTTCCCAATCCGTTGGTTCTAATTCTAAAAATTTTCCAAAAGCTGCTATTCCGGCATTGTTGATTAAGATATCAATAGTTCCAAATTCTGCCAATGCTTTTTCAACGGCTGCGTTTACCGAATTGATATCGGCAACATCAGCGGTTATTGCCAGCGCTTTTACTCTTAGAGAGCGTACTTTTGCAGCTACGCTGTCAATTTCCTCTTGTGTTCTGGCAACCAAAATCACATTTACACCTTCTTTTGCTAAGGCCAAAGCGATAGCTTTTCCAATTCCTTTTCCAGCTCCCGTAATCAGGGCATTTTTATTTTTTAAGTCTGTCATTTTATCAATTATTGGGAAGCCAATATAGGGCTTCGTTTACTGTAAAAGTACCTCGTTTTATATTTGAAATCTATTTTGGGTTTCTATTTAATTTAAATTTAACGTTATAGTATTTTTACTGAAACGAATATTTTTAATCTAATAGACTTCTTTTTAAATCCAAAGTCAATTTGTAAATGTCTGTTTCCAAAGCTTCGGTGTCCTTATCTTCACAGAGTAAGAATTCGATTTTTTCTTTTGAATGTGTAAATACAGTTAATCCTTCAAATTTATGGGTTTCTGAAATTTTTTGGGTAAATGCAACTTCTAAAGTGTCTAATGATAAAGCTCCGATGAAACTTCCAAATACTTCTCCGTCCTCATAGGTTGAGGTCGTGTTTTCTACCGCTGCCAAGAAATAGATTTTATCTTCCACAAGAATTGCATCGGTAAAGGTAGCTTCAATATTTTGGATTTCTGGCAATTGGATTGGAACAAAGCGAATATCATTTCCTTCTTTGTCTAAAATAAAAATACCGTTTTTGGATTGTGCTCCATTTCCCCGTTGAAATAAATACCATTTTTCGTTGTGAAATAAAGCGCCCTCTATGTTTAAATCTGCATCCGAAATTGAAGCAGTTTGTTTTAGTTTTTCATAAATGGCAGACAAATCTTTGTCTTCTATTGCTGCGGAAGTAAGATCGTAACTGATGCGTTTGTTTCTATTTGATGTGGAACCAGAACCAAAAAGATATATTTTATTTCCTTTTTGGGTTATGGATTCAAAATCGAATTTGTCTTTTTTAGGAATGTTTTCTTGACTGTTTTCGAAGAGCTTTATTCTATGGAGTTCTTTTTCTTTGATGTTGTATTCGTAAAGAAAAGAGCTGTTGTCAGCGATGATAAATAAGGAATCGTCTTTGCGAATGAGTCCTGAGGCGGAACCAATTCCGTTGATTTGAAATAGGAATTCGAGTTGAAATTGTAGCATATTTTTTATTTTGGAAAGAAGTGCCCTAGCCCTGATGGAAGCGGTATCCTTTCTAGTCCTGAATTTGTTTCAGGATATTGAAACAGGTTAAGGACTAGGAAGATACAAGTGTACAGCAGGAAATAGCTTCTGAAATTCATCAGGATAATTCCCTAATATTTCTTATATTTGAGATGCAAAGATAAATTATTTCTTATGAAATCTATAAAACCCGATGATTTTAAAGTGATTGGCAAAATTGAATTGTCTCAAATTCCTACGAACTTGTTTAGCAAAGCCGATGATGATGATAAAGAAGAGAAACTGGAGAAGGTGCAAGCGAAATTGAGTGAAATACAAGATGTGATGTATGCACACAATCGCTATGGTGTTTTGGTCTGTTTGCAAGGTATGGATACCTCGGGGAAGGATAGTATGATTCGGGAAGTTTTTAAGGAATTTAACTCCCGTGGGGTGGTTGTTCATAGTTTTAAAACACCAAATTCAAGCGAGTTAGAACATGATTATTTGTGGAGACATTATTTGGTTTTACCTGAAAAAGGGAAATTTACGGTTTTTAACAGATCGCATTATGAAAACGTTTTGGTCACCAGAGTGCATCCGGAATATATTATGAATGAAAATTTGCCAGGAATTGATAGCGTTTCAGCAATTACTGAAACATTTTGGGAAAATAGAATGCAGCAAATCAATAATTTTGAGAAGCACATTACTCAAAACGGAACGATTATGTTGAAATTTTTTTTACATATAAGTAAAGAAGAGCAACGACAACGCTTGTTACGCCGACTGGAAGAACAAAAACACAACTGGAAATTCTCAACCGGTGATTTGAAAGAAAGAGAACATTGGGATGATTATATGCATTATTACGAAGAAGCAATTAATAAAACTGCAACTGACTACGCGCCTTGGTATGTGATTCCTGCTGATGATAAAGAAATGGCCCGTTATATTGTAGCCAAAATTATTTTGGAAGAAATGGAAAAACATACCGATATTAAAGAACCCGAAATGGATGAAAAAATCAGGGAGAATATTGAAATGTATAAAGAAATGCTTAAGAAAGAAAAATAGTTTGAATTATTTTCTAGTCAAAGTTATTTCAAGTTTATCATTGTATTACTTTACCGTTAGTATGTAAATTTATTGTTTTTTAGAGGTGGAAACCCTAGTGAACTCTTGGCTTTTTATTAATATTAAGTTCATTTGAAGTTTAAATTCAGTGCATTTCTTTGCCTTGAATTTAAAACTATCAACCAAGATGAAAAAAATTATTTTACCAATGTTATTTTTAGCTTCATTAATCTCTTGTGAGAATGATGCTAAATCTTCAAATGAAACTACGGATGTAGTTTTAGCTAACCAATCCGTAACTCCAGTATTATTGAAAAAGCAAGCAGGTTTTGAAAGCCTAGAAGTTTTTTCACTGATTACTTCAGATGATGTTTTGGCTGGGAGTCCAAATTATGTTTTTGGTGGCTCAGCTGACGGATCAGGATTGTTGAAAAATTCAGATGGAACTTTTACTTTTTTAGTAAATCAAGAAGATAACTTTGCAGTTTCCAGAATCACATTAGACAAAACATTCAAACCTACAAAAGGAGAATATTTGTTGAATTCAAATGGAGGAACTTGGAGATTATGTGGTGCTACGATGGCAACTGTCGCTGAACATGGTTTTGGTCCACTTTATTTAACGAGTGGTGAATCAGGTGAAGAATCTCGTACTCATGCTCTAAATCCTTATGGAGATGTTGGGTCAGCAGCTGTTTCTAAAGAATTGCCGGGCTTAGGAAGATTAAGCGCGGAGAATGCTTTGCCTTTAAAAAAGACTGCCTTTGCAGGAAAAACGGTTGTTGTAATAGGTGATGATGATTCTGGTACTTATGGAGGTCAGGTATTTATGTACGTTTCCAATACGGTTGGTGATTTAGCGAATGGTTCTTTATACATGATGAAAAGAACAGATGAAAATCAAAGAGAAAAAGATATGGCTGTAGGGCAAACGTATACTGTTTCGTTTGTGAAAATCGAAAATCATACTACAATGACAGGAGCTCAAATTAACGCATCGGTAAATACGCTAAAAGCAATTAAATTTGGTAGAGTAGAAGACTTAGATTATAGAAAAGGAGGCGATGGAGCTGATCGTGAAATTTACTTTAATGTTACAGGACAAAATACTACTGGAAATAATGCTGATGCTTCAAGAACGAAGTATGGTAGAGTTTACAAGTTAAATTTAGACGCTGCAAATCCGTTGACAGGAACGTTACAAGTAATCCTTGATGGTGATGATCGTACTGGAGTTGCCGGAAAATTTCAAAATCCAGATAATATTTGCGTGACAAAAAACTATGTATATGTGCAAGAAGACGCTAATGGATATGGAGACGAAACCCATGACGGTTACATTTATCAATATAATATTGCTACTAAGGCATTAAAAGTTGTCGTAGAGTTAGATCAACGTCGTACCGCTATAGATGCTGCAAAATATAATGTTGGAGGAACTTCTAAATTTGGAGATTGGGAATATGGAGCATTAATTGATGTATCGGAACAAGTAGGAATTGACGATACCTTTTTATTAAGTGTTCAACCACATACCTGGAGAGGAACAAAATATAAAGGAGTTGATGGAGGAACAAATCGTCCAAATGAAGATCAAGCTAGTCAAATTGTAATTATCAAAGGACTTGCTAGATAATTTAGCTCTAAATTAAATAGTTACAAAATCCACGGTTTCTTATTAGGATTCGTGGTTTTTGCTTTTCTACCCATTTTTTAATTTTATTATGAAAAATTTCTTTTTTCTTTTACTGTTGATGCTTCTTTTCTCTTGTAAAAACCAACCCAAACACGAAAAAATAAATAATTTGTTTCAATCGGATATTCAGGTCCTGATTCAAGATGTTGCTCGATTGGAACTCTTGGTACAATCAGATTCGATTTCGACACAAATTCAAAAACAATTTCTTCTGGCGCATGTAAACTATAAGCGCGTAGAAACGATAAGCGAATATTATTTCCCTGTTGTTTCAAAAGCGATTAATGGACCTGCATTAGATGAATTTGAAGAAGACGAAGGAAAAACAGTTCCTCCGGAAGGATTTCAGGTAATCGAAGAATTTCTTTTTCCTAAGTATGATCATAGATCAAAAGAGGAACTTTTAAAAGAAATTGGGATTCTTTCTGCCAACTTAAAACGATTGGACAAAGTTTCGCAAACCAATGAATTGACTGATTCCCATGTTTTTGATGCGATGCGTTTAAAAGTTTTTAGAATTATTACTTTAGGAATCACCGGATTTGATTCTCCAATTGCCCAAAATTCCATTCCAGAAGCAGTAGCATCATTAGAAAGTATCGAAAAATATTATCAAATTTATGATGAATCGTCTTCTAATTTAGTTTTAAAAACGATTGAAGAAGGAACAGCATATTTGAAAAAGAATACCAAGTTCAATGAATTTGACCGAGCTGTTTTTATTCGAAAAATGGCTAATCCCCTCAGTAAGGGTTTGTATAAAATTCAAATGGATTTGAAAATACCTTTGATGAAAGAAATCAGAGGATTAAAAACAACTGCTCAAACACTTTTTGATAAAAACGCTTTTGATACCGAAGCTTTTTCAGCATTTCCAGATTATGAAACTACTCCAGAAAAAATCGAGTTAGGAAAATTATTATTCAATGATCCTATTTTGTCCGGGAATAATTCTCGCTCTTGTGCTTCCTGTCATCATGCTGACAAAGCTTTTACCGACGGACTAGAAAAAGCAGTTTCGTTAGATGGACACTCATTGGTTAAAAGAAATACGCCTACGCTGTCTAATATTGCTTTTCAACGTGTTTTCTTTTCTGATTCCAGAGTTACTTATCTGGAAGACCAAGCTATAGCTGTAATTACAAATGAAAATGAAATGCACGGTTCTTTGAAAAAGTCAGTTTTGATTTTAAAAAAGGATGCGCATTATGGCGCTAAATTCCAAAAAGCATTTCCGAGAAAAGCAATAGACGAGTTTGGAATAAAAAATGCATTAGCCTCTTATATAAGATCTTTGAGTGATTATGATTCAAAATTTGATGAATACATGCGGGGAAATGAAACATTTGATTTGGATGAAATTGCTGGATTTAATTTATTTGCTGGAAAAGCAAAATGTGCTACCTGTCATTTTATTCCATTAACTAACGGAACAGTCCCTCCGGGTTTTGTAAAATCCGAAAGTGAAGTATTAGGTGTACCTGATGCCACTAAAAAAATGGATGCCGATTTAGGGAAATTTGAATTAACAAAAGCAGCAATTCATCGCAATTCTTTCAAGACGCCTACTTTAAGGAATGTTGCATTGACAGCTCCTTATATGCATAACGGTGTTTTTAAAACTATGGAAGAAGTACTTGATTTTTATAACGAAGGTGGTGGAAATGGATTGGGATTTAATTTACCAAATCAAACTTTACCGGAGGATAAACTGAATTTAACTGACTTGGAAAAAAAGCAGCTCATCGTCTTTATGAAGACCTTAACGGATAAAAAGTTTTATAAACAAAAAATGCCCTGAAATTTCAGGGCATTTTAAAAAAAACTATATGTCTTATAGCTCAAAACCATAAGCTAAACGAACTCCTACTTGTCCAACACCTTTTCCTACAGAACCGTTGTTGTTCACTTTTGCAAAGTCAGAATAGTGCTCATAATGCAATGAGACATCAATATATTTTGTAGCATAACCAATACTAGGAGATAATAATAAAGACGTTTTATCGTAACCATTACTTACTGCAAAAGCAGCACCAGCTTCCCCCATTACATAAAATTGGTCATTCCATACGAAAGCTTTAAAACCTGCTTTAGCTGGGATAAATCCTAAATCACTACCGTCTGCTTTACTTACAAATAAGTTAGTATAACCAGTTGTCAAAGTTAAAGAGTATTTTTTTGACAAATCGTATTGAACTCTTGCATCGGCTCCTAATACCAATTTGTATGGATCATTAACGGAGTATCCTGCATTTACACCAAATCCTAAACGGAAACCTTGATCATAATTTGTAGCTTCTTTTGTTTCTTGTGCTTGTACATTGCTAGCAAACATCATTGCTATTGCGAATAGAAATAACATTTTGATTTTTCCTGTGCTTTTCATAATTGTAATTTTTTATTAATATTTTTTTTATTTTCATTGTTCTGATTTTTATTTGATACAAAACAACACTGCAAATGTAGAACTCCCCATTCTTCGGAATGTTATAGAATTAATGGGTTTTGTTATAGAATTCCTCGATATATGTAAATAATAACTAAAAGAGAGGCTATATATTTTCAATTGTATCAATACAATTGAAACCTTCTAATTATCTTTGCCAAAAAAAATAGAAAGTGAATTTATCTCAATATACCAAAGAGTTTTCTTATAATATCAAACTAGCTTATCCTGTAATTTTGGGAATGTTAGGCCATACATTAATAGGTATTGTGGATAATTTCATGGTGGGTAATCTTGGTTCCACTGAGTTGGCAGCTGTATCTTTGGGTAATAGTTTTATCTTTATTGCATTATCCTTAGGAATAGGTTTTTCTACAGCTATAACACCATTGACCGCGGAGGCTGATGCCGAAAACGATGATAAAAAAATTAGAACTACTTTTCACCATGGATTGCTGCTGTGTACTGTTCTAGGAGTAGCGTTATTCATTTTGACGGTATTGTCTAAGCAAATAATGTACTTAATGCACCAGCCCAAAGTAGTAGCTGATATGGCTGCTCCTTATATAGACTGGGTGGCTTTTTCTTTAATTCCGGTTATAATGTATCAAGGATACAAACAATTTGCAGATGGTTTAGCGAAAACAAAATATTCGATGTATGCTATTTTTATGGCAAATGTGGTGCATGTGTTTTTTAATTATGTGCTGATTTATGGATTTTGGATTTTCCCAAAATTAGGAATTCTAGGTGCAGCTTTAGGAACGGTAATTTCAAGAATTATGATGGTGGTTTTTATGCATTATCTTATGAAAAGAAATGAAGATTTGAAACGTTATTTCAAGAATTTTAGTTTCAAAGAAATACGGAAATCAGTTTTGAAAAAAATCATCAATCTAGGTTTGCCTTCAGCGATGCAGATGTTGTTTGAAGTAACTCTATTTACGGCGGCAATATGGCTTTCCGGTTCTTTAGGAAAAAATAGTCAGGCAGCCAATCAAATAGCACTGACTCTTGCTTCATCAACATTCATGGTAGCTATGGGTTTGAGTGTTACCGCAATGATTAGAGTGAGTCATACTAAAGGAATGAACGATTATAAAAATTTAATAATTGTTGCTCGCTCTATTTTTTTATTAGCGATTATGTTGGAAACACTTTTCGGGATTATTTTTGTTGTTTTCCATAATTACTTGCCACATTTATTTTTGAATATGACTGATTCCGCACAAGTATTAGATAATAATGAAATAATATTTATAACAGCTAAACTTTTATTGGTAGCAGCAGTTTTTCAAATTTCAGATGGTATCCAAGTAGTGGTTTTGGGTGCTTTAAGAGGTTTACAAGATGTGAAAATCCCTATGTATATTACCTTTGTTGCGTATTGGGTTATCGGTTTTCCAATTTCTTATTATTTAGGAAAATATACTTCTTTGCAAGCAGTAGGAATATGGATTGGGCTTTTGGCGGGATTAACAGCTGCCGCTTTATTTTTGTATATTCGCTTTGCGAGATTAACAAGAAAATTAGTTTTAAAGAATCATAAATAATAATGTTCTGACAATGTAACTTCTAATTTCTTTCTTCGTATAATAAGCATACAAACCTAACCAACCCAATAAAAAAATGATACTATTTATTATTCTTGGAATAATTTTATTGATTACAAGTTTTTCATTAAAAAACAATGTAAATCCGTTTTCAAAATTCGCAAATGTTCTAAAAATTATTGGCTTCTTAGTAATTGCTTTAGGGCTTTTTTCTTCAATGTTCAAACAGATTGATGCGGGGAAAGTAGGAGTTCAATCGCTATACGGAAGTGTGCAACCTGATGTTTTGGAAAGTGGTTTGCATTTGATAAATCCATTATTAGATGTTACCGAGTTTGATATTCAAACCCAAAATTACACCATGTCAGCAGTTCATGGAGAAGGTGCTCAAGCAGGTGATGATGCCATTCGTGTTTTGTCAAACGATGGACTGGAAGTGGTAATTGACCTGACGGTCTTATTTCGCGTTTCACCAGAATCGGCACCAAAGATTTTTAAACAAATTGGAGTTGATTATTCGGATAAAATTGTTCGTCCCGTAACCAGAACCCGTATTCGTGATAATGCTGTTTATTATGATGCAGTAGCCTTATATTCTACTAAAAGAAATGAATTCCAACAACGAATTTTCAAAACTATCGAAGCTGATTTCAAGTTAAGAGGATTGGTTTTGGAGCAATTGTTAATTAGAAACATCAATCTTCCAACATCAGTAAAAGCGTCGATCGAAAGTAAAATTAACGCTGAGCAAGATGCTCAAAAGATGACTTTTATTCTTCAAAAAGAAAAACAAGAAGCAGAACGTAAAAGGGTGGAGGCACAAGGTATTGCTGATTATCAGCGAATTATTTCAACCGGTTTATCCGATAAACAATTGCAATACGAACAAATAAAAGCTCAAAAAGAATTAGCTGCTTCTCCTAACACTAAAATCATTTTTATGAATGGTAGAGGAAATACACCGGTTATACTTTCTGATAAGTAGGAGGTTTTGTAGCAGAAAACAATAGTTTTCAAAACTTAATTTCACCCGATGGAAGCGACATTCTTTATGCCCGAAACCCGGACACAAAGAATGTCGCTTCCATCGGGGCTAATCTACAACTTAGTTGTATTTTGGACCTTTTGTAAAAAGAGAAAGAAAGATAGTTTTAAACGTATTAAATATATTTTTAGATTTCAATCCCTATAAAAAATTAATAAATTACCTATTTTTACAGCATTACAATTTACAGCAATACATTATACTAAATTTGAAATATGGAATTACCAAAATTTTTACTAGGCGACAACACTGATTTTCCGGAAGATATTTTTATCATACATTTGGATTACCCTCGATTTATTATAAATCTAAAAGATGATGAGGTCGAATTCATGGAAGAAGCCGAAGATCTTGATGAAGGAGAATTAAATGTAGAAATGGAAGGTTTGATTGTTCTGGCAAATGATTTTTATGACAGAGAAATGGAACGTTACGAGAAAGAATAGTTTTGTTTTCTAAGATATTTTTTTGTCAATAAAAAAAAGCTAGCGGCAGTAAAAGATGAAAATTTATCTTTTGCTGCCGCTAGCTTTTTTTAATCAAATATTTTTTTGGATTTGAGCTTATTTTTAAAAATAACCAAGCGTAATTATGCTTGTTTATTTTGCGGTTTCGTTTTTATAAACGACTCCATCTTTCATTACAAATTGTACTTGTTCCAAAACTTTAATGTCGTTAATGGGGTTCTCATTTACGGCAATAATATCGGCCCATTTGCCTACTGTTATCGAACCTGTTTTAGCCGTGATGTCAAGTAAGTCCGCTGCGTTTACTGTAGCTGATTGAATAGCTTGCATAGGAGTCATTCCCGCTTTTACTAAGTATGCAAAATCTTTGCCATTTAGACCGTGCGGCATTACTGAAGCATCAGTACCGTAGGCAATTTTAACACCACCTTTAATTATTTTGACAAGCCCTTCCTGTTTTTGTTTGGCAATACTTTTTGCTTTATTTATTATTTTTTCAGGATACCCCTTTTTTCCAAAATTTTCAATAACATAATCTAAGGCATACATTGTTGGTACCATGTAAGTACCTTTTTCTTTCATTAGTTTTACGGTTTCATCATCAACAATGCTACAATGTTCTACTGAATTTACGCCAGCTATGATGGCACGTTTTATACCTTCGGTTCCATGGGCATGTGCGGCTACTTTTCGTTCCCACATGTGGGCTTCGTCTACAATTGCTTTCATTTCTTCTAATGAATATTGAGGTGCGCCTACACTTTCTTCTTCGGACAATACACCCGCAGTAGCGCAAAATTTAATGACATCAGCGCCCCATTTTATATTGTTGCGTACCCGTTTTCTGATTTCATCAACACCATCAGCAACGCCTGTATAGTCAGGATTTGAATTCATTTTTATGGCAGGGTTGAATCCTGACATATCAGCATGACCCCCCGTTGAACTTAACGTAAAACAAGCTACTAGCATTCGGGGACCTTCAATAATTCCATTATTAATTGCGTCTCTTAATGAAATATCAATTAAATCACTTGATCCTAGATCCCGACAAGTGGTAAAACCAGCTTGCAATGTTCGCTTGGTGAAAATATGTGCTTGTACTGCATAGTCAATTGGTGTTTTTCTGAAAATATCTCCGTAATAATCATCGGTTGGTTCTCCGCTAAGATGAGTATGACAATCTATTAAACCTGGTAAAACTGTTGACTTGCTTAGGTCAATTATTTCCGCATTTTCGGGGATGGTAATAGAGGAGCCAATAGCAGTTATTTTATTGTTTTCAATTAAAATAATCTGGTTATTAAGCACTGTTCCGCTAATGACATCAATAAGTTTTCCTGCTTTTATGGCTTTAATTTTTGTCTGAGAAAAGACAATTGTACAAGAAGTAATAAAAATAAGAACTGTAAGTAATGTTTTGTTTTTCATTAATTTGGGATTAAATATTAAAATGGTTTAAACAACGAAATAGAATTTTTGTGTTGGGTAATTTTAATTATTTGTTTTATATAGTGTTACATGATTTCAAATTTAAGTAGAAATAGGGAATTTACTACTATTGATAAAAAATTACTTTGCGAAATCAAAAACTCATCAAAATATTTTTATCAATTGTCATACAACTCGCAAAATCGGAACTTATAGATTGTTTTTTATTTTTTAAAATACATTTTCAATAAGAAGCTTGCGGCTGCAAAGGGTGAGATTTCATCATTTTGCACCGATTTTTTCGTTGAATCCAATAATTTTTGAATTTCAGGATGATTGTAAAAATTCAATTTCAATTGTTCGTCGATGGTTTCTAACATCCAATACTGGTTTTGTTCTTTGCGTTTTTCAAACAAGGAATTGTTACCTTTTGTCAGTTCAAGAAATTGCTCAATGGTTTTCCAAACTTCAGGGATACCCTCATGAGTAATGGCGCTACAGGTAGAAGTAGTTGGTATCCATTCGGATTTTTTGGCCGGGAAAAGATGTAGTGCCCGGTTGAATTCCATTTTAGCAAATTGGGCTTTTTTGATGTTGTCACCATCTGCTTTGTTGATAACAATTGCATCGGCCATTTCCATAATTCCGCGTTTAATGCCTTGCAATTCATCGCCAGCACCAGAAATTTTTAAAAGTAAAAAGAAGTCTACCATACTGTGAACAGCAGTTTCACTCTGACCAACTCCCACAGTTTCAATAATAATCGTATCAAAACCACCAGCTTCACAAAGCGTAATCGTTTCCCGGGTTTTTCGCGCCACACCGCCCAAAGTGGCTCCCGAAGCCGAAGGGCGTATGTACGCATTTTTATCTTTTACCAGTTCCTCCATTCTGGTTTTATCGCCTAAAATGCTTCCGTGCGAAATCGTACTGCTGGGATCAACAGCAAGAACTGCCACTTTTTTTCCTAAACCAGTTAAATATTTTCCAAAAGCTTCAATAAACGTACTCTTCCCAACGCCGGGAACACCGGTAATTCCTATTCGCACTGATTTGTTGGCATGAGGTAAACAGGCATTGATTACCTCATTGGCTTTTACCAAATGGCTAACATTCGTGCTTTCCACCAAAGTAATCGCACGACTCAAAGAAGTTATGTTTTCTGCTAAAATTCCTTCAACTAATTCTATTGATGAAGGTTGTACTTTTCTAAATTGCTGAATATTTTTCACGGCAGCAGAACTAATCATTTCCGGAGGGGAAATTCCAGCTTTTTCGTGTAAAGCACTTGGATGGGTTTTTTTATTTGGCAAAGCATATTATTTGAAAAGTAAAAGTAATGAAAATTACTTGTTTCTACAGTATTAATACTTTTGGGAGATTATAAACCAGAGTGTAAAAGCTTTATAAAAATAAAGGTATTTTACAAATCTGTGTTATTTTTTTATTGAAATTTTAAATACAATGTTCTTTTTTCTTAAAGCAATTTTAATAGTATTTTTGTGGTCAATTAAATACTATGTACAATTTCATTATAATTTTCGTTTTTTTATTGCTTGGAATCGTATTGAAAAAGGTAAAATGGGTACCATCCAATAGTCATAAGGTCATTAACAACATTGTGATTTATATTTGCCTTCCTGCTTTAGCTTTATATTACATACCTAAAATAGAATGGAGCAGTGAATTGTTATTTCCTATAAGTGTTGCATGGATTGGGTTTATTGTTTCCTACTTTTTTTTTAGTTTTTTGGGGAACAAACTGGGTTGGTCTAAAAAACTAACGGGATGTTTGATTATAACTGCCGGTTTGGGAAATACTTCGTTTTTAGGATTTCCCATAATTCAAGCTTTGTATGGAGAAGAAGGTTTGAAAACGGCAATTTTAGTAGATCAGCCTGGCTCTTTTGTAGTGCTCTCTACTTTAGGAATTCTGATTGCGACATTATATTCTACAGGAAGTCCAAACGGTCTTCATATTGCAAAGAAAATTATTTTTTTTCCCCCATTTATTACTTTTTTAGTGGCTTGTTTAATGAATATCTTCGATTTTGATTTCCACCATTATATTCAGTTTGGTTTGCAAAAAGTAGGTAGTTTGATGACCCCTTTGGCAATGCTTTCCGTAGGATTGCAATTGCGGTTTGATAAGAGAAGCCAGCATTGGAAATTTTTGGGGTTGGGACTTTTGTATAAATTAATATTGACTCCAGGTCTCATATATTTACTGTATGTCGTAATTTTGCAGCAGCATTCAAAAACAATTCAGGTTGCCATCATGGAGTCTGCAATGGCTCCTATGATAACAGCTAGTATTTTAGCATCCTCTCATGGTTTAAAACCCAGATTAAGTAGCATGATGATTGGTTTTGGAATACCATTATCGTTTATCACGTTGGTATTTTGGTATTTTGTGGTACAGTTTATTTAATTTGTCCAAATCAATTTTTTACGATTTATTGTTAATATTATTTTAATTAGAATATGAATATTTCCTCAGTGGCTGCAACAAAAACAATCCAAGCGCCTTTAGTCCAAAAAACAGTTTACTCTATATTGTTTTCTATTGCTTTTGCCCATTTGTTAAATGATTTGATGCAATCCGTTATTCCTTCGACTTATCCCATACTAAAAGAAAATTTTAATCTTAGTTTCACTCAAATCGGATTGATAACATTCGTTTTTCAACTGACAGCTTCTATTTTGCAACCTTTTATTGGACTTTATACTGATAAATATCCAAAGCCCTATTCTTTAGTAATCGCGATGTTATTTACCATTACGGGATTGGGATTTTTATCGATTTCGACTTCTTTCTGGATGTTATTGGTTTCCGTTGCATTTGTAGGAATTGGATCATCCATATTTCATCCGGAAGCGTCTCGTGTTGCATATTTAGGGTCAGGCGGAAAGCGTGGTTTGGCGCAATCTATTTTTCAATTGGGAGGGAATTCAGGCAGCGCTATTGGTCCTTTGTTAGTCGCATTAGTTGTAGCTCCTTTTGGACAATCGAATATAATATGGTTTGTGACAGTGGGTATTTTAGGAATTATTATTTTGTCCCGAATTGCGCTGTGGTATCAAAATCATCTGAATTTAAGAGCTTCAAAAAAAATAGTTGCTGAAGATGTTGTGGTCCCATTGTCCAAAAGAAAAATTAATTTATCAATCGCAGTTTTATTGCTGTTAATATTTTCGAAATTTTTCTATATGGCCAGTATGTCCAGCTATTTCACTTTTTATTTGATGCATAAATTTGGATTGACCATACAGGAATCTCAATTTCATTTGTTTATTTTCCTGGCTTCCGTAGCAGCGGGAACACTAATCGGAGGCCCTTTAGGAGACCGTTTTGGAAGGAAATATATCATTTGGATTTCCATACTTGGCGCAGCACCATTTACGCTGCTATTGCCTTATGCTAATCTATTTTGGACCGGAGCATTATCGGTTATTATAGGAATAATTATTGCTTCGGCATTTTCAGCAATTTTGGTTTTTGCACAAGAATTAATGCCTGGAAAAGTGGGAATGATTTCGGGATTGTTTTTTGGTTTTGCTTTTGGTATGGGCGGTTTAGGGTCGGCAATTTTGGGTTACGTTGCGGATCAAACGAGTATTGAATATGTCTATAAATTAAGTTCTTTTCTACCACTGATTGGCATTTTTACTTATTTCTTGCCCAATATAAAAAAGAAATGATGTTTTTTTATAGTAGCTTTTTTATGGCTATCAAGGTAGGGATTTTGTTCTAAGTTGTTTTTGGAACTTAGAACAATCATCAGCTACCTATTGTTAATTTTTTAATACAACTTTAAGATTTTTTTTGATTTTTATCACTCGTAATTCAATAACTTAGATTGTGAATAATCAATAAAAAAGAAATTATTATGGCATCATTACGATTAGGCGATATTGCTCCAGATTTTGAAGCAGAAACAACGCAAGGAAAAATAAAATTTCACGATTGGCTGGGCGATTCTTGGGGTATTTTATTCTCGCATCCCGCAGATTTTACTCCAGTTTGTACCACTGAATTAGGGACAGTGGCAAACTATTATCCTGAATTTGAAAAAAGAAATGTAAAAGTTATTGCGTTAAGTGTTGACGGATTAGATTCTCACATGGAGTGGATTAAAGACATCAATGAAACGCAGAATACAGTAGTCAATTTTCCTATTATTGCAGACGAGGATAAGCATATAGCAGAATTGTATGATATGATTCATCCCAATGCGAATGAAAGTTTTACAGTGCGTTCTGTTTTTATAATAGGGCCTGACAAAAAAATAAAATTAATGTTAACTTACCCAGCATCAACCGGCCGAAATTTTGATGAATTGCTACGTGTTATTGATAGCTTGCAATTGACCGCGAATTATAGCGTAGCAACACCGGCAAACTGGATAGATGGAGAGCGAGTGGTAATTTCGACAGCGATAAAAGACGAAGATATTGCAGCTAAATTTCCAAAAGGGTACGAGAGAGTGAAACCTTATTTAAGAATGACACCACAACCTAACAAATAGTCATTTTGTAGAATAATTATTTTGGTATAAAAAAGATGCAATGAAAAAATCTTCATTGCACCTTTTTTATTTCTATTATAGCTTAAAACTCGTTACGTCCTATTGGTTATCAATAAACCGGTAATGATGATTCCCATACTTATAATCTGAGTAATTACTATGGCTTGACCCAGAAAAAAATAGGCCAAAATTCCACTGAACACTGGAATTAAATAATAAATTAATGCTGTTTTTGAAGTGCCTATCAACCGGATTGCTTCATTCCACAAATAATAAGAAACTAGCGAAGCAAATATCCCAACATAGCTAGTCGTTAATACTGTTTTAGCATCGAAAATCACTTTTTTATAAAACAAATGCTCCCAAATATAAAAAGGGAATAGGAAAATGGTGCCAATAACAAAAATACTAAATAAAAATACTTTTGGGTTTAGTTCATTTGGCTTTTGTCGTACTAATATAGTGTAGTAGGCAAAAAAGAAACAGGCCACTAGCATCAATAAATCTCCAATTGTAAAGTTGATATGAAACAAGGCTTGCAGAGAACCTTTGGTAATGAGAACAAAAACGCCTGTGATTATAATTGCAATTCCCACTATCTTTATATTTGAAACTTTTTCTTTAAAAATGATTCTGGAGAGGACAACAATGAACAACGGAATTGAAATGGCAATTAATGATAAATTGACAGCACTTGTTGTTTTTCCTGCAAAGTAAATCAGAGTATTAAAAATAGTGACGCCCAACAATGCGGTAAGCATAAGATACCGAATGTTCTTTTTGATAATCCTCCAATTCTCAATTGAATTTTTAATGGCAAATGGAGCCAAAACGATGCAAGCGATTGTCCAGCGGCAAAAAGCCAATCCAACAGGAGGAATGTGACCTTTAATACCGCTAGCGATTACCATATTCACGGACCAAAGTAAAGTGGCTAGTAAAGCAAATAATGCTCCTTTAGTTTGATTGTTCATTTATTAAACGAGATTTTTTATTTTCGCGTACTGCAGCAACATAATTGTCTTGGCATCTATTATTTCTCCGGATTCAATCATAGCATAGGCCTCGTCATAGTTCATTTCCATGACATCGATATTCTCTTCTTCATGTGCAACTCCTCCACCATCACTAACTTTCATTGATTCATCGTATTCTCCAACAAATAAATATAAAATTTCGGTTACGGCACCAGGAGACATATACGTTTCCATGATTTTAGCGACTTTTGTAAGGCGGTAGCCAGTTTCTTCTTCGGTTTCTCGAATAACGCATTGCTCTGGATGGTCTTCGTCCAAAAGTCCTGCGCAAACCTCAATCATCATTCCTGATTTATTTCCGTTGAGATAAGTTGGTAAACGAAATTGACGTGTTAGAATAACGGTTTTTTGCTTGGTGTTGTATAGTAAAATGGCCGCGCCGTTGCCTCTGTCATAAACTTCTCTTTTTTGGGTAATCCACGAATCATCTTTTTTTTGATAATCAAAAGTTACTTTGTTTAAAATATACCAGTTATCAGAAAGTAATTCGGTTTTTTGGATTTTTATTTTTGGGTTGTTCATGCGTTTTTTTTTAATTTATAAACTAAAAAAAACGCTCTGAATTTTCAGAGCGTTTAAAAATCTTATTTAAGAATAGTTTGCTTTCTGTCTGGTCCTACAGAAACTATTTTGATCGGAACTTCAACTTCTTTTTCAATGAATTCAATATACTCTTTCAATTCAATTGGTAATTCATCATAAGTTGTCATACCAGTCAAATCAGCTTTCCATCCTTTGAAATCTTGGTAAACCGGAGTTACATTTTCTGGCTCGATGTTGTATGGGAAATGAGAAATATTTACTCCTTTATAATTGTATTCCGTACATACTTTTAAAGTTTCAAATCCAGAAAGTACATCACCTTTCATCATCATTAATTGTGTAACACCATTTATTTGAACGGCATATTTAAGTGCCACTAAATCTAACCATCCACAACGTCTTTGTCTTCCTGTAACAGAACCAAATTCGTTTCCTACACGTGCCATAGTTGCACCATCTTCGTCAAAAAGTTCTGTTGGGAATGGACCACTTCCTACGCGTGTCACATATGCTTTGAAAATACCGTAAACTTCTTTTATTTTATTAGGAGCAATTCCTAAGCCAGTACAAGCACCTGCAGCTGTGGTGTTTGATGAAGTTACAAATGGATAAGTTCCAAAATCAACATCTAGTAATGAACCTTGGGCTCCTTCACATAATATTGATTTACCAGCTTTTTGAGCCTGGTTTAAATATTCTTCACTATCAATAAAGTCTAGTTTTTTTATTTCTTCAATAGCTTCAAAAAATTCTTTTTCTAATTCTTCTAAATTGTATTGAATAGCAACATCGTAGAATTTAATCATAGCTTCATGCTTGTCAGCCAAAGCTCTGTAACGTTCTTTAAAATCTTCTAATTCAATATCTCCTACACGAATTCCGTTTCTTCCGGTTTTATCCATATAAGTTGGACCAATTCCTTTTAATGTAGAACCAATTTTTGCTTTTCCTTTAGACGCTTCCGAAGCTGCATCTAACAAGCGGTGTGTAGGTAAAATTAGATGCGCTTTTCTTGAAATGATTAATTTACTTTTTATGTCTAAATTAAATTTTTCAAGACCTTCAATTTCTTTTTGAAAAACTACAGGATCTATTACAACTCCATTTCCAATAATGTTTATGGCAGTTTTATGAAAGATACCAGAAGGAATAGTTCTTAGAACATGTTTTATTCCGTCAAATTCCAAAGTGTGTCCTGCGTTAGGTCCGCCTTGAAAACGAGCAATAATATCGTAATTTGAAGTAAGAACATCAACAATTTTTCCTTTTCCTTCATCTCCCCATTGTAATCCTAGTAATAAATCTACCGTCATTCTGTATGTTATTTGTAGTTAATTTTTATATCAAAGACATCTAATTAGCTGTCTAAATTGTCTTTTTGTCTTTTTATTCCATATAGATATAAGGAATGATTGGTGATCTCAATATCGAATATTTCTTCGATTGTTTTCTTAATACTTTGAATTCTTGGATCACAAAATTCAATAACTTCTCCGGTATCGGTCATAATAATATGATCGTGTTGTTTATCAAAATACGATTTTTCGTAATGTGCCTGATTTTGTCCAAATTGGTGTTTACGCACTAAAGCACAATCTAATAACAATTCGATTGTATTGTAAAGCGTAGCCCTGCTGACACGATAGTTTTTATTTTTCATTTTAATATATAGATTCTCTACATCAAAATGTTCTTCGCTATCGTAAATTTCCTGAAGGATAGCGTAACGTTCGGGAGTTTTGCGATGTCCTTTTTTTTCAAGATACATTGTAAATACATTTTTTACAATTTCTTGGTTTTTAGTATTATCTGTGGAAATGAGTGTCATATGCTGGCAAAGATAATTTTTTATTTTTTAAAGTTTAAAGTTTAAAGTTTAAAAAATCAAATAGTTTAAAATGGACTGATTTGATTTTTCGTTATATTTTAGGTTGTTATAGCTATAATACAACGGTAAACTATAAAACTGAAACCGTAAACTTTCTTATGTTTTGTAAACTCGGGTTACTTTATCGATACCGTCAATTTTCTTGATGTTGCTAATCATCTTTTTTAAAATGGTATTATTTTGAACGATAACAGTCACTTGACCATGAAAGATTCCTGCATCAGTACTCAAAGAAATGCTCTGGATATTTACATGCATATTATTTGAAATCACTTTCGTTAATTGGTTTGTTAGCCCCAGTATATCCATTCCGGTAATGTTTATTATTGCTTTGAATTCTTCCTGCGAAGAGTCAATCCATTTGGCAGTCATAATTCGATAAGCATAATTAGACTGCATCCCGATAGCATTTGGACAATCTTTTTTGTGTATTTTAATTCCTTCATTTATCGTTACAAAACCAAAAACATCATCGCCCGGAATAGGATTGCAACAAGGCGATAATTTATAGTCCAATTTGTCATGTTCCTTACCAAAAACAAGCAAATCATAATTGCTGCTTATAACAGGCTTATGAATATCTTCATCAGCTGTGCTACTTGCAGAACGTTTTATTTTATTTTTAAAAAAATTTATAAACGTGTTGCTTTTTTGCGCAGCATAGTCTTTTAGCTGTTGGTTTTCTATAGCGCCAATTCCTACACGATAAAATAAATCTAAACTTGTTTTTAATTTAAAAAAATTAACTAATTCATTGACAACTGATTCGTTTAAAGTTATTTTTAGATGTTTTAATTTTCGAGTCAGCAGTTCTTTTCCTTCTTCGCCAATTTTCTTCGTATTTTCGTTTAGAACGTTTTTTATTTTGGTTTTAGCTCTTGAAGTAGTTACATAATCTAACCAGTTGATTGTTGGTTTTTGATGTTGCGAAGTAATAACTTCAATTTGATCACCGCTTTTTAATTCGAAGTTCAAAGGAACTAATTTACCATTTACACGCGTCCCTCGGGTGCGAATTCCTATTTCCGAGTGGATACTGAAAGCAAAATCAAGCGAAGTAGCGCCCTTTGGCAATGATTTAATTTCTCCTTTTGGAGTAAAGACGAATATTTCCTTTGAATACAAATTCATTTTGAAATCTTCTACAAAATCCACTGCGTTAGTCTCCGAATTTTCTAAGGCTTCTTTTAGTAAATTAAGCCATACATCCAGACCGCTTTCTTCCGTCGCACCATTTTTATATTTGTAATGTGCAGCATATCCTTTTTCGGCAATTTCATCCATGCGTTCGCTGCGAACCTGAACTTCAACCCAGCGGCCTTTAGGACCCATTACCGTGATGTGTAAGGCTTCATATCCCGTAGATTTTGGCGATGAAATCCAATCGCGTAAACGACTCGGGCTAGGTCTGTAATGGTCTGTTACGATTGAGTATATTTTCCAGGCCAGAAATTTTTCATCATTCAGATTACTTGATTTGTAAACGATACGAAGGGCAAATTTATCATAAACTTCATCAAAGCTTACGTTTTGGGCTTTCATCTTTCTACGAATCGAGTAGATGGATTTCGGACGTCCTTTAATTACATAGTCAATTTTTTCAGCATCCAACGATTCTTTAAGGACTGTAGAGATGTCTTTGATGTACTCATCCTGTTCTTCCTTGGTTTCTTTTATTTTACTTACAATTTCGTTGTAAATTGCTGGTTCGGTATATTTTAAGCCTAAATCTTCTAATTTAGTTTTAATATTGTATAAACCCAATCGATGGGCAAGAGGTGCATAAATGTATAAAGTTTCTGATGCAATTTTGGTCTGTTTGTCTTCTTGCATCGAATCCATTGTTTGCATATTGTGCAAACGATCCGCTAATTTTATAAGAATTACGCGTACGTCATCATTAAGGGTCAATATCATTTTGCGGAAATTCTCGGCTTGTAATGACGCATTCAAATCTCTCTGAACTAAGGATATTTTAGTCAAACCTTCAACAAGTTGTGCGATTTTTGGATTAAACAAACGTTCAATATCTTGCACTGTCATTAGTGTATCCTCGACAACATCGTGTAACAATGCGGCCGCAATAGAGGTAGCTCCCAACCCAATTTCTGATGCTACAATTTTTGCAACAGCAATAGGATGAAAGATATACGCTTCGCCAGATTTTCTTCGTTGGTCTTTATGGGCATCTACTGAAACATCAAAAGCCTTACGGATCAGTTTTTTATCTTCATCACTTAAGGTTTGATAACTAATCCGAAGTAACTCTTTATATTCTTGAGCAATCGCTTTATTTTCTTTTTCTAAATCTATTTCTATCATAACGGCATGGGTTCAATTTCTAAAAATAAATATAAGTTAGGAGATATACAAGGATTATTTGTTTTTTGATTTTAGGTTTAATTACCGGAAATAGTATTTTTAGGGATATTATTTTCTGCTCTTTTGAAATCCAAATCCTGAAAATCATAACTAAAATCGGTCAACTCGGAGATTGGTTTCATTTTTATACCAACTGCTTTGCCAGTTGGATCAAATTCAAAAAACAAATGGGCATCAGCATGAAAATAGGCATTGTTCCACTTCACCACATAATTGTCTTTTTTATAGAAAAAAACTTCTCCGGTTAGTTGAGGGGAACGTTTTGATGCAAAATATAATTTGCCTTTCTTTTCTGAAATGATGATTTCGCCAAACCAATTGTCCTTGAAAGTTCCCTTGAGCGTATTGAAATCTATTTTGATTTTATCAATTTTATTTTTTGCAACAGCAGCCCAAACTTCATCGGTAACTTTATCAGCAGTCTCTTCATTTGCTTTTAATTTATTACTGTAAATAGTTACATAATCCTCAGACTTAATTCCCAAATAACTATCTTTTATTGTATTGGTAATAGCATTAAACGCTGCTCCGGATTGCTGGTTTGTCAATACGATTATGCCTAATTGTAACTCTGGTATCAAGGTCACTTGAGTAACAATTCCTTCTAATCCGCCAGTATGTGTTACTTGTTTATATCCTTTTACATCACTCAAAAACCAGCCTAAACCATAACCGCTAAAATGGGTATTGTAAGGTGCTCTGGTAGTTACAGGAATTATAGTTTGCATTTGCCACATTTGATTGTGTTCGCTCTCAGAGAATAATTGCTTGTTTTCAGTGCCGTATTTTCCGCTATTCATTTGCATGATGGTCCATTTGCTTAAATCATTAATACTGGAATAAATTCCGGCGGCCGCATCAAATAGTTGATTTTGGTAACGCTTGATTACCTTAAGCTTTCCGTCAATAGGAACGTGAGGAGCTATAATATTTGTGGTGTCTTTTAATCGTAAAAAGGAGGCCGCACTTTGATTCATTTCTAATGGTTTCATGATGCGTTCTTCTATGAAATCACACCACTTTTGGCCACTTACTTTAGCAACAACTTCGCCGGCAACAATATACAATAAGTTATCATAATCGTATTTGGTTCTAAAGGCTGAAACCGGTTTCAAATATTGCAAATTTTGCACAATATCTTGTGCTGTAAAATTACTTCCGTCGGGCCAAATCATTAAATCCCCTGCTCCAAGACCGAGTCCGCTTCTATGCGTCAATAAATCCCGAATGGTGAATTCTTGGGTTACATAATCATTATACATTTTGAAATTTGGAAGGTAGCTGATTACTTTATCGTCCCATTTTACTTTTCCTTCATCAACAAGCATTGCTAAGGCAGCACTGGTAAAAGCTTTGCTGTTGGATGCGATTCCAAAAAGGGTATTCGCATCGACTTTTTCTTTTGTCTGAATTGATTTTACGCCATATCCTTGCGCGTGAATTATTTTTCCATCTTTTACAATAGCAACTGCAATTCCCGGAACATTGAAGGCGGTTAAGGTACGATTCACTAATTCATCAACTTGGGATGAACTGATTTGGGAGAAAGAAAGAGTAGTTGAAATTAATGCTATCGCAACGAATAATTTATTTTTCATAGTTTTTTATTTAATAAACTTTGTTTTTTCAAGATGAAATTTCGTTCTAACCGGCTGAAGAAATGACAAAATCAGTCGAAAATTGAAAATATTTAATATTTTTTTGTTTTTTAAATCTGTAATCAAAAATCTACAATCCTCTTTGTCTTTTGGCTTCAAAAATCAAAATTGCTGCTGCAACTGAAACATTCATAGAATCGATTTCGCCTTGCATTGGAATTATAATATTTTGCGTTGCTTCTTTTCGCCATGCTGAAGTCAAGCCTGTTGCTTCCGTACCCACGACCAGAGCGGTTGGCGTAGTGTAATCTTGCGTATGGTATGAGGTTGAATTTTGTAAAGTTGCACAATAAAAATTGATTTTTCTTTCTTTCAAAAAAGCAATAATTTCCGAAGTTGCTCCGGTAGCGATTTGGTTGGTGAACAAACAACCCACGCTGGAACGAACAATATTTGGATTGTATAAATCGCTTTTTGGGTTGGCAATAATCACGGCATCTAAATTGGCTGCATCTGCGGTGCGTAATAAAGCACCTATATTTCCCGGTTTTTCGGGAGCTTCAGCAACAAGAATCAAAGGGTTCTCTGATAGTTTTAAATCGGATAATTGCAACGATTTGGTTTTGGCTACAGCCAAAATACCTTCGGTAGTATCCCGATAGGCTAATTTTTGAAAAACATCTTTGTTAATCTCAATTAACTCGGTATTGGACGATAATTTTCGGGCTTCGGTTTCGGAACAAATTTCAGGCAAAAACAGTAGCGTTTCTATTTCATAACCTCCCTTTATGGCGATCGAAATTTCCCGTTTTCCTTCTATTAAAAATGTTCCGGATTGTTTGCGTGCCTTTGCTTTTTCCTGCAATAATACTAAAGATTTGATGTATGGATTTTGTATCGAAGTGATTTGTTTCAATGGAAATGATGCTAAGTTATTATGGTGCTAAGTTACCACCTTTTTTTAAATTCTATGATGGAATAGTTTACCTATCAGAAATGCGGTTTTTAAGGAGTATTTTCCTTAAATTTGTAAAAATCCAAAATCCTATATTTTAAATGTTTCACCTATTAGATATCATCGGTACGATGGCATTTGCCATGTCTGGCGCATTGACTGCCATGAATAAAAAGCTGGATCCTTTTGGGGTTTTTATCATTGCTTTTGTAACCGCTGTGGGTGGAGGAACTTTGCGTGACATCATGATTGGCAGAACGCCGGTGGGGTGGATGCGGGATTTGAATTATGTTTATGTAATTGCGATTGGATTTTTTTTGGCCATACTTTTTAGAAAAAAATTATACAAATTACGAACTTCCTTATTTTTATTTGACACGATTGGATTGGGTGTTTTTACATTAATAGGTCTTGAAAAAGGCATAAGTGTTGGTCTTCATCCTGTTATATGTATAGCATTAGGAACCATGACAGCTTGTTTTGGCGGTGTAATCCGAGATATTTTGTGTACGGAGATTCCTGTTATTTTTAGAAGAGAGATTTATGCCACGATTTGTATTTTGGGTGGAATCGTCTTTTTTCTGCTTCGAAAATTAGATTTAGACAACGATGTTTTATACCTGACAACCTCGTTGGTTATAATCTCAGTTCGTTTAATGGCCGTGAAATTTAAATGGTATTTACCCACTTTAGAACATAAATAAAAAATGATTACTTTCACGAAGTCTAAAATCAAATAGTGAAAAATTTCTCCGTCAAAAAATATCAGGAAAGCGATTATGAAACTTGGAATGTCTTTGTAGGTCAAGCCAAAAATGCTACTTTCTTGTTTCACCGTGATTTCATGGAATACCATAAGGATCGATTCGAGGATTATTCTTTGATGGTTTTTGATAATGAAAAGTTAATTGCAATTTTACCAGCGAATAAAGTTGGGAATGAACTTTTTTCCCATCAGGGATTGACTTACGGAGGATTAGTATATAATGATCGTTCAAAATTGGCGACTATAATTACTACTTTTAGGGCTGTTTTGTTGTTTTTAAAAGATATTAAGATAGAAAAACTGCATCTAAAAACAATTCCATCAATTTATCACAATAAGCCTGCTGAAGAAATTCAATATGCTTTGTTTTTGGCAGAAGCCAAATTAGTGCGAAGAGATAGTTTGTCAGTAATTGATTTATCACAAAAATATGATTTTTCAAAAAGTAGAAATAGAGGCATTCAAAAAGGAAAAGCATGCGGATTAGTTATTAAAGAAGAAACTGATTTTGAATCTTTTTGGAACGAAGTTTTAATTCCGAATTTAGACGAAAGACATAGCGCAAAACCGGTTCATTCCATTGCAGAAATGAATCTTTTAAAAAGCCTTTTTCCTAAAAATATTCGCCAGTTTAATGTATATTATAATGACAAAATTGTTGCGGGAACGACTGTTTTTGAAAGCGAGATAGTCGCTCATTGCCAATACATTTCTAAATATGAGAAAGAGGATAATCTTGGAAGTTTAGATTTTTTGTATCACTTTTTGATTACAAAAGCTTTTGCCAATAAACGATTTTTTGATTTTGGAATTTCGAATGAAGCACAAGGAAAAAAACTCAACGATGGATTATCGTATTGGAAAGAGAGTTTCGGTGCCAGTACAATAATTCACGACTTTTATGAGGTGGAAACTACTAATTATGTTAAACTAAATTCATTTTTAACTAAATCAAAAAACATACTTACTAAATGATACCATTTCTTGATTTAAAAAAAATAAACGAGCCGTATGAATCCGCTTTTAACGAGAAATTGAAAACTGTTTTAGACAACGGTTGGTATATTTTAGGAAATGAAGTCAAAGAATTTCAAACTAAATTTGCCAAGTATTGCGGGGCACAACACTGCATTGGGACTGGAAATGGTTTTGATGCATTAGTTTTGATTTTTAAAGGGTATATTCAACTTGGAAAAATACAAAAAGGCGATGAAATTATTGTTCCAGCAAATACTTATATTGCCAGTATTCTGGCTGTTTTACAAGCTGACTTAATTCCTGTTTTGGTCGAACCAAAGTTGGAAACCTACAACATCAATCCGGATTTAATTTCGGAAAAAATTACTTCAAAAACAAAAGCGATTTTAGTAGTTCATCTTTATGGCCAATTAGGGGAAATGGATAAGATAAATGAAATTGCAGTTGCGAATGGTTTGCTGGTTATCGAAGATGCAGCTCAGGCTCATGGCGCAATTTCAGCAGTCGAAAGTCGAGAGTCGAGAGTCGAAAATTTGGACATGCAGAATATAAATGTTAAAACCCAGGCATATAGTTTTTATCCTGGAAAAAATTTGGGAGCTATAGGCGATGCGGGTGCAGTTACTACAAATGATCCTGAATTAGCGAAAGTGATTGAATCCCTGCGGAATTATGGTTCAAAAACGAAATATCAAAATGAGCATATTGGCATAAATTCTCGATTAGACGAATTACAGGCCGCTTTCCTGAATGTGAAATTACCTAATTTAGATGCTGAAAATGAAAAACGCAGAATAATTGCCAGACGTTATTTATCTGAAATAAAAAACGAAAAAATAACGCTTCCATTTTGGGATTTATCAAATAATCATGTTTTTCATTTGTTTGTCATTCGAACACAAAACAGACTTGATTTACAAGAATATTTGCAACAAAGTGGTATTCAAACCTTCACGCATTATCCAGTTCCTCCGCACAATCAAAAGGCGCTGTTACTATGGAATCATTTGTCTTTTCCAATTACCCAGAAAATTCATGATGAAGTGTTGAGTCTACCCATAAGCCCCGTTTTGACGATGGATGAGGTCAGCTATATTGTAGCTGTTTTAAACAAGTATTAAGTTGGAATGTATTAAAAAGATAACCCAAACACAGCTGTTTAAGATTTCATCTTTGAACAGTTTGAGTGTGATTTTTAAAATTGGAATTGGATTAATCACGTCAAAATTATTAGCGGTATTTGTAGGTCCAGGCGGTATGGCATTAGTGGGGAATCTTAGAAATTTTTTGACTTCATTAGAAAGTATTTCGACTTTAGGATTTCAAAACGGAATTATAAAATATACTGCCGAAAACGAAAAAAATGAAAATCAGCTTACTAAGATAATTGCAACAGTTTTTATAAGTTTGTTAGCTATTGTCACTGTTTTAAGTGGCGTTTTGTTTTTTTTTGCCACGTTTTGGAACAACGCGATTTTCGGAAATAATTTTGATTACATAATTATTTTTAAAGTGTTAGCATTGGCTTTACCTTGGTATGCTATTTCTGTTTTTATGCTCGCCGTAATTAACGGTCTGGGGCAATTCAAAAGAGTAATTTGGATTAATATAACAGGAAATGCAGTTGGGTTATTGGTGTCAATCGGTATGATTTTACAGTATGAAACATTAGGAGCTTTACTTTCTTTAGTGATTTCACCTGCTTTGATGTTTTTTGTAATGTTCTATTTTATAAACAAAGAAATTAATTTTTTCAAAACGATTCGGTTGCATCAATATGATTTTCAAATTATAAAAAATTTATCATCGTACTCTTTGATGGCTTTCGTGTCATCCGTTTTAGGACCTTTGGTTTTTTTGGTCATTAGAAAAAATGCAATTGAGATTGTTGGCTTAGAGCAAGCTGGTTTTTGGGAAACTATCACCCGAATTTCGACTTATTACATGTTATTTGTCACCACAATTGTGAGTGTTTATTTTTTGCCGAAATTGGCTGTTGCACAGAATAATCTGGAGACTAAAAAAGTGTTTTGGAGTTTTTATAAAATGATTTTGCCTGTTTTTATTGTTGGGCTTGTAATAGTCTATATTTTGCGCTTTTTCATTGTCAATTTACTTTTTACCAATGCGTTTCTTCCCGTAACCACTTTGTTCTTTTGGCAACTGACAGGGGATGTTCTAAAAGTGGCTTCCTTGATTTTAGGATATCAATTTTTTGCAAAAAAGCTAACTTTAGCCTTCATAATTTCAGAGTTATTTTCGCTTACCGTGTTGTATTTTTCAAGCCTTTATTTTATTAATGAATTTGGAATTCAAGGAATAGTAATGGCACAAGCTTTTGATAATTTTGTTTATTTGGTGGTGCTTTGCGTTTATTTTAGAAAAAGTTTGTTTTGATCTTTTATAGCAATTGGACAAAAACAAAATAATTAGATATTCTGCAACCAAGAGAAATTAATAAGAAGTAGTTTTGGAATTCCAAACCTCCAAATATTTATTAGCAATCAATATATAGTTATGTTCTTTCTCAATAAAGGCTCTGGCTCGTTTACCAATTGCGATTATTTCGTTAGGATTTTCTATCAAAAATGACAATTCATGGACTAAATAATCGATATCAGGTAAAGCATTTATGCAGACTCTTTCCGTTACATTATAGTGTGCTGTAAACTCCTTTTCAGCTCCCGTAAAAACTACTTTCCCTTTTGCCATTGCTTCCAGTGCATTATATCCTTGGTCATTTGCATAGGTTTGGTCTAATACAACATGAGCAGAATTATATAAATCAATGTAGGTCGAATAAGGAATGTTACGAGTTGTAATTATTTGAACGGTATTGTCATATTTTTTTTCAATAATAGACAATGCTTTTTCAAAATAATCATTTCCTTTCTTGTAATAATTAGCTTCATTAATTCCATGAAAAATAATAATCGTATCCGAAATTCTCAAAGGCTGAAAGTCAATTTTAATGGTGTTTACTGGATTTGGAATTAATCCTAAATATTTTGAATTTTGTAACAGCGGAATATGATAATCAATGTCTGACGCTATAATTCCTTGAATATTAGAATATATAAATTGATGTAATTTTTTAAAGGATGCAGTTCTAAATTTCAATACATTTTCGAAACTTTTCGGATTAATTTTCCCTGCTAAATACCCTTGAATACCTGATTTGTAATTTGGATTTTCAAAACAATATTTTACATTCAGATAGTCATAACCGGAAGATAATAAGTAAGTCTTTGAGTTGTTTTGAAAAAGGAAATCCAGAATTTTTTTTTCGTAATAATATTGGCAATAAAAACTATTTTCATTGATGAGTTGTATGACATCAAAGCCAGTAAATTTGGATTTGTTTTTATTGAACTGAATATAAGTGCAATAAGAACTTATATCAAACCCAAAAATGGTATGTACAGTTACTTTTATTTTTTTCAAAAATCCGCTGTCCCATTTTTTTTGAATAGGAAAATCCACCGGGTAATTTTTAAAACCATCCTGATGTCCCAAAATATAAACTTCATGACCTAATTCCTGCAAACCTTCTTTTAGAGAGTTGTGTAATCGGCTGAATTCACCAACAAGTAAAACTTTCATTTATGTGTATATTTGACAAATATATTTACTTTTAGATCATAATGACACAAAACAAAAACAAAGTAGCCATAATTTCTACCTCTTTAGGAAGTGGCGGAGCAGAGCGATTTGCTTCCTTGTTAAGTTTTATGTTGGAAAAATTAAATATAGAAGTACACAACATAATTATAAACGATGTTGTTGATTATGAATATGCCGGTAAATTAATGAACTTAGGGATTGAAAGTGCGGACTCTTTTCCATTTTTTAAAAAAATTAATAAAGGATTTCTACTGAATCACTATTTAAAAAAAAATGGAATAAATGGTATTATTGATAACAGGCCCAGAAACAATTTGCCCAGAGAAATAATTGCTAAATGGATTTATGGCAAAAGAAAGAAATGGTACGTGGTTCACAGTTTTAATACCGTTACATATTTTCCAAAATCTGTTTTTTTTTCTAAATGGTTGTATCAAAATGCAAATAAAGTTATAAGCGTTTCTCATGCTATCGAAGAAATAATAAAACAAAAATTTGATCTGAAGAACACCATAACGATTCACAATCCATATGATTTTTCTAAAATTGAAATAGAAAAGGAAACGCCAATTTCCGGAGAATATATCATGTATTTTGGAAGGTTTGACGAAAAAGTAAAAAATTTTAGTTTAATGTTGGAAGCATTTTATCTTTCAAAAATTTACCTTCAAGGGTATAAATTGCTTTTAATGGGAGAGGGATCTGATTTAGCGATTATCGAGGAAAACATTGAACGGTTACAATTAAAAGACTTTGTTAGCATTTATCCGTTTAATAAAAATCCATTTCAATACGTTCAACAAGCCAAGTTTACGATTCTGACAAGTCGCCATGAAGGATTTCCTTTGTCTATAGTTGAATCATTAGCTTTAGGAACTCCTGTCATTTCCGTAGATTGCGATTCTGGTCCTAAAGAGCTGATAAGGGATGGCTTCAATGGTTTATTGATAGAAAATAATAATTCACCTGTTTTGGCATCAGCAATGAAAAAACTGGTAGATAATACTAATTTGTATGATTTTTGTAAAAAAAATGCGTCTAAAAGTGTAGAACATTTATCTTTAGAAACCATTTCAAAACAGTGGGAATCCATTTTATTTTAAAACTATGACAGTTATTACTGATGTTAGATTAATTGAAATCCCAAAAATTTGTGATTCAAGGGGGAATCTTTCTGTTATAGAAAGAGATACAATACCATTCGTATCCAAAAGAGTATACTATTTATATGATGTTCCAAGTGGCAGCGAAAGGGGAGGACATGCACACAAAGTACAACAAGAACTGTTGGTTGCTTTAAGCGGAAGTTTTGATGTTATTTTGAACGATGGTAAGGCAACAAGAAAAGTAACGTTAAACAAACCTAACATTGGCCTTTTGATTCCATTGGGAATTTGGAGAGAATTAGAAAATTTTTCTTCTGGTTCCGTTTGTTTGGTATTGGCGTCGGATGAGTTTGATGAAGGGGATTACATCAGAGATTATCAAGATTTCAAATTATTTAAAGACTGACGAACCCACGCCGCTATTGGCTAAAATTAATTTCAAATGGATTAATGCTTTTAATATAAGCGAAGGCATGGCCAGTAGAAATCGTTTTTTGAATGTTATGTTTTTCAAATCAATCGCTTTATAATAACAATTGAAATTTTCATCATCAGCAATTAATTTTGATTTTATTGCCAATGAAAACCGATTCAAATCAAGGAATTTTTTTAGTCTTCGATTCGTTTTTTCTTGTTGTTCAAATTTCGAAAAATTAATTTTTTTGTTTAGATAATTTTTGTTTTTTGAAAGGCTATTTTTATCATAAATATATCGTGCCAAGATTTTCCAAGAAAATACAACAGGGTGATTTATCCCGATTCGAATCCACATATCAGTATCTTGACCGCTTTTTACTGTAAGGTCAAAATTTCCTATTTCTTCGAAAATGCTTTTATGAAAAACGGCACAGGAAGTGCAAATAACAGTTTCCTTAGTACTGGCAGTAAAGTAATTTACAATTTCACAATCGTTCGTTCTTATAATCGAATAGCTCGCAGGAATAACTTTTTTTGATGTTTCAATTTCGATAGCTGCCGAAAACACTTTTTGCTGGGGATAGTTTTGAATGATTTTAAACATTTCCTCTAAAAAATCCGGGTACCAATAATCATCCGCATCTATAAAGCTGATATAATTAGACTGTGCTTTTTCGATTCCATCATTTCTTGCTGATGAAACTCCTGCATTTTCTTTTAAGAAATAACTAATTCTGGGATCGTCAAATCCTTCAATAATCGTCGCACTGTTATCTGTCGAGCCATCATTGATAATCAGTATTTCAAAGTCAATAAATGTTTGATTAAGAACACTTTTTAAAGTGGCTTCAATGAATTTTTCTTTATTGAAAAGTGGAATTATTACAGAAAAAAAAGGCATCTATTTACGGTTTAAATAACAAAAATAGCCAATTTTGTAACAGTCAAATACTAACAGAGATGGTTTTTCTGAAGTTAAATGATGTTCGAGCCTTACTTGTAATTTTTGGAACAACTTTGCTATAAATAAATTAAATTTCAAAGCGCACAGTATTTTGTGTGTCTTAATTATTTTACTCTCGATTTCAACTTTAGAATTTGTTTTTGAAATAAATAAAAGTGTCTCAAGAGCCGTTTTTGTTTTTAATAAAAATACCGATGAAGTTTCTAAATTCAAATGAGACACAGGATTTTCGATATGTTCAATATCAATATTTTCTAGTTTTAAAGTTTGAATAAAAGCGAAGTCTTCGTAACCATAGTTGGTTATTTTTTCATCGAATGAGAATATATCAAAAACTGTTTTTTTTATTAAAATATTGGAAACAAATGCAGTTTTATATGGATTTCTTTTTCGTTCAGAAAGGGGTATAGCTTCTCTTTCTTGGCCAAATATCCACCGTAATAATCGGTCATTCTCCGGTTTATCTTTGGTGTAAACGATTCCTCCAAAAAATACTTTTTTATCAGATAAATTAATTTGACTGATGTAATTTGAAATGAAATCAGAATTTTTGGGAAAAGTATCGCAATCTACGTAAAGCAGCCACTCATAGTTTGACATTGAAGCCAAAAGATTTCGGATTTTGCTTCTTCCAATATTTTCGAATAATTCAACAAAAAAACAATTTGTCAAAAATTGAATCGGCTTGTTTTTTGATTTTTGTTGTGTTGATGCATCATCAATACTTATAATCTCAAAATTTATTCCGCAATCCGTACATTGCTTATGTAATTCCAGAACAAGGGAATAAGCGTTGTAATTGTATATCGGAATAAGAATAGAAAGCATTATGCCGTTCTCTGAACTACTTCAAATATTCTTTCGTCTTCACATTTTAATGTTTTCGATGGGAATTTCATTAGCAAAGCATAATCGTGAGTAGCCATAATTACAGTTTTACCGTTGGCATTGATGTTTTTTAACACTTCTAATACTTCGGCACTGGTCTGTGGATCAAGGTTTCCTGTTGGTTCATCCGCAAGAATTAGTTCAGGATCGTTTAGCAAAGCTCTTGCAATGGCTACGCGCTGCTGCTCACCACCAGAAAGTTGATGTGGCATTTTATTGCCAAATTCGATCATGCCAACTTTATCCAGTACTTCGTCAATTTTTCGTTGCATTTCTTGATTGTCAGTCCAGCCGGTTGCTTTAAGAACAAATAACATATTGTCTTTTACAGTACGATCTGGTAGTAATTTGAAATCTTGAAAAACGATTCCAATCTTTCTTCTCAAAAAAGGAATGTCATTTTCTTTTAAAGTAGCTAAATCAAAATCTACGATATGTCCTTCGCCTTCTGTTAATGCTAAATCTCCATATAAGGTTTTCATTAAGGTGCTTTTTCCGGAACCTGTTTTGCCAATTATATACAAAAATTCTCCGTGATTTACCTCCAAGTTTACTTGAGATAAAATCGTTTTTCCTTCTTGGTAAATGGTTACATTTTTTAAAGACAATACAGGTTGAGACATAGGAGATTTTGTTTATTGGGTAAAAGTAATAAGATAACGGTTGTATTCAAAATAAATTTTATTCAATTAAGAAGAATTACAGAAATAATAAGTGCTACAAGGTGGAATCATTATCTAGCAGAGACTCCTCTTGACTCACTAAATCTAAATTGTTTAAAAAAATGTTCATAATAAAAACGAATAACGATTCGTTATAGAGTACAGAATATGATACATTTGAATTATTAAAAAAAAATACAATGCGTAAAATTTCTTGGCTCTACTTATTTCTTCTTTTTATTATATCTGCTGCCAGTTCAGCGCAACAATCAACTATTTATACACATGATTTAAAAGACTATAATAAAGCGCTCTCTTTATTTAATGATAAGCAATACGCATCAGCTCAAATTATTTTTAACAAAGTAAAAGAAACGGCTGCTACCGAAGAATTACAATCGGATTGTGCCTATTATATTGCAAATTGTGCTATTCGCACTAATCAACCCAATGCCGATGAATTGATGGAACAATTTGTCGCTGATTATCCTACCAGCACGAAACAAAACCAAGCGTTTATTGAAGTGGCTCATTATTATTTTGGCCAAGAGAATTATCCGCAGGCGCTACAATGGTTTGATAAAGTGGACGAAAGCCAATTGAGCAGTAGTGATCGTGATAAATTTAATTTCCAAAAAGGGTATAGTTTTTTTAATGCCAAAAAGAAAAAGGACGCTATTGCCTATTTCAATAAAGTGGTAAACTCAGCTGAATATGGTTCTCAGGCTAAGTATTACTTGGGTTTTATGGCTTATGAAGGTGATGACTATAAGCAAGCTACGAAATATTTTGACGAAGTTTCTGGCGAAGAAAAATACAAAGAGAAGCTTTCGTATTATCAGGCTGATATGAACTTTAAACTAGGAGATTTTGAGAAAGCAATTGATTTAGGCGGAAAAGCGATGGCTAAATCAAATCCTTCCGAGAAATCAGAATTGAATAAAATTATTGGCGAAAGCTATTTTAATTTAAAACAATATGACAAAGCCATTCCTTATTTGGTCGCTTATAAAGGAAAAAAAGGAAGATGGAACAATACGGATTTTTATCAATTGGGATATGCGTATTACAAACAAAAAGATTATGAAAACGCCATTTCACAATTTAATAAAATCATTGGAGGAAAAGATTTTGTAGCTCAAAATGCGTATTATCATTTGGGAGAAAGTTATTTGAATACGGATAAAAAGCAACAGGCTTTGAATGCTTTCAAAAACGCTTCCGAAATGAATTTTGATGTAGCAATTCAAGAAGATGCTAGTTTAAATTATGCAAAATTGAGTTATGAAATAGGAAATTCGTATCAAAGTGTTCCTTCCGTTTTGCAAGCTTTCGTGAAAAAATATCCGGATAATGCAAGTCGTTCAGAAATAGAAAAACTTTTGATTGATTCTTATATTTCCTCTAAAAACTATAAAGGAGCCTTAGTTTTATTGGAAAGAAATAAATCACCTGAAAATAAATTAGCGTATCAAAAAGTCCTTTTCTACAGAGGTTTAGAATTGTATACCGATGGAAATTATGAGGAAGCATCAAAAATGTTTACTAAATCAATAAACGAACAAAAAGAGGCCATTTTTACCGCACGAGCTACTTTCTGGAAAGGAGAAACGGAATATGTTTTAAATGATTATAAAGAGGCTTTGATGAGTTTTAAACAGTTTATGGGTTTGGCTTCAGCCAAAGATACACCGGAGTTTAAAAACGTTAATTATAATATTGCCTACGCCTATTTCAAATTGAAAGAGTACGATCAGGCAGGGAATTATTTCCAAAGCCAAATAGCAACCTCAAAAGACAATAAAGTACGTTTGAATGATTCCTACTTGCGTTTAGCGGATTGTCGTTTTGTTACTTCAAAATACGGAGCGGCGATGGATGCTTACACTAAAGTGGTCGAATCGAAAAGTGTTGATGCAGATTACGCTTACTTCCAAAAAGCAATTTCTTACGGATTTATCGCTAAAAACGATAAAAAAATTGATGATCTAAATGCTTTTCTACAATTGTATCCAAAATCAGATTATAGAGATGATGCAATGTTCGAACTTGGAAATTCGTATGTTTCCGAGAATAAAAATGATCTCGCGATAAAAACATACGATCGATTAAATAGCGAATTTAAAAAAGGTTCTTTTACTTCAAGATCTATTTTACGTCAGGGATTAATATATTATAATTCTGACAAAGACGAGCAGGCGTTGGTTAAATTCAAAAAAGTAGCGGCTGATTTTCCTAGGACTCCAGAAGCATTAGAAGCCGTTGCTACAGCCAGACTGATTTATGTGGATGGAGGCAGAGTCGATGAATATGCGAACTGGGTACGAACTTTAGATTTTGTTGCGGTTACCGATGCAGAACTTGACAACGATACGTACGAAGCTGCCGAAAAACAATTTCAACAAAATAATACAAAACAGGCTATTGCAGGATTTAGTGGTTATGTGGCTAAGTTTCAAAGAGGAATTCACGCTTTAAATGCAAATTATTATCTGGCTCAACTGTATTATGCAGAAAGTTTAGTAGACAAATCAATTCCTAATTATGAGTTTGTTATCGCACAGCCACGAAGTGAATTTACAGATCAATCTTTGTCAAGATTAGCTCAGATTTTTCTAAAAAACAAAGAGTACAATAAAGCAATTCCAGTTCTGTCTCGATTAGAAAACGAAGCTGATTTATCTCAAAATAGAACATTTGCGCAGTCGAATTTGATGAAAAGTTATTATGACATCAAAGACTATTCGAATTCTGTGATTTATGCGGAGAAAGTTTTAATGAATCCAAAAACGGATGATAATGTAAAAAGTGATGCTCAAATTATAATCGCGCGTGCCGCACTACAAACAGGTGATGAGGCAAAAGCTCGAACTGCTTATGCTAAATTATTGGCTATTGCCAAAGGAGAATTGGCTGCCGAAGCATTGTACTACGATGCTTATTTTAAAAATAAAGAGGCGAAGTTTGAAGCATCGAATACAGCGGTTCAAAAATTAGCAAAAAATTATTCCAGCTATAAATATTTTGGAGCCAAAGGATTGGTATTGATGGCGAAAAACTTTTATGGATTGAAAGACAGTTATCAGGCAACTTATATTTTGGAGAATGTGATTCAAAATTTCACGGATTTTCCAGATGTAGTTTCTGAAGCGCAAACGGAATTAGATATTATTAAAGCCGAGGAATCCAAAACAAATTCATCCGTAACGAAGTAATTTAAAGATAAAGAATGGAATTATTTTGGGGTTTATTAAACAAATAAATTTTGAAATTACAAAAGTTTAAAAAATAAAAAAGAATGAAAATACCCTTTTATATAGTGGATGTTTTTGCTGAAAAAAAATATGCTGGGAATCAATTAGCTGTTTTTTTAGATGCCGAAAATTTAAGTGATGATAAAATGCAAACAATTGCTCGTGAAATTAACTTTGCTGAAAGCACTTTTATTACCAAGCTTGATAAAAATAATACTGCAGAAATCAGAATCTTCACTCCCGAATATGAAATGAAATTTGCCGGGCATCCAATAATTGGTACTTCGTGGGTTTTGATGAATAAAATATTTGAAAAGCTGCCTCAAAATATAGTTTTATCGGTTCCAATAGGTGAAATTCCTGTTAATCAATCAGGAGATTTAGTTTGGTTGCAGGCAGCTCAACCGCAGTTTTTGGATACTTTTTCAATCGAAGATTTTTCATCCTTCAGTAATTTAAGCAGTACGGATTTTGATGATAAGTTCCCAATTCAAGAAGTTACCACAGGGAGCGCTTTTGTGATTGTACCTCTTCAAAATAAAAAAGCATTAGAAAATTTAATTCTGGATCAAGGTAAAATGAACAAATGGTTGCATGCGCATTGCAAAACCAGTCATAGAGCCTTGTATTTTTATTGCTTAGAAGATTCAAAACTAATCAGCAGAATGTTGTGTATAGAAGACGACCAACTCAAAGAAGATGCAGCCACAGGAAGTGCCAGTACTTGTTTGCAGGCTTTTCTTTTGAAATATCATTCGACTGAAATTGAAATCATAAACCATCAAGGGGACTATATTAATAGACCTTCTCAAATTTATTTTAAGGGTAAATTATCAGAAAATCATTTCGATATAAAAATTGGAGGAAAAACACAATTCGTTGCAAAAGGGGAATGGGAAGTGTAACGATTAGGTTAGAAGGTAAGATTTATAAATAAGAAGTAAAAAAATAAAACATGGCATTTAAATATTTAAACATAAAATCATTCGCAAATAAGATAGCAACGTTTTCGGCTCCCTTCCCATTTTGCAAGGTTGGGTTAGGAATTTTGTTCTTCTTCGTCTTCCAGTTTTCTTTTGCTCAAAAAAAGGAACAGATTGGTACAGAAACTGTAAATGTTGTGAAACCCTATACGCCAACAATTTCAGATGCTTTCAAAGTTAAGGAAACGCCTATGTTGGAAGAGGAAGGAAATGCTAAAAAAGAAACTATAAAATATACTATTTTTTCTTTTCCGGTAGCTTCGACTTTTACGCCGTCCAAAGGAAAGGCTGAAGGAGTAGAAAAAGAGAAACAAGAACATTTATTTAAGAATTATGCGACTTTTGGCATTGGAAATTACGGAACTTTTGTTGGAGAATTATTCGTTAATCATGATCTTAGCAACAATAATTATGTGGGGGGAATGTTTAAACACCATTCTTCGCAAGGAGGCATAAAAGGTGTGGCGCTTGACGACCGGTTTTATGATACGGCTATCGATTTGACTTATGGCGCCCATGAAAAAGATTTGTCGTGGAATTTTGATTTGGGTTATCAGAATCAAGTATACAACTGGTATGGATTGCCTACTGATTTTGGAAGCGGAATGACTCCGTCGGATAGGAGGACTTTAATTAACGGAATAAAACCGCAACAGGATTACAATACAATTACGGCTGGCGGAAAAATAGATTTTACAGAAAGTGTTTTTGATGAAGCGGTTGTTAAGTTTAATCATTTTTCAGACATGTATGGATCTTCGGAGAATCGGTTTTACGTAAAACCTTCTTTTAAAGTTGATATAATGGACACCGCTATAAGAACAAATGTAATTGTTGATTATGTAGGAGGAAGTTTCAAGAAAAATTATTCAAATACAAATGTAGAACCGCTAAAATATGGTTTTACTAATTTTGGAATTGAACCTAGTTTTGTTGTGCTAAAAGACGATTGGACGTTGAATATTGGAGCCGGTATATATTATAGTTTGGACAATGAAAAAAGCAATAATAAATTTTTAATTTACCCACAAATTAGTGCTTCGTACAAAGTGGTTGGTGATTTGATGATTTTTTACGCCGGAGCCAAAGGGAATTTAGAGCAGAACTCTTATCAGGACTTTGTTAAGGAAAACCCATTTCTTTCACCAACGTTAAATATTTCACCAACGGACAAACAATATGATATTTTTGCCGGGTTGAAAGGGAAACTGACGAATAATGTAAGTTATAATGTTAGAGGTTCTTATCTTAATGAAAGAAATAAAGCTTTGTTTAGAAGCAATGATTACACAGAAAGAAGCACAAATGAAAATTATGCATTTGGGAATTCCTTGCAAGTGGTTTATGATGATATGAGAACTTTGAGTTTTTATGGAGAACTAAAAGCTGATTTTTCACAAAATGTGACTTTTGGAATCAATGGAACTTTTAGCACTTATAACAATGATTTAGAAAGCGATGCTTGGAATTTACCAAAAATAAAAGTGAATTCAAACATCGATTTTGCTATAACTAAAAAATGGTTTGCTGGTGTCAATGTGTTTTATGTAGGGGAACGTAAGGATTATAAAACGAATACGGATATAGTTTATATCGTTGCTCCAAGTCAAAATCCAATTGTACTGAAATCTTATTTTGATTTAAATGCTAACGTTGGATTCAAATACAATGAAAGATTTACTGCTTTTTTAAGAGCAAATAACATTACTAACAAAGCTTATGAAAAATGGTTGAACTATACGGTTCAAGGTTTTCAAATAGTGGCGGGTGTAAATTATAAATTCGATTTTTAATTTTTTTTCAATTGCAAATCGATCTAATAAAGCGTGAGGTTTACAAAGATTTTGATTTACTTTTTTGTGAACTTTGCGTAAAACTTTGCGAACTTCGCCGTTAATCCCATCCAATGACTTTCAAACAAAAAATACATCAATATTACCTGCAGCTAGTCCAAGACCGTATCGACATTTTCAAAGATATGATTGTTGCGCTTACCGAAGACTCTAAGAACGACGCCAAAGGTTCTGCCGGAGACAAGCATGAAACGGCTTTGTCTATGATGCATATCGAGCAGGAAAAACTCAATACTAAATTAAGAGAAGTACTGAATCAAAAAGCAGTTTTAGATAAAATTGACGCTGCTAATATCTCTAAAAACATTATTGTTGGAAGTTTGATTCGTGCCAATGGAATTTACTTGTATTTAAGTGTAGCACTCCCAAAAATTACGGTCGATGAAATAAGTATTATTGCTTTATCTCCCCAATCCCCTTTGGGCAATAAATTGTTGGGTAATGAAGTGGGATTTACTTTTGAAATTAATTCGACTAAATACTTGATTGAGGAAATTTTATAATATTTCTGTAATTAATTTACCATGAATTAAGAATTATAACCAGAATACTATTTTGAACTTTAAAATACTTGCATCTTTATAGTAAAAATCACTTTTTAGTTATAAATTGAAACTGAAATAGCTACTAGTGTTTTTCAATTGTAACTGTTATTGCATCTTTGCCCTGTCAAAATAAATAAAACATTAAAAATATATAGTTATGTGTGGAATAGTATGTGCCTTTGACCTAAAACAAAAAGCGGAAGTTTTAAGACCACAAGTATTAGAAATGTCTAAAATTATCCGTCACCGTGGACCGGACTGGAGTGGAATTTTCAGTAATGAAAAAGCGATTATGTCTCACGAGCGTTTGGCAATTGTTGATCCGGCTTCCGGGAAACAACCTTTGTTCAGTGAAGATAAACAACTTATTTTAGCAGCAAATGGTGAAATTTATAACCACAGAGAATTGCGTAAACAATTTGAAGGTAAATATAACTTTCAAACGGAAAGTGACTGCGAAGTTATTTTGGCACTTTACAAAGAAAAAGGACCCCATTTTATCGATGAAATGAACGGAATTTTTGGATTTGCCATTTATGATGTAGAAAAAGATGAGTATTTTGTTGCTCGTGATCACATGGGAATCATTCCATTATACATTGGTTGGGATGAACACGGAACATTCTATGTGGCTTCAGAATTGAAAGCATTAGAAGGATATTGTACAAAAATCCAATTGTTTCCTCCGGGACATTATATGTCAAGCAAAGATGGCGAATTTGTACAATGGTATAAAAGAGAATGGGTTGATTATGATGCCGTAAAAGACAATGTAACCAGCATTAATGAAATTAAAGTGGCGCTAGAAGCAGCAGTTCACAGACAATTAATGAGTGATGTGCCTTACGGAGTATTACTTTCTGGAGGGTTAGATTCTTCTATTACTTCGGCTGTGGCCAAAAAATATGCACAAAAACGCATTGAATCCGGAGATGTTGCCGATGCTTGGTATCCACAATTACATTCTTTCTCGGTAGGATTAGAAGGTTCTCCAGATTTAGCAGCAGCTCAAATAGTTGCAGATCATATTGGAACCATTCACCACGAAATAAAATTCACTATCCAAGAAGGTTTGGATGCGGTTAAAGATGTGATTTACAACTTAGAAACGTATGATGTGACTACGATTAGAGCATCAACACCAATGTGGTTAATGGCAAGAGTTATTAAATCTATGGGTATCAAAATGGTGTTATCAGGTGAAGGAGCGGATGAACTTTTTGGAGGATACTTGTATTTCCACAAAGCGCCAAACGCTAGAGAATTTCATGAAGAAAACGTACGTAAATTAGGTAAATTGCACATGTATGATTGTTTGCGTGCTAACAAAAGTTTAGCTGCATGGGGAATTGAAGGACGTGTGCCGTTTTTAGATAAAGAGTTTATGGATGTGGCGATGAGAGTTAATCCACAAGATAAAATGATCAATACAGAACACCCAATGGAAAAATGGGTAGTTCGTAAAGCTTTTGAAGATATGTTACCGCCAAGTGTAGCTTGGAGACAAAAGGAACAATTTAGTGATGGTGTAGGATACGGTTGGATTGATACCTTAAAAGAAGTTGTAGCGGTAGAAGTTTCGGATGAACAATTAGCAAATGCGAAATACAAGTTCCCTTTACAAACGCCAACTTCAAAAGAGGAATATTATTATCGTTCTATTTTTTATGAGCATTTTCCAAGTGATGCAGCTGCTTTGTGTGTTCCACAAGAAGCAAGTGTGGCGTGTAGTACAAAAATCGCTTTAGAGTGGGATGAAGCATTCAAAAACATGAATGATCCTTCCGGAAGAGCGGTGGCTAGTGTGCATGATGACGCGTATGTAAAGGCATAAGTAGGATTTAATTAAGATTTTATAAATAGACTGAGACGTTCTCCATTAGGAGAGCGTCTTTTTTTGGAAAAATATCATTTGTCGGAAAATATGGAATTATAAAAATTTTTTTATAATTGTACATTATATAAATAATTGGTTGCAGTTTTTTATATTAGCCTAATTAAACACCCTTCTATGAAACGCTATATTTTAATTATTGCTTTATTTTCACTTGTTTCTTGTCTTAAAAAAAATAAGACCGCTGTTGATTTAATTGTTACAGGCGCAACTATTTATAAAGTGGATAATACATTTGGCACTGCAACTGCGATGGCTGTGAGTAATGGAAAAATTGTAGAAATTGGTTCCAATGAAGAGATAATAAATAGGTATGAATCTAAAAATACGGTGGATGGTAAAGGGAAATTTATATACCCTGGTCTGATTGATGCACATTGTCATTACTATGGCTTTGGACTCAGCTTGCAAGAAGTTGATTTGCGTGGGACGAAGAGTATGAAGGAAATAATTACGCGTATAAAGACTTTTCAAAAAGAAAAAAATCCCGATTTTATTGTTGGTAATGGTTGGGATCAAAATGATTGGGAGGTAAAGAAATACCCAACAAAAGCAGATTTAGATGCCGAATTTCCAAATATTCCCGTTGTTTTAAATAGAGTCGATGGCCATGCAATACTTGTGAATAGTAAAGCGTTACAATTAGCGGGAATTACAAAAGATACGAAAGCAGTTGGTGGACAGATCGAAATGGCAAATGGTGAACCAACCGGAATTTTAGTGGATAATCCGATGGAGTTAATTTTTAAAATAATTCCAAAACCAACCCGTAAAATACAAATTGCCGCTTTATTGGACGCTGAAAAAGTGATGTTTGATTATGGATTGACAACAGTAAATGATGCCGGTTTAGATCCGGATATTATTAATTTGATTGATAGTTTGCAAAAAGTAAAAGCAATGAAACTTAATGTGTATGCAATGATTAGTGCAAACAAAAAAAATATCGATTTGTATCTGAAAAAAGGAATTTATAAAACAGATAATTTAGATGTGCGTTCCTTTAAAATGTATGGAGATGGCGCTTTGGGTTCCCGCGGTGCTTGTATGCACAAGCCTTATTCAGATATGCCAAAACAATTTGGAGCGTTACTGTCTCCTATTTCACAATTAAAATCGATAGCTAAACAAATTGCAGCTTCTCCATTTCAGTTGAATTCGCACGCTATTGGCGATTCGGCAAATACGGTTTTGCTAAAGATATATAAGGAAGTTTTAGCTGGTAAAAAAGACCGAAGATGGAAAATTGAACATGCACAAGTTTTGAGGGAAGAAGATTTTGATTATTTTAAATTAGGAATCATTCCTTCGGTGCAACCTACGCACGCCACTTCAGATATGTATTGGGCTAGTGAAAGATTAGGGAAAGAAAGAATAAAAAATGCTTATGCTTATAAAAAGTTACTTCAAAAAGCTGGAATTATAGCTTTAGGTACTGATTTTCCCGTAGAAGAGGTAAATCCTATGTTAACTTTTCACGCTGCAGTGACGAGAAAAGACAATAAGAATTATCCAAAAGGAGGTTTTCAAGTAGAAAATGCATTGACAAGGGAAGAGACTTTAAAAGGAATGACTATTTGGGCTGCCTATTCAAATTTCGAAGAAAAAGAAAAGGGAAGTTTAGAAGTGGGTAAGTGGGCTGATTTTGTTATCTACGATCAAGATTTAATGAAGATCAATGAGGATCAAATTGTAAAAATGAAGCCAGTGAATACGTATTTGAAAGGAGATAAAGTAAAATAAGCAAGTCTTTGCAAGTGATACGTTATAATTTATTTTGCAGTATTTAAATTTAAGTACGTTTATTTCACATTTTTAATGCAAATTATTAATTTGGGTTTATAATTGCTACGGCACCTTTGTCTTAAAAAAAGAATAGAATATTAAAAAATAGAGTTACGAGAGGCATATTGGCCGTTATCGAAAAGGAAAAGATGAAAAGTTGGTACAGGCGCTTTCTTAAAGAATATCGAATGATGGCCCGGATGAAAGTGATTAATTTTTCAAATTTGCAAAACGGCAGTATAAATGTTTGTATTGGAAATTTGTCTTTTATACTAGTTTTTTCTTCTATTCTTTAGAAATTGATTTTTGCTATTGCTATTGAAATCGACACTTTTTTGTTAATAACTTAACAGCTTAAAATTTGATTTTAACGGTTATATAAATTGTGTTTTTATATATTTGCGTGTTAGACAAAAATTACATTTTTTTTAGATTAAAATATATGAGCGAAGAAATCAAGAAGGACAATTATTCAGCAGATAGTATTCAAGCATTAGAAGGAATGGAGCACGTAAGAATGCGTCCATCGATGTATATTGGAGATGTAGGTGTTCGAGGTCTGCATCATTTAGTTTATGAAGTTGTTGATAACTCAATCGATGAGGCAATGGGAGGCCATTGCGATACGATAATAGTTGATATAAATGAAGACGGATCTGTATCTGTGGAGGATAACGGACGTGGTATTCCAGTAGGAATTCATAAAAAAGAAGGAGTTTCGGCTCTTGAGGTTGTAATGACAAAAATTGGTGCCGGAGGAAAATTTGATAAGGATTCTTACAAAGTTTCCGGAGGACTTCACGGTGTTGGGGTTTCGGTAGTAAATGCATTGTCAAATCATTTGATAGCAACAGTTCATAGTAGTGATGGTAAAGTATACCAACAGGAGTATGAAAAAGGGAAAGCACTTTATCCTGTTAAACAAATTGGGGAAACTACAAAAAGAGGTACTATAGTTACTTTTTACCCTGATGAAACGATATTTACTCAAACTACAGAGTTCACTTATGATACATTGTCAGCGCGTATGCGGGAGTTATCATATTTGAACAAGGGAATCACAATTACTTTTACAGATAAAAGAGAATTAGATAAAGACGGAAATTTTGTTTCAGAAGTATTTCATTCTGATGAAGGTTTAAAAGAATACATCCGCTATTTAGATGGAAATCGTGAGCCAATTATAGCACACGTTATTTCAATGGATAATGAGAAAGGAGAGATTCCAGTTGAGGTTGCCTTGATCTATAATACGAGTTACACAGAAAATATTTTTTCTTACGTAAACAATATCAATACGCACGAAGGAGGAACGCACTTACAAGGTTTTAGAACTGGTCTTACCAGATCGCTTAAGAAATATGCCGATGCATCTGGAATGTTAGATAAATTAAAGTTTGATATTTCAGGAGATGACTTCCGTGAAGGATTGACGGCAATTATTTCTGTAAAAGTTGCTGAGCCACAATTTGAGGGACAAACCAAAACGAAACTAGGAAACAGAGAAGTTGTTTCACCAGTGAGTCAAGCGGTGAGTGAAATGATTGAAAATTATTTGGAAGAAAATCCAAATGATGCGCGGATCATTGTTCAAAAAGTTATCCTTGCGGCTCAAGCGCGTCATGCAGCTAAAAAAGCACGTGAAATGGTACAACGCAAAACCGTAATGGGTGGCGGGGGATTACCAGGAAAATTATCAGATTGTTCAGAACAAGATCCTGCAAAATGTGAAGTATATCTTGTCGAGGGAGATTCGGCAGGTGGAACGGCTAAACAAGGACGTGATCGTGCATTTCAGGCTATTTTGCCATTACGTGGTAAGATTTTGAATGTCGAGAAAGCGATGCATCACAAAGTTTTTGAAAATGAAGAGATTCGAAATATTTTTACAGCACTTGGTGTAACGATTGGTACAGAAGAGGATAGTAAAGCTTTGAATATTTCAAAACTCCGTTATCATAAAGTAATTATTATGTGTGATGCCGATGTCGATGGTAGTCATATTTCTACTTTGATTTTGACGTTCTTCTTTAGATTTATGAAAGAATTAATCGAAGAAGGTCACGTATATATTGCAGCGCCACCTTTATATTTAGTTAAAAAAGGAAATAAGAAAGAATACGCTTGGAATGACGTACAACGTGATCAGGCGAATGAAAGAATGGGCGGAAGCGCAGGAATTCAACGTTATAAAGGTCTTGGAGAGATGAATGCGGAACAATTATGGGAAACAACAATGGATCCAAGTTTCAGAACATTGCGTCAGGTTACTATAGACAGTTTGGCGGAAGCCGACAGAGTCTTCTCTATGCTAATGGGTGATGAGGTTCCGCCTAGAAGAGAATTTATTGAAAAAAATGCAGTTTATGCGAAGATCGACGCTTAATAAAGCGTAATTGTTTATTTGGTTAATTGTCTAGTGATAAGCTACGCGATTAATCGAATAAACAATTATGTGATCAACGATAAAAATTAACTAATAACCGAATAAATTTTATAATATGAAAGTTACCATTGTAGGAGCAGGGAATGTAGGTGCAACCTGTGCAGACGTAATTTCTTATAGAGGGATTGCAAGTGAAGTAGTATTATTGGATATCAAAGAAGGTTTTGCTGAGGGAAAAGCTTTAGATGTCATGCAATGTGCTACCAATACCGGTTTCAATACTAAAGTATCGGGTGTAACTAATGATTATTCAAAAACGGCAGGGAGTGATGTAGTGGTAATTACATCAGGAATTCCTAGAAAACCGGGTATGACACGTGAGGAATTAATAGGTATCAATGCCGGAATTGTAAAAACTGTTGCTGAAAATGTACTGAAACATTCCCCAGATACTATTATTATTGTGGTTTCTAATCCTATGGATACAATGACTTATTTAGCATTAAAATCTACTGGATTGCCAAAAAATAGAATTATTGGAATGGGTGGAGCTTTAGATAGTTCTCGTTTTAGAACGTATTTATCTTTGGCCTTAGATAAACCGGCAAATGATATTTCAGCAATGGTGATTGGTGGACATGGTGATACGACTATGATTCCATTAACCCGATTGGCTTCTTATAACGGAATTCCCGTATCTCAATTTCTTTCAGAAGAAGTATTGGCAAAAGTAGCTGCTGATACAATGGTTGGCGGAGCTACACTTACAGGTCTTTTAGGAACTTCTGCATGGTATGCTCCTGGAGCTTCTGTTGCTTTTTTGGTAGATAGTATTTTGAATGACCAAAAGAAAATGATAGCTTGTTCTGTTTTTGTAGAGGGAGAATACGGTCAAAATGATATTTGTATTGGTGTTCCTTGTATCATTGGTAAAAATGGAGTAGAAGAAATTCTTGATGTTAAGTTAAATGACCAAGAAAAAGCATTATTTGCTAAAAGTGCTGATGCAGTCAGACAAATGAATGATGCATTAAAATCGATATTAGAATAATATTTTAATTATAAAAGAGGGAAGACTGCATTATTGCAGTCTTTTTCTTGAGATTAATCCATAAATAATTTGTTAATCTTAACCTAAATTATATATTTGCTCGGTTTAAAAAAATGATGTAATTCGGAATATTCGTTTTTTGTATTAAAAATCGATGTCAGGGCTTATTTTATAGGGTTAAAACAAAAATAAATAAATAAAAATAATTAATTTTTAGTAATAATGCAGAATAAAGGACTTATTAAATTTTTCGCAATTCTATTTGCATTGGTAAGTATTTACCAACTTTCTTTCACTTTTGTTTCAAGCAAAGTAAAAAATGATGCAAAATCTTTTGCTGGTGGAAATCCTGAAAAAGAAGTTAAATATTTAGATTCCATTGGAAAAGAAAAAGTATTTAATCTTGGGTTTACTGATTTTACGTTCAATGAAGTAAGTGACAAGCAAATCAATAAAGGTCTTGACTTAGAAGGTGGTATTAATGTAATACTTCAAATCTCTGTTAAAGACATTTTGAAAGGATTATCTAATAATTCTAAAAACCCAGTTTTCAATAAGTCTTTGGCTGATGCTACTGCAGATTTACAAGGTAATAAATCGTACTTAGATAAGTTTTTTGATGCTTTTGAAGCAAATTCAAAAGGAACAGTAAAATTAGCTTCTCCTGATATTTTTGCGAACAGAAGTTTGCAAGGTGAGGGTGGAGTAGATTTTCAAATGACGGATGCACAAGTAAAAAAAGTAATCTCTAGAAAAGTAGATGAGTCTGTAGAAAGTGCTTTTGGTGTTTTAAGAAAACGTATCGATAAATTTGGTGTAACACAACCTAATATTCAAAAATTGGGAGAGTCTGGACAAATTCTTGTTGAACTTCCAGGAGCTAAAGATGTAGATAGAATCAAGAAATTATTACAAAGTACGGCTCAATTAGAGTTTTGGGAAACCTACAAAATTGATGAAATTGGAAACTTTTTGATGGCTGCCAATGAGTCATTGAAAAAAACCGAAATCACCAAAGGGGAAGTAAAAACAGTTGCTAAAGACTCTTTGAGTGCTTTATTAACGGACGGAAAAGACTCTGCGGCGACTAAAAAAGGAAATAATCCTTTATTGGATAAAATGATAGGTCAAGGTGGTGGACCGGTTTTGGGTCTTTTCTCACCAAAAGATACCGCTGTTGTTAACGGATATTTAAAAAGACCAGATATCAGAGTTTTATTAGCGGGCGATCAACGTTATGCTAAGTTTGTTTGGGGCATTCCTTCAATTATTAAGGATGCAAAAGAAAAAGATGTTGATGCAGTAGAATTATACGCGTTAAAAGGAAATAGAGACAATATTCCTGCAATGGCTGGTGGCGTTGTTACTGATGCTAAAGATACTTTTGATCAAGCAGGAAAGCCAGCTGTTTCTATGCAAATGAATAATCAAGGTGCAAAAGCATGGGAAGAATTAACAGGGAGAGCTTTTACACAAAAAAGTAACATTGCTATCGTTCTGGATGATGTAGTTTATTCTGCACCAGGAGTTTCTAGCGGTCCAATTGCTGGGGGTAGATCTGAAATTTCTGGAACTTTTGATGTAACTCAAACTAAAGATTTAGCCAATGTTTTAAGAGCGGGTAAATTACCAGCTGCTGCAGAAATTGTTCAATCAGAAGTAGTAGGTCCATCCTTAGGTCAAGAAGCAATTGATAATGGTACAAATTCAGCACTTGTTGGATTACTTTTGGTATCACTATGGATGATTGTTTATTATGGTAAAGCGGGTTGGTATGCAAATATTGCTTTAGCAGTTAACTTATTGTTCTTATTCGGAATTTTGGCAAGCTTAGGTGCTGTATTAACATTACCAGGTATTGCAGGTATTGTATTGACGATGGGTACGGCAGTAGATGCAAATATCATTATTTATGAAAGAGCAAAAGAAGAATTACGTGCGGGTAAAACACTAGGAGAGGCTGTTGAAGCTTCCTACAGCTGGAAAGGTGCAATGCGTTCTATTGTAGATGCAAACGTTACACATATCTTGATCGGTACGGTATTATTTATTTTTGGTTCAGGACCAATTAAAGGTTTTGCGACAACATTATTGATTGGAATTGTGACCTCTTTATTTACTTCTATATTTATCGCAAGAATCTTTATTGATAGAAATATTGCTGGAAAAAATAATTTGACTTTTGTTACAGGATTTTCTAAAAATTTCTTTACAAACTTTCATTTTGATTTCTTAGGGGTAAAAAAATGGACTTATGCTTTTTCTACAATTGTAGTTATTGTTAGTGTAATCTCCTTATTTACAAATAAATTAGATCAAGGTGTAGATTTTGTGGGAGGAAGAACTTTTCAAGTTCGTTTTGAAAAACCAGTTGCAGCAGAAGTTGTAAAAGCAGAATTGGCAAAAGTATTTGAAGGAAGTGCCGAAGTAAAAATATTCGGTAATGACAACCAATTGAAAATTACTACTAAATATAAAGTAGAAGACCACGGGACTAAAGCAGATGAACAAGTAAATAGATTATTATATGATAATTTGAAACAGCATTTTTCTGCAGGTTTAACGTATGGTAGATTTGTAAATGCTTACGAAGGTAAAAAACTGGGAATTTTACAGGCTTCGAAAGTGGGACCAACTGTTGCCGAAGATATTAAAACTAATGCGTACTGGGCTGTACTTGGGGCTATGCTAATTGTGTTCTTATACTTACTTATTAGTTTTAGAAAATGGCAATATGGTTTAGGCGCAATCGCTGCTGTAGCGCATGATGTTATTTTTGTTTTAGGAATTTATTCGTTGTGTTATAAATTTATGCCTTTTGGTATGGAGATTGACCAACATTTCATTGCAGCTATTCTTACCGTAATTGGTTACTCAATGAATGATACTGTTATTGTATTTGACAGAGTGCGTGAATTTTTGGATGGAAAAACTAAAGGTTCTTTCGCTGAAATTGTTAACAAATCAATTAATTCAACAATGTCAAGAACAATCAATACGTCATTAACTATGATCGGTGTATTGTTTATCATGTTCATTTTTGGAGGTGAATCTATCAGAGGATTTATTTTCGCTATGTTAGTTGGTATTATTGTGGGTACTTATTCTTCATTATTTATCGCAACTCCAGTATTGGTAGATACGATTTCTAAAGAAGATAAAAAGTTAATCGAACAGCATCATCAAGAAGTTTAATTTAGTATTCAACTTATTATAATTGAAAAGATCCAACGAAAGTTGGATCTTTTTTTTGTTTAAATCAAAAGGTCTTTTATATATAAAATGATTAATTTAGGAGATATAGCGAAATATTTTATAATTATTAATACTAAAGTTGTATTTATAAAAAGGTCCATTTTACTGTAGTTCTTCTTTTTGTTTTTTAATGCTTTCTTCGGACAAAATAAGTAAAACACATTTATCAGTTGTTTTTTTTTTGCTTTTAGTAATGAATTTAAGAATGATGATTACACGTTTACCGCACAGTATTATAAATTGGAACTTAATTATTTGCTACGGGAGGAAAAATTTTTTCAGTAAAAGATAGTGATTCAGCCAGAAATTAATTTGCAGAACATCAACTTATTAAACCTTATTTTAGTACTCCTGATGATCCTGATTATATCGCGAAAAGAGAAATTTTTTCTACAAAATAGGTAATTAATCAGTATGTTTTGACTCTAGGTGTCGTACTTAAAAAACAAGTTCAAAAACATTTAGTATTTATGTTTTAGCCAGTACAGGAGCTATGATTTCTGATGGTGAAACTGAGCGTTTTGCTAAAGGTTTTGCTTTTTCGAATATTTTAGCAATTTGGGTTTCTTACAAAGTTAAAAGATTTGAATTAGATGTACGGCCTAATGTCTATTATGTGACTAATGCAGGTCTGACAAGTCCGAATATAGGTTTTAATACAAAAAATATGGAGTTTGGTATTTCTTTGCATTTTTAAATAATTCAGAACTATATTATTTATGTTGTAAGTTAAATCGATTTATTGATGAGCATTTAGTTATTAAATTGATAATCATGTTATTAATTTTACGAAATGAATAATATTATTAAAAATAAATCTTTAATAGTTTCTAATTTTATATATTTACTTAGCATTCTGATTTAGTACTACGTGATATTTGAAGTTATTTAATAAGTCAAAAACAATGGAAAAATTTACTAAACTATTACTATTTGTTTATTTTTTTATCAATGTTAATCTTTACGCCAATAAAATTAGTAATGAAGTTGATTTTGAAATTTGGATTATTAATGTTAAAAGTAATTTACATAATACGCCATATTCAGTTGAGAATATGTTTACTGATGGAATTTTGAGAAAAGCAAATACGAATTTGTTTCTTTCAAGTATTGCTACTGCTCCACCAGCAGTAACTTCGCCCATTTATTATTGCCAAAATAGCCCTGCAGCACCATTAACAGCAACTGCCAGTGCAGGGGGAACTTTGAATTGGTATGGAACTAATGCAACGGGCGGAACGGCATCTCCAACGGCTCCAACTCCTTCTACAGCCGCTGTTGGAACAACACCATATTTTGTTAGTCAAACTGTTGGTGGAATTGAAAGTTCACGCTCTAAGATTGTTGTAAATGTGGTTGCAGATAATGGGGCAACTATCTTGGGTTTTACTTGTGATCCATCGCAAATAGCAGCGGCTGATAAAGCTTCTTCAGTATTTTTTGATTGGGGAAACAATCCGCTAATTTCTAATTCGTATAATTACACATATACGATCCAAGGTAGTTCTCCAGTCAGTGGGACTACAGGTGTTTCGCATGTCCAAGTATTTGGAATGGTACCTGGTCAATCCGCAACATTAACACTGACATCAGCAACGCATCCTTGTGTCCCGGCCAAAACTTTAACTTGTATTGTACCATGCGGGGCCTCAACGATAACTCCTAATTTCGCTGCCGTTCCCCCTTTTTGTTCAGGTTCTGTAGCACCAATATTAGGACCCATTTCCCCAAATGCAATAATAGGAACTTGGTCACCGGCAATAATCAGTAATACTACAAGTGGGAATTATATATTTACACCAAACCCAGTTTTGTTTCCTTGTGCTACAACACAAACGTTGCCAGTAACGGTTTCGTCATTAGTAACTCCAACTTTCACAACTATACCAGTTACAGTTTGCCAAAATGCAACAGCTCCGGTTTTGCCTTTAAATTCTTCTAATGCAACTCCGATCTCAGGAATTTGGAGCCCAGCTACAGTTAATACCGCAGTTTTAGGCCCAGTAACATATACTTTTACGCCTAATCCAGGCCAGTGTACTGTAGTAACTCCTACAATGGCGTCAATAGCAGTTGTTCCTGCTGTAGTGCCAAATTTTGCCTCTATTCTTCCTTTTTGCTCTGGAACAACCGCGCCACTTTTGGGGAGTACATCTCCAAATGGAATTGTGGGGACATGGTCACCTTCAGTAATCAGTAATACAACAAGTAGAAGTTATTTGTTTACTCCTAACGCAAATCAATGTGCTACAACTCAAACCTTAAATGTAACGGTCAAAGTAAAATCAGTTCCAAATTTTGCAGCTATCCCTTCTTTTTGCACGGGAACTACAGCACCAACTTTAGCAACTATGTCGCCGAATGGAATAACAGGTACTTGGTCTCCAGCAGCAATAAGTAACACAGCAAGTGGTAGTTATGTTTTTACACCTAATACTATAGAATGTGCGACTACACAAACATTAGCGGTAACAGTTAATCCTCTTATTGTACCAGATTTCACTAATCTCTCTATCTGTTTTAGTAGTATCGCTCCTATTTTGAGAAATGTATCTCCTAATGGAATTAGTGGTACATGGTCTCCGTCTACTATTAATAATACAACGGCTGGATCATATGTTTTTTCTCCAAATCCAAATCAATGCGCAACTAAAAAAACGATTAATGTTGCCGTTAACCAATCTACCCTCGTAAATGTAGTGTGGAATGTTACAGATGCTTTTTCTGAAAACCAGGTAGTGACTATTACAGCCACTGCTCCTGGAGATTATTTATATCAGTTGGATAGCGGTCCGTTTCAAGATAGCCCTGTTTTTGAATATGTTGCTTTAGGCATTCATTCCATCACCGTAAAAGATAGAAATGGCTGCAGCCCTCCAATAACACGTTCAAATGTTTTAGTGATTGATTATCCTAAATATTTTACTCCAAATAATGATGGTTTTCATGATAATTGGAACATCTTTAGTTTAGAAGATCAAACAAATTTCAGGATTCTAATATTTGATCGTTATGGGAAATTCTTAAAAGAAATTAGACCTAAAAGTTTGGGATGGGACGGCATGTATAATGGAAATCCCATGCCGGCAAATGATTATTGGTTTAGTGTTGAATATGCAGAACAGAATGTTTCTAAAATATTCAAATCTCATTTTTCTTTAAAAAGGTAGTCATAAAATACCCCCAAATAGCATCTAGCTTTTTGAGGGTAGTCAAGTTTTTTTCTATTTTAAGCGGTAATAGAAATATTGTTTAAATTCTAACAGGCTTTTCGGCAGTGAAAACAAAGTATAATCCGATTAATATAAATGGAATACTTAACCACTGTCCCGTAGATAATAATCCTAAAGCGTTTTCAAATCCACCTTGGCTTTCTTTTACAGATTCCACGACAATACGAACAGAAAATAATAGAACTAAGAATAATCCAAATAAAAATCCTGATTTTTTTCTAGCGTCAGTTTTCCAATATAAGAAAAACAAAATTGCAAAAACAAAAATATAGCAAAAGGCTTCATATAATTGTGCAGGATGTTTTGCAGGAACTTGCTCTAATAAAGCAGCAAATTTTGGGTCAGTAGCTATAGCATGATAAGCGTCATTTGGGTTAGGTATTTGAGTTGCGTTAGTGGCGTCATTAGAACTAAATTTATCACGAATGAAACGAATTCCAAAAGAAGATGTTGTTTCTTTTCCGACAATTTCCGAATTGAAGAAATTCCCTAATCTTACAAAAATGGCTCCGCTGGCAACCGGAATGACTACTCTGTCTAAAATCCATAGTTGCGGTCTTTTCAATACGTTTTTACTATAAAAATACATCGCAATTATTATGGATATAGCAGCACCGTGGCTTGCTAACCCTTGATAGCCCGTAAACTCAAATTGAGGAGAAAAACGAAAAGGCAAAAATATTTCTAGTAAATGATTGCGAAAATATTCCCAATCATAGAATAAAACATGCCCCAAACGAGCTCCAATTAATGTAGCTAATACGGTCCATATAAACAAAGAATCTAATTTTTCTATTGATTCTCCTTCTCGTTCAAATATATTCTTCATAATATACCATCCTAATCCAAAAGCGATAACAAACATTAAGCTGTAATATCTAATTACAAAAAAACCTAAATCAATTCCTTCTGATGGATTCCAAATTATATTTAAAGCGTGTGTCATTTATGATTGTTTTTTTAATGTTCTGTAAAAATAAAGAATTAAAGTAAAATTCGTACCAATAAAAGGTTAATGTTCGTGATTACATTTTTTTTCAGGAACAGGGTCATAGCCGGTTCTGCCCCAGGGATGACAGCTCAAAATTCTTTTCACTCCTAAAAAACCACCGTAAAATAATCCATGTTTTTGCAGCGCTTCAATCATGTAAGAAGAGCAAGTAGGCTCAAATCTACAGGCAGAAGGTGTAAAAGGAGATATAACAGTTTGGTAAAACCGAACTAATAAAATCAAAGGGGCAGTTAATTTCATGATTTGAACAGAAAATTAATTAATGTGTCAATTAGAAAATGGCTAATTAATTAATTCTCTAATTGAAAAAATTATTCTATTATATTGTAAAAGTAGTGCCTTCTTTTCCGTCTTTCAATTGAATTCCTAAGGCAATTAATTGATCGCGAATTTGATCAGACAATGCAAAGTTCTTATTATCTCTGGCTTGTTTTCTCATTTCAATAAGCATATTTACGGTACCTTCTAATTTATCATTACTGATGTCTAAAAGTTTCTCGTCCTTAAGACCTAAAACATCAAATGCAAAAGCTTGTATTGCTGTTGAAAAAGTCTTTAAATCAGTAGCGGTCAACGTTTCTTTTCCTTCTTTTAACAAATTGATAAATCGAACTCCTTCAAATAATTGTGCAATTAAAATTGGAGTGTTAAAATCATCATTCATAGCATCATAGCAAGACTGTTTCCAGCTCGCTATATCTAATGTACTATTGGAACTTGAATCTAATTCTTTCAATGATTCTAATGCTTCCATCAATCTTTTGTATCCTTTTTCGGCGGCAACAATGGCATCGTCAGAAAAATCAAGAATACTTCTATAATGTGCTTGCAGCATAAAAAAACGAGCTACAGAAGCAGAAAATGCTTTGCTTAAAATACTATTATCACCAGTTAAAATCTCCCTTGGCAAGATATTATTTCCAGTTGATTTAGCCATTTTTTTGCCATTCAAGGTTAGCATATTGGCATGCATCCAATAATTTACCGGAGTTTGGCCCGTACAAGCTTCATTCTGTGCGATTTCACATTCATGATGTGGGAATTTCAAATCCATTCCACCTCCGTGAATGTCAAAATGATTGCCCAGATATTTAGTGCTCATAGCCGTACATTCTAAGTGCCAACCCGGAAAACCATCACTCCACGGGGAAGGCCAACGCATAATGTGTTGTGGTTCGGCTTTTTTCCAAAGTGCAAAATCTTGTGGATTTCTCTTGTCAGATTGCCCGTCAAGATCACGCGTATTGGCAAGCATATCCTCAATATTTCGGCCGCTTAATCTACCATAGTGATTGGTTTCATTGAATTTTACCACATCAAAATAAACAGAGCCATTGGCTTCATAACCAATACCTTTGTCAATTATAGTCTTTATAATTTCTATTTGCTCAATAATGTGTCCTGTTGCCGTAGGTTCAATACTTGGAGGTAAAAAGTTAAAAGCATTCAAAATATCATGAAAATCAACCGTGTAACGCTGCACGACTTCCATAGGTTCCAGTTGTTCTAAACGTGCTTTTTTAGCTATTTTATCCTCACCCTCGTCGACATCGTCGACGATATGGCCTACATCCGTAATATTACGAACGTAACGCACTTTGTATTCTAAATGTAAAAAATACCTAAATATCACATCAAATGACATAAATGTTCTCACATTCCCAAGATGCACATTACTATAAACCGTAGGTCCGCATACATACATCCCAACATTTCCTTCATGGATAGGCTTGAATGTTTCTTTTTCTCCCGAAAGAGAATTGTATATTTTTAGGGTTTGAGATTTGTATAAATGCATTTACGTTTGTTTTTTTGGAGCTATTTCCTGCTTTCCGTTTCAATCCACGCCAAAAAACGTGGGATTTCCTCTTCAATCAGGGCTAGGGCTTATCGGTTAAATAGGATTTATTTGTATTTTAGAACTTCGTCTCTAACTTAATGTAATCTAGAAATTCTCTTCGCGTTTGATCATTTTTAAATTTACCGCCAAATTCAGAAGTTACAGTACTACTTTCAATATCACTTATTCCTCTTGAATTTACACAAAGGTGTTTCGCGTCAATTACGCAAGCAACATCCTCGGTACCCAAAGCAATTTGCAATTCTTGAACAATTTGCATAGTTAAACGCTCTTGAACTTGTGGTCTTTTGGCGTAATATTCTACAATTCGGTTCATTTTAGAAAGCCCAATTACTCTTCCTTTAGAAATATAAGCTACGTGAGCCCTTCCTATGATTGGCAGTAAATGATGTTCACATGTAGAATAGACGATAATGTTTTTCTCTACTAACATTTCGCCGTATTTGTAGTTATTGTCGAATGTTGAAGCTTTTGGTTTTTTAGCAGGATTTAGACCTCCAAAAATTTCTTTTACAAACATTTTGGCAACACGATTTGGAGTTCCTTTCATGCTGTCATCCGTTAAATCCATTCCAAGAGTAATCAGAATATTTTCAACGTCTTTTTTTATTTTTTCTATTTTTTCTTCATCAGAAATAGCAAATGCATCTTCTCTTAATGGATTTTTTGCACTTGTACTAATATGGTTGTTTCCTATCTCGTCTTGAAATTCTTCGTTATTTATCATCAAAAAGGTACTATTATATTGGGTATGTAAATTTAAGCGGTAAAGATAATTAATAAAAACTAAAGAATTTCTATCGTTTATACTATTTAATGATGACTTTATAGTGATCATCGGCAAAGCAGGATTTTCTAATTGTATTAAAAAAACTAAGGCAATAACTTTTCGGTTACTGCCTTTTTTTGTAAAGTATTTGAAATCTTTTGGTTATTAATAGAATAACAAAGAGGTTTTTAATTTGTAATTATTCTACTTCAATTAATTTTTGCAATCGAGTTGAATTATAAACTGGAATCGCTTCTTTTAGAATGCGAACAGCGCTAATTAGATCTTCTTTTTTAAGAACATAAGCGATGCGTACTTGATTCAATCCCATTCCTGGTGTCGAATAAAAACCGGCAGCAGGAGCAACCATAACGGTTTCACCATTCAAATCGTAACTTTCTAAAAGCCATTGTGCAAAAACATCCGTATTATCAACAGGAAGTTGTGCAATACAGTAAAAAGCAGCTTTAGGTTTGGTAACGATTACGCCTTCGATTTTATTTAATTCGGAAATCAAGGTGTCTCTACGTTCTTTATATTCTGAAATTACTTCATCAAAATAACTTTGCGGAGTATCAATGGCAGCTTCACAAGCGATTTGTTCAATCGTTGGAGGGCACAAACGTGCTTGAGCAAATTTCATTGCTGCTGAAATTACCTCTTTGTTTTTTGTTACCATACAGCCAATTCTGGCCCCACACATGCTGTATCGTTTGGAAACAGAATCGATCATAATAACATTTTGTTCAAGCCCTTCAAGATTCATTACAGAATAATGAATGTCTTCATCATATATAAATTCTCGATAAACTTCATCTGCAATCAGGAACAAATCATATTGTTTCGCTAGTTTACCCAATTGCAAAATTTCGGATTCAGAATACAAATAACCAGTAGGGTTGCTTGGATTGCAAATTAAAATGGCTTTGGTCTTTGAAGTAATTAGTTTTTCAAAGTCTTCAATCGGGGGCAACATAAAACCACTTTCAAAAACCGAATTTACGGGAACTACCGTAGCACCTGATTCTGCCGAAAAAGCACTGTAATTTGCATAAAAGGGTTCTGGAATAATGATTTCATCTCCTTGGTCCATAATACTTCCTAAGGCGAATAAAAGTGCTTCAGACCCTCCAGTTGTTATCATGATGTCTTCAAAAGAGACTTTTACATCTTGATTGGTATAAAATTGAGCTAATTTTTTTCTATAACTTTCATAACCAGCTGACGGACCATATTCAATAATAGTTAAATCAATATTTTTAATGGCTTTAATGGCGGCTTCTGGACTTTTTATGTCGGGTTGACCAATGTTTAGATGATATACTTTATGGCCTTTTTTCTTAGCCATTTCAGCAAAAGGAGCCAATTTTCGTATAGGTGATTCGGGCATTTGTTTGCCTCGGTTTGATATTTCTGGCATGATTTAATTATTGAAATGCAAATTTGCAAATTTTTTTCCAAATTTATAGCAATTAGTGAGTCTATTTGGCATGAAAAACACATAATTATGTTGTATTTTTAGTAACTTTATAGAAAGAATTTTTAATGAAAAAGGTAATTTTTTTATTTTTTATCCTTATCAGCTCCCTGACTATTTTAGCACAAGATGGTTTTCAGTTTAGTAAAGAGGTTGATAAAGTGAGTATTCCTTTTAAATTTATTAATAATTTAATTTTCATTCCAATCAACGTCAACGGTGTAGAATTAAATTTTTTGTTGGATTCAGGTGTTGAAGAAACTATTTTGTTTAGTTTGGAAGAAAAAAAAGAAATTGAATTTTCTAATGTGGAAAAAATTACTTTGCGTGGTTTAGGAAGTGAAGACGCCATCCAAGGATTAAAATCGACTAATAATATCTTGGAAATTAAAGGATTAAAATCTATAAATCATTTGCTATATATTGTTTTAGACCAGGAATTTAATCTTTCCTCTCATATTGGGATTCCTGTGAATGGGATTATTGGACATCAATTTTTTAAAAATAATCTGATTGAAATCAATTACGAAAAAAAAAGAGTAATTGTTCACAGGGATATTGAGAAAAATAGAAAAAAAATAGAAAAAAAATTTGAAAAGGTTGCTATCGCAATAGAAAGTCTAAAACCATATATATTAAGTACAGTAACTATCGATTCCGTAGAGTTTCCTGCAAAATTATTAATTGATATTGGCAACAGTGACGCAATTTGGCTCTTTGAAAATCGTTCAAAATTAATAAAAATTCCTTCTAAAAGTTTTGAGGATTTTCTGGGAAAAGGATTCAGCGGAGATGTTGAAGGGAAACGTGCGCGAATTAATAAATTTAAAATGTCTGAATTTGAATTTAAAAATCCAATTGCTGCCTTTCCAGATTCTAGTTCATTACGAAGTGTAAAAATGGTTGCTGGTCGAGTAGGCTCAGTAGGGGGTGATATTTTAAGACGATTTACAATTATTATGGATTATACTAACGGGCTTCTATATTTAAAGAAAAATAAGGAATTTAATGCGCCATTTAATTATAATAAAAGCGGAATCGAAATTCAGCAGCAAGGAATGCAATGGGTGCAAGAAACAGTATATCTGCAAACGGTTCCTATTGTTGTTACCGAGGATTCTTTTAAAACAAAAGCAGAAAAGACTGGCAATAATTTTAAATATAGCTTTAATCTAAAACCTGTTTATTCTATTGCAAATATTCGCAAAAACTCACCTTCTTTTGCTGCTGGTTTAGAGAAAGGAGATATGATTTTGTCTATAAACGGGAATCCAAGCTATAAGTATTCGTTGCAACAAATGAATTCCTTTTTGAAATCAGAAGAGAATCTTTGGATTACGATGGAAGTCGAACGAAATAACAAAAAACTAAAAATTAAGTTTCAATTGCAAAATGTTTTATAAAAAAAAACACTCTATGATTATTTTCATAAAGTGCTTTTTATAATTATCTGCGGAAATTTAATTGCCAATAACTTCGCCTTTTATTTTTAGGGCTACTCTTCCTTCTTCGTAGTTCACGGCATTAGATTCAACCGTAATTGTTTTTCGAATTGGCCCTGCAGTCATATTGTATTTTATCTCAATTTTTCCTTTTTTACCAGGTAGTATAGGGTCTTTTGTACTCGATAATATGGTGCAATTTGCTGTTGACTGAATTGAGGAAATAATCAAAGGTGCATTCCCCGTATTTGTAAATTCAAAAACCCGTATTCCATTGTCGTTTGATTTAGCTATTCTACCGTAATCGATAGTATTGTCTTTAGCTGAAAAATCAATTTTAGCTCCAGACTGAGCAAAACCCACACTGCTAACTAACAGGATTGCTATTAAAGTAATTATTTTTTTCATTTTCATTTTTTTAAATTCATTTTAGTAAAAGTACTTTGTTTTAATTAACGTACAAATATTTATTTCTCTTTTTATAGTGTACTTAATTATTTACTTTTGTTCCCACTATTAATTACAAATATCAGACCAAAGTATAATTTTGGTTTTAACAGTTGCTTTTTATGATAATTCCTGCACAATTTGACGCTAAAACTATTGAGAATAAGTGGTACGACTACTGGATGAAGAACAATTACTTTCACTCAGAGCCCGATCAGAGAACGCCATATACTATTGTAATTCCGCCACCGAATGTAACTGGAGTTTTGCATATGGGACATATGTTAAACAATACGATTCAGGATGTTTTAATAAGAAGAGCACGTCTGAAAGGTTTCAACGCTTGTTGGGTTCCTGGAACAGATCATGCTTCGATAGCTACTGAAGCTAAGGTTGTTGCAAAATTGAAAGCAGAAGGAATTAATAAAAATGATTTGACTCGGGAAGAATTTCTGGCTCACGCTTGGGAATGGACTGATAAATATGGTGGTGTAATTTTAGACCAATTGAAAAAATTGGGTGCCTCTTGTGATTGGGAAAGAACAAAATTCACTATGGATCCAGACATGTCAGCTTCGGTAATTCGTTCTTTTGTAGATTTATATAACAAAGGATTGATTTACAGAGGATACCGAATGGTAAACTGGGATCCTGAAGCAAAAACGACTTTGTCAGACGAAGAAGTAATTTATGAAGAACAAGAAGGGAAATTGTATTTCCTAAAATATAAAATCGATGGAAGTGAAGATTTCCTGACAATTGCTACGACGCGTCCAGAAACTATTTTTGGCGATACCGCTATCTGTATTAATCCAAATGACGAACGTTTTTCTCACCTGAAAGGGAAAAAGGCAATTGTCCCTATTTGTGGAAGAGTGATTCCAATTATTGAAGATGCCTATGTAGATATCGAATTTGGTACCGGTTGTCTAAAAGTGACGCCTGCTCATGATATGAATGACAAGGCACTAGGGGAGAAGCATAATTTGGAGATAATAGATATTTTCAATGAGGATGCAACGTTGAATAGTTTTGGATTACAATACCAAGGGAAAGATCGTTTTGTGGTTCGGGAAGAAATTGCCAAAGAACTAGAAAGTATCGGTGCTTTGGCAAAAATGGAAATACACTTGAATAAAGTAGGAACCTCTGAACGAACCAAAGCAGTTATCGAGCCAAGATTGTCGGACCAATGGTTCCTGAAAATGGAAGATTTGGTTAAACCTGCAATTCAATCGGTATTGGTCGATGGTGAAATTAAATTACACCCTGCTCGTTTTAATAATACATACGCACACTGGTTAAATAATATACGTGACTGGAATATCTCCCGTCAATTATGGTGGGGACAACAAATTCCTGCTTATTTCTATGGAGACGGAAAGGAAGATTTTGTAGTTGCTGAATGCATCGAGGAAGCTTTAGTTTTGGCTAAAGAAAGAACCAATAACTTACTACTTACAACTTCAGACTTAACTCAGGATGTTGATGCTCTCGATACATGGTTTTCTTCTTGGTTATGGCCAATGTCCGTTTTTGGGGGGATAATGGATCCAGAAAGCGAAGATTTTAAATACTATTATCCAACCAATGATTTAGTAACCGGTCCGGATATTTTGTTTTTCTGGGTGGCGAGGATGATTATTGCGGGTTATGAATATACGGGAAAAAAACCATTTACGAATGTTTATTTGACTGGTTTGGTACGGGACAAACAAAGACGTAAAATGTCTAAATCATTAGGAAATTCACCTGATCCTTTGGATTTAATCGAAAAATTTGGAGCTGACGGAGTTCGTGTAGGATTGCTTTTGAGCGCTTCTGCCGGTAATGATATTATGTTTGACGAGGAATTGTGTAACCAAGGAAAAGCGTTTACCAATAAAATTTGGAATGCCTTCAAACTTATAAAAGGTTGGGAAGTTTCAGATGCTATTGCGCAACCGGAATCATCTAAAGTAGCAATTGAATGGTATGAAGCCAAATTGCAACAAACGCTTCTGGAAATCGAGGACAATTTCGAAAAATATAGAATTTCAGATGCTTTAATGGCGATTTACAAACTAGTTTGGGATGATTTCTGTTCTTGGTTCCTGGAAATGATAAAACCGGCATACCAGCAACCAATTGACAGCGCAACTTTGGCGAAAGCCATAGAAATGTTAGAAAACAACATGAAATTATTGCATCCGTTTATGCCGTTCTTGACAGAGGAAATTTGGCAAATTCTTGCCGAAAGAACTAGTGAAGAAGCATTAATCGTTTCGACCTGGCCGGAAATAAAACCTTTTAACGCCCATTTAATTTCAGACTTCGAAAATACTATTGAAGTAATTTCTGGAATCAGAACGATTCGTAAAGACAAGAATATTCCTTTTAGAGATACCATTGAATTGAAAATCGTGAATAATGATAAAGCTTCAACCTATTTTGATTCGGTAGTGGCGAAATTAGGGAACATCACTTCATTGGATTATGTTTCTGATAAAGTGGATGGCGCTTTATCTTTCCGTGTAAAATCAAATGAGTATTTTATTCCTATTACCGGAAATATAAATGTAGAAGAAGAAATTGCAAAATTAGAAGCGGAATTAGTTTATACGCTAGGTTTCCTGAAATCAGTTCAAAGCAAATTAGCAAACGAGAAATTTGTGGCTGGTGCGCCAGAAAAAGTATTGGCTAACGAAGTTCAAAAAGAAGCAGATGCTTTGTCTAAGATTGAAACCATCAAGCATAGTTTGGCTGGATTGAAATAAGGATTAGTTTTCTAAAATATGAAATCCCAATGCTGAAAATTTCAGGATTGGGATTTTTTTAATTTTATAGTTTAAGAAAATCATAAACTAAAAAACGAATAGAGTTTAATAATAAGTATATCCTTTTTCGATAATATATTGACCTAAACCGTAATTGTAATAATTTAGCTTTTCTTTTGGATATCCATCTAAGTTATAATTATAACCATAATATTCATTTTCTGACGGAATACGTTTAATATTATTAGTATTGCTTATATCTTTTATATCAAAATGTCTATTAAAATTATTCTCAAAGGAATTTATAAAAAACAACTTATCGAATCCTATTATATTTTTATAGATATTAGGGCTGTTATCATATTCATAATTAATAGTAGATATAAGTGCCCCCTCTGAGTTAAATTTTTCTCTTTTTAAAATGTTACCACCATTAAAATGAACTTTTACTTTAGGGAAAGAATAATGTAGTTGCCAAACATTACTATAGGTGTAAATATCTATGTCTACAATGTTTCCAGATAGGTAGTTATAAACTAATTTAGTCTGATTCATTGGGGGAGAAATAGTTCCACTATTTGTATCCTTAAAAATTGTAGTTTTTAGCCTGTTATTCTCATAAGTATATTCAGTACTAACATAAAGAATATCATTTATATACCCATCTTCTTGAGTTATCAAATCTCCAGTATAGGTATAAATAATTTTAAACTGACCAACATTTAAACCAGTAGTCGTCGCTTCTTTAATCTTAAATCCATCATAAGTAAATGAAGTTGACAAACCGTTTGTGGAGCTTATCTCTTTTATTGTTTTAATTAGTGGATTTTTATTCTCATTTGTTGGTTCTTTGGTTTCATTTTCTGAACATGAGATAATGATTAGGAATAAAACTCCAATTATGGTCGTTAATTTATTCATTTAAATGATTTTTTTAAAGAAAGTTAATGGTTGTCAGTTTTGCAATAGAAATCTTTAAAAATGAAAAAATATTCGCAGCTAATGTTATAAAAAACACATTGTAAATGATTGTGTTTATTTAAAAAATCTCTAACGTAGATCAATCTCAAATGTTTTTATATGTTTTATTTTCTTAATTTTTGTTTCGATTTATAAATAAAAAAACAGGATAGGAAAACAATGAAATAGCGAGAATAATTACAAAATTTTTAGTGTCGCTATAGGCAAAACCCATCAATAGGGCCACTGTAGCTATAATCACGAGTATTGTAGACCAAGGATAAGCCCAAGAGCGATAAGGTCTGGGTAAATCGGGTTCTTTATTTCTCAATTTTATAAGCGAACAATAGGCCAATCCCCAAACAATGACCGACATGAAGGTTCCAAATGAAAATAAGACTTCGAAGGAACCGATATAGATCAGTAGTAAACTAATTAAGGATGAGACTAAAAGTACTACTATTGGAGTACCGCCTTTGTTAATTTTAGTTCCTTTTTGAATAAAAAAACCATCGCGACTTAATCCGAATAGGATTCGTGCCGGAATCATCATATAGGCATTGAGAATACTGATCAAAGAAAAAATGGCTATAACGGTTACTATAATTGCACCCTGAGTTCCAAACACCACTTTAGCAACATCGGCAGCTACCAATGGTGAATTGGCTAATACGGAAACAGGCAATACATAAAAGAACGCTGTATTTATTAATACATAAAGGACAATGACAATTATAGCGCCGGTATATAATGATTTTGGAATGTTTTTGCTGGGGTTTTTATCCTCTTCTGCAAAAAAGCAAACGGCATACCAGCCATCGTAAGTTCCAATTATTAATTGAAGTGATTTAAAAAATCCAAATAGTATTCCCATTTCAAAAAACGGGGTATCTTTCTCTATAGGATTAAACTGGACTCCCGAATACATAAAACAGGCGACGATTAAGGCTAGAAAAACTCCAACTTTAATAATACTTGTCAGCTGCTGGAAGTAACTTCCATTTTTTACACCGCTGACATGAAGTGTGGTAAAGGCGATTAAAAAAGCAATGGCGATAACTGTAGTCTGACTTTCTAAACTTGGAAATAAAACAACAATATATTCGCTGATAACAATACAGTAAAAAGCGGGTGGAACTGAATTTGCGATATAGTCAAACCACCCTGAAAGGAAACCGGCGTAATCCCCAAAAGCTCTTTTTATATAATTGTACGATCCCCCCGCTTTTGGTAGCATTGTGGCTAATTCAGCATAGGAGTTTGCCCCAATTAGGATGTAAATTCCACCAAAAAGCCAACAGGCAAGAATAAGCCAATAATTATCTAACATACCTGCAATAATACCTGGTGTACGTAAAATTCCAACACCAATTGTACCGCCAATTAATACTGCAATACCAAAACCAAAACCTAGACTTTTCTTTAATTGGTTGTTGTTTGTATTTTTCATAATGACTTTTTCGCTTTCACTTTTTGATTAAGGTGTGTTTTTCGATAATTTGAGTTATTGGAAACCTGTTATCCGTTCTCCAAATATAGTAAAACGCAATTTCTTTTTTTAAACAAAAAACCCCGTTTCTTTCGATACGAGGTTTTTATATTGTTGTTGAACGCGTTTTACCCAAAGAAAATCAAAAATAGTAAAGGAAATATAACTCCGGCGACTGCCAGTTTCCAGCCGCGCTGCTTGAAACTGAATTTTCCTCCTTTGATCATTATTGTTCCGGTTAATGCAATGGTAATTAGGCTTAAAGCAAAAATATCTGAATAATAAATCCAAAAATTGGAATCGTTTTTATGTAATTTCATCGATTGGCTGATGATTGGCGTTTTCATAAAAGAGACTATTTCTCCTTTTCCTGTTTTCATATCAATTTCGACATCGTGGTTTTCATAAGAAATTTTAAATGTTCCTTTTTTTACCGTGTGACGTCTCATCTTATCATCGATGCCTAATTTTTTCCCAAAATCTTCAGCAAATTTCTCGTTGATTTCGCTTTCTGCAGGAAGTTGTACTTCTATAGTCTTAGTTTCAGTCGTGTATTTTTCAGGATGCCAAGAATCTCTATGATTCATCATAAGTCCTGATAAAGCAAATGATACGATTAGTCCAATATAGAAATAGCCTAAATCTCTATGTAAATTTCTGAAAGTCTTTTTGTTCATGTTTTTGGTCTGTTAAAATGGTTTGAAAAAAATTAGACTTTTTTTTTAATAAAAGGTTTAATTAGAATTTATATTTTAAACTCGTCATTACTTGGCGCGGTGCAATAGGGTTCACGCTGTAGTTTTCATGAACGGTATAATTCAATTCATTTGTAATATTAGATAATTTGCAAAGGATTGAAAACTGTTTCCATTCGTACCCTGCAGATACGTCAATAGTGGTGTAATCGTTTAAAGGAATTTCTCGTATATTAATTCCTGAAGGCAATGTGGTATCGATTTGATTGTTCCATCCTCCCATTCTTTTTCCGATGTAATTAGCTATGGTTCCTACAGAAAATCCTTTTAATATGCCTGCAGGTAATTTGTAGAATAAACTGAAGTTAGCAGTGTTGGCAGGAGTTCTAACCAAACGATCTCCTTCAATATTGCTTCCGTTTAATCCTGAAGTTTTAGTATAACGCATGTCATTGTAACTGTAACCAGCCATGATATTCAAACCATCCATTAGTTTTGCGGTGATGTCTATTTCTACTCCTTTACTTTTAGTTGCTCCGCTCAAAACTTTTACGTTCGAATCTGTATTTTGTGTAACACCATCCGTTTTAAATTCAGCAGTCTGAGCTAAATTGTTATTTGTAATTTGGTATAAAGTTACATTAGTACTAAATATTCCTCTCCAGAAATCTTTTTTAACTCCAACTTCATATTGATCTATAACCGAAGGTTTAATTACTTCATTGTTTACTGTAAATCCAGTATTTGGTGTGAATGAGTTGGCGTAGCTAGCAAACAAAGACATGTTTTTTGCGGGTTGAAATACCAGTCCCAATTTTGGCGAAAAAGCCTCGTCAATACGTTTTTTCTCTTCCGTAACGGTGTTTTTTATTATGTCTGATGTTTCCGCTTGTGCTTCTTGCCAAGACCAACGTACTCCTGCCAAAACCTTAAATTGTTCGGTAACGGAAATTAAATCTTGTGCGTAAATTCCAAAACGATTGGTATCTGTCTTTACTATTTTAGTGTTTTTTGAATTTGGTATAGCTCCACCTTGATCAAAATTATTAAAATCAAAAATAGTACCGCTACCATAAGTTGTTGGAGAAAAGGTAAAGGTATAGGCTTGTAAAAAAGAGTTTTCAAAATCCATACCAATAAATAATTGGTGTTTAACTTTTCCCGTTGTAAAAGTTCCTTGCAAACTGAATTGTTCTCCTATGATTTGTTCTAAGTTTTTATTTTCTCCCAATGGTCGTTTCCAATCTCCATTAGTTGCAGGTACGATACGTTCTGTTCCTTTAGAAGTTCTGCTGTAATCTTGCAATGAAGTATTAAAATCGAGTTTCCAGTTTTTATTGAAATCATGGCTTACCAATCCAGAAATGGAAGCTGTTTTGGTTTGTCCATTAGACCAAGTTGCCCCTAAATATAGACTACGAGGAAGATCGAGAATTTCTTTTCCAATGCTTCCCGTTCCAAAATCAGGTGTCCAATTGTCTTTTAAATAGTCTCCTTGCAAGGTAATTTCGGTTTTATCACTCAATTTGAAAAGAAAAGAGGGATTGATATAATAACGTTCTTTTTTTACTACATCTCTATAGCTTTCCGAATTTTCATAAGTACCATTAAAGCGGTAAGCGATAAATTTATTTAAGGGACCATAAATATTAATTGTTGGTTTGTAAAATGAATAACTTCCTATTTGCATCCCTATTTTTCCTCCCTTTTTGAATGAAGGCGCTTTGGTTACCATGTTCAAAATTCCACCCGGGGCTACGTTTCCGTATAATAATGCAGCACTTCCTTTTAGTATTTCTACTTTTTCTAATGAAGAAACTTCAGGTATTGAACCGCCATTAAAACGAAATCCATTTTTAAACATGTTGTTAGTAGTCATATCGTAGCCTCTTGACCAAAAAGATTCCTGAGCCCCACCGCGTATAGATCCAACGTAAACACCATTAACATTTTTTATTACATCGCTCAGTCGAATTGATTGTTGTTGCGCTATGATTTCTGCACCAATTATTTGCATGCTTTGCGGAACATCCATTGGTTTTAAGCCTGATCGTACCGCTGAAACTGATTTTTGTTGTTGTGTTACAATAACTTCTTTAAGAATTCCTCCTTTTTTATTTTTTATAGTATCTGAAACAGTATCGAATGTTTCAATTGAATTTGCTTTTTCAATAATATTTGCAGCTTCTTGGGCAAAGCCAGCCATACTAAATAATAATGTTAAAGTTGGGAGCAAAATATATTTCATGATTATTTATTTGGAATGATTAAAAATAATAATGCAAAGATATAACCCACTTTTGATTTAATAAAACTTATTTAGACTAAATATAAATAATATTTAAAAATAATTTTTAGTGATTTGGAAGTCAGTATTTTATGACATAAAAAAACCTTGCTTATGTAGAGCAAGGTTTTGATTGGAACTTAAATGTTAAAATTTTATTTGATTTTCTTCATCGAAAACTGTTCTGAACTTGGTTTCCCTTGTTGAATTCCCGAAATTTTAGCCACCAAACTGTCAGGAGTAATTTGGGTATAACTGATTTTTTGAGGGTAGTCGTGTTTTGGATTTTCAAAAACCAATTGTTTCTCGGTTGCAGTTGTCAATTTAAAAGAAACCGGTTTGTCATCGTTTTGTCCTTTTACGGCTGCATTATAAGTCAAATCTTCTCCTTTTTGTTGTAATGTGATCGATTCAAAATGTAACGTATCTTTCTCTTTAATGTAATAGGATTGTGCTTGAAAAGTACTGTCGTTTACTTTTTCCCAATTTTCCGTTAAATTGCCATCAGCTGATTTGTTTTCCCAATTGCCCAAAAGCCAACTTGCTGCTTTGATTTTTTCAATTTTGTTTGAATCAGAATTTTTGCAAGAAACAATGGCTAACAAAAGCAGTATAAGAGTCGTTTTTTGAAACATTGGTGTAAATATTGAGTTTTATTTTGGATAAGCTAAAGTATGAAAAAATAGAATAGAAAGATTTTTGATTTTAGATTAACGATTTTTGATATTATAGATTTCTTAAATTGACAATCTACTAATTTATTAACCCAAATCAGAAATCAGCAATTATTTTCGTTTTCTTTCAAAATAGTATAAACCAATTCTTTAGTCGGTTTTTGATCTTTTAGTTTTGCTCTGACCACCTCAAAAGTAACTTTGAAATCACATCCCAATTTATAGTTGCTGCAACCATAAGCGGTTTTTCCTTTCAAAACCGTTCCTTTTTGACATTTCGGACAGGCTAATTCGTCTGGAATAGCTTTCGCCTCCGTTTTCTTAGGTTCTAATTTGAGTTTAAAATTTTTATCAAAGCGGAGCAAACCTTCCACAGCACCAGCATCGGTTTTAAAGTCTTTTAAATTTACGGTAGATCCTTTTTGCAGCAATCGCAAGTATTGGTTCTCAGATATTTTTTTCTCCGCAAAAGTGTAAGGCAATAGAAATGTGCAACCTGCTTTATAATCGCCACAACCATAAGAAGATTTTCCTTTAATAAGTGTCGCTTTTTTACATTTCGGACAGACTTCCGCCAAAATTCCTGCCGCTTTCTTTTTCTCAACTTTAACCACTACTTTTTGAACGCTTCCTGCATGCGAAATATTGGCGCGTCTGGTTTCACTGCGTACTTCATAAACCAAGACTTCTACCATGCGTTTCATATTATTGATGAACGCAGCAGCGGTAAAGGTTCCTTTTTCAATATCTTTCAACTGCTTTTCCCAGGAACCCGTCAGTTCTGCCGACTTTACCAAATCATTTTGAATGGTGTCAATCAGCTGAATTCCCGTTGGCGTTGGCAACACCTGTTTTTTGTTTCGAACAATGTACTGACGTTTAAACAGCGTTTCGATAATGTTAGCTCGTGTGGATGGACGCCCAATACCGTTTTCTTTCATCAATTCGCGTAAATCTTCATCGTCCACTTGTTTGCCCGCGGTTTCCATGGCGCGCAATAAGGTTGCCTCCGTAAACTGATTGGGTGGTTTGGTCTCCTTTTCTAAAAACGAAGGTTCGTGCGGTCCTTTTTCGCCTACAACAAAACTGGGTAATATATCGGCTTCTTTTTCTTTGGCGTTTGAGTCTTCGAAGACTATTCGAAAGCCCTTTTTTAAGATTTCTTTTCCGGTGGTTTTGAAAGCTAAATCGCCTGCTTTCCCGATTATGGTGGTATTGGCAACCAAACAATCGTCATAAAAAACGGCAATAAAACGCTTTGTAATTATGTCATACACCTGTTGCTGATTGTATTGCAAATTGCTTTGAATCCCCGTTGGAATAATCGCATGGTGATCGGTTACTTTTTTGTCATTGAAAACTTTGGTCGATTTTTTAATCTTTTTTCCTAAAAGTGCTTGCGTCAACGGGGCATAATTGGTTAAATTTTGCAGAATCCCGGGCACTTTTGGATAAATATCATTCGGCAAAAACGTGGTGTCGACTCTGGGATACGTGACTACTTTTTGTTCGTACAAAGTCTGAACAATTTTAAGCGTTTCATCTGCCGTAAATCCAAACTTGGTATTGCAATATACTTGCAAGCCTGTTAAATCAAAAAGCTTAGGTGCAAATTCATTGCCATTCTTTTTTTCGACAGAAACTATTTCGAAATCACTTTCTTTGACTTTTTGGGCCAAAATTTCGCCATCTTCTTTCTTCAAAAAGCGTCCTTCCTCGTAACTAAAAAGCGTCTCTCGATATACCGTTTGCAACTCCCAATACGGTTGCGGCTTGAAATTTTCAATTTCCTTGAAGCGGTCCACGACCATCGCTAATGTTGGGGTTTGTACCCTTCCAATGGACAATACTTGCTTGTATCCGCCATGTTTTACGGTGTACAAACGTGTGGCGTTCATACCCAGCAACCAGTCGCCAATGGCTCTGGAAAATCCGGCATAGTACAAATTATCGTAGTTGGCGGATGGTTTTAGATTTTGAAAGCCTTCTTTGATGGCTTCGGTGGTTAGGGATGAGATCCACAAGCGTTTTACTTCACCTTTGTAATTGGCTTCGTTCATCACCCAGCGCTGAATAAGTTCTCCTTCTTGCCCGGCATCCCCGCAGTTGATGACCAATTCCGCTTTGTCAAACAGGCTTTTTATGATTCTGAATTGCTTTTGGATCCCCGAATTTTCGACCACTTTGGTTTCAAATTTATCGGGAAGCATGGGCAGGTTGTTCAGTTCCCAACTTTTCCAATGGGGTTTGTAATCGTTCGGTTCTTTTAAGGTACATAAATGCCCAAAAGTGTAGGTTACAGCATAACCATTACCTTCGTAATACCCATCTCGCTTGGTATTAGCTCCCAAAACGGATGCGATTTCGCGTGCTACACTTGGTTTTTCGGCAATACAGACCTTCATTTTCTCCTTCTAATTTAAGGGCGCAAATTAGGAATTTAGAAATTGGTATTAAAAAAAAATCGGTAGGAGTTATGAACGGATAGGAGTGAGGCTTTACGAGGAACGAAGCAATCACATCCCAGTTTGTCTATTGTTTTAGTTAGCCATTGTTGAACTAAACCTTCGGTAGCACTTACCGAGATTTTGTACCTTACGAAGATAATTAAAATTCGTAAATTATGACTACAAAAAAAAGCATCCCGATGCGTTAAGAGAAA
>NZ_JBHZQA010000008.1:0-167919 GCF_042787335.1 Flavobacterium fructosi | reverse complement strand
GTGACCCTAACGCAACCAACTTGTTCTCTGCCAACTGGAACTATTACGGTTAGCGCTCCAATAGGTACTGGATTGACATACAGCATCAATGGTATTAATTATCAAAGTACCCTTATCTTCGCTGGTCTTGCAACGGGTAGCTATAACGTAACGGTAAAAAATAGCGCAGGTTGTATCTCTACAGCAACAATAGCGGTGATTCTTAGCGTACCGGCAGCACCGGTAGCGGCAATTGTGACCCTAACGCAACCAACTTGTTCTCTGCCAACTGGAACTATTACGGTTAGCGCTCCAATAGGTACTGGATTGACATACAGCATCAATGGTATTAATTATCAAAGTACCCTTATCTTCGCTGGTCTTGCAACGGGTAGCTATAACGTAACTGTAAAAGATAGCGCAGGTTGTATCTCTACAGCAACAGTAGCGGTGATTCTTAGTGCACCAACAGCACCGATAGCGGCAACAGTGACCCTAACGCAACCAACCTGCCTGTTGGCCACGGGAACCATTACGGTTAGCGCTCCAATAGGTACTGGATTGACATACAGCATCGATGGTATTAATTATCAAAGCACTCTTGTCTTCGCTAATCTTGCAGTGGGCAGCTATAACGTAACGGTAAAAAATAGCGCAGGTTGTATCTCTACAGCAACAGTAGCGGTGATTCTTAGCGTACCGGCAGCACCGATAGCGGCAACAGTGACCCTAACGCAACCCACCTGTCTATTGGCTACGGGAACCATTACGGTTAGCGCTCCAACAGGTACTGGATTGACATACAGCATCAATGGTATTAATTACCAAAGCACCCTTATCTTCGCTAATCTTGCAGTGGGCAGCTATAACGTAACGGTAAAAAATAGCGCAGGTTGTATCTCTACAGCAACAGTAGCGGTGATTCTTAGTGCACCAACAGCACCGATAGCGGCAACAGTGACCCTAACGCAACCCACCTGTCTATTGGCTACGGGAACCATTACGGTTACCGCTCCAACAGGTACTGGATTGACTTTTAGCATCAATGGCAGTACCTATCAAAGTAGCAATATCTTCACTGGTCTTGCAGTGGGCAGCTATAGTGTAACGGTAAATAGTGGTGGATGTATTTCCACAGCCACAGTAGCGGTACTTCTTAGTGCACCGGCACCAAGGGCAGCCATTGTTTATGCAGGAGCGTCATTATGTACTATAGAGACTATGGCAGCCGTAACCTTAACTGGAACGGGAGGTGGAACATTTACTTCTTCACCGGCAGGATTGACAATTAATAGCTCAACGGGATTAATAACACCAAGTGCGAGCGTTGTAGGTACGTATCTAGTAACTTATACCATTGCGGCGAGTAGAGGCTGTCCGGCAGCAGTAGCTACCACATCAGTATCAATTGAATCTTGTGGTGTTGCAGAAGGCTGTACTTTGGGATATTGGAAAAATCACACCGATAGATGGTGTTCAACCTATACCCCTTCAATGTTGTTTGGTAATGTGTTTGTAAATGCACCATCTAGTCTTGCTAATTTAACTTTATTACAGGCTCTAAATTCACGTGGTGGAGGTATTTATAATTTAGCTCGTCAAGGGGTAGCCGCTTTGTTGAATGCTTGTAGTGAAGAGGTTGATTATCCAGCACCTTATTCTAGTAATCCTCAATTAGTGGTAAATGCTGTTAATGTGGCATTTGTAACTGGAAATAATGCACCAGGAACGTTAGCAACTCAATTGGATATTCTTAATAATTCAGGTTGTCCTTTAGGTGGAACTAGTGCAACAACGAAATCTCCTGACATGAAAGTTACTTTAGCTCCAAATCCATCTTCAACTGACTTTGGATTGTATATTAAATCTTTGAGCGATGAACCCATCACTATAAGAATAGTAGATATACACGGAAGACTCATACGTCAATTTAAATCAACTCCTAAACAAACTATTCGTTTTGGAAGTGAGTTAGCTAAAGGATTATATTTTATTGAAGTTATTCAAGGAGATAAACGAGAAGTAGTCAAAGCACAAAAAATATAAAACGATAATTAATTTTTTTTTAGAAAGGGTAACGAGATAAAATCTTGTTACCCTTTTTTATTTAACCTGAATTCAACCATAAACATAATATTTGATAACATTACGAGGACTAAATATTTTAAAAAAAATGATAATAAATCATTCGCTTCTGTCCTCCTATTCTTAGGATAATCACAGAGATTTCTTTATTATAAAACCCGTTTCGAAGCTACTGGTGGTCACATTGGTAGAAGTCTGTCTTTGTATTTACGCTGTATTTTATTCTGCTAAAGTGTTCTTTTCCAATTTTTAACATTCGAAAAACCATAAGGTATTAATGTTTATGAATCACCAGACGGGTAGTTCGAAAGAAGCGGTTTTTTTGTTTTTATCACCCTCCCGAAGCCTGGACTCTCCAAAGGAAAGGAGGGTCGAAAAGGGAAATGAATGAGTTGTATGATTCTTGAATCCATATGGGTTTTGTCTTGCAATTAGACTTCGTAGAGTTGCATTGCGGGGTGTCTCTGCAATAACCATCCAAATTGCTAAAAAATAATTTTTCTGATGAGGAATTTTCAATCGCTTCTTTGGGACTAATTTAAATCAATAATTTTCGACCGTAGCAACTTCACGCCAGGCATCAATATGAATTTTTCCTTTGGCTTCAGGCCAAAAATTTTTCATCTGTGGGATCAAATTCTCCAAGGAAGTTCCAATTCCAAAAAAAATATCGCGCTGTTCTGTAAATCAGCCTTTCGGTTTATAGCCTAGTATTACCATGTATAATTTTAGTTTTTTTTCCATCTTTCAAAGCTACATTTTTTTTAAAATAAACTTTGGCACAGTTCATGAATATATTAAAAAAATAAACTATTAAAATATTTAAATCATGAAAAAGATAATTACCTTTTTAGCCATTGCAGGATTATTCACCTTGCAATCTTGTACTACTTCTGGCAGTTTTGAAATTGATCCTCTTCCAGTTGCGACAAGCGAAGTATTTGAAGTAAACGCTTCATTTAATTCAACTAATAATTATAGTCGATTGGTAACTTTAAATCCGCGCATATATTCTTCGGATGTGGTTTTAGTGTACCGCTTGACTGGTATAACATCACAAGGAAGTGACATTTGGAAATTGTTGCCAGAAACGCATTATTTTGCTGACGGAACATTAGACTTTGGTTTTGACTATGATTATACCACTACTGATGTAAGTATTTTTATGGTGGGTAATAATTTACAAACGGTTTCTACGAATTATAGATTGAATCAGGTTTTAAGGATTGTAATTACTCCAGCTGGTTTTTCTACAACAATAGATAAAAATAACATAAACGCAGTAATGTCGGCTTTAAATGTTGATAAAAGCCAAATTAAGAAAATTGATTTGTAGTTTACATTCTTAAATAAAAAAAGGGAATCGAAAGATTCCCTTTTTTTATGCTTTTTGATCAGTGAAATTTAAAATTTTTACAGCTCAATTATCTTCCTCATTAGTTTCCTTTTTATTTATTTTCAAGGATACTATGATTCCTGCTATTAGTGAAACCGCAATAAAAGCAAGTGATATCCATTCCGGCAATTCGATAAAATCATGAATCAACATTTTTAGACCTACAAAACTTAAGATAGCAATAAGGCTATATTCTAAATAGCTGAATCTTTCCAGCATATTGGCTAAAAAGAAATACATGGAACGCAAACCTAGTATAGCAAAAATATTAGAGCTAAAAACTAAAAAAGGATCACTGGTTATTGCTAAAATTGCAGGAACACTATCGAGTGCAAATACAACATCCATTACTTCAATAACTACTAATGCTACAAAAAGGGGTGTTGCCGCTGTAATATGTCGTCTTTTTACAAAAAAATGTTCTTTGTCTATATGATTGGAAACTGGAACAACTTTCTTTAAACTTTTATAAACGAATGATTTTTTAGGTTCAAATTTTTCATCTTCATTGTCAAACAGCATTCTCATTGCGGTGTAAATTAAAAATGCACCAAAAAGATACGTGGTCCATGCAAATTTATTGATCAACAAAACGCCAAAATAAATCATGGCACCTCTAAAAATGATTGCTCCCAATATTCCCCAAAACAAAACCCGGTGTTGGTATTTTTTTGGTATTTTAAAAGCGGAGAATATAACAGCAATAACAAATATATTATCCACACTCAGCGATAATTCAATAAGATAACCAGTAATGAATTTTATAGCTGCCGTTGCTGGTTTCAAATGATCTGGATTTGCAATGTAATCTGTACCGTAAAGCCAGTAAATAACTCCAGAAAACATAAAAGATAATGCCACCCAAACGGCAGTCCATTTTCCTGCTTCTTTGGAACTAATAATGTGTGGTGTTTTATTGAAAACGCCTAAGTCGAGTGCAAGAAATAGCAGAATAGCAATTAAGAATAATATCCAGACAATCATAAATTAAGTTATTTATTAAAGGTTAAACAAAGATACTTTTTGATTTTTAAGTTCGACCCTTATTTTAAACAAAGTTGGAGTTGGAAATTCATTACTGTCTATTTCTAAAAAAAAAAGTGCCTCCGTTTACGAAGACACTTTTAAAATATAAACAAATCGAGTTGTGAAAAGAGAAACTTATGCTAAAACAGAATCTTCAATTAAAACAGATTTTACAGTTTTTACAATTCGTGCAGCAATTTTGTATGGATCACCATTAGATGCCGGTCTTCTGTCTTCCAACCATCCTTTCCATCCTTTTTGAACGGTAATTAATGGGATTCTGATTGAAGCTCCTCTATCAGAAATCCCATAAGAGAAATCATGGATAGAAGCAGTTTCGTGCTTACCTGTTAAACGTTGGTCATTATACGCACCGTAGACTGCAATGTGTTCTGCAGTTACCGGTCTGAATGCCTCACATATTTTTTCATATATTTCTTGAGAACCACATGTTCTTAATACTTCATTAGAGAAGTTAGCATGCATTCCTGACCCGTTCCAATCGGTATCACCTAATGGTTTTGGGTGGTAATCAATATAGTAACCGTATTTTTCAGTCAAACGATCTAATAAATATCTGGCAATCCAAATTTCGTCACCTGCTTTTTTAGCACCCTGTGCGAATAATTGAAATTCCCATTGTCCACAAGCTACTTCTTGGTTAATTCCTTCAAAGTTAATTCCTGCAGCAATACATAAATCAGCATGTTCTTCTACTAAACTTCTTCCGTGCGTGTTTTTACCACCTACTGAACAATAGTACATACCTTGTGGGGCAGGGTAGCCCCCTATTGGAAATCCTAAAGGCAATAAAGTTTTAGTATCCATAATAAAATATTCTTGTTCGAAACCAAACCAGAAATCACCATCATCATCAATAGTAGCTCTACCATTAGAAGAGTGAGCAGTACCATCAGCATTCATAACTTCAGTCATGACTAAATATCCATTGATACGGGTTGGATCAGGATATATAGCAACAGGAACTAATAGACAATCAGACGAACCACCTTCTGCTTGTTTTGTAGAGGAACCGTCAAAAGACCAGTTCCCTATTTCTTCTATAGTACCTTTAAAATTTTCGTGTTCTTCAACTTTGGTTTTACTTCTTAAGTTTTGAGTTGGTTCATATCCGTCTAACCAAATGTACTCTAATTTTATTTTAGCCATAATAGTATAAATTATTTCGTTTTTCTTATTTGGATGCAAATATAAAATAAATTATTTAGGTGTTATAATTAGGGGGTGTTTTTCATTGTGTCGTATGTTATTTTTCACAGAAGTGTATTTTAGCCGGGGGTAAAAATTCAAAATGATAATTTTAAATAGGAATAAAAACTAATTTCACAATTGCAATAAGCAGCGTTTTTGTTTAATATTGATTATATTTGTCTGTTTATTAAATCTATTATAATAACTTAAAAATTGTAAACATGTCAACATTACGTTTTCAAGCTTTGAGAGAAGCGTCGAACAGAAAACCTGTTCATTTTGAAGAAACTGATAGAAAATCAACTCTTTTTGGTTCAAATGTTTTTAATGATAAAGCAATGAAGCAATTTCTAACTTCGGATGCTTTCAAAGGAGTGCAAGGAGCTGTTCAATATGGAACTAAAATAGACAGAAAATTAGCGGATTATATTGCAATGGGTATGAAGGAGTGGGCCTTGTCTAAAGGAGTTACGCATTATACGCACTGGTTTCAGCCACTTACAGGAACAACCGCTGAAAAACATGATGCTTTTTTTGAAACATCTTATGACGGCAGTGATCCCGTAGAAAAATTTGGAGGTACTCAACTAGTACAACAAGAACCAGATGCTTCCAGTTTCCCAAATGGTGGAATCAGAAACACATTTGAAGCAAGAGGGTATACGGCTTGGGATCCAACATCTCCTGCATTTATATATGGAACTACTTTATGTATTCCAACTGTTTTTATCTCCTACACAGGAGAAGCTTTAGATAATAAAATTCCCTTATTAAGAGCTTTATCTGCAATGGATACTGCTGCAACTGAAGTCTGTAAATATTTTGATAAAAATGTTAAGAAAGTAACGGCAACTTTAGGGTGGGAGCAAGAATATTTCTTAATCGATAAATCATTGGCTGACTCTCGTCCGGATCTTATCATGACTGGAAGAACTTTACTGGGACATACTTCTGCAAAAGGGCAACAATTAGATGACCATTATTTTGGTTCTATTCCAACTCGTGCTTTAACGTACATGAGAGATTTAGAGCAAGAATGTATGTTGCTTGGAATACCGGTAAAAACGCGTCACAATGAAGTAGCTCCAAATCAATTTGAATTGGCGCCTATTTTTGAAGAAACAAATTTAGCCGTAGATCATAACTGTTTGTTGATGGATGTAATGCAAAAAGTGGCGGAACGTCATGATTTGAAAGTATTGTTCCATGAAAAACCTTTCAAAGGTGTAAACGGTTCAGGAAAACACAACAACTGGTCATTGGCAACAGATACCGGAGTTAACTTATTAAGTCCAAGTAAAACGCCAATGAGCAATTTGCAGTTTTTGACTTTCTTTATCAATACTATTAAAGCGGTCAATGATTACGAAGCATTGCTTAGAGGAGCAATTGCAACAGCAAGTAATGACCACAGATTAGGAGCTAATGAAGCGCCACCTGCAATTATCTCTGTCTTTATTGGAGAGCAATTGACTAAAGTGTTGGCGGAATTAGAAGGTGTAACGGCCGGAAAATTATCACCGGAAGAAAAAACCGATTTAAAATTAAACGTAGTTGGGAAAATTCCAGATGTACTTTTAGATAATACAGACAGAAACAGGACTTCACCGTTTGCTTTTACAGGAAATAAATTTGAATTCAGAGCGGTGGGTTCTTCTGCTAACTGTTCTAATTCAATGACCACTTTGAATACTATTGTTGCAAAACAATTGAAAGATTTTAAAATTGAAGTAGATTCATTAATTGAATCTAAAGACATGAAGAAAGATGACGCTATCTTCAACGTATTAAGAGAATATATCAAAGTTTCTAAAAATATACTTTTCGAAGGAGACGGTTACAGTGAAGCTTGGGAAATTGAAGCAGGAAAAAGAGGTTTGAGTAACTTCAAAACAACTCCCGAAGCATTAAAAGCGAGAGCTTCTAAACAAGCATTAGATTTGTTTTCTGAAATGGGTATCATGAACCACATTGAAGTTGAAGCACGTTACGAAATTGAATTGGAGGAGTATACTAAGAAAATTCAAATTGAAGGTCGAGTTTTAGGTGATATTTCTAAAAATCACGTAATTCCTACGGCTATCCGTTATCAAAATACTTTGATTGAAAACGTTAAAGGATTGAAAGATATTTTTGGAGCTGAATTTGAATCAATTGCAAAAGAGCAAATTGTTTTAATCAAAGAAATTTCCGGACATATTGAAGGAATCAATTCTAAAGTGGAAGAGATGACCAATGAAAGAAAGAAAGCAAACATTCTTACTGATGCGCAAGAAATGGCTGAAGCTTACTGTAATGAAGTGAAACCTTATTTTGAAATAATCCGTGAGCACTGCGATAAACTGGAATTATTAGTTGATAATGAGCTTTGGACATTAACTAAATACAGAGAATTGTTGTTTACAAAATAATATTAAAATCTCTTAAATTTTACACCCGATCGGTTTCGAAGCTTGTCGGGTTTTTTTTTACGGTTTTATTTTCTGCCATAATGGATTCGGAATTTTATAATGACAAATGGCCTTTCATAAGACCGAATAACGAACGTGCTATTTTAGAAAGTAAATAATTCCAAAGAAATAAAAATTTTGAATTGAAAGGTTCGGAGCCGATTTTTAACAATAAAATAGGCCTTGCGATAAACACTCAAAGCAAAAAAGAAGTAGAAAAATTCGCTTCTACTCCTTTTGTTTTAATAATTTATTCTTACAAGATTATTTTCAGTGACTTTGCGGTGGCTGATGGACTTTTTTTGTTATTATATTAAAATTAATTTCTATAAATGGGATTTTACAATTATAATTCTCTGCGAAAGGTGCATCTTCTTTTATGGACAACGGTATTAAAATGTTTCCATAAGTTATGAATAGCTAAATTGTCAGCTAATTCGGGAGTTCTGAAGCAATTTATAATTCCTTTTTCTCTGAAAGTTTCGTAATATTCCTTAAAAATAATTGCTGTAACTGCTTTGTTTTGATATTCTGGGAGAACACCAATAAGATAGAAGAGCACATCTTTACTTTGTTTTTTTGCTTTCAGCAAATGCAGGAATCCAAAAGGGAATAATTTTCCTTTCGATTTTTGCAAAGCTTCCGAAAAAGAAGGCATCACGATACTGAAAGCAACAATATTATGGTCTTTATCTTCCACAAATTTGATGAATTCTGGATTGATAAAACTAATATATTTTTTCTTAAAATACTCTTTTTCTGTATCTGAAATAGCTACGAAGGAAGATAAGGAAGCATAAGATTTATTGAATAAATCGAACATTTTATCTACATGAGGCATTACTTCTTTGGTGGTTTTGAAATTGAGCGGACTTAACTGGTATCTTCTTTTTACCAATTCATTCGCTTTTTCAAAAAATTCCGGTTTTACATTTGAAAAAGGAAATTTACTTTCAATATATTCTTTCTCTTTAAAGTAACCCAACTGTTCAAAATGAGTGGCATAATACAGATGATTGTACCACGTAATCATCGTGCCCATTTCTTCAAAACCTTCAGTAAGAACTCCTACCTTATCCAAGTTAGAAAATCCCATTGGACCCTCAACGTATTCTAATTTATTTTTTCGTCCTAATTCGTTGACTTTTTCAAGTAATGCCTTGGTCACTTCAATATCATCTATAACATCAAACCAACCGAAACGCACTTTCTTTTTTTGTTGGTCATTTACTTCCTTCCAATTAATGATAGCAGCAATCCTTCCTACAATTTTGTAGTCTTTGTAAGCGATGTAAAAATAGGCTTCGGCATTTTCGAAAGCAGGGTTTTTTGTTTTGTCAAAACTTTCCAGTTCATCTGCGATTAATGGAGGAACCCAGTTTTTATTATTTTTATATAAAGAAAAAGGGAATTTAATGAAATCCGTTAATTCATTTTTTGTTTTAGCTTCTTTTATTGTAATCATTATAGGATTTTATAGTGTATTTTCTATTTCGTCTTTGCGTTTTTTATTTTTTTTCTCTGCTTTTTTTATTGACTTAGATTTTTTGTTTCCGCCTTTATCAAGGTCCATTCTTACTTCTTGATAATTAGCATCATAGCGCCAAGAAAAGCCAACGCCTCCATAAAGTACTGTTGGTGTATCCTTGAAATTTGTACTTACAGATGCGTCAATTTGCATGTCTTTATTCAATAAATAAGCAGCACCTCCTCTGAGGATTGCATCGCTGTAAAAATCGCTTTTGAATCCTTGATTTTCTATGAACCCAGACCATTTATCATTGAATCCTTTTGTAAAAGTTATCACATAACCATAACTTGGATAGTCAGTTGTTACGTAATCAGCAATGATATTGGTTACGAAAACCCATGTTCCGTCGCCCAAATGATTTTGGGTAATCAACATGATTTTTGGAGAAATATTTGCATCTCGAGAAAAAGAGTATGGATTGTCAGCCATGGTAAAATTGGCACCTGCAAAAACAGAAACTGCAGGAATCAATTGGTGCCAATTGAACGAATGATTCGCTTTCCAGCTGTATACATTTACCTTTTTCTCATAATTTTTGAATGGATCATAGATCAAATATTTTGCTCCCAAAACAGTTTGTTTTAAAGCTGATTTTTTGACACTGCTTAATGGAGTTGTGAATTTTTCATTTTGGTATTGTAAATCGGCTACTAATTCTAATTTTTCAAGAAAGAAGCCATACCTTAAAGTCAAATCCATTCCAATTCCATTCGCATCATAATTCAGTAAACGATGATTTTCTTTTATTCCATATATCCCTGTTTCAACTTGAATTACTTTTTTTCCTACCGCAAAAGCGGACATCGTTTCTCCAGGTCTATTTGAATTAATTTGGTCAGTATGTTGGCCATATTGAACAAACGGAATCATAAAAATAGCAGCGACAAATAAGATTTTGATTTTCATGATATTATTTTTTTGAAGTTAAAAGTAATAACGCATTTCAAATGTACTATATTTTATCATTTATTTAAGAATGATATTTCACTTTTGTCCCGAAGGTTCGGGATGAATTTATTAATTTTGGAAAAAAATATTTTGATTATGCAAACAGCCTCTTTTACAGGTTTTATAGAAACCATCTTTTACATAATAGCTTTCTATTATATTTTTAAATTTTTGGCGAAATTATTTTTGCCTTTATTGGTTAAAAAAGTAGTGCAGAAAGCAGGAGAGAACTTCCAGAAACAGCAACAATACTCGCAAGACAACTCTTGGAACAAAACTAAAAGTAAGGATGAAGTCATTTACGACAATGCAAATTCTAAAAATCCTCGCGAAACCAAAAAAGTAGGAGATTATGTGGATTATGAAGAAATTGATTAAGTTTGCACCAGATAGTTTACTTGGTTGACCAAAATCTGATTTTATTCGGGTTTTCCAAATCAAATGATAAACTTTAAAACTCTAAACTTTTTTAATGAAAATTCTTAATAAGTTCTATCCGCACGCCTTAGCCATACTTGGTTTTGTACTCATTTCTCTTATTTATTTTTATCCTGTTTTACAAGGAAAACAAATTTTTCAGTCGGATATTGTTCAATATACCGGAATGGCTAAAGAGCAGAATGATTTTAGAGCCTCGGATCACATAGAACCCTATTGGACAAACGCTGCTTTTGGAGGAATGCCTACCTATCAATTGGGAGCGAAATACCCACACGATTATATTGGAGTGATTGATGACGCATTGCGTTTTTTGCCGCGTCCTGCCGATTATTTATTCCTCTACTTTCTTGGCTTTTACGGATTGTTACTAGTGATGAAGATTGATCCTTTGAAAGCCTTTTTTGGTGCATTAGCTTTTGGTTTCTCTACCTATTTGATTGTGATTTTGGGTGTAGGACACAATGCCAAAGCGCATGCGATTGCTTATATGCCACTTGTTATTGCAGGATTTATATTGGTTTTTCGAAAAAAGTATGTTTTGGGTGGTTTAATCACCATGTTTGCTGTGGCATTAGAAGTTAATGCCAACCACTTTCAAATGACGTATTATCTGCTAATTTTCTCATTGATACTTTCCGGTTATTTTATTTATCAGGATGTCAAAGAAAAGCAGTATAAATCTATGCTTTACTCTTTTGGCGTTTTAGCGGTGGCAGGTATTTTTGCTATTGGAGCCAATGCTACGAATTTATTGGCAACTACTGAATATGCCAATTTTAGCATACGTGGAAAAAGTGAATTGACCTTCAATCCTGACGGATCAAAAATCATCGGCAATAGCGCCATGAGCAAAGAATATATTACAGAATACAGTTACGGAATAGCCGAAAGTTTTAATCTTATTGCGCCAAGAATTTTTGGAGGTTCTAATAATGAAGCGCTAGGAAAAGACAGTAAGATGTACGATTTCATGATTGGTCAAGGGGTGCCAGAAGGACAGGCAAACGATTTTGTCTCTGGAATGCCAACGTATTGGGGCGATCAGCCTATTGTGGCAGCACCTGCTTACATTGGAGCCGTTGTTTTCTTCTTGGGGATTTTAGCCTTATTTATTGATAAACGAAAAATTAAATATGTATTTCTTTCGGGGGCAGTACTTGCTTTAGTACTTTCTTGGGGTAAAAATTTCCCGACGTTGACGGACTTTTTTATAGATTATATTCCGATGTACGATAAGTTTAGAGCAGTTTCATCTATTCAGGTAGTTTTAGAATTATGTTTTCCAGTTTTAGCGATAATGGGATTGCAATCTTTTATGAAATCTGAAAAAGAAGAACAATTACAAGCTTTATGGCAAACTGCTGCAATAGGTGTTGGAACACTTGTTATTTTGTTTTTATTAAAAGGGATGCTCAGTTTTTCTGGAGGCAGTGACAGCTATTTTCTTAAAAGCTACGGTCCCGGTTTTGTAGATGCGCTTAAAGAAGACAGAAAGAGTTTGTTTAGCGCTGATTTATTGCGTTCTGGTTTCTTTATCTTACTTTCAGCGGGTATTTTATGGATGTTTATAAAGCAAAAATTAGCTCAAAATACAACTGTAATTCTAGTTGGTTTATTGATGATTTTCGACTTGTTTTTTGTCGATAAAAAATATGTTTCAGCTAAAGATTTTGTTTCTGGACGTGAGGTCGAAGTACCTTTTCAGGAAAGCCCTTCGGATACACAAATTCTAAAAGACACTACCAATTATCGCGTTTTTGAAGTAAACGGATTATTAAACGCCAGATCTTCCTATTTTCATAAATCTATTGGAGGGTATAGTGCGGTTCGACCTCGAAGAATGCAACAATTATTCGATTACCAAATTGCCAAAAATAACATGGAAATTCTTAATATGTTGGATGTGAAGTACGTTATTCAAACGGATAAAGAAGGAAAAGAATTTCCAACGTCGAATCCTAATGCCAATGGAAGCGCATGGTTTGTGAGCCAAGTAAAATTAGTGAATTCTGCTGATGAAGAAATGAAAGCTTTGGATAGTTTGGATTCTAAAAATGTAGCGATCGTAAATAGTAAAGACTTTACAGTTAAAAATAAGGCTTTCGCCAAAGATAGTCTGGCTACCATAACTTTGGATTCATACAAACCCAATCATTTAAAATACACTTCCAATAATACCAATGAAGGTTTAGCTGTTTTCTCCGAAATGTATTATGGAAAAGGTTGGAATGCTTCTATCGATGGAAAAAAGATAGATCACATTCGTGTGGATTATGTTTTAAGAGGATTGCAAATTCCAGCAGGAAAACATTTGGTAGAATTCAAATTCGAGCCTCAAGTTATCAAAACAGGAAGTACGATTACTTTAATTAGTTCGATAGGAATGTTGTTGCTTTTGATTGGAGGAATTTATTTTGAAAGGAAGAAAAAGACGTTAACTGTCTAATATTTATTTGTAATTTTGATATGATTTCAAACGGATTCTAAATTTATAAATGTAATGGGCAAAGTCAAATTAAATCACGCACCTCCAATACTAATGGAAGCAAGATATATTGAAGAAATAAGACATTTGACCTATCAACAACGTTTTGAAAAATTGATGGCAATAATAGAACTTTCATGCATACTAAAATCGGCAAAAAAATATTCAAAATCAAAATAATTTGAAATGGATATACACAAACAAATAATAGATGTTTGGAAGTACTTGTCAGAAAATAATGTAAACTATCTTACCATCGGTGGATTTGCAGTCAATATTTATGGCTACGGAAGAAATACAGGAGATATTATTATTTTTATAGAAGATACAATTGCTAATCGTGAAAATTTAAGAAAAGCCATTACACAAATGGGATTAGGCGATTTTGAAAGTATAAAAACGATGCGATTTATTCCAGGTTGGACAGATTTTACTCTAAATATTAATTTTAGATTGGATATTATGACTTCTGTTAAAGGTTTAGAAAATCAGCCTTTTGCAACACTTTTAGAAAAAGCAAATATCATAGAAATAGATGGAATTCCAGTCTTTTTTATTGATTATGATAATTTAATTATTGCGAAAAAAGCAGCCAACAGACTTAAGGACCAACTTGATATTGAAGAGTTGGAGAAACTAAACAATAAAAACATTTAATAGAATTATGAAGGAGTTCTTTCGTTTAAAATCATTTCAAAATATAGTACCTTGGCTTTTTCTTTTAGGGATTATTCTTGGAACTATGAGTGCTTCACATGAAGCTACGATCATTAAATTTAAGATAACTAATTTTATGCTTGTTTTTATGGTGCCTTTATTTTTTACGTTAAGAGGCGTATATAAAAATAGTAGATTGTTTTTAAATGATTTAAAATCAATTAAAACAAATCCTTAAACTTGGAACAAAAACAAATCCTAATCATTACCTACTATTGGCCACCGGCTGGAGGACCTGGCGTGCAACGTTGGCTTAAATTTGTCAAGTACTTGCCGGATTTTGGTATTCAACCTATTGTTTATATTCCAGAGAATCCAACGTATCCTATTGTGGATGAAAATTTAATAAAAGAAGTTTCGAATAAAGCAATTATTCTGAGACATAAAATTTTTGAACCGTATCAACTGGCGTCTTTTCTTTCGAAAAATAAAACGAAGAAAATCAGTTCAGGAATTATTCCAAATCAGAAAAAGCAATCTTTTCTGGACAAAACTTTTCTTTGGATTCGCGGGAATCTTTTTATTCCTGATGCCCGTGTCTTCTGGGTAAAACCATCGGTTTCTTATTTAGAAAAATATATTCAAGAAAATAATATTGATACCATTATCACTTCCGGTCCGCCGCACAGTTTACATCTCATTGGATTAGAATTAAAACAAAAATTAAACGTAAAATGGTTTGCTGATTTCCGCGATCCTTGGACAACTATTGGATATCATAAATCATTACGATTGTCTAATTATGCGGCCAAAAAGCACAAAACGTTAGAGCATCAAGTTTTAAATATTGCTGACACAATTATCGTGACGAGCAAAACCACTAAAACAGAGTTTGAAGCGATCACAGACAAGCCCATTGCGGTAATTACTAATGGTTATGATGATGAGAATGTAGAAAAGCAAATTTTGGATACGAAATTTAGTTTGGCGCACATTGGTTCTTTTCTTTCCGAAAGAAATCCTTGTGTTTTATGGGAAAGTTTAGTCGAATTAATTAATGAAATTCCTGATTTCAAATCGCATTTGGAAATCAAATTGATTGGCGCTGTAAGCCAAGAAGTTTTAGAAACCCTTTCCCAATTTGGATTAAATTCCTATTTGAGTAATCTGGGTTATGTTTCGCATTCTGAAGCAATTGCATATCAAAGAAAATCACAAGTTTTGTTGCTTATTGAAATCGATTCTGAAGTTACGAAAAGCATAATTCCAGGAAAATTATTCGAATACATGGTTTCTAACAGACCTATTATTGCCATTGGGCCAAAGGATTCTGATTTTGCCGACATCATAACGACTACCAATACGGGTGTGTTCTTTAAGTATTCTGAAAAAATGAGATTGAAAAGTGTAATTTTGGACTTTTACAATCAGTTTTTGCAAGGCAAACTTCAGTCAAACGGAGTTGGTTTACAGCGCTATTCCAGAAGAAACCTTACGAAAGAGTTAGCACAATTGATAAATTAAAAGAGTCCGAGTTATTACAACTTTAAACATAAAAACATTAAACTCCTAAAATGGGAATAGTATTAAATCAGTCCTTAAAGAATACCGTAATAACCTATATTGGATTTGGAATTGGCGGAATAAACACTATTTATTTGTATCCTGTTTTTCTTGGAGCAACTTTTTATGGTTTAACTAATTACGTAACTTCTTGCGCGAATGTCATTATGCCATTATTTGCAATTGGAATGCAAAATACCTTAGTAAAATTTTATTCTCAATATCAAACTGAAGAGGAAAAATCCCGTTTTTTATCCTTTACTGTTTTATTCCCTTTATTACTAATAATTCCAATGTTGCTAATTGGTCTTATCTTTTATGATGAGATTTTATTCTTTTTATCCAAAAAGAATGCCATTGTCAAAAGTTATATCTGGTTGATACCATTTATTGGATTATGTATGGCCTACTTTGAAATCTTTTATGCCTGGTTACGAGTACACATGCATTCGGTTTTTGGTAATTTTATTAAGGAAGTAGGTTTGCGATTGTTTTCGTTATTCCTATTGATTGGAGTTTATTACAATTGGCTCACTGTAGAAGGGTTTGTTTATGCAACAGCTGGATTGTATTTTTTGGCATTTCTGGTAACAATGTTCTATGCATTTAGCATCCAAAAACCCACTTTTCAGTTTACAATACCCGTAAACACGAAAGAAATATTGACCTATACTTTTTATATTATATTGTCAGGAAGTGTTGCTAATTTACTTTTGGATGGAGATAAAATGATTCTTAATCAATATATGCATATCGAAAATATTGCTTTTTATTCTGTTGCAACCTATATTGCATTAGTAATATCTGTTCCCAGTAGAGCAATGCATCAAATCGTTTATCCTATTACTGCACGATTAATGCACGAAAATAAGCAAGAGGAACTTAATGATCTTTACAAAAAAACCTCAATTAATCTGCAAGTAGTTGGCGGTTTGGTGATGTTGGGTATTTTTGTTAATATCAATCAATTGTATGAAATGGTTCCCAAGGAGTACAGTGGAGGTATTTTGGTCGTTTTTATGATTGGGATTTCTAAATATTTTGATTTGATATTGGGGAATAATAATGCGATAATTTTTAATACGAAATATTACCGAACGGTTTTGTTTTTGGGCGTAGGTTTAGTAGTGCTAACCGTAGGACTGAATATGATTTTTATCCCAATATATGGTATTATGGGTTCTGCTTTTGCGACTTTGTTATCAATTACTTTATATAGTTTAGCGAAACTGCTTTTTGTGGTGAAGCGCTTGCATTTGTATCCTTTTACCAATCAAACGTTATATTCTATTGTGATTACTTTTATTTTGTTTCTATTATTTTATTTCTGGCAGTTCCCTTTTCATCCTATTATTTCTATTGCAATGAAATCAATTTTAGTAACCATTTTATACGTGTATGTCAATTATAAAATTGCCATTTCCGTCGAAATAAATCAAGTAATAGATAATCTTTTGAAACGATTAAAAATAAAGTAATCTAGGGTTGCTATAACTCAAAATAGACAGAAACAAATCAAAATATAATTTTTTAACTGCAAAACGACTGGGATCTATTTTCTTGAATTAGAAAGTAGATACCAGTCGTTTTTATGTTGTTTTAGTAATTATCTAAAAAGTGTGAATTTTGTAAATCTGTCGGACTATTATGTAATATGTAAGAGCGATTTTAAAAATATATTTGTAATCTAATTTAGTATTAGAAATATTAAATTATTAGACATAATTGAAAAATCACTAAAAGTGGGTATTGTATGAATTATATCGAACCCTTAATTTTGTAATTAATTATTTGTCTAAGTTGATTAAAAAAAATAATTAGCCAATATAAAAATAATAGTTATGAATATTTCCCAAATCACAAGTGAAGATAATTTACAAAAATATTCAAATATTATTGCTAATAAAATTAGCAATGGATTTGTAATTGAAGAAAGGAATGATAAATTACCGTTTGCCGTTTTATCAAAAGATGCTAAAGCAGTAGATCATGGTTTCAATTTTCTAATATGCTGCGTTACGTTAGGATTGTGGACTATACCGTGGATATATCAGACTTATGTTTCTTCGAAAGAACAAAAGATATTAGTTGCTATCGATGAGGATGGAAATACCTTTGAAGAAAACTGTTATATCGGATAGGTTTTTATATTTTTTCTTTAAGGTATTGTCCGGTTACAGATTCCTTTATTTTTACAATTTGTTCAGGAGTTCCCACAGCCAATAATTTCCCACCATTTTCGCCACCTTCTGGGCCTAAATCAATAATCCAATCTGCACATTTTATCAGATCAAGGTTGTGTTCAATTACTATTATTGAATGACCTTTTTCTATCAAAGCATCAAATGAAGCTAATAGTTTCTTGATGTCGTGAAAATGCAATCCTGTTGTAGGTTCGTCAAAAACAAAAAGTGCTTTATCCTTTGTCGCTCCTTTCACCAAGAACGAAGCTAGTTTTATACGCTGGGCTTCTCCACCAGAAAGAGTTGAAGAGGATTGTCCTAATTGCACATATCCCAAGCCAACATCCTGAAGCGGTTGCAATTTTTGAATGATTTTATTTTGCTTATGAGCTGTAAAAAACGCAATAGAATCATCGACAGTCATAGTTAGAATATCGTGTATGTTTTTACCTTCAAAAGCAACTTCCAAAACTTCCTTTTTAAATCGTTTTCCATTACAAGTTTCACAAGGCAGTTGTACATCGGCCATAAAAACCATTTCTACATTTATAGAGCCCTCCCCTTTGCAGGTTTCGCATCTGCCGCCATCAACATTAAAAGAAAAATGTTTCGCTTGATACCCTCTTATTTTCGACAATTTTTCTTTGGCATATAATTCCCTAATATCATCATAAGCCTTGATATAAGTCACTGGATTAGAACGGGAACTTCGTCCTATAGGATTTTGGTCGACATATTCAATATGCTTAATTTGTGAAAATGAACCTGTCATTTCAGTAAATTGTCCTGCTTTTTCTCCTGCATTCTCCAGTTTTTTTTGCATTGCCGGAAACAAAATTTTCTTAACAAGTGTACTTTTTCCGCTTCCTGAAACACCAGTGATTACAGTTAATACATCCAGAGGAAAAGTAACATCTATATTTTGTAGATTATGCTCTCTGGCGCCTTTTATTTTGACAAAATTCTTGAAAGATCTTCGTTTTTTGGGAACGGTAATTTCTAGATCTCCATTTAAATATTTTGCTGTAAGTGAAGTCAACTTTAGGATTTCCTCATAAGTTCCTTGAGCGACTAAATGACCACCTAAAGTTCCCGCTTCCGGGCCAATATCGATAATCATATCAGCTGCTTTCATGATATCTTCATCGTGTTCTACCACAATAACAGTATTGCCTAAATCACGAAGAGATAACAATACTTTTATCAAGCGTTCTGTATCTTTTGGGTGTAAACCAATACTTGGTTCATCCAGGATATACATTGATCCCACTAAACTGCTTCCCAGTGAAGTCGCTAAATTAATGCGTTGTGATTCCCCTCCTGATAGTGTTGCTGAATTTCTGTTTAAAGTAAGGTAATCCAAACCAACTTCCGTTAAAAACGATAAGCGATTATTTATTTCTACCAATAAACGTTTTGCAATTTGCTTCTCGTAAAGATCTAAATCGATGCTATCAAAGAAACGAACGAGATGCTTAATAGGTAAATCAACTAAATCAGAAACCGTTTTAGAATTAATTTTTACGTAAGAGGCCTCTATTCGCAGGCGTTTTCCCTTACAGGAGTAGCATTTGGTTTTTCCTCTATAGCGAGAAAGCATCACTCGGTTTTGTATTTTATAATTTTTTTCTTCCAGTTCTTTAAAGAAACTATTCAGTCCTTGAAAATATTCATTTCCATTCCAAATCAATTCTTTTTGATCTTCTGATAACTGATAGAAAGGCTTGTGAATTGGAAAATCAAACTTGTAAGCATTGTTAACGAATTCATCTCGAAACCAACTCATACTCTCGCCACGCCAAGGAAAAATGGCATTTTCGAATACTGATAAAGTGGTGTTTGGGACTACTAATTCAGCGTCAATTCCTATTATATTTCCGTAACCTTCACATACTGGGCAGGCACCATAAGGATTATTGAAACTAAATAGATGCACATTTGGTTCCAGAAAGGTAATACCATCGAGTTCAAAATTATTGGAATAAGAATATCTTTTATCCGAATTTAATTCCTGTAAATGACAAATTCCCTTTCCTTCAAAAAAGGCAGTCTGTACCGCATCGGCAAGACGATTGTAGAACTCTTCTTCTCCGGAAGTTTCGGGATTGACTACAATTCGGTCAATAATTAAAAAGATTTCTTTTTTATTTAATGCATCTGGCAAATCGTCTAGACGAACCATTTCATTATTAACTAAGATTCGGGAAAATCCTTGTTGTAAAAGCACTTTTAGTTTGTCTTCCAGTTTTCTTCCTTCTTCAAGATGAATAGGAGCGAGGAGTAGCCATTTGCTATCGATTTTGAAGCTCTTTACTTCTGTGACAACATCAGTAACCGTATTTTTTTTGACTTCCTGCCCAGAAACGGGTGAATAGGTTCTGCCAATTCTGGCAAACAACAATTTTATATAATCATAAATTTCAGTCGAAGTTCCTACCGTAGAGCGGGCATTTGTCGTATTTACTTTTTGTTCGATTGCAATGGCTGGAGCAATTCCTTTGATATATTCAACTTTTGGTTTGTCTAATCTTCCAAGGAATTGTCGTGCATAGGAAGATAAACTTTCAACATAACGGCGTTGCCCTTCTGCATATAAAGTATCAAATGCTAAACTTGATTTTCCAGAACCCGAAAGCCCAGTTATAACCACTAATTTATTTCTGGGAATCGCAACATCTACATTCTTTAAGTTATGTACTTGTGCGCCTTTTATGATGATATTTTTTTTTGGATCTAAGGTAGAAAGGTCAACTTGCATAAAATCAATAATTTTACACAAAAGTAATCAATTTTCAACTGAGAAAAGGGATTGAACAAATCACAAATTTTATTTAATAAAAGCATTTTTAGGAATGAAAATAGCATTAAAATGTTCATTTTTTTAAATTGTATGGTTTAAATATTCGCTTTAAAAATAAAAACAATATTTTTAAGATTATTTTTGAAATAAATTAATATCTCTATTCAATTGAAAACGAAATTATATATTTTATTCATTTTACTTTCTACTTCTCTTTTTTCTCAGGAGTTGCCGCCCATTGTAAAATATGCTCCAACAACTTATGCTGCAGGTAATCAAAACTGGATGATTTCGCAAGATCAGCAACACTATGTTTATTTTGCTAATAATGATGGTCTTTTAGAATTCAATGGCTCTACTTGGGAATTGTATGCATCGCCAAACGAAACTATTGTTCGTTCTGTGAAAGTCATAGGTAACAAAGTTTATACTGGCAGTTACATGGAATTTGGTTTTTGGAAAAGACAAACCAATGGGAAATTAAAATATACTTCCTTGAGTAATACCATAAAAAATAAAATTCTTGATGATGAGCAGTTTTGGAACATATTAAGTTACGATCAATGGGTTATTTTCCAATCATTAAACAGAATTTATATTTATGATTCAAAAACTGGAAATTTCAAAATAATTGAAGCTAGCAATAGTATTACCAAGTCTTTTAGGACTAAAAACTCCATTTATTTTCAAACTACTAACGAAGGACTTTTTGAAATTGAAAGCGGAAAAGGAAGATTAGTTTCGAATAATCCTGTGTTAAAAAATAACAGGGTAGTCAATGTTTTTTCTATCGATGAAGGACTGCTAATTCAAACCCAGTTAAACGGTTTTTATAAATTGGTGGGAAATGATTTGTCAAAATTTTCAACAGAGGCGGATTCTCAATTAAATGACAGCAGTGTTTATAGCAGTCAGTTGCTTTCTGATGGGAGTTACGCGCTGGGGACAATTTCTAACGGAATTTTTATTTTAACGAAGGAAGGAAAAATTAAATATCATATTTACCAGAGTAAAGGATTGAGCAACAATACCGCATTGTCCTTGTTTGAGGACGTTGATAAAAATCTGTGGGTTGGTTTAGACAATGGTATTAACTGCCTTAATCTTCAGTCTCCTATTCAAAATTTTGTTGATAACACAGGAAATTTAGGTACAATATATACCTCAAAGTTGTACAATGGGAAATTATATATAGGAACCAATCAAGGATTGTTTTATAAAGAGTATCAGACGGATAATGAATTTAAATTCATCAATGGCACAAAGGGCCAAGTTTGGTCTTTATTTGAATATGACGGAACTTTGTTTTGTGGCCATGACTCTGGAACATTTATTGTTGATAATGGGGCTGCAAGAAATATATTTCTGAAATCAGGGACCTGGAAACTTGAAACTGTACCTAATCAAAAAGACTTGTTGCTTCAAGGAAATTATTATGGAATTTCAGTATTGGAAAAAGTTGATAATCTGTGGCGTTTTAGAAATAAAATAAAAGGATTTGATTATTCCGCCAGATATCTGGAAATTACCAATTCGCTTGAAGTCTATGTAAGCCATGAATACAAAGGAGTTTTTAGATTGCAACTAGATAATAAATTGCTAAAAACGGATGGTTTTACAACTTATGTAACCCCACAAAAAGGGAAAAATGCGAGCTTAACAAAGTTTAATAATGCAATTTATTATGCTTATAAAGAGGGCATTTTTAAATTGAATGCAAAAACGAAACAATTTGAAAAAGATAAATTATTGAGTTCCGTTTTTGAAAAAGATGAATATACATCAGGGAAATTAATAGTTGATAATTCCAATAAAATCTGGTTATTCTCAAAAAATTATATTCATTATTTCTCCTTGAGTAAATTGAGTAATCAGCTTAAGCAAAATGTGATTCCAATTCCTGCATCACTAACGAATTCTATGTTGGGATTTGAAAATATTTCTCAAATTTCAAATTCTGATTACCTGATAGGTACAACCGATGGGTACTATACAATGAATATTAATGACTTGAGTTTTAAAAATTACAATGTTTCAATATCTAATATTGCCACTAATAAGTTGAATGAAACTGTAGAAAATAGATCCATTCAAGAGAATGGAAGCTTTAAATACGATGATAATAATATCACATTCAGTTACACAGTGCCTGAATATAATAAGTATATCAATGCTGAATATCAGTTTCTTTTAGAAGGATTTCAAGACGAATGGAGTGAATGGAGTGCAAAACCCACAGTGAATTTCAAAAATTTACCTTCTGGCGACTATGTGTTTAAAGTAAGAGCAAAATTTGCCAATTCAAGTCTAGAAAATACGGCAATATATTCCTTTAGCATACGTAAACCATGGTATGCAACGACTTTGGCTATTTTTATTTATCTGATTTTGAGTCTCGTTTTAGCACGATTCATTCATAAAACTTATAAAACTTATTACCAAAAGCAAAAAGAAAAACTGATAGAAGAAAATAATCTTTTATTGGAAATTAAAGAGCTTGAAAATGAGCAGGAGATAATGAGAGTGAGGAACGAACAGCTCTCACAAGATGTTGACACCAAAAGCAGAGAATTGGCTGTCTCTACGATGAGTCTAAATAGTAAAAATGAATTGTTAGCTTTTATAAAAGACGATTTGAAAAAAACGACTGATGATGGAAACAGAAGTATTAAATCTGTAATATCTACTATCAATAAAAACATCACGGAGGACGATACTTGGAGCGTTTTTAAAGAAGCTTTTGATAATGCGGATAAAGACTTTTTGAAAAAAATTAAATTAGCACATCCGTTGTTAACACCAAATGACTTAAGATTATGCGCGTACCTTAGATTGAATCTTTCTTCTAAAGAAGTTGCTCCTTTATTAAATATTTCAGTACGTAGCGTCGAAATAAAAAGATACCGTTTACGCAAAAAAATGGATTTATCACACAAACAAGGACTTGTTGAGTACATTTTGGCTGTATAGTTTTCAATTTATTCCATGGTAAGAACTATACATTACCACAACATTAACGTTAATGTTGTGTTTTTTTTTTGTTATGCAAAATTTTGTCGATCTTAATTTCTTCTTAATTTCTTCGTTTTTTTTAAAGTATCCTGAATTAATTGTAGTTTTTTTTGAATTGTATGTTTTTTGTTGTGGTTCTTTTTAATTTATTATTAAGAGTTGCTTCTAAATTTATAATTCACAAAAAACATAAATTATGAAGTCAAACTTTCTATTAATTATTTTTCTATTCCTCTCGGCTTTTGGGTATGCCCAAGGATATGATATTGGAGGAGTTGTAAAAGAGACGGGTTCTGGTTTACCGATAACTAGCGTAAACATACAAATCAAAAACGCAAATAAAGGAACAATATCTGACATTGATGGTAGGTTCACCTTAAAAGGAGTTGCATCAGGATCAATACTTGTTTTCTCTTATTTAGGATTTAAAAATTTTGAATATAAAGTTACTTTTACCACAATGAATCTTAGTATTTCCTTGCAGCAGGATTCTAAAACTTTAGATGAAGTTGTTGTAATTGGTTACGGTAGTCAGAAAAAAAGACAGGTTACCGGGGCGGTTTCAGTGGTGGATAGCAAAACATTAGAAATTCTTAAACCAGTAAAAATAGAACAAGCCTTGCAAGGAACTGTTTCTGGTGTCAATGTGACAACAACATCAGGTGCTCCAGGTGCAGCTTTGGACATACGTATTCGTGGAATTGCTACAAATGGACAAAATGGACCTACAACAATTATAGATGGATATGTTGGTGAATTAGGTTTGTTAAATCCAAATGATGTAGAATCTATTACTGTTTTGAAAGATGCACAAGCTGCTATATATGGAACTATAGGTGCAAACGGAATTATTTTGGTGACAACTAAAACCGGTAAAAAAAATGCTAAAACAAAAATTTCTTTAAATACTTATACGGGATTTCAAGAAACTTCGAGAACGCTGCCAACATTAAACGCAACAGAATACGCGTTGTTATTAAATGAAAGCTATGCTAATGGAGGAAAAGCACTTCCTTATCCAAATGTTAGTGGTTTAGGGAAAGGAACAAATTGGCAAAACGAAGTTTTTAAAACAGGTGTTCCAATAATAAGTCATGATTTGTCCATTTCAGGCGGATCGGATAAAGTTACTTATGCTGTAAGTGGTTCTCACTTGGATCAGGAAGGAATTATTGGTGGAGGTAAATCTGGTTTTTTAAGAAATACAGCAAGAGTATCTTTAGGAGCTGATTTATCAGATAAATTGAAATTAAAAACCAATGTTATTTATACTTCTTTGAATAGAAAGTCATTAAATGAGAATGGATTAGCTTCAGTACTTTTTAATGCACTAAATATCCCTTCAACTTTAACTCCTTATAATAGCAATGGCGATTTTACTTTGGCACCTACAACTGGTTTAGGTATCGAAATTATAAATCCGTTAGCTCAGATTGCTACTACTTACAATGATTATAATTTCAAAAAGCTAAACGGAAATTTTGGTTTAGATTATAAACTTTTCAAAGATTTTGTTTTATCCAGTTCTATGGGTTTTAACACTTCTAACAGCAAATCAAGAAGTTTCGCCAAGCAAGTTAATTATGGTGGAAAAGTATTTGATGTCGCTAGAAGCTCTGTTTCTCAAAATGCAATAAACGATAATGATTATTCTTTTGATATTTACGGTACATATACCAAAAAAGTAGGTGAGGATCACAATTTTGCTGCAACTGTTGGAAATACTATTTACAAACAATGGGGAAATGGTTTGTTTGCAACAGGATATGACGTTCCTAATAATTCATGGGATTTTGCAGATATTTCTTTAACAACAGGAATTTTGAATGCTAAAACTAACGGATCCTACAGTTATGACGAAAGAAGACTTTCTTATTTTGGAAGAGCACAATATGATTACAAAGGAAAATATCTTTTGTCTGCTATGGTAAGACGTGACGCATCGACAAAATTTGGACCAGGAAATAAAATAGGTTATTTCCCTTCTTTTACTGCAGGTTGGGTTATTTCTGATGAAGGATTTTATGGAGAATATAAGTTTATTAATTTCATGAAATTAAGAGGGAGCTACGGAACTTTAGGAAACGACCAAATCCCTAACAATGGTTATATTTCTCAATTAACAGGAGAAGCAACCTATGTTTTTGATGGGGCCTTAGTTAATGGTTCAGCGTCAGGACAAATCCCTAATCCAGATTTGAAATGGGAAGAGGCGAGAAAGTTTGATGTAGGTTTAGATTTGAAATTATTCAACGATAAGATATCAATTGTATCGGATTATTTTATTGATACCAGAGCTGATTTATTAATTCCTAATATACCAGTTTCAGGAATCATTGGCATAAGTGCTCCTGGTGCAAGTGCTCCAACGATCAATGCCGGAACGGTTAGAAATTCGGGACTTGAATTTTCTATTGAGTACAAAAATAAATTTTCTGATAATTTTTCAATGAGTGCAGGGTATAATGTTACTTTCCTTAAAAATAAAGTTTTAGAAGTAAACAATGGAACAGGATTTATTGAAGGAGGTTCTTTTGGTGTGGGACAACCCGCCCCTTCAAGAATGGAAGTAGGGCAACCACTAGGTTATTTCTACGGCTATAAAACAGCTGGTATTTTTCAAAATCAAGCAGAAGTTGACGCGCATCCTTCGCAACTTGCTTTAGGAGCTAATGCCGCTCCTGGTGATATTCGTTATGTAGATGTAAATGGAGATAATGTAATCGACGTTAAGGACAGAACAAATATTGGAGATCCAATTCCAAATGCAACGATGGGTTTCAACTTGCAGTTAAATTATAAAAACCTTGATTTTTCAGCTTATACTTTTGCATCTGTTGGAAATGACATGGTTAGAAATTATGAAAGAGATGTTACAGATGCTAACCATTTTAGATATGTTTTGGACAGATGGACAGGTGAGGGGACAAGTAATTCAGTTCCAAGAGTAACGACAAGCTCAACTGCTAACACTGTTTTTTCTGATTACTTTGTGGAAGACGCTTCTTATTTAAGAATCCAAAATATACAATTAGGATATTCATTGAATCCAAGATTTGCTGAAAAAGCAGGATTAACTAAACTGAGATTATATGCGGGAGTAAATAACCTATACACCTTCACAAAATATAAAGGATATGATCCGGGAGCATCTAACGGAGCGCCAATCGGGGGCGGAATCGATTATGGTTTCTATCCTATTCCGAGAACCTACATGGTGGGTTTAAATATTAATTTTTAATTTATATAACAATGAAAAAGTATATACTTATAACTATAGCAACGATAGCCATTTTCTCGACAACGATTATTTCTTGTTCTGATGAATTTGTGAATCGTGACCCTGTTTATTCTGTGGGTTCTGAAAATTATTTTAATTCAAAAACGGATTATGATAATGCATTAATTGGAGCCTATGATTTGCTGCAATCGACTTTTGTAAATGTTTTGATGGGAGAAATTGCATCCGATAACACACTCGCCGGAGGAGGTAACGCCACTGATGTGCCCGGTTATCAACAAATTGACGATATGATTCATACCCCAGTAAACGCTCAGCTAAAAAGTTTGTGGGATTATATGTTTGCAGGAGTTCAACGATGCAATTATATCCTTGAATTTAAAGATAAAACGGATTTTGTAGGAAAGAATCAAGTAATTGCCGAAGCTCGTTTTCTTAGAGCTTATTACCACTTTGAATTGGTAAAATGGTTTGGAGATATTCCTTTGAATGGTGATAAGAGATTTGCTGTTGGAGACGAAAAATCAATTCCACGTTCTTCAGTTAGGGATGTTTATGCCTCAATCGAAGCAGATCTAATTTTTGCCAAAGATAATTTGTCGTCTACAGCATCGCAAAAAGGAAGAGCGACTAAAGGAGCAGCTTTGGCATTACTAGGGAAAGCATATTTATATCAAAATAAGTTTTCACAGGCAGCAACTACTCTTGAAAGTTTGATTTCGACATCTTCTTATTCCCTCGTGAGCGATTATAATTCAATATTTGAAGATGCAGGAGAAAATGGAACGGAATCTGTTTTTGAAGTACAATACACAGATATTGAAGGCGCAGGTTTTGGTTGTTTCCAATGCAGCGAAGGTAACATTGCAGTAGGATTTAATGGACCAAGAGATTATACGGGGTCTTTATTTACATCTGGTTTTAGTTTTAATGTTCCAACACAAAAAATAGTGAATGCTTTTGAAGCAGGTGATAGAAGAAAAGCAGTGGCAATTTTAGATATCGAAGCATGGGCAGCAAGCACTGGAGCAACATTTAGCAAAGGCAATGAGCATACCGGGTTTTTTAATAGAAAATACATTCCAAGAAAAAGAAGCGCCAATGCACAAGGAGATTTAAACCTGACAAATCCTAATAATTACAGAGCCATACGTTATGCGGATGTTTTACTAATGGCTGCAGAAGCCTACAGTAGAGGTGGAATTGACGATAGCAAAGCAAAAAATTATCTGAATCAAGTACGCAGACGTGCTTTTGGAGATCTGAACCACGATATTACCGCTTCTGGTGCTGCTTTAACTGATTTTATTTTGGCAGAAAGAAGAATAGAATTAGTTGGTGAAGGTCATCGTTTTTTCGATTTAGTACGAACAGGAAAAGCAGCTCAAGAAATTGAGGGATTTAAAGCTGGGAAAAATGAATTATTCCCAATTCCAATCGAAGAAATTCAATTTGCAAACGGAAATTGGCAACAAAACCCTGGATATTAAAAAAAAAACAGCATTATGAAAAAATTAAAATTAATAATAAGTCTTTTTGTTTTAACATTCCTTTTAGGATGCTCTAACGATAGTGGTGATACTAATGTAGATGCAGTAAATGCTCCCACAAATATTTCTGCTCTGACAACCGTAACACAAGATAATTCAGGTAAAGTAACTTTTGTGCCACGTGGAGAAGGAGTAACTCGTTACGAAATTTATTTTGGAGATGTTACCGCTGCTCCAGCATACGTAAATCCGGGCGAAACAACCACGCACAAATATGCTGAAGGAGTGTATAAGGTAAAAATAGTGGGAACCACAATCAATGGCAAGAGAACTGAAGTTGTCCAAGAGGTTGTAGTTTCTTTCAGAGCGCCGGAGAATTTAGTTGCTCTTATTGAAAACGACTTGATAACATCAAAAAAAGTAAATGTTAAAGCAACCGCTGATTTTGCATTATTTTATGATGTTTATTTTGGAGAAGCAGGTAAAATAGACCCGATCTCCGTAAATAATGGGGAATCAATATCTTATGTTTATAAAGAGGCTGGTACGTATACGATCCGAATAGTTTTCAAAAGTGCTGCAATTAAAACGACTCAATATACCGTTGATTTTAAAGTTACTGCAATTAATAAACCCACTACATCTGCACCGGAACCAGGAAATAGAATTGCATCAGATGTGATTTCGATATATAGTGCCAAGTATACCAATGTAGCAGGAACAAATTATTTTCCAGATTGGGGTCAAGGAAGTCAAGGCAGTAGCTGGGCTGAAGCTGATGTAAATGGGGATAAAATGCTGCAATACATTAAATTGAGCTACCAAGGAATTCAGTTGGCTGATGGCGTTACGATAAATGTTTCTGGTATGAAATATCTTCATATGGATGTTTGGACTGCTGATGTAACAAAAATTGAAACTTCTTTGATCAGTAAATCAAATGGTGAAAAACCAGTTACTAAAGATCTTACTTCTAACCAGTGGACTAGTATTGATATTCCAATTTCGGCATTTACAAGTCAAGGATTAACAGTAGCTGATATCATCCAATTAAAATTTGTAGGTAAGCCTTGGGCGGCAGGTACAGTATTTATTGATAATATTTATTTTTATAAAGATCCAACGCAATCAACTGTATTGCCACTTGATTTTGAATCTAGTTTGCTGACCTATCCTTGGATTGGTTTTGGGGACGCAAATTATGCGGGAATTCCTGTAGCTGTAGTTAATAATCCTAAAAAAATGGGAATTAATTTATCTAATAAAGTAGTTGAAATTACAAAAACGGCAGGTGCTCAAGTTTGGGCAGGTGCCAGTTTAAATTTAGATAGCGCGATTGACTTTTCAAAGGGTACAAAAGTCTCTATTAATGTCTGGTCGCTTAAAGTGGGTTCAAAAATAGTTTTGAAAATCGAAAATTCTAAATCACCAAAAGACGGTAACGGAAATCCAACAGTTTTTGTTGAAGTTCAGGCTCTTACAGCCGTGGCTAATGCTTGGCAAACCTTGACATTCGACCTAACCACTTATGGTGCATTCAGTACAAGTATTCCTTATGATAGAGTAATCCTTTTCCCTGATTTTGGTGTTAATGGTACAGGTGAAACTTATTACTTTGATGACATTAAACAATTCAATTAAAAAAACTGAAAATGAAAAAAATAATATTAAATATAGTATCCATTTTTGCCCTTCTTTTGATGGTAAATTGTCAGGAAGATAATTTCTCCTTTGGTACAATAGATACACCTTCAAATCTTAAAGTCACGGCTGAAATTTCAGGCAAAACAGCCCTTGATCCAAACGGTGACGGTTCTGGGAAAATAAAATTCACTACGGTTGCGGATAATGCTATCTCGTACAAATATGTTTTTAGTGACGGAACTTCTGCAAGTGCTCCAAGCGGAATTTTTTTGAAAACATTTACTAAACCAGGTGTAAACATCTATACCGTTACCGTTTTGGCCTCTGGTAAAGGGGGGGTGACTTCTAATACAACTCTTGAAGTTACAGTTTTCAGCAGTTTCAAAGATGAAGAAGCGGTAAAATTTTTAACTGGAGGAACTTCTAAAAAGTGGTATTGGGCACAAACAGAAAAAGGACATTTAGGAGTTGGTCCAAATGTACCTTGGTCTGATCCTGTTTTTGGAACAAAAAATTATTACCCAGATTTTTATGGAGCTGCCGCTAACGAAAAATCGGCTACTTGCTTATACAATAGTGTTATGACTTTTTCTTTGGCAGGTGACCAAATTAAATTTAATTTAGACAATCAAGGCTCTACATTTTATAATGGCTCTATTAAAGGTGGCGATGACGCTTGTTACGCCTTAAATACTGCAGGAGATAAAGTTGTTACATTAAGCCCTTCAGAGTCTTTTGTAACTATGAATCCAGATCATCTGACCCAAACCAGAGGTACAATGATAAATATTACTGATGGTGGTTTTATGGGCTATTTTATAGGAGCAAGTTCGTATGAAATATTATCGATTACGGAGAATCGAATGGTAGTAAGAGCAGTTATGCCTGGAAATACGTTCTTAGCCTGGTACCATATATTTACGACTACTCCGCCAAATCAAGTGCCAGCAACAAATTATACAAAACTAGTTTTTGAAGATAATTTTGATACAGCTGGCGCTCCCGATCCTACAAAGTGGGCATATGACCTAGGTGCTGGAGGCTGGGGTAATGGAGAAGCACAAACCTATACTAATGCAGAAGAAAATATCATTGTCCAAGGTGGGAATTTGAAAATAACTGCTAAAAAAGCGGGTTCGGGTTATACTTCTACGAGATTGAAATCGGAAAATAAATTTGAATTTACTTATGGTAAAATTGAGGTTCGTGCTAAATTACCTACTGGAGGAGGCACATGGCCAGCCATCTGGATGTTGGGTCAGGATTATGCGACAAATACATGGCCAGGTTGCGGGGAAATAGATATTATGGAACATAAAGGGAATCAGCCTAATGTTATTTATGGAACGCTTCACTATCCTGGACATTCTGGAGGAAGTGGTGATGGAAAGACCACAACAATTACGAACGCTTCTGCTGATTTCCATGTGTATAAAGCCATTTGGAGTCCAGCAGCGGTTCAACTATTTGTAGATGACAAACTGTTTCATACTGTCGTAAACAGTAGTTCTTTGCCGTTTAATAAAGATTTCTTTTTAATTTTAAATGTGGCAATGGGAGGGACTTTTGGAGGAGCCATTGACACCGCCTTTACGCAATCCTCTATGGAGATTGATTATGTGAGAGTGTATCAATAGAAAGAATATATAATGTTTTAAATCTAAAAAGGCCGGTTCTTTATCCGGCCTTTATAATTTATTCAAAGAAGACAAATGAGAAATAATTCCCTGTTAGCATTATTCGCTATTGCAACTTTAATTATATCTGGTTGCAGTAAAAAAATCACACAATCTTCTACTGCTTTTTCAAAAGAAAACATATTAGAAAGAAAAGTGGACTCTGTTCTGAAGCTAATGACATTAGCCGAAAAAGTGGGTCAACTTAACCAATACAATGGCTTTTGCGACATAACCGGACCAACTCCTAAAGAAGGTCAAGCTGCAAAAAAATACGACGATCTTAAAAAGGGATTAGTGGGATCTATGCTAAACGTAAAAGGAGTTAAAGATGTAAAGGCATTGCAAAAAATTGCTGTCGAAGAAACGCGATTGGGAATCCCGTTACTCTTTGGGTTTGATGTCATTCATGGATATAAGACCATTAGCCCGATTCCATTAGCTGAATCTGCTAGTTGGGATATGGAAGCCATTAGGAAATCTGCTGCTATTGCAGCCGAGGAGGCAGCATCAGTAGGACTTAATTGGACTTTTGCGCCTATGGTTGATATAGCACGCGATGCCCGTTGGGGTAGAGTTATGGAGGGTGCAGGTGAAGATCCGTATTTAGGAAGTAAAATTGCAGTAGCCCGTGTCAAAGGTTTTCAAGGAGATGATTTAGCCGCTACAAATACTATTTTAGCTTGCGCCAAACATTTCGCTGGTTATGCTTTTGCGGAAGCGGGAAGAGATTACAATTCAGTTGATGTAAGTGAAACTACGTTGCAGAATACTATTTTTCCTCCTTTTAAGGCAGCTGTTGATGCAGGAGTAAGAACATTTATGAATTCCTTTAATGAATTGAACGGAATTCCCGCAACAGGAAACCCATTTTTGCAAAGGCAAATATTAAAAGGTGATTGGAAATTTGACGGTTTTGTAGTTTCGGATTGGGGTTCTATAAACGAAATGATTTCACACGGTTATGCTAAAGATAATAAACAAGCAGCTGAAATAGCAATCAACGCTGGTTCCGATATGGATATGGAATCCAGTGCTTATGTAGAGCACTTGGTAACATTGGTTAGGGAAGACAAAGTAAAAGAAAGTCTAATTGATGATGCCACAAAAAGGATTCTGAAAGTGAAATTCGAGTTGGGTTTATTTGATGATCCTTATAAATACTGTGATGAAACCCGCGAAAAAGAAACAGTTGGAAAAGCTGAATTCCAACAAGGGGTTTTAGATATAGCCAAAAAATCGATTGTGCTTTTGAAAAATGAAAAAGAAGTATTGCCTCTAAAAAAATCAGGACAAAAAATCGCGTTGATTGGTGCATTGGCTAACGATAAAACAAGTCCTTTAGGGAGTTGGAGAATCGCCGCTGATGATAATTCTGCCGTTTCAGTACTGGAAGGATTGCAAAATTATAAAGGAAACCAATTGACTTATGCAAAAGGTGCCGATGTAGCAGTTGGAAGAACGCAATTTATTTGGGAGACTAAAATCAACATGACGGACAAGAGCGGATTTGCAGAAGCAATTGCCGTTGCAAAACAAGCTGATGTGGTGGTTATGGTTTTGGGAGAACATGGATTGCAATCCGGTGAAGGTAGAAGCAGAGCTGATTTAGGTTTGCCTGGAGTACAACAAGAATTGCTTGAAGCCATTTTTAAAGTCAATCCTAATATTGTCTTGGTTTTAAATAATGGTCGTCCATTAGCAATTCCGTGGGCAGAGGAACATATTCCAGGGATTGTTGAAGCTTGGCAATTAGGAACACAAAGTGGTAATGCTATTGCACAAGTGTTGTACGGCGATTATAATCCAAGCGGGAAATTACCAATGACTTTTCCTAGAAATGTGGGACAAGTGCCTATTTATTATAATTATAAAAATACCGGAAGACCAATAACGAATGAACCAGAAAGCGTTTTTTGGTCGCACTATATTGATGAAAAAAATACGCCTCTATATCCATTTGGTTACGGATTGAGTTATTCAAAATTTGAATATTTTGATTTACAATTAAGCAATAGCTCTTTTTCTAAAAGCGGAAAAATTGAAGTTTCAATTAAAGTAAAAAACTCAGGGAGAGTTACAGGGAAAGAAGTGGTTCAATTGTATATAAGAGATTTGATAGGAAGTATAACCAGACCAGTTCAAGAACTTAAAGGTTTTGAAATGATCGAATTGCAACCTAATGAAACAAAAAAAGTTACTTTTACTATTGATGAAAAAACAATTGAGTTCTTTACAGCCAAATTAAAGTGGGAAGCGGAACCAGGCGATTTTAAAGTTTTTATCGGCGGAAGTTCGGCAAAGACTATTCAGGGTAATTTTCAATATTCTAACTAAAGCAAAATGAAGAAAATTTTAATGCTATTATTTATCGGGCATTTATGTTTGGCACAACAAACAAAAAGAAAACTAGTTTGGGAGGAGAATTTCAGTGGAAACACTTTAAACGAAGAAAGCTGGAATATTGAGATTGGTGATGGCTGCCCTAATTGTGGTTGGGGAAATAACGAACGACAATTGTACACGGATACAAATCATAAACTGCTAAACGGAAAACTTGTTATCATAGCCAAAAAGGAAGGAAACATATATACATCAACTCGAATAACGACAAAAAATAAGAAAGAGTTTCAATACGGTCGTTTTGAGGCACGAGCTAAATTACCTGTTGGTCATGGTATTTGGCCAGCTTTTTGGATGTTAGGCTCAAATATTAGTGAAGTTGGTTGGCCTAAATCTGGTGAAATTGATATATTAGAATATATAGGAAGGGAACCTCAGATGGTATTTACAACCTTGCATACGCAAGAAAGTCATGGAAATAGTATTAATACTAAGAAAACAAAAATCTCGGATATTGAAAAAGGTTTTCATGTTTACGCTTTGGATTGGTCAAAAAACAAAATGGATTTTTTTATAGATGATTTAATAGTTTATACTTTTAATCCGGCGATTAAAGACGGGAATACTTGGCCATTTGATCAGCCCTTTTATTTTCTTATTAATTTGGCTATTGGAGGAAATTTTGGTGGGCCAAAAGTCGATGATACTATTTTTCCGCAAAAGTTTTACATTGACTATGTAAGGGTTTATCAATAAGATTTTTAAGAGTTTTTGTTGATGATAAGACTTCATTCTATATTATCATTATATTTCTTGTTAAATAGGTTTTTCCGATATGTTTTTTTACAACTTTTAAATGTTACTTTTAAGAAAAGACATTAATGAGTTCGTAATAACGGTTATAACAACTGTTTAACTTAAAGTAATACTTTAAATTTTAACATATTTATCCTTTAAATGTTAATTTTTCTTAATTTTATTTGCTTCCTAAAAAAAATATTTGCTAAATTTGATGCATACAATAACACTAAACAATATTAGCCTATACTATAACACTACTTTTTAGAGAAATTTCTCCAATTTTAATTAACAACTAAAAGGTATAACTATGGCTAATACACAACTTCCCGATGCTTTATTGGTTCAGGATTATGTTTCCGGTAATGAAAATGCCTTGGCTGCATTAATCAAAAGACACGAATCAAAAATTTATGGTTTTATATATTCTAAAATCTCTGATAGAGATATTTCGAATGATATTTTTCAAGATACTTTTATTAAAGTAATCAGAACTTTAAAATCAAATTCTTATAATGAAGAGGGGAAATTCCTACCTTGGGTAATGCGTATTTCACATAATCTTATAGTTGATCATTATCGAAAAACTAAAAAAATGCCAATGTTTAGAGAAACAGAGGAATTTTCTATTTTTTCAATAATGTCTGATGATTCACTTTCGATAGAAAATAAAATAATTTCAGAACAAGTCGAGATGGATATAAAGCGATTGATTGAAGAATTGCCTGTCGATCAAAAAGAAGTTTTGGTAATGAGGATGTATCAGGATATGAGTTTTAAAGAAATTTCCGAGATAACTGGCGTAAGTATAAATACGGCTTTAGGGAGAATGCGTTATGCATTAATGAATATGAGAAAAGTTATCGATAAGCATCAAATTGTTTTGACTAATTGACAATAAATAGAAACTTGCTCCGTTGTAATATAAAAATAAATTTATTACAATATGGCAAAAATTTACTCTAAAAAATCATTAGTTACGAAGACGATGAAACCTAGTAAAGAAAATATTTCTTTTTTATTGAGTTATTCAAAAGCGTTAAGCATAATAAAAATTAAAGATACAAGTTTCGAAATAATAGCTAATTAAAAACAAACCCACAAATGCGGTGGATAATATTGCATAGAAAAAATTCAAGATTCCTTTTTTTAGGATTTGAATAACCAGATTCCACTAGTTTTATTTTGAAATTAGTGGAATCTCCTATTTAGATGAGGTGTATTTTTTGGTGTAATCTTCTAAAACGGTCTTCCTCCCTATTGTTTTAGTTATAATATCCTTTTCTAAATCCCAGCCGCGAGCTTGCGAATATTCCCTTCCGTACCAAATAATTTGTAGGTGTAAATCATTCCATATTTCCTCTGGAAAAATACGTTTGGCATCTTTTTCTGTTTGAACCACATTTTTCCCATTCGTTAAATTCCATCGATACATCAGTCGGTGTATGTGTGTGTCAACCGGAAAAGCTGGAACTCCAAAAGCCTGAGACATGACGACGCTTGCGGTTTTATGCCCCACAGCGGGTAATTCTTCCAGATATTCAAAACTCTGAGGTACTTCCCCACCATGTTTGTCAATTAAAATATGGGACAAGCCAAGAATTCCTTTCGATTTCATTGGTGATAAGCCACAAGGACGTATGATTTCCTTTATTTCTTCTACCGCCATTTTTATCATATCATACGGATTATCGGCTTTGGCAAAAAGTAAAGGTGTAATTTGGTTGACCCGAACATCCGTACATTGTGCCGAAAGCAAAACTGCAATCAGTAATGTATAAGGATCTTTATGATTAAGGGGGATAGGAATCGTTGGGTATAATTCATTTAACGTATTTATAACAAACGTTACGCGCTCTTGTTTATTCATTATTCATTAAATTTGATCTGTAAAGAAAACAAATTTCAGTCTCATTTGCAAAATTCAAAATTATTCTATTCAAATAAATCAAAAAAAAATGACAACATTAAAAAAAGGAGATAAAGCTCCCGACTTTTCTGGTCCAGACCAAGACGGAAAATTACATCAATTAGCAGATTATAAAGGAAAAAAATTAGTTGTTTTCTTTTATCCAAAGGCAAATACGCCGGGTTGTACCGCCGAGGCATGTGATCTTAGAGATAATTTTGAGCGTTTCAATGCCAATAATTTTGAACTTCTGGGTGTAAGTGCTGATGCACAAAAGGCTCAGGCTAAGTTCAAAGAAAAATATGACTTTCCGTTTCCATTATTGGCTGATGAAGATAAATCTGTAATTCAGGCTTTTGGTGTCTGGGGTCCCAGAAAATTCATGGGAAAGGAATATGACGGAATCCATAGAACTACTTTTGTAATAGATGAAAATGGAATTATTGATGAGGTAATTTCGGATGTAAAAACTAAAGTACATGCTGCTCAAATACTCAAGTAAGTGATAAAAAGCAGTTTTTAGTTTTAAAATTTTAGAATGAAATGACACAAAAAATGCCCAGAAAGGATAGTTTAGTATCATTTTTCTGAGCATTTTTATTAGTATCTGAATTTGGTTTTCCAGTTATTTCCGCACTATCTATCTGATAACTGCGAGTGAGTACGGATAACTATACATTAATTGCTGATTTTTAATAGTTTATTTGGATCATACCCAAAAAGTTGATGTTCCTTTATGATTTCTGCAATTCCAGAAGGAAGCATAGTTTCCCAGCCTGGTTTTCCATGGTTTATCATGTTTAGCACTTCTCGCGAGAATACTTCTAGGATGTCTGGATCATAATCAACAATATCAACAACTTTTCCATTGAACTTGAAGAATTTGTATAGTTCTTTCATTCTAGGATGTACTTTCAAATTGTCTGAGGTAATAATTTCGCCGTTTTCACCAATCATAGGATATAAGAAAACTTTCATATCACGATAAAATAATTTTCCAAAAGCTTCCAGAATTCCACCGCTTAAATGACGATAGTATTTTTCATCAAAAATATCAACCAAGTTATTTACACCCATGGCTAATCCCATTCGTGCTTTGGTATAATTGGCAAAATATTCGACTACTTTATAATATTCCTGGAAATTAGAAATCATTACTGTTTGTCCTAACGAGCAGAGTAATTCAGCTCTATCCATAAAATCTCTCTCATCGATTTCACCGTCTGAACGTAAATTTGATAAGGTGATTTCGAAAATTACAAGCGTATTTTCTTCATCAACTTTATTCTCGTTTAGAAACATTTTTAATGATTTCTCATACATGTCCATGTTCACTTTCGTAACGGGACGAAAGCTACCTCTAAAAGCGAGAATATTTTTTTTATACAATATGGCAGCAGGAAGGATATTTTTCCCATCGGGATTAAACATCACCGCATCCGTCATCCCATTTTTTACTAGCTGTAAACTCATCAAGCGATTGTCTACTTCTGCAAAACGCGGCCCTGAGAAATTGATGGTATCTATTTCCAATTGATCCTTGTCTAGATGGTCATATAAATAACGCAACAATCGTTTTGGGTCGTTGTATTTGTAATAGGCTCCGTAAATAAGATTTACACCAAGAATACCGAGGGTCTCCTGTTGCAATCGAACATCGGTTTCTTTAAAGCGAATATGAATTATAATTTCATTATAATCTTCATCTGGTTCAATTTGATATCGAATACCAACCCATCCGTGTCCTTTAAATTGTTTTGCAAAATCGATAGTTGCTACAGTGTTAGCATAGCTGAAAAACATTTTATTTGGATGTTTCTCTCTACTTAATCGTTCTTCAATTAATTGACCTTCGAAGGTTAACATTTTTTTTAGTCGGCTTTCCGTAACATAACGGCCATCTTTCTCTATTCCGTAAACGGCATCACTAAAATCTTTGTCGTATGCTGACATTGCTTTTGCGATTGTACCCGATGAACCTCCAGCTCTAAAAAAATGTCTGACAGTTTCTTGTCCGGCACCAATTTCGGCAAAAGTTCCGTAGATGTTTTCATTCAGGTTAATACGAAGTGCCTTGTCTTTTGTAGAAGGAATTTGCTCGATGACTTTGTCACCTTTTAGTTTTATTTCAGTACCCATTTTATTTTAAATATGGCTAATATGTTACAAAGTTAGTTAAAATGGTTTTTAATGAAGGAGAAATAAACCTATTTTTGTAAAAAATTATGATACCGTTGAAGATATATTTTTTAGGCACAGGAACATCACAAGGAATACCTGTTATTGGCAGTAATCATTCGGTATGTAAAAGTACTGATTTTAAGGATAAAAGGTTAAGAGTTTCCGTTTGGATTTCTTGGGCCGATCATTCTTTCGTAATCGATTGCGGACCTGATTTCAGACAACAAATGCTTTCGTCAAACTGCCACAAAGTAGACGGAATCCTGTTTACTCATGAACATGCAGACCATACTGCAGGTATAGATGACATTCGTCCTTTTAATTTTAAGCAAGGCGAGATACCTATTTATGCGCATCAACGCGTAATTGAAAACTTGAAAAGACGTTTCGATTATATTTTTGAAACCAAAAATAGATACCCGGGAGCACCTTCTGTGAAAACGATTGAAGTAGTCAATAATCACCCATTTTCTATTGGAGACAAAAAGGCAATTCCTGTAAATGTCATGCATGGAGATCTTCAGGTTTTTGGCTATCGAATTGATGATTTTGCTTATTTGACAGATGTGAAAACAGTTGAAGAAAGTGAAATCCAAAAACTAAAAGGTTTAAAAGTTTTGGTTGTAAATGCTTTACGGGAAGAACCACATAATACACATTTCAATTTGCAGGAAGCCTTAGATTTTATTGCTTTGGTTCAACCTCATAAAACGTATATCACTCATATTAGCCATATTCTTGGGTTTCATGAAGAAGTACAAAAAAAACTGCCTGAAAACGTTTTCTTGGCTTACGATAATTTACAAATTACGATTTAATACCACTCAAAATGAAAAGATCATTAATGCTCTATCTTATTATTCTTATTATCCTGATGAATATCTATACGTATATGTTTCTCAGTAAGGAAGTAGCTTTCGAACAGGATAGATATACAAAATTCACTACGAAGTTGAAAGACAGTTTGAATTCTGTTACCAATAAACTGGCTGATGCTAACTATTTCTCTTTAGCAAAAAATGAAAATGCTCAAAATTATTTTGATACCGGAAGCGGTGAAAAAACGATTCAATATGAAAAATTAATTCCAGTTGTAACGGAGAAATTACTGGACTATAATTCAAATCCAAAAGGGAATCCTTATACCGGTCAAGATCAAATTGGGGCCAATAAATTTATTATCAATAAAGTTAGAATTCTAAATCACCGATGGATTATTGCTGATTTTAGTGATGGAGAAATATGGGGAGAAGTTTTATTGAAATACTTTGTCAATGATGATGAAAGTATTGCTTTTGAAGTAAATCAATCGTTGCTGTATCAAAAGTAAATCTAGTATTTCGTTGCAGTTTTCAGTGTTCAAAAATACCGAAAACTGCAATTCAATTCTGAATGCTAATTTTCAAGAAGCCAATTTTTAAAGTCATAAAAATTTTGTGGTGCTACACCATGACCTACTGGATATTCTTTGTAGGTAGAATTTACTCCTAATTTCTCCAAAAATGGTTTCGTTTTTCGTGCCCATTCGACTGGAATAACCTGATCAACCGTTCCATGTGAATGAAATATTTTTAGTTTCGAAAGATCATTTATCAAGTAATTTTCTTCTAAAATTGGTTCACTTACATAACCGCTTAACGCAACAACTCTTTGTACTTTATCAGGATGCGATAAGGCTATTGCATAACTTAAAATGGAACCTTGGCTGAAGCCAACCAAGGTAACGTTTTTAGAGTCTATGGGATAAGTTTGAATTAATTCATCAATAAATTGAGCTATTAAATCTCTTGAAATTTTTGCCTGTTCATGATCTGAAAATTTATTTTCATCAGCATCAAAATTGATGGAGTACCAAGCATACGCACCATATTGCATGTTGTACGGAGCTCTCGCTGAAACTATATAATATTCATCTGGAAGTTCTGTAGCAAATGAAAATAAATCTTCCTCATTGCTGCCGTAACCGTGAAGTAAAAGCAAAAGAGGATTTTTGTCTAATTTTATTTTTGGTTCTCGTATTTTATATTCTAAAGATAATTTCATTTTATTATGATATGTTTGAAAACCATTTTTGAAAATAAGCCCCTAATAATGGCATTGGTTTTGTCTCTCCTTTTATAGCACTAAAAATTCCGTATGACCATAAAACAGAAACAAAAACCCACATTGGTGCAGAAATTAATAAACTGTCAAAATTGCTGATAATCAATCCTAATGAGATAAATGTTAGTGTAATTCCTAATCCTTGACGAATATGAAAAGAAGCAAAAGTATTTTTGTCTTCTGAGTTCATTGACATTGCTATAAAAACACCAATACCTAAAATATAACTTGTTATGGCTGCTGTTTTTCCTGCCTCGATCGTGTTGTTCATTTTTTTTATGCTAAAATTATTTTTTTTTGATTCACAATTCCATAGACTTTTCCTTTGATTTCCATTCCAAGAAAAGCAGAATTTTTTGATTTTGATAAGATGTTCGATTTGGTAAAAATACTTTTCGGTTCCGGATTGAATAAAGTTAGATTCGCTTGTAAACCTTCGTCGATGGAGTTACTTTCTATACTGAAAATAGCTTTTCCTGCAGTCAATTTTTCGATTATAGTTTCTAATGAGATAACCGTCATTAAAGCGCCAAAAGCACTTTCTAATCCTATTGTTCCATTTTTTGCGGTATCAAATTCCATTTTTTTATGCTCAATATCTATCGGGTTATGGTCTGATGTGATCATGTCAATGGTTTCGTTTTTTATTCCTTCTAGTAATGCATTTCTATCCGTTTCTGTTCGTAATGGTGGCGAAACTTTGTATCTGGTATCAAATCCTTTTAATGTTGAATCGGTTAAAACCAAATGATGCACAGCTACACTACAAGTTACATTCAATCCTTTGGCTTTAGCTTCTTTGATTAATTGCACTGATTTTGCAGTTGAAATGGTTGGGATATGTAATTTTCCTCCCGTATATTCTAGTAAGAACAGATTTCTTGCTATTTGTAATTCTTCGGCAAGATTAGGAATTCCTTTTAGTCCTAATTGAGTAGAAACAATACCTTCGTTAGCGACTCCGCTTCCTTTTATTTTCTCGTCTTGAGCAAATGCGATCACCAATCCATCAAAATCCTGCACATATTGCAACGCTATTTTAAGCAAATTGGCATTGTCCAAGCTTTTCGTATAATCGCCAAAAGCAACAGCACCCGCTTTTTTCATGTCGTATAATTCCGCCATGTCTTTCCCTTCGCTTCCTTTGGTCAAAGCACCAATTGGGAAAAGTTGAGTGGCGAATCCATACGCTTTGTTCAATACAAAATTGACTTGTGACTGGTTGTCAATAATAGGGGAAGAGTTGGGTTGCAATGCAATTGCAGTAAAACCACTTTTTGAAGCGGTATTAAGCCCGTTTTCAATAGTTTCTCTGTCTTCGTAACCAGGTTCTCCAAAGGAAACGCTGCTGTCAAACCAGCCTTGCGAGACATGTAAATTATATAGTTTTATCTCTTCAGCATTTTCTGAATTTGGAAGAGATTTTCCAATTTTTTTTATAAAACCATCAACAATTAAAATATCTAAAGTCTGGTTATGAAAAGGACTTTTTGAATCAATAATTTTTGCTTCTCTGATGATTATTTTCATAAGTATTTTTTAATTATTTGAACTTCGTTTCTATTTTACGAATCTTATAATTGCCATTTCCGCTAGTAGAAATAACAGCGCAAAGATAACAAACCATTTCCAAATTTGATTATCGGTTTTGTTAGTTTGTAAAGTATCAAAAAAGGTTGATGTAGAATCGATTATTTTGTAATCGGAAAGAAGGTTTTCATTGGCTTCAGCCAAATCACTTTCTGTTCTATTGAAATTGAAACTGATGTTTTCCAGCCACTCTTTTTTGTTATATATTTCAAAGTTTCCAGCCTGCTCCGGATAGTCATTGAAATTTATTTTAATCTTATTATTGAGGATTTGTTGAACCGGTATAAATTGTTCTTCGATACCTTTGACGGTCAAAATATCGTCTTTGTTTAATGAAGCGTTAGTTAGATGTGGATTGTTATTTCCTATTATCAAAGCATTTATACTGTTGTTTTGATTGTTTAATGCCATCTTGTAAAAAGTAGGAACAATTAATGGAGATTGCTGGAAATTTGAATTTGTAGTATTAATTGGAGCCGAGAAAATATAAACGCATGAAATAGGATTCTGTATTGCTGTCAAGAAAATACTGAGGTCTTCATAAGACAATGCAGCAGGGCTTGAGCTGGATAATACAAATGATTTTTTTGTTTTTGGATATTGAAAATTGTTTACCTTATTCTCAAAAACGGAGTTGAATAACGGATGACTGAAATTAATTTTAGTGATTAATTTTTCTGTGTTTTCTAAAGAATTGAATTTTACGTTGCCAAAATTCATCAAAAATGCATTCATATTTGCACTTGTGGATGAAGTCGATGGAATTACAATAAGATTACCTCCTTTTTCTACAAATGATTTTAATGTGGTTTGCAATGCTTGCGGGATTTCATCCAATTCATTTAAAACAATGGCATCTTGATCTTGCAGTTTATTGTAATCCAATGAGCCAACAGTGAAGTTGTTATAGACGAATTCGTTATTGGTATATATTCTGGATAAAAAAGTACTTTTTTCAGCTTCTCCAATACTGATGACGTTAATTTTTTTGGTTTTGGAAATGCTGAAATAATACGTGTTGTCATACGCTAAACCATTGTCAACTATTGAAACATAACCGTGAAAAGTTTGTTTGGGTATTGTGAAAAAGATACTTTTTTTCTTAGTTTCAAAGTTTACTGTGGTCTTCGCAATGAGTTTGTTTTGATTGTATAATGCAATTGGAATAGCATTAATGTCTTCACCGTAAGCCTTTAATTCAATGCTAATTTCGTAAAAATCATCAGATGCTCCCTTGATGAAAACACTGTCAATAGAAACATTGTTTTTTTGCTCTGCTTTTGGAATTATAAATTTCAGAGAATTGATTGCGTCACTATTTTTAAGTTGTTTTTGGTTTAAACCAATGGCATCCGTAATTATTACAACATCTTTTTTGAAAGCCGATTTACGAGCTTTTAGCTGTGCCATTATGTTGTCTAATTGAAATGGTATGGCGCTGTATTTAAGTTTCTGTAAGCTATTGTGAATAGATTTTATATCTGTGTTCCAATAATTTCCAGAATTGGTAAGTAAAGAAAAATGCAGATTTTCAGGAGTTTCTTCCAGTAGTTCCTGGACGGCACGTTTTAGTAATTCTCCCTTTTTTCCTTTGGCTTGCATGCTAAAGGAATTGTCCAGAATAATATACATTTCATTGGTGGCATTTTCCTTTTCTTTTGCCTTAAAAGTGGGTTGTGCAAAAGCTATGATGACACAAGAGAGAAGTAATAAACGAGTGCTGAGAAGTAACCATTTTTTTATTTTGGAACTTTTTCTGGTTTGTATGGACAGTTCTTTTAAGAAACGAACATTGGTAAAATATTCTTTTTTGTAACGACGTAATTGAAATAAGTGAACCAAAATTGGTACAATCAATAGCAATAGAAAGTATAAAATTTCGGGATTTTTAAAATACATTCGGATGTTGAGTTTACGTCACTTTATTCGGTTTTTCAATGTGTTTCATTGAATGCTATTAGTCAAAAATACGAATTTGATAACAGTTTTTGGTCAAGTTGTTGTATTTTTTCAAAGGAACATATAAATGAGATTCTTTATAAATAATATTTTGTATTTTTAGCATTCAAATATAATATGTAAACATGAAAAAATATTTTTGCTCTATTCTTTTAATTTTAATAACAGCAACAATTCAAGGCCAAAAAAGCAAAAACAATTTGATTATTGGAACCTATACAAATAGCTGCGAAAGCAAAGGAATGTATGTTTATGATTTTGATTCGAATACTGGAGATTTTAAGTTAAAAAATGCTACGGATAAGGTTAAAAACCCTAGCTATTTAACCGTTTCAAAGGATAATAATTTCGTTTATTCCGTAAATGAAAATGGTGCCGAAAGTTCGGTGAGCTCTTTTGGTTATAATCCGTCCAGCGGAAAATTGAACTTGATCAATAAGCAAAGTTCAAAAGGAGCTGATCCTTGTTATATTATCAATGACGAAAAAAATGTAATTGTAGCTAATTATTCGGGTGGGAATATTGCTGTTTTTGGAAAAAATCCCAACGGAAGTATTACAGAAGCGAAACAGTTAATACAACATTACGGAAAAGGAACAAACGCTAAAAGGCAAGAAGGACCTCATGTACACATGGTTCATTTTTCTCCGGATAAAAAGTTTGTTTTATCGAATGATTTAGGGAATGATAAAGTGTATTCGTATCAATACAATCCCAATTCTCCTACTGAAATATTGAAAATAAAAGATAGTATTTCTGTTAAGTCGGGTAGTGGTCCTAGACATTTGACTTTTAGCAAAGACGGAAGATTTGTTTACCTGTTGCAGGAATTAGATGGGGCATTAACTGTTTTTAGCTATTCCAACGGAATATTGAAAAAAATTGATGAGACGACCATTTTGGCGAAAGATTTCAAAGGAATTTTCAGCTCTGCAGATATCCATATTTCGCCTGACGGGAAATTTTTATATGCAACAAATAGAGGTGAAGCAAATAACATTTCGATTTTTAAAATTCTAAAAAACGGAAAATTACTATCGAAAGGGCAAGTAAGTACTTTAGGAAAAGGACCTAGAAATTTCACGATTGATCCTTCTGGTAAATTTCTTTTGGTGGCACACCAATATACGAATGATGTAGTGATTTTTAAAAGAAATATTAATACGGGATCGCTAACGGACACTGGAAAAAGAATTAATTTATGTTCGCCAGTTTGTTTGGTTTTTACAAAGAATTAGGTCTGCAGGACTAACTAAAAAAGGCTAAAAATGATTGTCATTTTTAGCCTTTTTTAGTTATTTATTTTTATCTTTTCTTTTTTTGTCTCTGGTTTTTAGCATGTTTCTATTTACCGATCCATGTGTTTTCTTCTTGGTGACACCAGGACCGCCTAAATTGACTTTCTTATTCTTTTTGCTTTTCTCTTGAAAAGCACCGTCTCCGTCAAGCTTCTGTTTTTTCATCATAAACTTAATCGGTTGTCTGTCTTTTTCAGGTTCGATTAATTTAGAGGAAACTTCAACGGTTTCTGGAAAAGCTTCGATTGCTAATTCCATGTTCATCAAGACTTCAATTTCGATTTTGGATTCTTCCTCACGAGGCGCGATAAGGCTAATTGCCGTTCCTTTTGCATCGGCACGACCGGTTCTACCAATTCGGTGCATATACAATTCAGGCATTTCGGGCATTTCAAAATTGACAACATGGGTGATACTGGAAATGTCCAAACCCCTCGCCATAATATCAGTAGTGATTAAACCACGTAAATTTCCTTCTTGAAACGAAGCCATTGTACTCAAACGATAATTTTGAGATTTATTCGAGTGAATTACTCCAAATTCTCCTTCAAAATCTTCCTCGATTCTTTCATGAACCATATCAGAAATCTTTTTATTATTCACAAATACCAAAACACGACTCATGTCTTCGTTATTTTGTAATAAATGTTTTAGAAGGTTTATTTTAGTGTTAAAATTGGGAACTTGATAGCTGATTTGTTTGATGTTTTCCAATGGAGTTCCTGATGCAGATAAGGTAACTTCTTCCGGATAATCGAAATAATCATTCAAAATAGCATCTACTTCATCTGTCATGGTTGCCGAAAACAAAATGTTTTGACGTTTTTTTGGCATCATGGCTAAAATAGATGTCAATTGGGTACGGAAACCTAAATTAAGCATCTCATCAAACTCATCGATTACCAATTTTTGCATTTCTTCAAAACGAATCACATTATCCAGCGTTAAATCCATGATTCTTCCTGGAGTTCCCACAAGTATGTCACAACCTTGATAAACGGTTGTTTTTTGAGTATTAATGTTGACACCTCCAAAAATACCAACGGTACGAACCGACATATATTTTGTCAATTTTTCTACCTCTTCCACCACTTGTACTACAAGTTCACGCGTAGGAACCAGAATTACTATTTTAGGAGTATGTCCCGGAGTAAATTTATATAATTTCAATAAAGGCAACAGGTAAGCAAATGTTTTACCAGTACCGGTTTGAGCTATACCCATCATGTCTCTTCCTGACATTATCACAGAAAAAGTTTTTTCCTGAATAGGAGTAGGTGTTGTAAATCCTAAATCGTCTATTGCTTTTTGTACAGATTTAGGAAGATTGAATTGCTCAAAAGTAGTCATTTGCTTAAATTTTTTGCAAAGATAGTCTTTTTGAATGTAATGACAGAATAAGATTTTAAACTAATGATTTATAGTGATTTACGATGTTGAGTCAGTAAATTACAATTACTATTTAATTTTTCAGTATTTTTTACTTGAACTTTAATTCCCAAGATAAATTAAGTGAATAAATCCAAAAGTAATTCCCTGGGTCAAATATTATTTCTTGGTGGGTAACCGCAAATTGTGTTCCCCAAGCATTTTGCTTATTTGACGTAGTGAAATAATATCCAAAATTAAATTTTTGCGACTTTAAATTTAGGATTGAAGCTTCGTTACCACTGAAATTAAACTGATTTATTTCTGGTGAAAATCCAATTCCTAACGCAAGACCTAAATAATTATCAGCATCACTACGGTATTTACGGTACGATAAGGTTCCAGAAGTACTTGTTCCGGCTCCACCAGGCGTAACATAAGGACGAAATGACCAATAACTATTACCAGTGTACCAGCCAATGGAACCTGTATATATGTTAGTTGTTGTGCTGTACTTCAAAGTTCGGAATCCTAAGGAAACTTCAAAACTTTTCGGTAAGGATTTGTACAATTCAGCACCATATCTGACATCTGGAAAAAGAAATGAATTGGACAATCCAATATTAAGATAAGCGTAGAATCCTTTTGAAATTTTTGGATAGACATCTACTTCGTATTGTAAACCATTTTCCTGGAATCTTCTATTGAAATTTACTTTACCTATGATACTTCCGTATTTTGTTTGACGGCTATATTTGAATGTATGATACTGCATAGGGTCAAATAGTGAGGAATATAGATCAACCGTTGAATTAATACCAATGGTATTATGACGTGCGTTTATATTTAAACTTACTTTATAATCTGTGGCTTTTTGGTCTTCTGGATTTTTATCCAATATAAATTGAACTGTATTTAATGCTTCTATTGGGTTGTTTGTGCTTTCTTGCGCCCTAGCTTTTAAATACAAAATTTCAGCATCACCAGGAAAATTTTTCAAAGCTTCGGTTGTCATTTCTAAAGCTGCAAATGACATATCTGCCCATGATTCATTCTTAATTGCGGCTATCCATATGTCTTTACTTTTCGAATTTTTTTCTAAAATATAAGCAAACTCTTTTCTTGCTTTTTTATACTCAGAATCCCAAGAATAGGTGGTCGCCAAAAAAGAACGGATTTCGTGATAATCTGGATATTTAGTCAGGATAGAAAGTAAGGTATCCTGTGCCTGTTTGCGTTGGTTATTAAAAGCTAAAGTACGGGCTGTTTCAAAGGACGTATCTGGATCTCCATTATATTTCTTCTCTTGCCCCGACATTTGTAAGACACCTAAAAATGTACCGATACAAATCAGTTTCATCACTATTTTTGACATCATTTTTTCAAGGATTTTTTAAAAGTTACGTAATTATTATTTTCAGGATAAATTTTTAATATACTGTCAATTGTTTTATTTGTATCCTTAGAATTATTCATCCTTTTGTAAGCCTGAGCTAATTTATAAGCCAATTCAGGATCATTTATTTGATTACTTATTGCTTTTTTGCCAATTTCGACCGCTTTCTTATTTTGGCCTGACCACCAATATACATCCATTAAAGCTAAATAAGAGTCGACATAAAATGGGGTTCTGTTTACCACTTCAAGCAATTCTATTTCAGCATTTTTGTAATCGCCATCCCAGGCTAATGTTCTGCCTTTCAATGTTCTTACATCGCCGTAATTAGGGAGTTTATTCAAAATATAATTACATAGTAAACGTGCTTTTTCACGCTCTTTTTTGAATGCTAAATCCCTGGCCACAAAGAAAATATGATCAGGATCCAATCCTTTTGTTAATTTTTTGATTAGCGCATGTTGCTCGGGTGTAAATGCATACGTAGGTTTTATAAAGCTGGTAGCAACATTGGTAATTTTATTCTTTGTGGTTAAGTAAACATTCAATTTTTTATAATCGTTAAAAGAAGCGGTTATCGTTTCCATCATATCATCGTCCGTCTCATTAATATTAAAATTTTCATCAATTTTAAACAGGCTTCCATCTGAATAAAAATAGTCTTTATAAATATAATCATTGATGCTGCCTTTGTATCTCATCAACGGAATGGTGTGAATATTTCTAAATTCCTTAACGGTGTCCAAACCTTGACCTACCCAAGTGGTTTTTTCCAATTTGTTGAACTTGTAATTGTTCGTCAAAAAAGATACTAAACTTGGCGTTACATCCGTATGTGCAGAAACGGATTTGAATTTAGCGGTTTTCTTCAACATTGGGCTGTAAATGTACAACGGCACGTGAAAGCGGGATAAATTGTCTTTTTGAGGAATCGGAATCAATCGGTGATCTCCTGTAATTACAAAAATGGTATTTGCATAATCCGGTCTTTTAGAATAGGCTTCCATGAACTTTTGGATAGAATTATCAGTGTAAAGAAGAGATGCAAATATGTCCTTGTATTCACTCATCTTATTTTTTTCAAAATAAGATTTTTTGTCTATGATACGCTGCGCCTTTTCTAAGTACACTTTTTTGGAAGGGAATTCAAATGGTTCGTGATTGCTAAGTGTCATTATGATATCCAATCGAGGCTCTTTTTTAGCTTTTAATTCAGATAATGTTTTTCTGAATATCTCAGAATCGGGATATCCCCACGAGAAACCAGCGGCGTTTTTTTTGGTTACAACATATTCAGGGCCAAAGTTATTGATGTCTATTAGGTTATCAATACCATTATATTCTAAAAAACTTCTTTTTCTGTCAAAATTTGAGTCTGCTCCACAGTAATAAGAAGTAGTATAGCCGTTTGATTTTAGAATGCTGATCAATGAATTATGTTTGGGTAGCGGATCCATTTCCATGAAGCCATTTTCTCCAAGCGGTAACGAGCCGAGCAATGAAGGCAATACACCGAATGTTCGACCGGCATTACTTACGAAATTTTCCCAGTAAAGTGATTTCGTAGTCAAGGAGTCTAAGTAAGGGGTGAAGCCTTTATATTCACCATCATCGATAAAATCACTACCGAGCCCTTCAACAATAATAAAAACCACATTTGGTTTCTCCTTGTGAATGTTAAAAAATGGAGCCAATACATCTTTCGTGTTTTCTGATGCTTTTTCCAAAGGGAATTCTTTCTTGAAAGTAAGGTTGCCTTCAGAAGCCATAGCTTTGTCATTTTGAGTTCTTATGATATCACTCAACAAGAAATTTAATTTGTTTAGGGAAGCGGGTTTATTGCTGCGGGCAATTAAATTTAAACTCCCAAAAAAGAATACAACTATAAGTAGAATTTTTGGATTGATTTTATGTCCAAATAAATGGAAAAGCCAATTCAGCCCTAAGTAAAGAAGTACGATAACTATAAATGGCAAGAATAATGTGAAAGAGATAGATACAGAGCTTGTAACGGTATGGTAAATGTCGTCATAAGAATAGCCAACAAGGTCAGCTCCAAGATTGACGTGAGTGGTCAGACTATACCCTATTAAGGCAAGCTGAATGATAACTATAATAGAGAACAGCATCTTAATGACAATTATTCCGAACGAATTTTTTATGTATTTTAATATTAAATACAGTGGGAAAAATACTAATCCAATTAGTATTCCGGTAAAAAAGTCGTTTACCACTTTATAGGCAAATAATTGTATTTCAAAATTTTTGAATACTTCAATCAAACTTAATAAGCAAAAAATAATCATCAATGAAACAGTTGCATAAATATATTCTAAACTGTTTTGGTAAGTAAATTTAATCTTCATTTAAATGTGTTTTTTAACATAGTTTTAAGCTTTGGTTATTCCTTTTCGAGTCATAGCTCCCCATTTCTTTTTTTTGTTGAAATAGTAATCTTTATTTCCAGCTATAGCTGCATACAATATAAAAGGATGTATCACAAAAGGTTCAAGAAAAGCAATCATTATCATTTTGAAACCGGTACCTTTTTTCTTATATTGATGATAGGTAAGCTCTTCAGAAATGATCGCTGTAATAGAAAATAATACTGTAAATAAATACGCTAAAAGAATAAACGCAATGGTATAATCCCATCTTACTTGATTGCGAAAAATAAGATAGGAGAAATATATTACACCTAAAACTTCTACAATAGGCGCCATTCTTTCAAACAAAAACCAATAAGGATAACTTAGCGTCCCCATAGAACTATATTTTCGATTGAATCCAATTTTTCTATGTTTCCGAAGTGTTTCAATAGTTCCTCGCGTCCATCTGTTTCTTTGAGAAATAAATATTTTGTAATTGTCAGGAGCTTCTGTCCAGCAAAGTGGATCTGGAATATAGGCGACTTTATATTTGAGTTTCTTTTCCTCCATATAGCGTCTCATGCGAACAATGATTTCCATATCCTCGCCAACAGTATTTGTGTCATATCCTCCCACTTCAATGGCTATTTTTTTATCAAATAAACCAAAGGCACCAGATATAACTAATAATCCATTTAACCTGCTCCATGCCATTCTACCAAGTAAAAAAGCTCTTAAGTATTCTAGAATTTGCCCTTTTTCCAGCATTTTTTCGGGAAGGTTAACATCAAGTAATTTACCTTGTTTAATGACACAGGAATTGGCAATTCGAATCACACCGCCTGCGGCAATAACATCTCTGTCAGTTGTTTCTAAAAATGGCTTTACTAATTTTAGCAGTGCATCTTCTATTAATAAACAATCTACATCAATACAAGCAACATATTTGTTAGTGCTTATATTAAGACCCATATTCAAGGCATCTGCTTTTCCTCCGTTTTCTTTATCAACAACAATTAATTTTTCGAAGGCAGGGTTTGTTGACTTGTAAATCCCCTTTCTTAGTGGCTGCGTTGGAATTTGTGCATTAATAAGAAAATCTACTGGAATTAAACTATAGGCTAAAATCAGTTTTTCCAGACTGTCATCTTTACTTCCGTCATTTACAATAATTACATCATAATTTGCGTAATGTGAAGAAAGCAATGATCTTACGTTTTCAATAATATTTAAGCTTTCATTATAGGCAGGGGCAATAATTGAAATAGAAGGAGATATATTTGAAGACAGTATTTTATTGTAGTTAACGAATTTATTTTTTTTCATATACTCAACAGTTTCAAATACAGATATAATACCTAATATAATATAGGAACTTATAATCATAAAACTGTACAGAAAAAATAAAAAATGAATAATAAACGTCATGTTCGGTATTTTAGAAGGAGTTAATTTGATTCTATATATTTTACAATTCTAACAAATTCAGGTTCTACTGTCAAATTCTTAAAACGGTTAAACTCTTCAATATTTAAGTTTCTTAAAATTTTAAGTGCTGAGAATTTGATTTCAAAATTTGTATTGTGAATATGTTCTATGACAAAGGGTTTGTCTGTCATTTCATATAGATTTTCCATCATTTCAAAAAAAGCAATTTGTTCTTCTAAAAAAATAATTTTAAAATTATTTTTTAAAATTATTTTTGCATCAATAATATTTAAATAGCTTAAAAGATGAATAACATCAATTCTTATTTTTATATTCTTATGGTCCAAAAGTGCTATTAACTCATCCTTTACGCCATATTGATTGTAGATTTTTGCAAGTTTTAATGCAAAAAACACAACCGATTCATTTGATGATTTTAACCATAAATTGATGCTTGTAACCCGTTGATTAGTGTGTAATTGAAGTACTTCTAATAATTGAATCTGATCCCATTCAGATATTGGGGTTGTAATATTATTTAAAAAATCAAGACCTTCAAAATAAAATAGATTGACTAAGTACAATTGCATGGCACTACGTACTTCTGTTTTGGGATGGTTTATATGGATTTTAACTTGGTCCTGAACTTCTTTTACATGAAAAAGTGTAAGTTCTCTAATTCCGTCTGCTATAATATTCCATTTTCTACTTTTTAATTTAGATAAAGAATAATCTAAAAGTCCGATGTGAATGTATAATTTATGAAGAGATTCAGCCATTTCTCCGGAGATTTCATAACTTAATTTTAGTAATGTTGAGATTAAAATGGTTCTGCTGAAAGTTTCAGATATATTTGATTTTAATTGGTCAATAATTGATTGTTGCTCGGAACTGATTTCAACTGTTTCATCTCCAGCGTACAAATAATTTATTACCAAAGTTTCATATTCTTTTTCTATTTTATTTTTTAATTTTTCATTTGCTCTTAAAAAGTTCCTTAAATATTTCAGATATATAGTTATGATTATAATAAAAAAAATTATTATCACAATAAAGGCCCAAACCGCTTGGATTATTAAAGGTGATTTTTCAATAAAATAATTATATTCTAACATACTATTTAAGAGGACTTTTATATTTAAAAATTAACGTAAAATCTTTTTTACCCTATTGACTAATTCATTAGGACTAAAAGGTTTGCTCATGAAATCTGTAGCTCCTAATTTGAAAGCTTTAAGTACTATTTCTTCCTGTCCAGACGCTGAAAACACAATAATAGGCGTTTGATTGTTTAACTTGTTTCTAACATGACTTATGACTTCTAATCCACTTATATAAGGCATCATAATGTCAGTTAATATTAATTCTGGATTATGTTCTTCAATTAATTCAATAGTTTCTTTTCCATTTTCTGCTATAAGAAGTGTATATCCCTCTTTTTCTAATCTAAATTTAAGTAACATCGAAAGCATTGAATTATCTTCTGCGAGTACAATTTTTTTCATATTACTTATTGTGTAATGATATTCTTTCTATAGGTGCTAACATAAAAATTGTTATTCGAGTTAGACGATGCAAACTGTACACGTACTTTTTTTTCGTAATTTTTTCAATTGTAATGCTATGGATATTGATTGAATTTATATTTTTTTTAATTACTAAAATTTAAAATGGAGCACTTTTTAGGTTCGTTTTTTGCCTAAATTTCGATTTTAATTTTTTTAAATTGCTCCATCTATATTAACTACGTAATAGCATTCATATTGGTTTTGCAAAAATATTTTTTTTAAAATTAGGATGATGTGCAAACCTTTCGAGAGCTATTGATCCGGAAAAATAAATTCCTTTTATGAAATTATAGCTGTTTAAATTATTTTCTTGATAGATGTTTTTTTTTAAAGATCTAATTTGTAAAATAATAATTTGAATGTATTGGTTGTTTTTTTGTTTTGCATTGTTAATAGGGAATGCCATAGTTTCTTTTCCAGTTTTGAAGCTGTTAATTAGCAATTGAAGCTGACTACGCAGAATTGCGATAAAAAGAAAGGGTGCTGTGAAAAAAATATATAGTGCTATTATATTTTTGGTATGAACAGCCTTGTTAAATAGAATAATCCACTGATTATTACTATTTATTTTTGACGTTATTTCATATGTAAAATAAGTACTGTTTCTGTTAGAAATACTTAAGTAGGTTCTCATTATTTAGGGGGCATTTATTTTAATAGTCAAATAATAACTTTAAGATCTTTAAAATCATAAATTCTCATTCAATTAGTAGGGGGGCGAAGGTATACATAATTAGAGACATTACCTATTATTAAGTGTTAAAACCCTTCAAAAACGCCTAGTCCAAAAAGAGCGAAATCGTATTTAACAGGATCGGAAGAATCTAAAATACGTAATTGTAAGTCCAATTCTGCTAGTGCTTTACCATCATTTTGTTTTCTGTTCAGCAGACCTAATTTTCGAGCCACATTGCCGGAATGGACGTCCAAGGGGCAGGATAAGGCTGCAGGTGAAATACCTTTCCAGATTCCTAAATCAACGCCTTTATTATCTTGTCGAATCATCCATCTTAAGAACATGTTGATACGTTTAGCAGCTGAATTATTAAAAGGATCTGAAATATGTTTTTGTGTTCTATACTGATGAGGGATTTCAAAGAATATTTTTTTGAATTGATGAATACTACTTTGGGTTGATGCTGTCTCAATTCCTTGAGATTGATCTTGGGTAAAAATAGTTTCTAGACCACCATGATTTTTATAAATATGTTTTAAACTTCTAATAAAACTGGCAAAATCTTGTCCGTTAAAAGTTCTGTGAACGAAAGTTTCTAGTCGTTGTAAATCATTTTCGGTATGTGACATAACAAAATCATAAGGTGCATTTCCCATCAAATCCATCATTCGATGTGAATTTTTGATAATCATTTTACGATTTCCCCAAGCAATAGTTGCGCTGAGAAAGCCCGCGATTTCAATATCTTCCTTTATAGAAAATAAATGCGGAATTTGTACTGGATCACTTTCTATAAAATCAAAATTATTATATTGAATTACTTTTTCGTCTAGAAAATCTTTTAGTTCAGAAGTATTCATCTTTTTTGTGTCAAGTTTAAGGTTTAAAACGGTTCTTATTTCAAATAAACTTTAAACCTGAAATTTTAAACTTTCTAGTTACTAATCAATCCGTCCACCATTATTAGTTTCCGGTCTGCCATATTTGCTAATTCCTCATTGTGAGTCACGATGACAAAAGTTTGTCCAAATTCATCTCTTAATTTGAAAAATAGCTGATGCAAATTTTCCGCGGATGCAGTATCTAAATTTCCGGAAGGTTCATCGGCGAAAATGATTGCTGGTTTGTTGATCAGTGCTCTTGCAACAGCAACACGTTGTTGTTCTCCTCCCGAAAGCTCGTTAGGCTTGTGATTCATTCGATGGGAAAGGCCAAGATAGGTTAATAGCTTTTCAGCTTCAATCTCCGTTTCTTGTTTGGATTTATTGGCAATGAAAGCAGGAATACAAACATTTTCGAGCGCCGTAAATTCAGGAAGTAATTGATGAAATTGGAAAATAAACCCTAAATTTAAATTTCTGAATTTAGACAAAGTCTTGTCATTCATCGTCAGAATATCTTTATCATTAATTCGTAATTCTATTTCATTTTCAACTGTAGGTTTATCGAGCGTTCCAAGAATTTGCAATAGTGTCGTTTTTCCTGCTCCCGAAGCACCCACGATAGAAACAATTTCTCCTTTTTTTATGTGTAAGTCAACCCCTTTCAAGACATGAAGTTGATCGTAATATTTATGTAAATTTTTGGCATGTATCATTTTGAAACTATTTTCACAAAGAAACAAAGATTTTAGTGATTATTAAATGGATGCAATAGATATTTCCTTTCGACAAATTATAAACTTTAGTTAATATGGAATAATCAGTTTCAAATATTATATTAAATTTGATTTTCAAACTATTTGTATGCAAAGTGATACAGCCACGTCTTTTTGTGAAAAATTAGAAAAACAATAAATATGGAATTACAAAACGAATTAGAAGTTGCCACTTTTGCCGGCGGTTGTTTTTGGTGTACTGAAGCAGTTTTTTTAGAATTAAATGGAGTGAAAACGGTGGTTTCGGGATATATAGGTGGAGATACAATTAATCCAACTTATGCGGCTATTTGCAATGGAGACACTGGTCACGCTGAAGCGATTCAAATTACTTTTGATCCTAGCAAAATAAGTTTTGGTGAACTGTTGGAAATATTTTTCGCAACGCATGATCCCACTACTTTGAACCGCCAAGGAAATGATGTTGGTACACAATACCGAAGCGAAATTTTCTATAATAATGAAAATCAGAAAGATTTAGCCGAAGCATATATTGCTTTAATGACTAGAGAAAATACGTTTGGGGAACCAATTGTTACCGTAGTTTCACCAGCTACATTATTTTATGAAGCCGAGGATTATCATCAAAATTATTACAATCAAAATAAATTACAAGGATATTGCAGTTATGTAATTACGCCAAAAGTAGAAAAATTGAAGAAGATTTTCAAAGACAAAATCAAAAATTAATTGGCATTAGATTTGTATAAATAGTTCTAAAACAGAATAATGAAAAAAGTACAAATTGGCAAAACAGATAATAAAAAAAGAAATTTTTTCCTAGGGATATTATTTGATGCCATAGGAATGTTATCGTTTACTGTTCCATTTGTCGGAGAATTCTCTGATGTGGTTTGGGCTCCCATTGCCGGTTATTTAATGACAACAATGTATAAAGGAATGGTTGGGAAAGTGGGTGGAGTAGTTACTTTTCTGGAAGAAATCTTGCCATTTTCGGATGTTATTCCCACATTTACCTTGACTTGGATTTATAATTATTGGTTAAAAAACAAAAACGCTTCATAATTGAAGCGTTTTTTTATTCTTTAAAAAAAAATCCGAATCCCATTCGTTTTAGCATCTTTTTTTCGAATGCCCAAAAAAATTTGAATTGTCCGAAAACAAATCCGATTAGTACTAAAAGCACTTGGTATATTGGAAAAATCAATAATAGTCTAACGGGAGTGAACCAATAACCTAAGTCTGATTTTGTAATTCCGAGCCAAAAACAAAATGGCTTTGATAACCAGGCTGAAGCCGAACCAGTAATTGCAAAAACAATAAATATAATTGTGAGTTGGAAATTGGTTTCAATTCCCCAACGTTTTTTTAAATCGCTCATCTTTATTTATAATGATTACAAATATAGTGACATTATCTTGAGGGAACAGTACCAAAGAGTCTTTGTTTGTAGGTGTTTTGAAAATAAATAAAGTAATTATAAATCAAATAGTTCACTTCATAACCATAATCAATGTTAGAATCATAGTTGATAGTCATTTCATAAAGATTAGGGTCATATCGTTGTGGTTGTAAAACGCGGCTGTTCCACTCGCTAACGTAAAATTGATTTTTGTTTTCTAAGTAGTTTTGGGAGTGATACCCTCTGGGAAAAGCTCTTGAATAAAGCCAAGTGCTGAAACCAGGGTCGATGATTATGACTTCATATTGGAGTTTATCGTTGGCAATTCTAACAGTGTCACTTTGAGTAGGAATTGTTTTATCTGTTTTTGAAAAAGGGGATGTTGAAGTTTTACAACTATAAAGGGAAACTAAAATAATTGCTAGTATATAAACGCTATTTTTCATGACAGAAATGATTTATAAAGTTACAAAAATAAATCTTTACTGTTGTTTTTGTACTAAAAAATTAATTATCAATTGGTTGGAATTAAAAAACACAAAATGAATCTGCCAACCAAAAAAATAAAATCTATAAAAAAGGGATTCATTGAACAATGTCAATAAATCCCTTTTTACTATTTAATACAAAAATGCTAGCCCAATATACTGATAATTTGTGAAGCTAATTCAGTACCAATTCTATCTTGTGCTTCTCCTGTTGCAGCTCCAATGTGTGGAGTCATTGAGATTTTATGGTTCATCAAAATAGTCATTTCCGGCGTTGGCTCGTTTTCAAAAACATCCAATCCAGCGAACAATACTTTTCCGCTATCTAATGCTTTTACTAATGCTACTTCATCAATAACACCACCACGCGCACAGTTTACAATACCTACGCCGTCTTTCATGATAGCTAATGCTGCCTCCCCAATGATGTAACCATCTTGAGCAGGAACGTGTAATGTTATGAAATCAGCTTCTTTGAATAAAGATTCCAATGATTGAGAAACGATAGATGTTGTGATAGATTGACCGTCAAAAAATTCAACTTTAACGTCAACTTGTGGGATAAACATATCAGCAGCAATCACTTTCATGCCTAAACCTAATGCGATTTTAGCAGTAGCTTGACCAATGCGTCCAATTCCTACAACACCAAGAGTTTTTCCTCTTAACTCGATTCCGTTAGCATATGCTTTTTTCAAACCTTCAAAGTTTGTATCTCCTTCAAGAGGCATATTTCTGTTCGAGTCATGTAAAAAACGTACGCCAGAAAATAAATGTGCAAAAACTAGTTCTGCTACTGATTCTGATGAAGAAGCAGGAGTATTGATTACGTGAATTCCTTTGCTTTTAGCATAGTCCACATCAATATTATCCATACCTACACCACCACGACCAATAATTTTTAATCCTGGGCATGCGTCGATGATATCTTTACGAACTTTGGTAGCACTACGCACCAAAACAACGCTTACATTGTTTTCATTTACAAAGTTAGCCACTTGTTCTTGTGCTACTTTTGTAGTTATAACTTCAAATCCACCTTTTTCTAAAGCTAGAATTCCACTTTTAGAAATTCCGTCATTGGCTAATACTTTCATTTATGTTTTAATTTAAAGATTGAAAAATTAAATGATTTAAAGATTCAATCAGGATTTTATAATTTTAAAGTGTAATTTTAATTGAAAGATTTACTAATTGATTTTTATAATTATTAAATCTTCAATTCTTAAATTATTACATGTTTTTTTCCAATTCTTTCATTACATCAACTAATACTTGAACACTTTCTAATGGAAGCGCATTGTACATGGAAGCTCTGTAACCACCTACTGAACGGTGACCAGGTAATCCTGATATTCCAGCAGCTTTCCACATGGCATCAAATGTTTCTGCGTGAGCAGCATCATTTAATAAGAAAGTAGCATTCATGTTAGAACGATCTTCAACAGCAGCCGCTCCTTTGAATAATGGGTTTCTGTCAATTTCTCCATAAAGTAATGCTGCTTTCGCATTATTTATTTTTTCAATTGCAGCAACACCTCCAAGGTTTTTCAACCATTGTAAAGTCAATAACGATGCGTAAACTGGGAAAACAGGTGGAGTGTTATACATACTTTCTGCTTTGATATGCTTAGTATAATCCAACATGCTTGGGATTACTCTATTATTTTTACCCAAAATTTCTTCTTTAACAACAACTAAGGTAGTTCCTGCCGGACCCATATTTTTTTGAGCTCCTGCATAAATCAAATCAAATTTAGAAAAATCCAATTCTCTTGAAAATATATCAGAACTCATATCGCATACGATTGGCATATCAAGTGATGGAAATTCCTTCATTTGTGTACCAAAAATGGTATTGTTACTAGTACAATGGAAATAATCAGCATCTGCTGGTACTGTATATCCTTTTGGAATATGATTGTAATTTTCTTCTTTTGATGAAGCGACAACAACCGTATCACCAAATAATTTTGCTTCTTTTATAGCTGCTGTTGCCCAAGTTCCTGAATCTAGATAAGCAGATTTCCCGCCTTCTTTCATCAAGTTATAAGGAGCCATTATAAATTCTAAACTAGCTCCGCCAGCAAGAAATAAAGCTTGATATCCTTTTCCTTCAAGGCCTAAAAGTTCAATAACAAGAGCTCTTGCCTCATCCATAACGGCAACGAAGTCTTTGCTTCTGTGAGAAATTTCTAAAATTGATAACCCAGAATTGTTGAAATTTAAAATAGCTTGTGCTGATTTTTCAAAAACTTCTTGTGGTAAAATACAAGGTCCCGCGCTGTAGTTGTGTTTTTTCATGGTGTAGTTTAAGTCCAAAAAATTAAGATGCAAATTTCGGCAATAGGAGTTTAAAAATCGTTAAATAATTCGCAATAATTAAACAATTTTTGACTATGTTGTTAACAAAAACGATATAGTGTCCACGTTATCCGCATAATCCCATAATGCAGGTTTTTGAGTTTGTCCAAAATTAAGGCTGTTTTCTATAACAGAATCACTTATAATGCATTGTATTTGCTGACTTTCTGATTGTAATCGCAGTTGTAAATCATTTATATTTTCATAGTATTCATAGAAAACACTTGAAATAGGCGACGCGTGACTTTTATCTTCTTTCAAGGTCAAAAATCCATTATCTAATAATTTAAAATTGCTCATCAGGAAAACGGCTTTGTTATAATCGTAATTATTGGCATATTTTTCATAATGAACAACATCTTGATATTCGAAAATCGCTTCAAAAAAAGCAACGAAAGAATAGTCTTTCGGGACAAAAAGTTTAGATACATTACGGCATCCTAAACCAAAATATCTAAAAATATCTTCACCAAGCGCTGTAAGTTGTTCTTTGGTTTCCTTTCCAGTCAAGACAGCAACTGAGTTTCTGCTTTTTCGTATTATGGAAGGTTTATCTTTAAAATAATATTCAAAATAACGTGCAGTGTTATTGCTTCCGGTTGCTATGACTGCATCAAAATTTTCTAGTTTTCCATCTACAAAGTGTATATTATTGGCTAATTCAGGTTCAATAGCTATAATATATTTAGCCAAAAAAGGCAATAAATGTTGATCATTCGAGGAAGTTTTAACCAATACTTTATGGCCTGAAATCAATACCGACAAAAAATCATGAAAACCAACTAACGGAATATTTCCTGCAAGGATTAAAGCAATGTTTTTAGATTTATCGATTTTAAAATCATACGCGGATAGCCATTGGTTTAAATTTTCTTCAGTAAGCGCTTCTGACCAGGAATGAATCGAATAATAGACTTGTTCCGGTGTGTACCAGCCATTATGAGATTGCGATAGTTTTATTAAAGCAATAAAATCATCAAAGAAAAAATCGTTAAGTAAAACGGTATTTTTTTTAATAGTATTATCTTCAGAAAATTGACTTAAGAATTTTCCTAATTCAACAAAAACACTTTTTTTTGTTTCTAATGTCATAATGTTTGCTTATGAATAGTTTTGATTGTAATTTTGCACAAAAATAAGCATAATAATGTCGAAAGTCAAAAGTCCTACCGTCAAAAGAATATTTGACATTCGACTTTCGACAGTATGACTTTAAAACTATAAAACGATGGCAATTATAATAACTGATGAATGTATAAATTGTGGTGCTTGTGAACCCGAGTGCCCAAATACAGCAATATACGAAGGAGCGGACGATTGGAGATATAAAGATGGAACCAAGCTTAAAGGAAAAGTAATTTTGCCTGATGGTACAGAAGTTGATTCTGACGAAGCTCAAACGCCAATTTCAGATGAAGTTTATTACATCGTTCCAGGAAAATGTACCGAGTGTAAAGGATTTCATGATGAACCACAATGTGCTGCTGTTTGTCCAGTAGACTGTTGTATTCCAGATGATAATCATGTAGAAACGGAAGAAACGTTGCTTAACAGACAAGTATTTTTACACAACGAATAAATACAACTTGTATTTAAAATATAAAAAAAATCCTGATTTCACTCAGGATTTTTTTATTGAAGGGTATTGTTTCTTAATTATTTGACAATAACATAAGTAGTCACCGTTACTTTATCGGTTTTATCATCGTATGTTTCTAAAACTAGATTTCCATTGGCGTCAAAATAACCATATGAAGTAGCAGTTTTTGTTCTGAAGATGTAGTTGTTATTTGATGTTTTTCTTAGAACTGCCGCTTTTTTACCATCTGGTAAAAACATAGTATAGCCACTTTTGTCAGTAGTTACCTGATATTTTTTTCCGTCTAAATTGTAATAAGCTGATCTGTCAACTTCAATAACTCTTGTGACGCCGTTTGCAGTGACAGCTGTAGTTGCCGTTACTTGGATCGGGCTTTCTTTAATATCCTTATTTAAAACATTTGAATCAGCATCTTTCAATTCAACATTTTGTACTTCTTTGATTTCCTGACTTTTAATTATTTTTTTAGCGCCTTGAAAATCTTTAGTTGTTGTAGTATTGGTTTTAACCTCTGATTTTACATTTGTATTTTGAGCTTGAATATTTAAGGTAAATAAAAAAGCTGCAACACCTAACATTATAGTTTTCATAGTATCTAATTTTAATAATTTGTAAGCTATAAAGATATAGTGTGTTGACTTTAAGTTTGTTGTATAATTCACATGAAAATTTACAATATTCACACACAAAGAATCCTGAGTGTAAATTCAGGATCTTCACTATTTTTTGCAGGCCACAATAACATAGGTATCGTAAGCATATGTTTTTCGATCAATAGTTTTAATTATTTCGAAACCGTTTAAATATAGAAACAATTGCATTTCATTTAAAGTAAATACACGAACAGTAGAGAAGTCATCTGCTATTATTTCTTGTTCGTCATCCTTAACGGTATAATATTGGGCAGTCCACTCTAACATGAAATTTTCTGCTGAAGTTGTTTTCCAGTTGCTGTTTCTGTGGTAATTGATTCCTTCATATTTTGCCTCATGAATAATACCAGGATTCTCTTTAATATAAGGGATAAATCGATTGGCATCTATAAAGTCAAAAATAACAATTCCGCTGCTTTTTAAATTTTTATAAATGGATTCAAAAGTATTGTTGATATCTTCATTTGTAATCATATAACTGGTAGATCTTCCAGTAATTAGTATTGAATCCACAGGGGTTTCAAGTTGGAAATCTCGCATGTCTCCATGAATAAAATGGCAGTTTTCATTTCTTTCTTTGGCAATAGCAATCATACTTTTACTATAGTCTAGTCCTATATATTGCTGATGATTTTCTTGAAATCGTTTCGCTAAATTTCCTGTTCCACTGCCTATTTCCAGAATAGTTTTACAATTGTTTTCTTTGATCAAACTATTGTAAAAATGATGTTCTTCATCATAATCGATGAAGGTTTGGTACATAGCATCAAAAATTGCCGCCATTTTGCCGTTATATAAATTTATCATGATTTTTATATATAGTATAAAATTAAGCAAAAATAGGATGTGAAAATAGGATATAAAAAAAGGACTGTCATAAGACAGTCCTTTTTGAAACTATTCAAAAGATGAATTAGAATTTATAATTCAAAGATAAATTAAACATAGTTCCTAATTGACTAAAATGAAATCCATCATAACTCATTGTGTTGTAACGACCATCAAAAGTGATGTTCATATCCTGAGCGTGAAGCAATGCAGGGTTATTTACAATTGCATTTGCAGATGCAGAACCGTCAGATGTTATTTTGTATTTTGGTATTACATTAAAAATGTTATTAACGTTTAAAGCTAAAGATAAGCTTTTTGTTGCATTAAAATTAACACCTAAATCAGTAACCATTTTTGTTTCAAATTCTGTAGACAATCCTGGATCTGAATAATCAGCATTTTTGAATTTTGTTGGTCCAAAAACAGTATTGTTCAAAGAGAAATTAAATTTACCAATTTCGTAATCTCCTCCAAAAATATATTTGAATTTTGGTCTAGAGGTAAACATTAATGCATCTTGTGTAGCATTGAAGACAGTTTGGTTTCCAGGAAGTGCTGTTACACTTGCAGGGTTTTTTACAGATCCAACTCTTTCGTTCACTAGGGTGTAGTTTCCGGATAAGTTAAGCGCTAATTTTCCAGTTCCCAACATGATATTTCGATATCCGGCAACAAAGTCAAGTCCGGCAGTTCTTGAATCGATTGCATTAACGAAATAAGCTTGCCCGTTTACTAAGTTTCCTAATACAATTCTGTCTTTTACTTTAATGTTATAATAATCTAGAGTAAAGTTGAAATTTTTTGTAGGTTTAAATCCAAATCCTAAAGTTAAATTGTTTGATTTTTCAGCAGTAAGTTTAGGCACTCCAAGAGATCTAGCAGCTGTCGACACATTGCTTATGATTCCCGTAACAGCAATTGCACCACCAGAAAAAGTTGACTGTGATTTTTCAGTATAAATTTGGTGTAAAGATGGCGCTCTAAATCCGGTAGAAAGCGAACCTCTCAACGTAAATTTGTCATCAGCAAATTTGTATCTAGAACTTAATTTCCAAACATTTGCAGCTCCAAAATCGCTATAATCTTCATGACGAACAGTACCGTTTACAAGGAAGTCTTCCGTAAAATCAACCGCGATATCTAAGTAAGCACCTAGGTTGTAACGGTTAAATTTTCCTGAGTTAGCAGGGTCATTTCCTTGAAAAGAATCTGCTCCCATACCATCATAAGATTGTTTGTCGCCGGCAATAACTTCAAAATTTTCTGTTCTAAACTCCGTTCCAAAACCAATACTTACTTTATCTGTTAAAACTTTTGAAATATCTATATTTCCAACAAGATGATTGAAGGATGTTCCCCCAGGACGGAATGTAGTTTGTCCAGTATAAATGTTTGGATTTTGAGCATAAATGAAATTACCATTAGAATCCTTCGATCTGTTTTGAGAATTAGTAACCGTATAAATTTGTTTGTTACCACCAATAGTAACACTGGCATCTGTGTTCCAGCCATTAGTCACATTCTTGTAACCCAAAGTTGCATTGTAGTCATTTAAGTCACCAATAAAAGTAGGAACATAACCTAAATATGATGCAGCAGTTCCATTTCCAAATAAGCTTGCAAGATATGGCATATCTGCAACTGTTCTCCAATAAGGAGCTCTGTAATTTGCAAATGAATTTACTTTTTTATAAACGTATGCCGCATTGTAATAAATTTTTGAATTTTCACTTAAATCGCTTCCACCGTTAACTTCAAATTTAGCTGCTGCTGTTTCTGGAGAACCATTAACGTTTCCTCCGTCTGGTTTTTTAGCCAGAAATGCTTGAGTTGTAGCCAATGGCACACCCCAATAATCAGATTCATCTTGTGCGTTTAATATACCTGGTCTGTTCGCTAATTGAACTTTAGAAAAATCTACAGTATAATTCACAAAACCTTTGTCTCCTACTGTAGAGCCATTGTTGATGCTTATACCGATCATTTCTCCATCACCTTTTCCAGTGATACCTGTCCTTAGTGTTGCAGAACCTCCATTAGTGCTTTTCTTCAAAATAATATTCATTACCCCAGCAATTGCATCAGATCCATATTGAGCAGATGCACCATCGCGAAGAATCTCTACTCTTTCGATAGCGTCTTGAGGTATCGCCGATATATCAGCTCCTGTTTCACCACGTCCCGGAGAGGTTTGTGTGTAAAGCAATGAGCTCATGTTTTTACGTTTACCATTGATAAGAATAAGCGTTCTACTTGGCCCTAAGTTTCTAATTTCGTATGGATCAAGCAATGAAGTTGCATCATTTACAGGCGTTTGAACCGTGTTAAAAGATGGTATTTTATATTGCAATGCTTTATCAAAAGAAGCTTGCCCGGTTGATGCTAAATCTTTTGCAGAGATTACATCAATAGGAAGAGCCGTTGTAGTGTTACTTCTAGGAGCAGTTCTTGTTCCTGTAACCACAATTTCATCTAAAGCTTGTCCACCTTCTTCAGATAAAACAATATTAATTGTTGAGCTTGTTGCTGCTTTTTCCAATTTAGAAAATCCAACATAACTGAATACCAAAGTGGCTCCGTCTTTAACCTTAATTTTGTATGCGCCATCGATATCTGTTGAGACACCGTTGTTTGTTCCTTTTTCGATAATGTTAACGCCTGGTAGCGCCGAGCCAGAATTATCCTTTACAACACCAGAGATATCTTTTTGTGCAAAAAGAAACGTGACGTTTAATAGAAATAATAATAATGCAATTTTTTTCATAATTAGTTGTTTGGTTTGGTTTTTGTTTGAAATCGGGTGCAATATAATTTTTTTTTAACAAAACATTAGCAAATACGCTATTTTTTTATAAAATAGTTATTAAAAAATGGATTAATAATGCTTTTTGGTTTTACGGCATTTATTAAATCTTATATTTGCAAACTTTTAAAGTAAATAGTAAAAACTTTTAACAGGCGACTGTTATCTGAAACAAAAATATCATGAAAGCAGGAATTGTAGGATTACCAAATGTTGGAAAATCAACATTATTCAATTGTTTATCAAATGCAAAGGCGCAAAGTGCTAACTTTCCTTTTTGTACAATCGAACCTAATATAGGTGTAGTTAATGTGCCAGACGCCAGAATCGAAAAATTGGAGGAATTGGTTAAACCGGAACGTGTGCAAATGGCAACCGTAGATATTGTAGATATTGCAGGTTTAGTTAAAGGAGCAAGTAAGGGAGAAGGGCTAGGAAATCAGTTTTTGGGAAATATCAGAGAATGCAATGCAATTATTCACGTTTTGCGTTGTTTTGACAATGATAACATTGTTCACGTTGATGGCAATGTAAACCCAATTCGTGACAAAGAAACCATTGATATTGAGCTGCAGTTGAAAGATTTAGAAAATGTTGAAAAACGTTTAGAAAAAGTAAATCGTGCTGCCAAAACAGGAAATAAAGAAGCACAAACAGAGAAAGCTCTTTTAGATCGAATTAGAGAAACATTACTTCAGGCAAAATCGGCTAGAATAGTTGTTCCTCAAAACAACGACGAAGAGGTTTTAATGGAAGGTTTTCAGTTGATTACAGCAAAACCAGTTTTGTATGTTTGTAATGTTGATGAAAATTCAGCGGTTAACGGAAATAAATATGTTGATCAGGTTCGCGAATTAGTGAAAGATGAAGACGCGGAAGTAATTATTCTTTCGGTTGGCGCTGAAGCTGATATTACGGAGTTAGAGAGCTACGAAGAACGTCAGGTCTTTCTGGAAGATATGGGATTGACGGAGCCAGGAGCTTCTGTATTGATTCGTGCAGCTTACAAATTATTAAAACAACAAACTTATTTTACCGCGGGAGTTAAAGAAGTTCGTGCCTGGACTATAAATATTGGGGCAACTGCGCCACAAGCTGCAGGAGTTATTCACACTGATTTCGAAAAAGGATTCATCCGCGCCGAAGTTATTGCTTACGAAGATTTCGTTCATTATGGTTCAGAAGCAAAATGTAAAGAAGCAGGAAAATTCAAGGTAGAAGGAAAAGAATATATTGTAAAAGATGGCGATGTAATGCATTTTAGATTTAACGTCTAAAGCAGTCATAAAGTCATAAAGTCGAAAGTTAGCCATAACTTTCGACTTTTTTTGTACCTATTCCAGCTTTACACTTCAAGATTTTTCCATCAATCTCTTTTTTCTAAGACAAAAAAGGAGCTTCCTCTGTTCGCACTTTTTTATCAAGAAAAAATAAGATGGATCTAAAAAATGCTTTTCGTTTCAATCTGGGGTAAAATCGCTTTAGTGGAAAATGAAATTGCGTTTTTTCTTATTTGTTTCGTAATCGGTGAATCAGTGGCTAATAGTTTTGTTGCTATTTTATTTTTACTACTTTTAATAAAAACTAATTATCATGAAAATTATTGCCTTTGGCGCAAGCCCCAGTAAAAACTCCATCAACAAAAAATTAGCTACGTATGCAGCATATCTTTTTGAAAATGCGTTAGTTGAAGTATTGGATTTAAATGATTTTCAAATGCCGATTTTTAGTGTAGATATAGAAAAAGAAATTGGGCAGCATGAATTAGCCAAAATATTCCTGGCTAAAATGGCTTCAGCGGACATTTTAGTAGTTTCGATGGTGGAAAATAACGGTAATTATTCTGCGGCTTTTAAGAATATTTTTGATTGGTGTACCAGAATAAATGCGAAAGTTTTTCAGAAAAAACCAATGTTGCTAATGGCTACTTCAACAGGAGCAAAAGGAGGAGCAAGTGTTTTAGGAATCGCTAAAAATGCTTTTCCTTTTTACGGCGGGAATATAAAAGCAACTTTTTCACTACCTAGTTTTGATGCTAATTTTGATGTCGAAAACGGAAAAATTTCAAATCCGGAATTAGATAATCAATTGAAAGAAATTATTAAGAATTTTTCAATCGTTTAATTTTCAATCTTTAAATCTTTCAATTTAGGAATGTCAATATCATTCTTGATAACTTTGAAGGTTTCCTATTTTAAATTTTATTGAATTACACTACATTAGCACCAAATCCACAAAATTTACAATGTCCGATCAAAATCAATATACCGAAGATAATATTCGGTCACTCGACTGGAAAGAACATATTCGCATGCGTCCCGGAATGTACATCGGGAAATTGGGAGATGGTTCTTCGCCAGATGATGGTATTTACATTCTTTTAAAAGAAGTTCTCGACAACTGTATCGATGAATTTGTCATGGGTGCCGGTAAAACAATCGAGGTGACTATTAAAGACAAAACCGTTACTGTTAGAGATTACGGTCGTGGAATTCCATTGGGAAAGGTCATTGATGTAGTGTCCAAAATGAATACGGGTGGAAAATACGATTCTTTGGCATTTAAGAAATCCGTTGGTTTAAATGGAGTAGGAACAAAAGCGGTAAATGCTTTGTCTAATTATTTCCGTGTAGAATCCGTTCGCGATGAGAAACAAAAAGCGGCTGAATTTTCGGCAGGGAACTTAGTTCTCGAAGAAGATATTATTGATACAAGTAAGCGCAAAGGAACTAAAGTAATTTTTACTCCTGACGAAGCGATTTTCAAAAATTACAAATTCAGATATGAATATGTAATCAAAATGCTCAAAAATTATTGTTACTTAAACAATGGTTTAACTATTTTATTTAATGGCGAAAAATATTTTTCTGAAAATGGTCTGAAAGATTTGTTGGAAGAAACCATTCATGCTGATGATTTGGAATATCCAATCATTCATTTGAAAGGCGAGGATATAGAAATTGCGTTAACTCACAGCAAGACACAGTACAGCGAAGAATACCATTCCTTCGTAAACGGACAAAACACAACGCAAGGAGGAACGCACTTAGCGGCGTATCGTGAAGCGATTGTAAAAACCATTAGAGAGTTTTATAATAAAAGTTTCGAAGCTTCAGATGTTCGAAAATCGATTGTTACAGCGATTAGCATCAAAGTAATGGAACCGGTTTTTGAGTCGCAAACGAAGACCAAATTGGGTTCGACAGATATGGGCTCTGATCCGGGGATGCCATCTGTGCGTACTTTTATAAATGATTTTGTAAAAACGAAATTAGATAATTATTTACATAAGAATCCTCCAACTGCAGAAGCATTGTTGAGAAAAATTCTTCAAGCCGAGCGAGAGCGTAAAGAATTATCCGGTATTCGAAAATTAGCGACAGATCGTGCCAAAAAAGCAAATCTGCATAATAAGAAATTAAGGGATTGCCGTGCTCATCTTCCGGATACTAAAAATCCTAAAAATCTGGAAAGTACGCTTTTTATTACGGAGGGAGATTCGGCTTCCGGGTCGATTACCAAATCGCGGGATGTAAATACTCAAGCCGTATTTAGTTTACGTGGTAAGCCTTTGAATTCGTATGGAATGAGTAAGAAAATTGTTTATGAAAATGAAGAATTTAATTTATTGCAAGCTGCACTTGATATTGAAGATGGATTAGAAAAATTGCGGTACAACAACATCGTAATTGCAACTGATGCCGATGTCGATGGAATGCATATTCGATTGTTATTAATTACTTTTTTCCTGCAGTTTTTTCCGGAGTTAATAAAAGAAGGGCATTTGTATATTTTGCAAACGCCACTTTTCAGAGTTCGAAATAAGAAAGAAACAATATATTGTTATTCTGATGAGGAAAGAAAAGCGGCAATCGAAAAATTAAAACCAAAACCGGAAATCACTCGATTTAAAGGATTGGGAGAAATTTCTCCAGATGAATTCAAAAATTTCATTGGAGAAACCATTCGTTTAGATCCGATTATGATGGATAAAAATACTTCGATTGAGCAATTGTTGTCTTTTTATATGGGTAAAAACACTCCGGACCGACAAGAGTTTATCATCAAGAATTTGAAGGTAGATTTGGATGTAATGGAGAAAGTTTAAATCATTATAAAATGCCTACAAAAAACATAATGATTTTTATCGTTATATTATTCGTGATTAGTTTTTTAGTTATCTTTTTTATTACAAGTAGTAATTACTACAAAGAATGTGATAATGTCGTAAATAAAGAGTTAGATAAAAATGGAATTGAGGCTGCAAAAAAAGAGCATGGTTGTAATGAAAAATATTCTTTTTAGAATTTTTAGAACAAAATTAAAATTAATTAGTATTCAATAGAATATATTTAATGAAAGACGAAGAAAATACAGTTCCAGATAATCTTCAAAATAAAGCTTTATTCGCTCAAGTAGTCGCGCTATTGCAAAATGCCCGTCAACAGGTTTTACGCACCGTAAATTCAACAATGGTTTATACTTATTTTGAAATAGGAAGAATGACTGTTGAAGAAGAGCAAAACGGAAAAGAACGTGCGAAATACGGAAAACAACTACTAAAAGGACTTTCTGAAAAGTTGACTATTAAGTTTGGAAAAGGGTTTTCTGTAGAAAATCTTGATCGAATGAGAAAATTTTATAAAACATATTCAATTTCGTCATCACTGATAACGAAATTGAATCTTGAGAAATCCGATACACTGTTGCGGATTTCTAAAAATTCAATTTCACAGTCACTGACTGGGGTTTCTGAAAATCAAAAAGAGCAGTCGCTGATTTCGTTTTTTAAATTGACTTGGACACATTATGTTCTCTTAATGCGAATTGACGATGAGAGAGAAAGACGTTTTTATGAAATAGAATCCGAAAAATACAATTGGAGTGTTCGGGAATTAAAACGACAATATAATTCAGCTCTTTATACTCGATTGGCTTTAAGTCGAGAAAGAGAAATGCGTTTGGAAGACGAAAATAAAACAATAGGAATTGTTCTTTGCCAAAATAAGAGTGATTTGGCTGTAGAATATACTTTACCAGAAAATAATGAGCAATTTTTTGCTAGCAAATACAAAACAATTCTGCCAAGCAGAGAAGATTTAATACAATTAATTTCGGAATCAAGATAATGAAAGACGAAGAAGACGATAACATATTACCAGAAGGTCAAGAAGAAGAAAATACAGTTGGAGAAGATGCTTTTGAAGATATAATTTCTACAGGAGGACAACATTTTTACGATAATCAAGAAGACGGAAACGATACCATTACCAAAGTTACGGGAATGTACAAGGACTGGTTTCTCGATTATGCTTCTTATGTGATTCTGGAACGTGCAGTTCCGGCGATTGAGGACGGTTTTAAGCCGGTTCAGCGCAGAATTATGCACTCTTTAAAGGAATTAGATGACGGTCGTTATAATAAAGTTGCCAATGTTGTAGGACACACCATGCAGTATCATCCTCACGGTGATCAAAGTATTGGTGATGCCATGGTACAAATTGGACAGAAAGAATTGCTGATTGACTGTCAGGGAAACTGGGGAAATATTCTAACGGGAGATGGAGCTGCGGCTTCTCGTTACATTGAAGCACGTTTATCTAAATTTGCTTTGGAAGTTTTATATTCTCCAAAGATTACGGATTGGGGTGTTTCTTACGATGGTCGTCGTGCCGAGCCCAATAATCTGCCTGTAAAGTTTCCATTATTATTGGCTTCTGGAGCTGAGGGAATCGCTGTGGGTCTTTCGACGAAAGTGTTACCTCATAATTTCAATGAGTTAATTGATTCGTCAATAAAAATTCTGAAAGGTAAACTATTTACCTTATATCCTGATTTCTTGACACAAGGTATTGCTGATGTGTCTAATTATAATGATGGATTGCGTGGCGGACGTGTGCGTGTGCGTGCCAAAATTGCACAACTGGACAAAAATACTTTAGTGATTACCCAAATTCCATTTTCAACCAATACTACGACTTTGATTGACAGTATTTTGAAAGCCAATGATAAAGGGAAAATCAAGATCAAGAAAATTGAGGACAATACTGCCGCTGAAGTTGAGATTTTAATCCATCTTTTTCCGGGTGTTTCACCGGATAAAACCATAGATGCATTATTTGCTTTTACAGCTTGCGAAACCTCGGTAGCGCCATTAGGCTGCGTGATTGAAGATAATAAACCGCTCTTTATCGGGGTTTCTGATATGTTGAAAATTTCAACAAACAGAACTGTCCAACTTTTGAAAAGCGAACTGGAAATACAGTTGACGGAATTAGAAGAACAATGGCATTTTCTTTCTTTGGAACGAATTTTTATCGAAAATAAAATCTATCGTGATATTGAAGAAATGACGACTCGAGAAACGGTAATAATGGCCGTTGATGATGGTTTAAAACCACACATAAAACACTTAAAACGAGCCGTTACCGAAGAAGATATTCTCCGTTTGTTGGATATTCGAATCATGCGTATTTCTAAGTTTGACAGTAATAAAGCGCAAGATAAAATTGAAGCGCTTGAGGGTGATATCGAACAGGTAAAACACAATTTAGAACATCTTATCGATTTTGCAATTGCTTATTTTGCCAAGTTAAAGGAGAAGTACGGTAAAGGAAGAGAACGTCAAACAGAACTTCGTATTTTTGATGATATCGAAGCAACGAAAGTAGTTTTAAGAAATACTAAATTATACGTAAATAAGGAAGAAGGTTTCGTTGGTACAAGTTTGAAAAAAGACGAGTACGTAACGGATTGTTCTGATATTGATGATGTCATCGTGTTTCTTCGTGACGGAAAAATGATGATTACAAAAGTAGATGCCAAAACCTTCGTGGGTAAAGACATTATACATATTGCTATTTTTGACAAAAGCGATAAAAGAACGATTTATAACATGATTTATCGTGACGGAAAATCAGGTCCTTCATACATAAAAAGGTTCAATGTTTCTGGTGTAACTAGAGACAAGGCCTATGATTTAACCAATGAAACAGCGGGTTCACAAGTGCTTTATTTTTCTTGTAATCCAAATGGGGAAGCAGAGGTTATCGCGATTATGTTACGTCAGGTAGGAAGTGTCAAAAAACTGAAATTCGATATTGATTTTGCTAGTTTAACCATTAAGGGAAGAGCTTCTAAAGGGAATTTGGTAACCAAATATCCTATCAAAAAAATCGAATTGAAAGAAAAAGGGATTTCCACTTTATTACCTAGAAAAGTTTGGTTTGATGATACCGTTCAACGATTAAACGTAGACGGACGTGGGAATTTGTTAGGCGAATTCAGACCTAGTGATAAGATTCTGATTGTATCGCAACCCGGAAAAATAAAAGTAATTACACCGGAATTGTCTACGCATTTTGATCAAGATATGGTTGTTTTAGAAAAATGGGTTCCTAAAAAACCGATTTCGGCAATTTATTATGACGGTGAAAAAGAGCGTTATTATATCAAACGTTTCTTGGTAGAAATTGAAAATAAAGAGGAGAGTTTTATCACAGAACATTCTAACTCAAGATTAGAAATTGTATCAACAGATTATCGTCCGGTAGCTGAATTAATTTTTATAAAAGTAAAAGGTGTTCAAAAAGATAATATGACGATAGATATAGAATCCTATATCGGCATAAAAGGATTTAAGGCTCTTGGCAATCAATTGACAACAGATAAATTGAAACAAGTAAATCTTTTGGCCCCTTTGCCTTATGAAATTCCAGAGGAGATCATTGTTAAAGAATTGGAAGTCAAAGGAGAAACTGACGGTGATGATGCGGATATCCAACTGGAAGATGATGGGCAGATAACATTAACTTTAGAATAAATAAAAACCTCCGCAATTGCGGAAGTTTTTATTGACTGATATCATTGCCGTGTTTTGTCTCTATGTAAACAGTTGGTTTAGAGTTTTATCTTTTTTTTCTTTCAATTTTGTTAAAATTTTTAAAAAAGCAATTGCAGTGATGTAAGCGTCCCCCATTGCAGTATGCCTATCTTCTTTTGATATATCAAATTTATCCGCAAGTTCGTCTAAACTATAGGTTTCTTTGCGTTGTATTATGTATGATTTCAGCAATGTTTTTTTATAAAGAAAAGCAGTATCTAATGTCTTATTTGTTAATTTCGGCAATCCATTTCTCTCCAGTGCCTTATTAATCATAGTAATGTCAAATATGGTGTGGTGTGCAATTATTATGGAATCTCCTAAAAAGACTAAAAACTGTTGTAAGGCCTCTAATTCTGTAAGGCGGTCTAACGCAAAATCCTTCAGGATTCCATGAATTTTTGCGGTGGCTTTATCGTAATGATCTTGCTGAATATAAACTTCAAAGCTATCGGGAATGGAAATCGTATTGTTTTGTAAAACGACAGCCCCGATACAAAGGATTCGATCAGCAGTATAATCAAAACCAGTGGTTTCTGTGTCCAAGATTACAAAACGTGTTGCATCAATACCGTTTGATTGTTTGTCATCAGTTGATGTTTCAGATTTGTTCCAAAACTTAAATAAACCATCTTTACTTTTTTTAAATAAATTCATCCTTAAAGTATATTAGAAGGATTAAAACGAATGGTAATGAGTTCTTGTAGATCCTTAATAGTTTTGAAAGTTCTTTTTAGCTTTATTTTTTCTAATTTAGAAAGTGTTTCTAAAGAAATAAACTGACCGGAGTCATTATGTAAAAGTCCTTGCTTAGTTCTAAATTTTAATAATGCTTTAAAGGAATACGAACAGGATAAATATAACTCCTTATTTTGCGGTTCTAATTCCGCCAATTTTTCGAATCGCTCAGGGGTATTACTAATGGATTTGACGGAATGAGAAAGGATAAGAACTCGAGCGGCATCCGACAATGGCATTAAAGCACGTCTTTTGATATCAAAGAAATCTTTATGGGCGCCATCCTGCTCTAAAAGAAATTGTCTGAAGAATCCTGTCGGAGAGGGACTTTGTAATGCCCCACTAACTAAATGAATATAGAAAACAGGGTTGGCCTTGATGTTGTCAAAGATATAGTCGGAGAGGTTGTTGACAAGTTCACTATCTCCGTAGGATAAACTATAATCAAAAAATATAAAGGACAATAATACCTCAGTTTTCCCCGGATTTGTGATCCAGTGAGATACTAGACTTTTCCATTGGCTCAGACTGAGACACCATTTAGGATTAGAGGCCATCATTTCTGCCGGACAGTAGTCATAACCGATATCAAAAAGTCCTTTATTAACATAGGTAGCCAGTTCTAGAAAATACGCATTAGTAGTTTCTTTGAGTTCCTCTGAAACATCTTCATAAACGAGCGCATTGTCTTGATCAGTATGAAGCAGCTGCTCGCTTCTTCCCTGGCTTCCTAATGCCAGCCACGCAAACTTCACAGGTGGAGGGCTTTTCATTTTTTTCAGTGCGATTGCAATGACTTGCTTTATGCAGACATCATTCAATTCTGTAATTATTTTAGAAATTAAGGTCATAGGAATATTTTGATCCAAATATCCTTGCAGTAATTGCATAATGTTTGTCCTAATGGGCTTTATTTCTTTAAATTTTTTAGCTCTTTTTACCGCTTTTATTAACACTGCGGGATTATTACCCAACGCCACCATAACATCATGCTTGGAAAGAATTCCTATCGCTTTTGTATTTACAGTTCCATCTTTCGTAATACAAATATGGCTTATATTACTTTTCATCATTGCCATTTGGGCCTGGGTAATGGTCATTTTTTTTGGATACGTAATAACAGGAGTTGTCATTATTAAAGCAGCTGTAGTTGTGATAGGAAATTCTCCTGTTACTATTTTGTTCCTTAGATCCTTATCTGTAATAATACCAATAGGAAGTTTGTCCTCTATGACAAGAATGGCCCCAACATTCTTTTTAGTCATAGTTTGGGCTATGATTTTTGCAGAAGTTGTTGAGAAACAAGTAATTATTTTTTTTGAATATTTGACAGGTTGTAAGTCAAGGATATTTTTATTAGGATCAGGAATTTCTATGTCCTTTAAATCTCCGTATAATTTTCCGCTGTGACTTTTGGAATACGGATTGCGGGTGTTGGAGGCAAAGCTTTCTATTAAAAAATTACCCACAGCTCTATTTTCTAAAGCGTAAGGTTTGAAAATAGCAATGGGAATAGCATAAAGAATACTTTCTTCATAGGTCATGGCTTCCATCTTATAGTTCTCATTGGCTATCAGTGGCCTCAAACCAAAAATATCTCCCTCATCACACATGTCTAAAATGTCATTACTAAGACTATTTCTTAGAATAACGGCTCCTTTATGAACGATGTAAAAACAGTCATGAGTATCTTCATTTTCAGCAAATACAACACTATCTTTTTCTTTGTAAATAATAGATATTTGTTCCGAAAGGGTTTCAATATCTTTTTGATGTAAAAAGTTAAAAGGAGGAAAATTTTTTAAAAAGTCCGCAACTCTATGGGAAATGGTATTTTTCAAGGGGCTTATTTGTGTATAAGATAATTTATAAAAAATAAAATAAAAAGAAAAAAGACCATGTTAGGGTCTTTTTAGTGTTACCCTAATTAACGGGGGATTATATTTTCAGAATAATAAGCAAGTTCGCATAAAGCAGTTTGTTTATCAAAAAATAATTTCATTATTTCTTTTTTGTCATTTTCATATTCAGCACTTCGACTAAAAGTGAGAATGAAATGGCAAAATATAAATATCCTTTTGGTACCGGTGTAACGTGGTTTCCAAAGATTAAGGCATCAGATAAATGAGCACTCTCCGTAAGCAACATAAAACCAATTAGTATCAAAAATGATAAACCCAATATTTGAATAGATGGATGTTTATTTACAAAATTCCCGACAGGTACAGCAAATTGCATCATTATTAACACCGAAATAACCACTGCAGTTATCATTATGTAAATAGCACCTTCGACTCCGTTTGTCATTCCTACCGCTGTAAGAATACTGTCAAAAGAGAAAACTAAATCAATCATAATAATTTGTAGTAAGACATTTTGAAATGATTTTGTTGCTGCCTTACCTAATTCTTTTTCTTCATGTCCTTTCTCGTCGACTTTCTCCCTAATTTCATTCGTACTCTTGTAAATTAAGAATAATCCTCCACCAAGTAAAATAAGACTCTGACCTGTAACTCCAGCCGAAAACCAACTGAAATCGATGTGAAACCAAGGTTCCTTCATTTGAATTAAAAGATTAATACCAAATAAAAGTCCAATTCTCATAAACATGGCAAGGAACATTCCAACTTTGGTTGCTTTTTTTCGTTGCTCAATTGGTAATTTTCCGGTGGCAATCGATATAAAAATAATATTGTCGATTCCCAATACGATCTCTAGAAACGTTAATGTTAACAAGGCGACCCACGCATCGGGATTTAAAAATACTTCCATTTTATTAAGTTATGAATTATGAATCTGAAAAGTTTAATCTGAAATCTTGGTAACGATACCTTTTTGTTTTGTGTCTAAACCGACCATTCCAAATTCAAAGGTATAAGAATTTTTTGAGGTTGTCAAAATTTTCATATCGATTGCTTTTTCTTCTGCTTTATTTTTAGGATGTATTTTGCGCAAAATATATTCGCAATCATTTACCCATCGTATCGAAGCAGTATCTGTTTTACCGTCAAAAGTTTCGATTTCGATACTGTCATTACGTTCAAAAAAAGTTGTTTTTTTGATGCCATTTACTTTGTATTCAAATTTGAATTTCCCAGTTTTAAATGCTGCGCAGTTGCGCTCCACATTATAACATGATAGTAATAGAAATAGTGGGAGGAGAAGTATTATTTTTTTCATTTTTTTTTGGAGCTATTTCCTGCTATCCGTTTCAATCTTTTTTTTGTTCCTCAAAAAAGGATTTTCACTTCTATCAGGGAAGTTTATAATAGTTATTTTAATCGTTTTAATTCTTCATCAGTAAAATTTTTGATGCTTTTTTCTTGAGAAAATTTATCAGCATTATAACTGTTGGATTTATTTTTTGGAATCGACAAACTTTCCCAATCGCTTTTTTTCAGTTGTTTTGCATAAAATACAATTTGTCCAACATGATACGGATAATGGGCTAGTTGTCTGTTGATGGCTTCTATAACAGAATGTCCTTCATTTCTAATATATATATAATCTGAGAAAGTTGCTCGGGTTGAAATCCGTTTAAAGCAGTAAACAAACATTCCCAGGCTTTGTTCCAAAGTGCTAAAACTTCTTCTTTTGACTGCAAATCATTTTCGAATTCCGCATCTCGATTGCGCCATTCTTTTTCGCCATCTGTAGTCAGAAAATCAGTCCATCTGGAACGCATATTTCCTGAAAGATGTTTTACAATAGTGGCAATGCTATTTGTATCGTCATTTACAGCGAAAAAAAGTTGCTCTGGTTCTAGTTGGTCAATAGCTTTTTCTCCCAAAGTTTTATAATAGAGAAATTGCTTTTTTACACTTTCGACATATTGATTATTGATTTCCATGATTAGAGGATTTTAATATCATATTTGTCTAAAAGTCCCGGAATTCCTTGTGTCGAAAACTTGGCTTTCTTCATGGGATTGAATTCGGGATCAATTTTATAATTGTATGCGGTTGTAAAATCGACTTCCTTGAGTTGGGTTTCATTGAAAACAGCATTGTCTAAATTACAATTTTCAAGTACCGAATTCGAAAGAGTCGCACCTGCAAAATTAACTTCTTTCATAGAACAGGAATTGAATTTTGTCTTTGGCATCTTTTTATTAGCAAAAGAGGAATAATCCAAAACACAATCCTGAAAATGAACGCTAAATAAGAAATCAGTACAAGTGTTAAAATGGATTCCCAGCAATTTACAATTTTTAAAACTAACCGTTTTCAGGCTTGTTCCTGCTAAATTAGTCATGGCCAAATTACAATCGATGAACTCGCAATCCATAAAAGTGTTATTTGAAAAATCACTATTAGAGAAATCACAATTCTTGAAAATACAATCCTCAAATTCTCTATAACTTATTTTCTTGCCGATATAAATAATTTTTTCAAATGTTTTTTGAATGTGAATCAAATCTTCCATTAGTCGTTAAATAAGCTTTTCATAATTGTTTTTAATCCTAAATACATCAGAAACATGGCAGCAAGGCAAGCAATGATTCCGATTGCTAAAACCAAATAATGCCAGGCATTTTGTTGATTCATAAACGCATTATAAATCAATGATGGACCAATAAATAGTAGGGGCAAAGCTCCCGCTAAATATCTGATTCCTTTGGATAATAGTTCTTTGTTAGTTGCCATTGATTTAAAAAGAGATTCGCATACCAATTCCGTTTTGATTGGTAATAACATTAATTTTTTCGAAATTAAAACTAGTTTTATTGATTAACAGAGATTCATTGTATCCATCAATTGCCTTCTTTATTTTTTTTGAATGACCAATTATTACTGGAATAGATATAAGTGTAGATGCCAATCCAACATAAGTTAATGCTGTAGGATAGGTTTTATCTTGTGTTAATCCTGTAACCAAATCAGACCCTAAAATGCCTATTCCAAATCCCAAAAGCAATCCGCCTACTGCAGCTTTCGTTCTGCCTTGTTGGTATTGTTCAAGAAGTTGGGGTTGCGAAGCAAGCAATTCTTTTACCGCGGTGTTCGAAAGTTTTTGGTTGTTGAAATCATATATTCTCCCGCTTGATTTCAAAGTAAGTTGTTGAGAAAATGATAGTGCAGAAAACAGTAAAAAAGCAAAGAGTAGGATTTTTGATTTCATATAATTGTTTAATGTTAAGGTTTTTTGTAAAATTAAATAGAAGCGGTTTACTGCCCCATGTAATTATTAACTGCTTTTCTAACGCTTCCGTAATTTTTTAATAATTCGGAAGCTTGTTCGTAGGAAACAGGAATTTCACCCATAATCATTTTTACACCTCGATCAACCAATTTGTTATTGCTCAATTGCATATCGACCATTTTATTGCCTTTTACTTTACCGAGTTGAATCATAGTTGCTGTTGAAATCATATTGAGCACTAATTTTTGTGCTGTTCCTGCTTTCATGCGGGAGCTTCCTGTTACAAATTCAGGTCCTACAACTACTTCGATTGGGAATTTTGCGATTTGGGAAAGTGGACTTCCCGCATTGCAAGAAATGCTTCCTGTAGTGATATTATTTTCGTTACAAGCTTGTAATCCTCCAATAACATAAGGTGTTGTTCCTGAAGCGGCTATTCCCACAACAACATCATTCTCGTTTATATCGAATGCTTTTAAATCAATCCAAGCCTGAGTAGCATTGTCTTCGGCATTTTCTACGGCTCTGCGAATGGCGGCATCGCCACCGGCAATAATCCCAATTACTAAATCGAAAGGAACACCAAAGGTTGGCGGACATTCCGATGCATCAAGAATTCCTAAACGGCCCGAAGTTCCTGCGCCAATGTAGAATAATCGACCACCTAATTTCATTTTAGCAACGATTTCAGTCACTAAAAGTTCTATTTGCGACAACGCTTTTTCTACGGCAAGCGGAACGGTCTTGTCTTCCGCATTGATATTCAATAACAATTCTTGAACCGACATTTTTTCTAAATGTTGGTATTTTGAAGATTGTTCAGTGGTTTTTGTAAAGGTCATTTTTTTTATTTTTTTTGTACGGACAACTCGCAAATTGTCCGTACAATATTTTTTTTTGCGTGAGGGTTAGCAGCGGAAATCCTTTTTATCATGAAGCGGTAGCGGAATGAAAAAAGATTGCAGCGAATAGCCCGACCCTTGCGGTCACGCCCAAATTGTTTAATTATATAAAATACGCCAAGGCAATTCCTATTACGATCATAGAAACTTTGACGATATTAAATTTGTGACCTTCACTGCTTTCGAAAATGATAGTGGATGAAATATGGAATAATATTCCAATTACAACAGCCGTTATTTCGTCATAATATTCATTTAAAACCGGTAGAGAACCCGATAAAAAGGTCCCTAGTGGTGTCATAATTGCAAAGGTAACCATAAAGATAAAAATTGCCTTATTGCTTAGACTTGAATTAATGAAAAATGTTGTAAGAATAATGGCAATTGGTAAATGATGGATGGCAATTCCTAAGGCTAAATCATGATGATGGCTTACGGGAAATCCTTCTAAAAAGGCATGAATGCAAAGGCTGATGAATAAAAGCCATGGAATATGATTCATGTTTGCGTGCCCGTGAACATGCCCGTGTTCTGCACCTTTGGAGAAAAATTCCAGTATGATTTGGAATAAAATTCCCAACATAATAAAAAGGCCGATGTTGCCATTTTTACTTTCATAAACTTCCGGTAATAGGTGCATCACCGTTAATGAAAGCAAAAACGAACCGCTGAAGGCCAATAATAATTTCAGATTGGTTTTGTCGTTTGGCTTCAAAACCAGAGCAATACCGTACCCTAGTAGTACCGAAAGTAATGGTAAAAGATAATTCATGTTTTTTGCTTAACCGTTTGTTTGTCTAACCCAATAACTATTTAAAAATCATGATAAGTCGTTCACTATCTGTTTTGTGGAATTTTTTTAATTTATAATCTCCAAAAATATCCAACAGGTAAATTCCGGCTTCCTCCATTAATTGTTCAAAATCGGGAAGCGCCAAAGCTTTTACTTTTTCGGTAAAATGAAATTTTTGACCTTTGTCTTCAAAGTCAATTTCTTTAAAAATATGACCGTCTTTTAGATAGCGTTTGATGTAAAATTCGATTTCATCTACGGTTTTAGTTTCTTCAGGAACTAAGGTTTCGAGCACATGAGCGACATTCATAAAGTCAATCACGGCAAATCCATATTCGGATAAGCTGTCTTTGATGGCTTTTAAAGTGGTTAGATTGTCCTCGTCATTCTCGAAATAGCCAAAGCTGGTAAACAAATTGAAAATAGCATCGTATTTTTCTTCAAAAGGTTCACGCATATCATGAACTTTGAAATGTAGTGTTTCATTGGTGTTTTTAGAAGCTTCAGCAATACTATTTTCTGATAAATCAGCACCCAGAACGTCAAATCCCAATTGGTTTAAATAAATAGAATGGCGTCCCTTGCCGCAAGCTAAATCTAGTACTTTTGCGTTTTCGGGAAGATTAAGGTAGTGTGTAATATTATCCATAAAAACCTGAGCTTCTCTATAATTCCTTTCTTTATAAAGAATGTGATAATACGGAGTGTCAAACCAAGACGTGTACCAGTTTTCAGATGATTTCAATTGATTTTCAGTTGGTGGATTTTGTGCTGCAGACATTTATTCTTTTTCAATTAATTCGATTCAGGCAAATTTAGTGTATTTTTGCAACGAATACTTGATTTTACAATGGAAAATAATTTTAAAATGGTTGCCAAAACCTTTTTTGGTTTTGAAGAAATATTAGCGAAAGAATTGCAGATGTTGGGCGCGCAAAACGTTGAACAAGGTGTGAGAATGGTAAGTTTTAAAGGGGATAAAGGGTTTATGTACAAAGCGAATTTATCTTTGCGTACGGCTTTGAAAATCTTAAAACCTATTTATTTTTTCAAGGCTAATAACGAACAGGCTTTATACAAAGGCATTTCGGGAGTAAATTGGTCTAAATTACTTAACGCCAATCAGACTTTTGTGATTGACGCTACGGTACATTCGGAATATTTTAATCACTCAGAATTTGTTTCTCAAAAATGTAAAGATGCGATTGTTGATCAATTTAGAGAAAGAACCGGGCAACGTCCCAGTATTGATAAAGTTTTTCCTGATTTGAGAATTAATATCCACATTGACAAAGATCAGGTTTCGGTTGCATTGGATACTTCTGGAAATTCATTGCATCAACGTGGTTATAGGACAGCTACGAATATTGCCCCTATCAACGAAGTTTTGGCAGCAGGAATCTTGTTGCTGTCGGGTTGGGATGGTCAAGGTGATTTCTTGGATCCAATGTGTGGTTCTGGAACTTTTCTGGCGGAAGCAGCTATGATTGCCTGTAATATTCCAGCAAACATTAACCGTAAAGAATTTGCTTTCGAAAAATGGAACGATTGGGACAATGATTTATTTGATAGTATTTCGGACAGCTTATTGAAAAGAGTCAGAGAGTTTCATTACACTATAAAAGGTTACGATAAGGCACCAAGTGCGGTTCAAAAAGCCAAAGACAATATCAAAAATGCCAATCTTGATGAGTACATCACCATCGAGGAAAAGAACTTTTTTGATACCGAAAAAACGTCAAAGGGTAAGTTACACATGGTTTTCAATCCGCCTTATGATGAGCGTTTGGATATCCATATGGAAGAATTCTACAAAAGCATTGGCGATACTTTAAAGAAAAATTATCCTGGTACAAATGCTTGGTTTATTACAGCAAATCTGGAAGCGCTGAAATACGTTGGATTAAAACCTTCCAGAAAAATCAAACTTTTTAACGCGAGTTTAGAAGCTAGATTAGTGAAATACGAAATGTATGAGGGAAGTAAGAGAACGAAGTTTCAAGTTACGGATGACAGTTCTGAAAATTCAGAAAACGTTAATAAGGATGAAATAGTAGAATAGGCTAGTAGCTTCAGATTAAAAGAAATAACTCATAACTCAGCATTTAGTATGACCAAATTACAAGTACGTGCCTTTTTATATCAATTAGGCTCTTTTGCAATATTTTTTATATCCTTTCGATATGTAATGGACCGATATACAGTGTTAACCGGTTTTTGGATTCCCTTTACCGCTTTTGTAATTGGAACAATTTTAGCTCCAAAATTTCAGGCCGTAAAAACGAAAGACGGAGAGAAATTATTTATGAAATGGATTTTTATAAAGGGCATTAAGGAAATAGGGTAGGTCTTTAGGCTTAAATAAGTATAAAAAAATATCGCAAGGAAAACAGTTTTCTCTACGATATTTTTTTTCAGTGAAATTTGTATTTCTTTTTAATTTACTTTTTCGTATCCGATTTTTTAGAAACTTCTACAGGTTTTACTTTCTTCTTGTAAATAGGAACAAAATACGTAACCGTATAATTGTATCCTACTCCAAAATCACCGTTGTAGGTTCGGTTGAATCCTGGAATGTATAAGTTTTCGAAATTATCAGGCCGTTTGTTACTAACTAATCGTTTCAATTGAAGACTAAAGCCCACAAACACATTATTAAAGACTTTTGCTTTTACTCCCGCTACCACTTCAATCCAGCTGGCTGTTAATCCATTGAATTTTTGCCCTGAAGGAATTGGGGGCATTTCTCCAAAATAAGGATTGGCATTGTAGATTTTGTAAGAATTCAATTGTTGGCTAAAAGTACTAAAACCATAGCGAATTCCTACAGAAATTATATTTTCCATATTGAGCCAGTTTTGATAGGCATTGTAGTCAAAACCTCCTTTTAGATAGGAACCCTTTGTCGTTGAATTCAATCGGCTATCATCCGTAGTTTTATTTTCATTTCCGAGCTCGGCAGCCAAAAAGTATTTTTTTGTTAACCTATAATCGCCTACAAATTCAATTCCTTTATAATCTTTGTCATATAATGCTCTTGTCAATTTATATAAATCAACACCAACTCGTACGCCGTAACGATCCGTTTTAGCAGGAACAAGAATAATAGAATCCTTCTTTTTTGCTGATAAATCAACTTTTTTGAAAGGTTCAGGATTTCCCGGAATTATACCATCTGTTTTTGGTGTAGGTTGCTTCGTCATTACGCCTTTTTGGCTCGTTTCTTGTGCTTTTACCAGAGAAATGGACAAAACGAGGCAAAAACTAAAAAAATATTTTAATGTGTGTTTCATTTTCGTTTTCTATATTACTTTTTTCAACTGAGATGTATTTTATCCATTTATCATCGGCAATAGTATGTTTATAAGGATTTGTTGGGTTTAAGGTGAAAATCGTCTTAAAACCGCAAGCTCTGGATACAAAAATATCTTTTTTGGTGTAATCAAACTGTATGTTATCTACGTTGATTAATGCCGGATTAGAATTTCCAGAATTTAAGGTAAAGGTATAACTAGTGGTATTATCGTTTGTTTTTAACGGAATTGAAATGGTATTGCCGTTAGTCAGGTATTTTGAATCACCGGTTGCTGTTGGGTTAAAAATAATTCCATCTTTCATTCCTGCGCCAACGACTTTAAGATTAGTTACATTTTTTAAAACGGAAGGATTTGCAAAATCATAAAACTGAATAACCAGTCTTGGTGTTGTAGCAGTATTGGCATCACAAATATCGTCTTTCTCACAACTGGAGAAAAAAAACGCTAACGCTAATACCAATAAATATATTTTTCTCATAAATTATGTTTTGAATGATAGATGTCAATTAAAAAATGCTGATTTTAGAGTTATAAAATTAAAAATCAGCATTCCCTAATTTGAAATTAAAAATCAATTATCTTCTTTCCAAAAGTACAACATTTTCAACGTGATGTGTTTGCGGGAACATATCCACAGGACGCACACGAGTTACTTTATATTTTTCATCCATCAAAGCCAGATCACGCGCTTGTGTAGCCGAATTACAGCTTACATAAACCACTTTTTCAGGAGCAATTTTCATAATTTGTTCAATTACGTCTTTATGCATTCCGTCTCTTGGTGGATCAGTAATAATCACGTCAGGATGACCGTGTTGATTGATAAAGCTATCGTTAAAAACGACTTTCATATCTCCTACAAAGAACTCGCAATTTGTAATTTCATTGCGTTCTGCATTCAATTTAGCGTCTTTAATTGCTTCAGGAACACTTTCAACACCAATTACTTTTTTGGCATTTTTAGAGACAAACTGTGCAATAGTTCCTGTTCCGGTATACAAGTCATAAACAACTTCGTTTCCAGTTAACCCAGCAAAATCTCTCGTTATTTTATATAATTCATACGCTTGATCAGAGTTGGTTTGGTAAAAAGATTTCGCATTAATGCTAAATTTCAAACCTTCCATTTCTTCCAGAATGTAATCTCTTCCTTTGTATAATTTAATATCGGTATCGTATAAAGTATCGTTGGCTTTACTATTGATAACATATTGTAACGAAGTAATATGAGGGAATTTTTCGTAAATATGATCTAGAAGTAATTCTCTGTTGGCTTTATCGTTTTCAAAAAACTGAATCAAAACCATAATTTCACCAGTCGAAGCCGTACGCAACATCAAAGTTCTTAACAAACCTTCATGCGCTCTTGGGTTAAAGAAAGTTAAACCATGCTCATTTGCAAAAGCACGAACTTCGTTTCTAATCGCATTCGAAGGATCTTCCTGCAAATGACATTTGTTGATGTCTAAGATTTTGTCCCACATTTTCGGAATGTGAAAACCAAGTGCGTTTCTGTTTCCTAAATCTTCTGTGCTGTCAATTTCTTTTTCGGTCAACCAACGGCTGTTCGAAAACGAAAATTCCATTTTATTTCTGTAAAAAAACTGTTTTTCCGAACCTAAAATCGGTTCAAATTCTGGAAGTTCCACTTTTCCTATGCGTTGCAAATGGTTTTTCACCTCATTTTGCTTGTAGTACAACTGTTGGCTGTATTTCATATTTTGCCATTTACAACCTCCACAAACACCAAAATGTTCGCAAATAGGTTCTACACGATGCTCAGAATATTCGTGAAAATGGATCGCTTTTCCTTCATAATACGCTTTACGTTTCTTGAACGTTTGCACATCAACCACATCGCCGGGAACGACATTCGGGATAAAAACCACTTTACCATCGGGAGCCTTTGCTACCGAAACGCCTTTTGCACCAGCATCAAGGACTTTTATTTGATGAAAGACAACTTTGTCTGTATTTTTCTTTGCCATAGCGCAAAAATAAGCGTTTGAATGGTTTTATAAATTCAAATTGTGAAATATTTTCAAAAAGTATTAATTTTTATTTGAGCCCAATCCCGCTTTCCGCTGCAACCCCGACGCTTCGGGGCTCTTCCGAAAGCAGGAACACTAAGCCCGTAAAGGAGCTTCCTTCCGTCGCTCTTTACGGGCAAGAGTTCCAAAGCTTTCGCAACTACGGGTTTTTCGCTATAATTGGGGACAGGTAGTTCGGGGTAAAAATTGGATTAAGTTCTTCACAAGGATTTAAATAAGCGCAATTGTGGTTTATTTTGTAGAAAATTATGAAACAGAAAAATAGTTATGCTGGTAAGAACCAAATACTCTTTTTAAACGTACATGGGTTAAAGAAAAACACTTATTTTAACATTATATTTGGAAAGATTAAAGTATAAGTACGAAATTAATCACTTCTTTTGTTGTTTGTAATTTCGTGTTGTAAAAGGCGAAAATAAAATTTTCTATGCAATTATATAAAAAATTATCCCACATAGGTTTTCTTAAAAATAGTTATGTTTTCAAATTTTTATTTGTTGCATTTATAGGAATTCATATTCCATTGATTGGGCTTTTGTTTTTTGTGCTTTATGGCCATAAAAGTATCTCTCCAGATACCATTTTAATTTTTGCGCTCATAATGACCTTAGTCGCTACCGGAGCTACCCTATTCTTTTTAAAGCTATTAATTAAGCCAATTGAATGGGCTTCTAAGGCCTTAAATGATTACAGAATCGAAAAAATTGTTCCTTCTTTGCCAACTAATTTCTTTGATGAAGCAGGTTTGTTGATGAGTAATATTCAGGAATCAATCGCTGAAAATGAAAAATTCATTACGGAAAAACAAGATTTAGTCTATTTGCTTTCCCATGATTTAAGGAACTTTGTCGGGAATTCTAAATCGGTGGCATTGCTTATTTTAGAGGATGAACCTTCTGAATCTACAACAGAGTTAGCCCAATTAATACTTCAATCAGCAGAACAACAATACAATTATATTGAAAACTTCATCAAGCTACTGAAAGAGCAGGATCAAATTATAGAAAAAAAATCTGAAAATGATATGGTGCAGTTTTCTTCTATTTTTTCGGTTGTATCGAAGCAATTGGATCAGTTGTTAAGTCATAAAAACATTAAACTTGATTTGTCAATTGAAGTCGAAGAAGCACTTTTGAAAATTGATAAAATTTTGTTGATTCGAGTTTTAGTGAACTTGATTGACAACGCTATAAAATTCTCGTTTCCGGATAGTGAAATCAAAGTTCGTGTTTATGTTCAAGACCGTAAATTGTTTTTTACAATAGCGGATAAAGGTTTGGGTTTTGATCAAAAGAAAAACCAGGAATTGTTTGGTAAATTCACTAAAATGAGTAAATTAGGTACATTAAATGAACCTTCAACAGGAATAGGGTTGTATTTGTGTAAAAAAATAATCGAAAGACACGACGGGCAAATTCTAGCGGAAAGTGATGGAATTAATAAAGGCGCTACTTTCTCTATTATTTTTTAGAATATTATATAGAGTATAACGAACTTTAAATTTTCGTTAAAAAAAACTATTTCTAAAACCGTTTTTTTTACAAATGAACTAAATTTGAGAAAATATAAAATTTATAATTATGAAAAGAAATGCAACCGCAGTCTGGAATGGTTCACTCAAAGAAGGAGCCGGAAAACTTACTACACAAAGTACCACATTAAAAGACACACAATATTCGTTCAAATCCCGTTTTGAAGAAGGCGTAGGAACTAATCCAGAAGAATTGATTGCAGCGGCGCACTCAGGTTGTTTTACGATGCAACTTTCGGCTTACATCACTGAAGCTAGTTTTGAAATCGAAAGTATCGAAACTAAATGTGATATCGACTTGGTAGATGGAACAATTATAACGTCACACTTAACGGTAAACGCAAAAGTAAATGGAATTACAGATGATGTTTTTCAACAATTAGTGACTAAGGCTGAGAAAAATTGTCCTATTTCTAAATTATTGAATGCAGCAATTTCGACTACAGCTACTTTAGCATAAAACAAGAATTTATATAAAAAAGGCTCGATTTAACTAAAATCGAGCTTTTTTATGTGATAAAATAGATTACCAAAGTTGGTGCACTTCGGGTTTTATAAAACGCTCATAAATTTCATTCATCGCTGCAATTTTTTCATAGGTCAATTTAGGTAAATCATAAACCGATAAATTAGACCGCACATGACTTTCATTAGAGGCGCCTGGAATAATGCAAGTTACTTCATCAAAACTCAAAATCCATTGCAAAACAATTGGAGCCAAGTTTGTGCTTTCAGGAAATAATGATTTCAGTTCTTCTACGGCTTTTAAGCCCAGTTCGTAGTTAATACCGGAAAATGTTTCGCCTTTGTCAAAAGCTTCGCCATTTCGATTAAAATTGCGGTGATCTTGGGTGTCAAAAGTAGTTTTGGCATTGAATTTTCCTGTCAGAAGTCCGCTAGCTAATGGAACTCTTGCAATAATACCCACATCGCGTTTTAGCGCTTCTTTAAAAAATAGTTCAGATGGACGCTGGCGAAAAAGATTAAAAATAATCTGAACCGAAGATACATTTGGAAATTCAATCGCTTTTAGCCCTTCTTCCACTTTTTCGACGCTAACGCCAAGATTTAAAATTTTCCCTTGCTCTTTCAAGCGCTCAAACATTTCGAATATTTCAGGACGGTAAAATACTTCAGTGGGTGGACAATGCAGTTGTATTAAATCCAGTGTTTCTAATCCAGTTCTTCTCAGGCTGTCTTCTACAAATTTTTGTAATACTTAAGGTTGGTACCCTTCATTTATGTGCGGGTTAATGTGGCGACCGCATTTTGTAGCCACATAAATTCGTTCAGAACGGGAACGAACCACTCGACCTACCGCAGTTTCACTCCATCCGTTTTCATAAACATCGGCTGTATCAATAAAATTTACGCCATTGTCGATAGCGGTATTGATTAACTCGTCTGCGGTTTTATCATTGAAAGGAGAACCCCATTTTCCGCCTACTTGCCATGTGCCAAGAGATATTTCTGAAATTTCAAAACCTGTTTTTCCTAATCTGCGATAGTTCATTTTTTGTTTTTTTTTACTGTGAGAATTTATTTCTGCGATAAAACCTTGGCAATTGCTTTTTCGGCAAGTGGTGCCATTACTTGATACCCTTTTTTATTGGGATGCACTTCATCATTAGAATACAAAGTAGGCAAACCTTTTCGTTTATCGACCATAGCCGAAAAGTAATCAAGATAGAGAATGTCATTAGCGTCAGCGTAATTTTTTATCATTTCATTTAGAGCTATCACTTTTTCAGCCGGATTTTGATTAGGTTTCCAAGAAAAATCATAAGCCGGCAAAACAGAACAAAGAATTACTTTAATGTGGTTTGCTTTTGCCAATTCAGCCATTGAGAAAATATTATTTGCTATCATCTCCAATGTTGCAGGACCTGTATTGCCAGCAATATCGTTTATTCCAGCCAAAATAACAACCGCAGTGGGTTTTAAAGCAATAACATCGGCTCTAAAACGGATTAGCATCTGAGGAGTGGTTTGGCCACTGATACCGCGATTAACATATGGTTTTCCGGAAAAATATTCAGGGTCTGTTGCACTCCAAAATTCGGTTATGGAATCTCCCATAAATACAATTCTTTTTTGTCCTGATGACACGGGTTTAAGATTTGCATTTTCATTCTGGTATTTATTTAAATTTGGCCAGTCTTGAGCCTGTACTTTTCCTCCCATAACGATTGATAAAAATAGAATGCAGTAAATTAATGTGGTGTTTCTCATTTGTAACCATATTATAAAGTGTGAATCAGTTGAACCGATTTTTGATTAAAATAAAAATTGTTTTTTATTGAAATCGAAAAAACCCTCCTTTTTATATCCGAAAGATACAGAAAAGGAAGGTTGTTTTTATAACGTAACAGTAATTTAGTCAAATAAATCCGAAGACAAATAACGATCACCACGGTCACAGATAATAGCTACGATGACTCCTGATTCTAAAGTATTGGCAATTTTTACAGCTGTAGCTACAGAACCACCGCTGCTCATTCCGGCAAAAATACCTTCTTCAAGCGCTAAACGTTTAGTCATTTCGCGGGCTTCTTGTTCAGTTACTTCGATAATAGAATCTACTTTAGAAGCATCAAAAATTTTTGGCAAGTATTCTTGCGGCCACTTTCTAATTCCAGGGATTTGGGAGCCGTCACTTGGTTGTGTTCCTATGATTTGAATGGCTTGGTTTTTCTCTTTCAAATAAGTGGAAGTTCCAATTATGGTGCCTGTTGTTCCCATTGCAGCAACAAAATGGGTTACGGTTCCCTCGGTATCATTCCATATTTCGGGGCCTGTGGTTTTATAATGTGCTTTCCAGTTGTCCTCATTTGCAAATTGATTGAGCATTATATAACCTCCCTGGGCCACTTTTTTATCCGCATAATCTCTAGAACCTATAATTCCTGTACTTGCTGGAGTTTGAATTACAGTAGCGCCATAAGCAAGCATCGTTTGTGTACGTTCCTTGGTTGAGTCATCAGGAAGAACTAACTCAATTTCTATATTAAATAATTGTGCTATCATCGCCAAAGCAATTCCGGTATTTCCACTGGTAGCCTCTATGAGTTTGTCTCCTTTTTTGATTTCGCCTCTTTCCAGTGCGGATTTAATCATGTTGTAGGCAGCCCTATCCTTTACGCTTCCACCGGGATTATTTCCCTCTAGCTTCAATAAAAGTTTTACATTCTTATTTTGTACCAAATTGACCGTTTCCACTAAAGGAGTATTGCCAATAAGGTCTAATAATTTTCTTGGTTTCATATTATTTTATCTCTTTTATTTTTACTTCAGTCGTGGTGGTATTCATTACGATAGATTTTGCAGGAATTGATTTTGTCACCCATGAATTTCCACCAATGATACTGTTTTTACCAATTACTGTCTCGCCCCCCAAAATAGTTGCATTGGCATAAATACAAACATTTTTCTCCACGGTAGGATGTCTTTTAGAATTTTTCATGTCTTTACTTACACTTAACGCACCGAGAGTTACTCCCTGATAAATTTTTACGTTTTTTTCGATGACGGTAGTTTCTCCAATTACGATTCCGGTGGCATGATCAATAAAGATTGGGGATGCAATAGTTGCGCCTGCATGAATATCAGTTCCGGTGATTCGATGCGCATATTCACTCATCAATCTGGAAAACAATAAAAGATCCAAGAGGTACAATTCATGACTCAATCTATAGATTGCAATGGCGTAAAAACCAGGGTAGGTCAAATACACTTCTTCGATGCTGTTTGAAGCAGGGTCATTTTCTAAAAAATAGCTGGCATCTTGATTCAGTTTTTCAAGAACCAAAGGCAAGGATTCGAAAAATTTATTCCACATGGAGTCGCAAAGCGAATACGGTTTTTTGCAGGCAATCGCTGAAATTTCTTTAAATTGTTTTTCAAGTTCCTCAATGCTTTTATTTATTGGGGCATTGGTGTCAAATAAAGTAAAAAATAAAAGCTCGGTAAAAGCCTCTGTTTTTGTTTTGATGCTATAATTAATGGTAAAACCATTTTTTAAAGCACTAATATTTTTGATAATCAGATCTTTTGTCATGATTATAGAATTGAATTGTTAAATGAAAACCGTAAAAGTAAGGCGTTTTTTAGAAAAAGAAGCAAAAATTTGATAAAGAAATTTTAAAGATGTGGCATAAATACAAGGAAATGAAATTGTATTCGATATTTAAATTTAACAGTTGATTTGAATTTTTGGTTAATGAAAAATAAAAGGTTTTAATATGTAAATTAGCAAGAAAAATAATTTGAATGGATACGAATACTATTTTCATAAGCGATATCTCAAAAAATGAATTCCCTGTCGCGGATAAAGTTTCCGGAAAAACAGTCAGGAATCCAATTTTAGCCTTAATCCAGATAGATTATCCAGATTTTAGCAGTGATAATTTTCTTTCTATCAGTGAGTTGAATCTATATCGGGAAAAGTACATTTCAAATTATTTATTAGTCGAAATAGGAGAACTTTCTAATCTGGAAGCTAAGGTTATTGGTTCTTTAGAGGAAGATAAATCTCTGGTAAGTACTGTAGAAGATGAGGTTGGAGCTCGAACTTTTGGGCAAATAGTGGCTGATAAAGTTGCTGCTTTTGGCGGAAGCTGGAAATTTATAATCTTTTTTGGAGTATTTATTCTTTTGTGGATTTTGGCCAATATTTATATTCTAATGAATAAAGGATTCGACCCTTATCCTTTTATTTTGTTGAATTTAATTTTATCCTGTCTAGCCGCTCTTCAAGCTCCGGTGATTATGATGAGTCAAAATCGTCAGGAAGAGAAAGATAGAGAAAGAGCCAAAAAAGATTACATGATTAATCTGAAATCAGAACTAGAAATAAGAATGCTTCATGAAAAACTGGATCATTTGATTATGCACCAACAGGAAGAGTTAATAGGAATTCAAAAAGTTCAAATCGAAATGATGAATGATATTTTGACTCGAATAAGTAAATAGTATTTATTAAAATAAGAAAAAAGTTCTCGTTCAATAGTGTTTGTGCAGGTAACCGACAATCATAAAAAGACCATTAATAATTGCCACACCAATTAGTAGATTTTTGTAATTTGTCTTTTTGTCGAAAAAGTTTAAACTCACAATTCCTAAAAATAATAGCGTAGTGTAAATAGCAGGATACATCTGAAAAGCAGCGACAAAATTTCCTTTCAAAAGCAAGAATAATCCTCTCTGAAATCCGCATCCCAAGCACTCCACTCCGAAGAATGTTTTGCTCAAACAAGGAATCATATATTTTTCTAAATCCAATGGTTTTTATTTTTACAATTTTACGAAAAAATAAGAAAGGGTGGAGATAATAAATTGATGCAATTTAAATTCATTACTTTTGGAAACTGATAGAGAAAGAGATGAAAAAAATTATAATTCCAATAATGGTTTTGGCCATAATTATTGCTTTGTATGAGCAGGTGAGTGCAGAAAAAAATGTGTATATAATGGTAATTGCGATCGTAATTTTTATGATGGGAATGATGCAATTGAGTGCCAAGATACCAAGTAAAAATAAAGATAAAGAAGATGAAAATGTTTAATAAAGGAGACAAAGTTTCAGTACTTGATGAAGCCATAAATGGAGTAGTGTTATCAGTCGAAGATAAACAGGTTTTGATAGAAACAGAGGATGGGTTTTCGATGACATTTTTTGTCAACGAGTTGATTAAGGTAAACGATTCCAGTAACTTAATGGATTCTATTAGAAGAATAAATGTAGATGAAATCGCAAAGGAAAAAGAGATACCTAAACCAAGAAGTTTCGTTAAAGAACGCAAAGACAAGCACGAAATTTCAGCTCCGGAGTTTGATCTGCACATCGAAAAATTGGTTCCTAATAAGCGTGGCATGTCTAATTATGACATTCTGACTTTGCAAACGGATACTGCAAAACGACACATAGAATTTGCGATTCGCAATCGCATTCCGAAGATCGTTTTTATTCATGGTGTTGGTGAAGGAATCTTAAAAGCGGAGCTGGATTTCTTATTAGGACGTTATGATAATATCGCTTTTCAGGAAGGAAATTATCAAAAATACGGTCAAGGCGCAACAGAAGTTTTTATCAAACAAAGCACTACATAATATTGTTTTAGATTATTTTTAACATTAAAAAAACGTCAGGAAGAGTAATTTTCGAACGAAAATACTCTCTTCAACTGACGTTTTTTTATTCCTAAAAATGAAAATTATTAGGGTTTTATTCTGCCTGATAATTGTGCTTAATTGGTGGTGTAAAGATCACCATAAATGTAACTGTCTCCTAGTTTAAAATCATTGCTTCCTTTCTTCAGGGTGACATTTTTAAGCACTATAGTATGTTTAAATCCGGTTCCAAATGCAGTGGTAGTTACTTCTACAATTCCGCTTATATTCGAAACTCCTGCTACGGCATTCCACTCTTCACTTACGACAGGAGTTGAAGGAATAGTTGTGTTACAAAAATAACTTCCTGTAAGTAAACCGGAGAATAATCGATAGGTGAGCTTGTTGTTAGTATCACCAATAATTCCGGTTCTTGGAGTATTTAATGGAGTTGCTGCACTTGCAATCAAAGTACGGTCTATGTCTAAAGTAAGTGATTCGCTGCTGTTGTAATTATAAATTTGGTTAGATGAACTGCATTTTTCCACTGTTTGGTCAAATCCAAAAGGCAATGCGGTTGCTGAAGTAACGTAATCACCAAAAGGGAATGTTTCGTAAACCTGAGTGCCACTGTTTTTGGCAAAAGTGACATTCTTGAAAACGATGTTGTGATTGTAACCAGTAATTCTGGTGCTGTTATCTTTTGCGTTTGTAGTTTTTACAGCAGTGGTGAATATTTGGATTTTACCAGCGGTAGCTGTCCATTGATCCGTCACAGTTGGAGTTGTTGGAGGTATAGTTTCACAAATATTTGCAGTAGAGATAGTTCCGTTATAAAATCGATACACTAATCTGTTAGCGCTGTTAATATCTATTATTGTTGGTACGCCAACCAAACTTGGCTCATTATTAAATGTACTTCTAGGGATTTCAAGAATTAATGATTCTTTATCTTTTAGTTTGTAAATGATATTATTAGTACTGCAGCTTTGTGTGGCAACAGCTTCAAAACTAATATCTTCTTGAATTAAATTACCGTCATCACAACTATTCAGGAACAATGCAACAAACAATAGGCTTACAACTCTTTTCATTTTTATAATATTTGAAACAAAAATAGAATTTTTAATTTGTTCCAATTACATTCCTATTCAAAAACATGGAATTTAACAACATATTAGTTTATTAAATTTCGACAAAAGACTGTTAAAGCTTTATCGAAATGGATGGATTACGGTAATTTAAAGCGAAAACAATTCATTATCTTTGCCACAATTTGTAGCATATATGAGACTTAATAAATACTATTTAGCCGCTTTTTCTGCCTTTTTTATTTGGGGATTTTTTAGTTTAGCATTAAAACCGTTATATAATTACCCTTCTTTGGATATTTTGTTTTACCGCGTTTTTTTTAGTGTAACGACGATGCTATTGATTAATCTTTGTTTTAGAAAAAAAGTGCTAAAAAAAGACTGGAATCAGTTTAAAAAGATGACTGCAAAACAAAAGCGAAGTGTGATAGTGTTGACACTTGGTGGCGGTGTGTTTTTGTCTTCAAACTGGTTTGTTTTTATATATGTAATGAATCATATAAGTGTAAAAGCCGCTTCGTTAGCGTATTTAATATGTCCCATTTTAACTACGATATTGGCTTTTTTTATATTAAAAGAAAAACTGAGTAAATGGCAGTGGTTTGCAGTTATCATAAGTATTTTTAGTTGTGTTTTATTATCATTGAATCATTTTGAAGATATTTTTTATAGTTTGATCACAGCTGCAACTTATGCAATGTATATTATCAGTCAAAGAAAAAACAGTGAAATGGATAAATTTTTGGTGTTGACTATTCAGTTGGTTTTTACTGCACTGATTTTGATCCCTTTTTATCCACACTACAGTGGAGCGTTACCCACAGAATCGCTATTTTATGGCTGTTTGTTCGTTATAATAGTTTGTTTTACAATTATTCCTTTATTTTTAAATTTGTACGCTTTGCAAGGAATTAATTCTTCAGCGGTTGGGATTATGATTTATATAAATCCAATAATTGGTTTTTTGATTGCTATTTTTTATTATAAAGAGCAGGTTACTGCGCTTCAATTGTTTTCTTATTTTCTGATTTTGGTTTCTATTGTGGTGTTTAATGAGAAACTTATTTTTGCAAGAAAATTGAAAATGGCACCATCTGAAATAGAAGGTTTAAAATAATTTTATAATTTTCAAATAATGAAAAAAGTATACCTCGATAATGCCTCTACTACAGCAGTCCGTACTGAAGTGATTCAGGAAATGACCAAAGTAATGACGGAAGATTTCGGAAATCCATCATCAACGCATAGTTTTGGTCGGAATGCCAAAAGCATTTTAGAACTTTCCAGAAAATCTATCGCAAAGCATTTGAATATTACTGCACAAGAAATTATTTTTACCTCTTGCGGAACCGAAGCCAATAATTGGATTCTTCGTTCGGCAGTCAAAGATTTAAAAGTAAAACGTATAATAACTAGTAAAATAGAGCATCATGCTGTTTTGTATACCCTGATGGCGTTGCAAAGTGAGTATAGTATTCAAGTTGATTATGTTGCGGTTAAACCTAATGGTGAAATTGATATCACTGATTTAGTGCAATTGCTTTCACAGGAAACAAAAACTTTGGTTAGCCTGATGCATGTTAACAATGAAACAGGAACTATTTTGGATTTAGAAAGAGTAGGACGTATTTGTAAGCAATATAGTGTATTGTTTCATTCAGATACCGTGCAATCAATAGGGAAAACAAAAATAGATTTACATGCTATTCCTATTGATTTTATTGTGGCAAGCGCACATAAATTTCATGGGCCTAAAGGTGTTGGATTTGCTTTTGTTCGTAAAAATTCGGGTTTGCAACCTATTTTTTATGGTGGCGAACAAGAAAAAGGATTGAGAGCAGGAACCGAAGCTTTACACCAAATCGCTGGAATGGCAAAAGCTTTAGAATATTCGTATACTAACTTAGAAACGGAAAGAGCTTTTATTTTGGATTTAAAAAACTATTTGGTTACGCAACTTGAATTTGAATTTCCAGGATTTTTAATAAACGGAACTGTCGATGGATTCTATAATATGTTGAATGTTTTATTGCCTTTTTCAGAAGATAAAACGGCAATGATTTTATTTCATCTAGATATGAAAGGAATTGCAGTTTCCCGCGGAAGTGCATGCCAATCAGGTACGATAAAACCATCCCATGTTTTAGCTGAAATGCTTTCTCCTGAAGATTTAAAAAAACCAAGTTTGCGTATTTCTTTGAGTCATTATAATACAAAAGAGGATATTGATTTGCTAGTAGAAGCATTGAAAAGTATATAAGAAAATGGACTGAAAATAAGGTTTTTTTGTTGTTGTGAGTACCATGAGGAATTATTATAGTTTTAGATATATGGCAGTCATAAAAATCTATCAGAATTTCTCGATATTTTTTGGTTAGTACAGTGATTTGATCCGATAAATCAGTTATGGCGTGGACTACTTTCTTTCTTTTTTCATTAGGATTTGTAAGTACGGTATAGAAAACGGTTACAATAGGTTTGTTTAAAGTCAGTTTATAATCGCCATATTTCCCACCAAAAAGACCAAACTCATCTTGGATACAAACTAATCCAATATTACTTCTTTCGTTTATTTTTTCAGCAACCAGTTGTAATCATCTAAAAAGAAGAACGTATAATATATTCAACTTCATCACCATATTGAAAATGATGTTCATTATTTTGTAAAGCGCATACTTCAATTGGTGATGTATTGCTAAACACTGTTTTCATTGCATTTACAATATCATTTGAAAAAATTGCTATTCCAACTCTCGAGGTGGATAGGTACTTACTATTAGCATTTTTATTCCTTTTTCAAATTTCATGGCAATTCTTTTTTTTAAGGTTGTTTTTTCAATTCAAGAAGTAATTCATGAATATTCATTTTAGCAACGGCAATATGTTTGTCAGCCGCACCATAGTATATATAGAGGTCCTCTCCAAATAATGAATGACCCGTTGGGAAAACAATATCGTTGACTTCACCTTCTATTTCCCATTGTTTCGTTGGAGAAAAAAGCGGATAGGGCAATCTGGATATCTCCATTTCAGGTTTTTCTAAATGTAATAAAGCAGCCTTCGCATGGTAGATTCTCCCGGTTGTCGTTTCGTGTACCCCATGATAAATTAACAACCATCCATCAGCAGTTTCGATTGGGGGTACCCCGGCTCCAATGTAGCTCATTTCATAAGCATCTTTTGGGTCTAAAATAATATGATCGGTTAAGTTCGTTAGATAGTCTTCCCAAAAAGATAGCGTTAAGTCTTTCCAGTTATCAAACTTTACAATTTGGATACCCGGCCAAATTCTATGCAAAAGAACAAATTGCCCGTTTATTTTTCTGGGGAACAATACCACATCTTTATCACGTAATAAGCGGGTTTCGTCACCTTTCAGCCCTATTTGCGCAAAAAGATTATAGTATTCATGGTATTTTGGATTTAGTTTCGTTGCATTGCAAAAATTTACATGACTTTCATATTCCTCATAGTTAACTTGGGGAGTAATTATTCCATGTTTTTCAAAATGAATTAAATCTTTTGAAGTGGCAAGCGCTCCCATAGCATTGATACCATCATAAGCGGTATAAGTTATGTAGTACGTATCCTCAATTTTTACAATTCGAGGGTCTTCCACTCCCTGTTTTTCATAATCAAATTGCCGGGTAATAATAGGTTCTTCCATTCGTTCGACTATTTTCAGAGGCCCTTCCATCCTTGCATACCCAATGACGGAATAGTTTCCTTTTTGCGCTGCTCGGTATAAAATATGGACTGTATTGCCCTCTTGATAAATACCAGGATTTAAAACCCCTTTATTTTCAAATTCTTTATCAGTGGGGCTCAGAATTATTCCTAGCTTTTCTATTGTAACCATGGTTTATATTCTTTTCTAATTCAATATTAATTTCATGAATCTATTTTTTTTGCTCTTTCAGTTTTGCTTTTTCCTGTTTTTTAAAATAACCCCGAAATAGAAAATTGTGCTTCAAGGCTTCCATATTTTCGTTTAAACGGAAACTAGCTTCTTTAATATGTGTCATGGTTGAATCTATTTTTAAAACTAATTTGGGATCGTTTGATAGATAATTTATGGCTCCTTTTCCTTCCTTAACATTCGTGATCGTCAAGTTGAGATTGCTTACCACTTTATTTATTTCTGCGCTAGATTTGTCTAAATTGTGTACAATTGTTTTAATATTATTGGCCACAGTCGTATCTTTCAAAACACCAATAACATTATTTTTATTGTCTAATGAGCCAATAAGATTATTCAATTTTGTGACGGACTCGGTGGCTAACTTTCCTGTTATTTTTAAGTAATGCATGGTTTTATTTAAATCCTTTGCTAAAGTAGAGTCTCTAATTAATAGACCAATTGTACCTTTTCCGTTGTTTATTTGTGAAGTGATTTCAAGTAAATCTGCCGTTAGATGAGCTGCATTTTTATTAGTAACTCCCAGAGTATTTAGCATCTCATCTGTGCGAACGCGATTTAGGGATTTTATTTCGTCTCCGGGTTCAACTGGAAGCGCTGTTCCTTTACCGGGTGTAATATTTATAATCATACTTCCCACCAAACCATCAGAACCTATGATGGCAACTGCGTCTTTTTTTATATGACTAAAAAGAGTTTTGTCAATGATCATATCTACTTCTATAACGGAATCATTGACCATATTGATTCCTCGCACCGTTCCTGAGTTTACTCCTGAATACCGGACGTTATTGCCTATTTGTAAACCATTTACGTTATTAAAAATAGCTTTTAAATGGTTTGTTTTACCAAACATTTTTTGCTTATCACCAATAAAATAGACGGCTACAATAAAAATTAGTAACCCACTAATTACAAAGATTCCAAGACGTATTTTTTGTGATGCTGTTTGTTTCATTTCTATCCTTATTTAAAAAATGCTTGTACTTTAGGATCCGTTGAAATTGATAGTTCTTCAAAAGTTCCTTCGATATAATTCTTGCCTTCTACCAATAATATCATTCTATTTGAAATTACTCTCGCACAGTCAACATCATGAGTAATTATTATTGATGATGTATTGTATTTTTCCTGAATGGATTTCATTAGCATCAGAATTTCTTTTGCAGTAATAGGATCTAACCCAGTCGTAGGTTCATCATAAAGAATTATTTTGGGTCGAAGGATTAGCGTTCTTGCCAAAGCAATTCTACGTTTCATTCCTCCCGAAAGTTCTTCCGGCATTAAATTTATCGTATTTGCTAAACCTACACTTTGTAGGGCTTCCATCACCAGTGGTGTCGTGTCTTTGATTACTCCAAATTTTTTGGTGTGACGCCGCAACGGAAATTCTAGATTTTCTCTAACCGTCATAGAATCATAGAGCGCGCTTCCCTGAAAAAGAAATCCAACTTCTGTTCGAAGTTCGTCTAATTCCTCCCGTTGGAGCTCACTGATATCCTTTCCCATCACTTGAATAGAGCCGCTGTCATGTTCTTCCAATGCGATGAGACATTTTATCATTACGGATTTTCCGGAGCCGGATTTTCCCATAATAACCAAGTTTTCACCTTCGTACAAGACCATGTTGAAACCATTTAATACGTGATTTTCACCATAGCTCTTCATCAGATCTTTGATTTCTATAATGGGTTTTAAATTTGGAACTGTTGCATCCATATTAATCTATAAATGATAAAAAATATCAGTAACAAAAACCGCGATAAAATCAATAATAAAGAGAAGCATTGAAGTGAATACCACTGCTGAATTTGCAGCTAAACCTACACCTGCCGTTCCTTTTTTGCAATAATATCCTTTAAAACAACCAACTAATCCTATGGCAAAGCCAAAAAAGAAAGTTTTAATTGTTGAGGGTACTAGATCGCCAAATTCCAGCGCATTAAATACCTGATTGAAATATAATAAAAAAGAGACATTTCCTTTTATGTTCTCTACCAAGTAGGAGCCGATAATTGCGATAGCATCTCCAAAAAAAACTAATACGGGAAGCATAAAAGTGGTAGCCAAAATACGGGTGACCACTAAATATTTAAAGGGATTTGTTCCCGAAACTTCCATTGCATCAATCTGTTCTGTTACTCTCATAGAACCTAATTCGGCACCAATTCCTGAACCAATTCTGCCTGCACAAATTAAAGCGGTAATAATAGGGCCAATTTCTCTAATGATGGAGATACTCACCATAGAGGGCATCCAGGAAACAGCACCAAATTCTTGAAGCGTAGGCCGTGATTGTAAGGTAAAAACTAAACCTATTATAAATCCGGTTACAACAACAAGAAGTAAGGAACGATTTCCCATATTAAAACATTGACGAATAAATTCTTTAAATTCTGAAGGAGGCCTAAATGCTTCCTTGAAAAAACGAGCGGCAAAATAGGAGAGTTCACCTATTTCAAGTAGAAAATTTTTGAATAATTCTATTATTTTAAAAATACTATTCATTAGTCTATGAATTAATTTTCAACAGAAAATCGTCACTCAAATATACGATTATTTGTCTGAATATCAGAGCATTTGAATGTTGTTAATCTATTTTTTTGAGGGTTTTGTCGAAAAAAAGCATTTAGAAAAATAGAGATACTTATAAAACGGTTCTTTTTATTATGAGAGAATTTTCACTCTTCAATGGCTCATTGTCGTGAGGGGAAAATATTCTTTGGGAAAAGGTTATCCATTTATAACTTTTTTTTGCTGAAATTGAATAAATAATTAAAAGACGATTGTCGTTTGTTTATTCCTGTTTTTTATCCATTTCTCCAGTTCACCGACCCAAAATACGATACTTGAAACGGCTAAGGTTAATAACAACTCATATTTAGTTAGCGGTTGTGTTTTAAAAATTTCATTAAAGAAAGGGGTGTAAATAATCATAAACTGTAATGCAACAGTAATTAATAAAGCACCGAGCATGGGTTTATTGGAGAATAATCCAATCTTAAAAATGGATTGCTGGGAACGAATTACCATTACGTGACCCAGCTGACTGAAACAAAGTACCGTAAAAGCCATCGTTTGCCAATGTGAGTTCGCAACGTGTATTGCATAGGCTTCCATCGCAATGGTGACAACACCCATTAAAAATCCCACCCACAAAATATGTACTGCCATACCATTTGAAAAAATATTTTCTTGCGAATTTCTGGGTGGTCGTTTCATGATGTTTGATTCGGATGGTTCTGAAGCTAGTGCTAATCCGGGTAAACCATCGGTAACTAAATTAATCCAAAGAATATGTATGGCTAACAACGGAAGTGGCAATGCGAAAAATGGGGCTAAAAATATAGCCCATATTTCTCCAGAATTTCCAGTCATAATATACTTTATGAATTTTAGGATGTTATCAAATATTTTTCTGCCGTGCTTAACCGCAACTACGATCGTGGCAAAATTATCGTCAAGTAAAATCATATGTGAAGCTTCTTTGGAAACTTCTGTGCCGTTTATTCCCATCGCAATACCTATATCGGCATTTTTAAGTGCAGGCGCATCGTTCACACCATCACCTGTCATAGCTACAAAATGTTTTTTGGATTGCAAGGCATTAATAATTCTTAATTTCTGTTCCGGATTTACACGGGCATATACCTTTACTTTTTCGACGATATTTATAAACTCAATCTGCGTTAATCGGGAAAGTTCTGAACCTGTTAGTACGAGATCTTCATTAATAGAAAAGATTCCCAGTTTTTTGGCAATGGCAATGGCCGTGAGCTTATGATCGCCCGTAATCATCACGGGAATAATACCTGCTTCTTTGCACTCGGTGACAGCCTGCCGGGCTTCGTCACGCGGAGGGTCAATCATCCCGGCAAAACCAATAAGGGTAAGATCCGTTTCAATTGCGTTAGCATCCAAATTTTCAGGCAAAAAAGGAATTGTTTTCATGGCATATCCTAACACTCGATAGCCTTTCTCTGCCATTTCGTTGACTTTGTATTCAAATTCGGTAATATGTGATTTTTGATCGGCACTCAGTTTATCAAACAGCACATCAACTGCGCCTTTTGTAATCACTAGGATTTGAGCGTTAGTATTTTGGGTTTGATGTATTGTGGTCATACATTTTCTTTTGGAGTCAAAAGGTAGTTCTGCAATTCGGGGAAATTTTGATTCTAGATCGGCTCGATTTAAATTTTTTTCAAAAGCATACTGCACTAAGGCTACCTCAGTTGAATCTCCAGTCCATTTACCATCTTGTCCCTCTGAAACATCATTATTTAAGGCTATTGCATGCAGCAACGGATTATTTTCCAGAAAAAGGGAATTGATTTCAGTATCTGCTGTTTCAAAAATTTCTTGTACGGTCATCTTATTTAGGGTAAGAGTTCCCGTTTTATCAGAACAGATGTACGTAACGGAACCCAGAGTTTCCACAGCTGGCAATTTGCGAACAAGTGCATTATTTTTTGCTAATTTTTTGGCACCAAGGGCCAATGCGATGGTCACCAATGCTGGTAGGGCTTCAGGAATAGCGGCAACAGCAAGCGAAATCGAAGTAATCAACATTGTTAAAACGGATTCCCCGCGCAACCATCCAATAAAGAAAATTATAACGCAAATTATCAGAATACCTAATGATAATCGTTTGCCAAAAGCACCTAATCTTTTTTGTAAGGGAGTGGTGATTTCATCCGTTTGAATCATTTTTGCAATTTGCCCCAATTCAGTTTTCATTCCCGTTGCGATCACATAAGCAAGTCCTCGTCCGTTAGTTATAAACGTACCTTTATAGCCCATATTGCTGCGGTTGCCAAGTGGATAATCCCCTCCGATAAGTTGTTCTGGGATTTTTTCCACGTTATTCGATTCTCCTGTAAGTGCTGATTCATCCGCTTTTATTAGGTGTGTTTCAAAAAAACGGACATCAGCAGGAATGATATTTCCGGCTTCTAGTATAACGACATCTCCAGGCACTAGATCAAAAGCAGGAATATTAAACTTCTTTCCTTTACGTAAAATCAGCGCATGGCTAGCGGCCATGTTTTTTAAGGCTTCCATTGCTTTTTCGGCACGGTATTCCTGAATTAATCCTACAAAAGCGTTGATTACTACTATAGCGAGAATAATAACCGTATCCGTTATATCACCTATAATTCCCGAAATTATTGCTGCCGCGATCAGAATCAGAATCATAAAATCAGACAACTGAGAAAGAATCATATGTAAAATAGTTTTCTTTTTCGAGTCTTCAATTTGATTTTTCCCATGTTCGGTCAAAAGATGTGAAGCCGTTGTTTGATCAAGACCTAATGGGGTTGTGTTTAATAAGCTAACTATTTCTGAAAGAGGGAGTAAATGCCAGTTCATAACTTTATTTTTTACTTTTTACGGAACATCAAAAATGTTTTTTTGATATATCCATCTCAACTTTCATACAAGCGCAATCTATTTTTGACAGAAATCAACTCGTTTTGTAAGTTATCTATTTTCTGCAATAGATTAAATACCACATCAATTCCTTCAATATTAACAGCTAGCTCTTGATGCATGCGGATCATTTTTTCGATTTCATAAATTGCGTCAGGGTTAATATATTTGGTTTCATCGATCGTAAGAATCTCGATTAATCCAATTTCATTTAAATTAAAAATGAATGACATTTCTACATTATAATGGTTGTATAACGATGATAGTGGGATGAGGTTTTCTATGTTCATGACGTTCTTAACTTAGCAAGTTCCATAAATAATTCTTTTTCTTTTTCAGAAAGATTGATAGGTATTTGAATTTGATAGGTAATATATAAATCTGCAAATTCTCCTTCTTTTTTATATACCGGAAATCCTTTTCCTTTTAGTTTTACTTTTGTACCGTTTTGAGTTCCGGGTTTTACTGTTAGTTTTGCTTTTCCTTCAAAAGTGTCTGCAGTCACCTCACCTCCTAATATAGCGGTATATAATTCCAGAGGCACTGTGGAGTATAAATTGTGCTTGTCTAGCTTAAAATTGGTGTGGTTCTCCACGGTGAAAGTGATGTATAAATCTCCTTTTGGTCCGCCACCAGAACCTTCACCGCCCATACCACTAATTTTTATCTGCTGACCATTCTCTACTCCGGCAGGAATAGTTATTCGGATGTTTTTGCCATTGATGGTTAATGTTCGCTTGTGAGTGGTATACACATCTTTTAAATCAAGGTGCAATTCAGCATTAAAATCCTGTCCTTTAAACTGGGCACTTCGTCCTCCTTGTCTCCCTGATTGACGACCACCAAACATTGATTCAAAAAAATCTGAATAATCGCCACCCCCGCCAAATCCTGAAAATCCCCCACCTTCATAGCCTGATTGTTGTTCGCCTCGCGAATACTGCCCTTGCTGTTTTGCTTTATCATATTGTTCAGCGTGTTGCCAGTTTTCGCCGTATTCATCATACTTTTTGCGATTTTCAACATGGCTCAGTACCTCATTGGCTTCATTGATTTCCTTGAATTTTCTTTCGGCTTCCTTGTCATTTGGGTTTAAGTCGGGATGGTATTTTCTGGCCATTTTACGGTACGCCTTTTTTATTTCGGCTTCCGTTGCTTTTTTATCCACTTCAAGGATTTTGTAATAGTCTATAAATGCCATCGTAGATTAGTTTAATAATTAGCATTATTGCAATTATGAGATTTTATTGGACTGAATTTTTTAGGTTTATTTTTCCCATTTTTTTTCCTCCCAATTTTGTCGTGAAAAAAATAAGCAAGTGTTTTTTAGCTATTGCTTACAATCATAAAACCAACTGAAATCTTTATATGTCCGGTGAATACTTAAATAAAAATAAAGTCCTAAATCAAATAACCACTATGTAATTAACCGTTTTGACTATTGATCTGCGGATTGTTTCTTCCGCATAGTTTCTATTAGGAAGTAATTTTTCTATCATGACTTACTAGGAATTATGAATACGGGTATTTCCGAATGTCGGACAATTTTTTCAGCTACACTACCCATAATCAAATGCGAAATTCCGGTCCTGCCATGCGTGCCCAAGACAATTAGGTCAGCATCCCATTCTTGGGCTACCTTCAAAATTACTTCATGCGGTATCCCTTTTTCGACAAAAGTCCAAACTTTATAGTCCTTAAATACGGTATCAATAAGCATTTGCTGATTTTTTTTATAGTCGTTTATGGTGATATCGGCAAATTCCTTTGGAGTGACGGCACCTTCTGTTATGAGCATTGTTAGATCAACGACGCTTAGTAATGCAATTTCGGCATTTAGTTGACTAGCAAGTTGAAACCCATTTAAAGCAATTTTTTCTAAAGTGGAGTCATTGTCAACTGCTATTAGTATTTTTTTCATGTTGTCCATGTCCTTTGATTTTTATAATTGCTGTTTTATTAATCTTTTCGGCGCTCGGAAGTAAAATATAATACCCTGCTATCAGACTATTTGGACTATCAAATTGAACAATTTTTTATAGTTAAAGCAGGTGTTAATTTTTTGAATATTAGTAAATTTTAAAGCTTTTTTATGGCAATTTAAGAGAATAAATTTGTTCTTTCTACTTCTGTTTTAACCCATAATGAAAAGATTTTTAAATTCCCCTTAGAAGAAATTTATTGTTTTATAAATTCACTGTCTGCCTTAATTTTTACTTCCTCACTAATCATTGGAGGAGGAAATTTTGAACCAATGTTAAAATCGGAACGTTTTATAATTCCACTAAACTGAAATCCGGCGGTAATTGCTTTAGATTGCGGATTTGTTATAGTTCCTCTATACCACATATTGATGGTTGCAGGTTTTGTTATTCCGTGTAGCGTGAGATTCCCCGTTAGTTTGTATTTGCCTTTTTCTTTTCCGATTTTTTTTATAGATGTACTTTTAAAAGTCATTTTAGGATATTTTTCCACATCAAAGAATTCAGCACTCCGTAAATGATTATCCCGCATCTCCACTTCGGTATTGATCGAGGCCACTTCTGTTGAAAGTTCAAAGGACGCATCGCTGAAATCATCTTTTTTGGCTGTAGTAGTTATTTCAAATATTTTGAATAATCCGGCAATATCAGAAATGCCATGATGCACGGTGCTAAATTGTAGCTTTGAATGCATCGGGTCTGCTTTCCATGTGGTTTGTGCCAGTAGAAAAGTAGCAGAAAATAATGTTGCAATAATGAATGTAATCTTTTTCATGGACTGCTTTTTTTAATTTTTCGATAAAGGTTTTAGAAATTTTGTATTCAACAAAATAAATGGTGTAAATGATTGTAATTTTTAGATATTCGTCTATCAAATTTAATCAATTATTTAATGCTTAAATTAAATTAAAGTATTTTATTTCAGATAGCTATGTAATAAAAAAATGGAGCTTAGGTTTCTTATAGATTTCAATAATTTTCCTTAGTCCAGAAGTCGATAAATTGTTATCAAAAGGATAATAGCCACAATTCCGGAATAGATTAATTTAGTATACTTAGCTAACCAATTGGGAAGGTAAATATCAAAATTGTCTTTTGTAGAATTGGAATATTTACGAGCCAAAATAGTCAGGGGGCAAAAAAATTTAAGTGCTACTAAAATAATCCCTTCTATAATTATTAATCCGTATCCTATCCAAAGCCATTTATCGAGTTTATCAGCTATTACGGCATATAGCACATAGAAAATTACTAAATTGAAAAATAGCCAAATCATAGTGTGTACGATTTTAATAAGTATCAGTTTACCTTTCATTACTTTTAATTTTTAGTCAAAAATATTCTGCCTATATAAATTAGAAAAAAGCCCCAAAACGGAGCTTTATGCAGTACTATTTTTTCACACGGGCAGTACTTCCTGTTACATGAGCAGTGGTTGGATCATTTTTGTTTTCTGCTGTTTCTTTTTTAGAGCAATCAATACTGCTTTATAGCCTATAAATTCTAAATCTTTGGCGTTTATTTGCAGTACAAAATTTACTTTTCCTAACAGATGTTCGAGATAATTACTATGGTTAATTTCTTTGTATTCGCGATGTTCGTCTATGCCAAATTTTTTGATGTAATGCATATCTTGCCTCAATTCATTTCGTTTATGAAATGCGACCTGCGGTTTGTCATTTACTACAATGCCAGTTACGGTTTGTCGCATATTGGGCGTCATGAGTTTTGTTTTAGCAGTATTGATATGAAGATTTAAGTTTTCAACTACAGCGGTGATTTTTGATAACAGTTCTTTTTGGTCAAAATCACCGGAGAAGCTCAAATCATCGGCGTAGCGAGTGTATCTTATTTTTCTTTCTATGCAAAAACGGGAAATGACATCATCAGCATCTTTAAAAATAAGATTTGATAAATACGGGCTGGTGGGTGCTCCTTGCGGTAAGGTTCCATCACGCGTACATAATTTAGAAAGTAGTTTTGATACCATTCGCGAATAGCCTACGGTAAGAAACACTTTTTCAATTGCTTTAATCGAAATAGAGGGGAAAAAATTTTCCAAATCCAAAGTAAATACTTTGGGTTGTTTTTTATGAAATTTTAAGTTTTCGATAAGACCTGAATTAGGTTTATACGCTTTAGCAAAAGCGCTTATAGGTATTTTGTAAAGTATATTTTTTAGAACCCAGATTTGTATTTCTTTCAAGCTGGGAAGCGGTTCGGAAATGGCTCTTTTTGACCCGTTCTTTTTTATGATTTCAAAATCCCGATAAAAGTATTTGGGATAAAGGGATGCTTTTTTGAGATATTCTTTTTTGTAGCCTACAAGTGCAGAAAGATGAGAAGTGTTGTAAATTACAGGGACATTATTTGAAAGCAATACGGCGGCATATTCTAAACATCTCTCAATATTATGTTCTGAGAAGCTATTTTTAGCGGCTTCCTGGATAAAAGCTTCTTTGTAATGTGTAAAATTCATGGATACAAATCGTTAATGGAGTAGGGACTATTTTGTCCCTAACCCCAATTAAGAATACCGGTTTAAAAGTTCGGAGCTCTGCGGAGGATCTTTTAAACCTGGTGCTTGAAAAAGCGTTCAAATACAGAACAGTGACTCACGGTTCCGTCACTAGCCAAGGCTGTGTGAGTTCTTTGATAATTCGATTAAAAGAACAATTCCTTTTGATTTGGAACAAAAAATATTTTTTTGTCCATCTTCGGGATTTTATGCTCGAAATCCTTTCGAATCCATTCCTCTTTTTTTTTGTTTTTTATTTTAGGAGGCTTCATTTATTTAATGTCTAATTTAGATTTTTAAATTTTTTAATTATCTTGTTATTAGTGTTTTGCCTGTTTTAATTATAATCTTAAAGTTACAGAATATTAATTTAGCAACAGTGTTAATAATTATAAATTTTAACATTAATTTTCTCTTTTTGCATAAAAAATGGCTTTTTTAAGGTATTATTTGACGACGTCAATTATAGAATCTTCTGTAGGGGGTAAAAGTGACAATTATTTCTATAATTCGGGTGCTATAATAGGAAATCCAATTGGTGAATTTTGCCAATATTGTATTATTGATTGCAAGTGTTTGGGGAGTTATTTTTTGACATTGAGCTATTATTTGATTGAGGTGTGCCTGATACATCTGAGCAAATATGGGCGAATTTATTTCGACGTTCGTTTCGATACTGCCATATGAGCTTAGATTGTTTAAGTTAAAGGATCCAATTGTTGTCCAATAACTATCTATAACAGCCGTTTTTCCGTGCAATATTGAACTATTCCATTCGTACAATTCTATATCGTAACTAAGAAGTTTAGAATAAAGATAACAAGTTGCTCTTCTTGTCATGGGAAGATCTGATATTCCGGATAAAATTAATCTAATTCTAACCTTGTTTTTGGCCGCTTTTTTCAAGGCTTGAGTTATTCTTCTGCCAGGAAGAAAATAACTTCCCATTATTGTTATTTCTTCTTTGGCATTGCTAATTGATTTTATGTAACCATTACTGATTTCGTTTTTTCTTTTTAACCAGTCATTTTGAAGAATGCGAACTAAGGTATCTTCCTGAAGGTGAAAAACAGATTTTATTTTTTGACTTTGCAGGCGTCTCTTTTTGAGAAAAATTGCTTTACATAGTTCCTGTATGGGTTTTGCAATTTCGCCGTTTAATTGTACTGCATAATCAAGCCAAGGCTTTTCGGTTGGGGTTCCATGATATTTATCAGCAATATTAATTCCGCCTATCAGAGCGACCTTAGAATCTGCAACTACTATTTTTTGATGTAATCTTCGACCCAGATAAAAGGTATAAGCGGAAAATAATGGGGCAAAAAAACGAAAGTTAATACCGCTTTGTTTCAAATCATTCCTAATTTTTAAGGGGAATGAAAAGGAACCCAATCCATCTAATATAAGATATATTTTAACTTGACGGGAAGCGGCTTCTTTTAGTGCATTTATGATCCTGTTTCCTGTTGCATCATTTTCAAAAAGGTAAACTTGGATATGAATTTCATATTCTGAATTGTGGATAATACTTTCCAAACGGGAAAAATAATCTTTACCGCTGCGCACAAGCACAATGTTTTCAGATACAACATTGGAATTTTTATTATGCGGCATGGTCTTTTTTCAAATGTACTTCTTTTATCAAAATAAATTCTAAAATATTCTCTGTGTCCAATGTCCCTATGAGTTTGTTGTTTTCCATGATGAGCATCAGGGTTTCTTTGTTTTTGTACATGTCTTCATAGACATTTTCTAATGCCGAATCAGCATCAATAAAAATCAAATTCGGGTCCATTACATTAGCGATTGTTTCGTTTTCTCCATTTTTAGCTAATGCCATTATGATTTGATCCCGGTTTAGTGTACCTACTGGAATTGTATTATCGGTTACTAAAAAATTCTTGTTTTGACTGTCTAAAAGTAAATAAATGGCTGTTTTTAGTTTTTCATGAGCATCAATTTCAAGATATTGTCGCATCAAGACATCTCTAACTTTATAGCCTGTCAATACGTGTTTTGACTCTATAGAATCAGACTCAACTTGGGCTCCTATAATGACAAATATCCCAATGAACACTAAAAAAGGATTGTATAAAAAACCTAAAATAATAAAACCAACCGCTATGAATTGACCTATTCGAGCAGCGATTTTTGTAGCAACATTTCTTTGTAGTTTAAAGGACAACAATGCACGTAAAACTCTGCCTCCATCCATAGGGAAAGCCGGTATCAAATTAAAAAGTGCCAACCAAAAATTGACAATAAAGAAATTGAGAAAAAAATTATCTGCATTTACCCCTTTTGATAGTTCTGCCATTAATTGATTTGAATCACTTGGAATGGTAATAAAAAATCCGGTGATGAACGCCAAAGTTATATTTACAAGTGGACCTGCAAAAGCAACGACTAATTCTTCGGCGGGTTTTTCAGGAATTCTATCGAGTCTGGCTAACCCGCCAATAGGGAGTAGTGTGATGTATTTTGTAACTATATTATATTTTTTAGCGGCTAAAGCATGTCCTAATTCATGCAAAAAAACAGTAACAAATACACTTAAAATAAAAAGTACGGACCATAGAATTTGCGTTAGATTTTGACCATTTTTATAGTTTATAAAAATAATGAATAGAATAAGCAGTGAAAATGTCCAGTGAAGATACAATCCTATTCCCGCTATTTTTCCGAGTTTTAATGATCCTTTCATTTTTTTTATTTTTTATAAAAATGGTTCTGTAATATATTTGGACAAGCACAGTATAATTGTTTTTTTACACTCAAATTTTGAGACAATAGGTATTGATTGTCAATGAATTATAAACTAATTTACGAAAAAAAAACGAATTATTAATATAAATCAAACAGGAAGATTATGCTTGGATTTAGTGGAGAAAAACTAAAAAAGATAGGATTTTTATTATCTGATTTCATTTTTGCAAACGCTATTATAGGCCCATTCATTTAGATTTGCAATTGTTGTGCTTGCAATTCCATGCAGTGCTTCCGCAGTCAAGAAGGATTGATGACCGGTGATTATGACGTTCGGATGAGCATACAGTTTTAGGAATAAATCGTCGTTGATCGGAGTGCCCGTATGATCTTTGAAAAAGATTTCTTTTTCATGTTCATACACGTCTAAACCTGCGGCAGCAATAACTCCATAATTTAAAGCTTTTAATAAATCTGCTGTATTTACGATGCTGCCATGGGCGGTATTAATCAAAATGACTTCTTTGCGCATCACTGCGAAAGCACTTCCTGTTTTTATGGTTCCAATAATGCCCACTGTTTTTCCATGCAAATTAGAACCTATTAAATGATTCCAGTCGATAATCACCCAATTGCATCATTTTTTGACCTAATATCAGTTTTCTGTTCAAAGCCAATAATAGGGCTGTGGCATGTTCGGCAACAGCATTTGCAGAAGGAATAGCTGGGACATTGGCAACCTTAATTCCCAAGGCATGCACTTTGTACAGATCAATATAATCAAAACTTTTGGAGCGCAAAGCAATATATTTTATGTGTAAAGCATGTAATTTTTCCAGCACTACCGCAGCGGCATCATCGGAATTGAAAATTGAGATGGCATCAAAACCTTCAGCCATTTTTACGGTACTTTCATTTAGCGATAGTTCGGTGTAAGTCAAATCGAGGTTTCCATACAAAGCTATCTCGATAAATGGTTTATCAAAACCAGATATACTGTAAATTAATGTTTTCATCGCATCGTTTTTCGGGTTCTAAATTTAAATTGCGGCATCACATATTTCTCAGGATTTATCACAGTTCTATTTGTTTTTCCAACGACTTAATGATGGTAAAATATTTATGGCTTTTTGAATGGTATATATCGGAAGTTTTAATTTCTTCATTTGTGTAGATACGATATCTTTCATGTCTTCTATAGTCATATTTGGTTTTGTGAACATACCATCTTCGTAGCAATATTTGCAATATAAGTCATTCTTCAAACCGTTTTTCTCTTTTCCTTTTATTTCTTCATTGCCAAGCGGCAATCCACAACTTTGACATAATATTATATTTTCCATAATTATTTATTTTGAAGACTGAACCATTAGGTGTTTTATTATTCTCATTTGCGTTAGCTCTTCTCCTCGCTATAAGCAAATGTCTACAACAGTTTCATAAGTTTTAATATTCTTGCTTCAGCAAAATCGACTCTCCCTAACTCAAAAACTGCGTTGAATTTCGGATACTATAATTTCAGAATCAAGTCTTATTGGAGTTTTAATGGCATTCGAGATCAAACACACATTTTTGCTCATTTCCAGAATCTTTTTGACTCTTTCCGGTTTTTGAGAATAGGGGACCACCACTTTTGGTTTTAACATAATTTCAAGCAAGAGGTGTTTTCCACTGATAATTTCAACAGTGCATATCGATTTGCTTTCATAACTTATAAATTCAAGTTTAGAATTATCAGCAATGGTCAAAAAAGTACTCATTAGACAGCTATTTATTTTTGCGATTAATAAGTGCTCAGGTGTCCACATACCTTCCGTTCCATTCGAATATTCTGGAGGTGACTCCATTTCAATTTCTTTTGGCAAAATAGTGGAACTTAAAATTCCTTTTGTTTTACCCGTCCATTTTAGATTCACTTCGTAAGTATGCATGATCCGATAGTTTTAATAAAAATTCAAACAGATAAAAATTATTGAGCTGTAAATCCGCCATCCACCGTCATGGCATGACCGGTCACGAAAGAGGCTTCATCAGAGCACATCCATACGACGGCATTGGCTATTTCTTCCGGAAGGCCAAAACGTCCCATGGGTTCTAAGCCTGTAAATTGCGCTATAGCTTCTTTTGTTTTTCCGGTAAGGCGATCAATCATTGGGGTTTGTATGACACCGGGACAAACCGCATTAACGCGGATTCCAAGTTTGGCGTATTCTAAAGCGGTAGTTTTTGTTAACCCAACGACACCGTGTTTAGACGCTACATAAGCGGGCAAACCAACAAATCCAACCCTTCCAGCTACTGAAGCGCAGTTGACGATTGCTCCTTTTCCTTGTTTCAGTATTTCGGGGATTTCATATTTCATACAAAGCCATATTCCTTTAAGATTTATATTTATGGTTTTGTCCCAATTTTCTTCAGTACAATCAAATGTATTGGCTTGGGTGCCTTCGATTCCTGCATTATTGTAAGCATAATCTAATCTGCCAAATGCTGCAATCGTTTTGTCAACCATTGCTTTTACGTCGTCGGCTTTTGAAACATCGCATTTTATAAAAATTGCCTCACTTCCCAATTCTTTGATCAGGTCTACCTCTTCGTCGTTTTCTTTCCAATCTACAACGACAACTTTGGCTCCTTTTTTTGCGAAAGCGAGGGCGGTGGCTCTGCCAATTCCGGAAGCGCCTCCCGTCACAATTACCACTTTATCTTTAAATGTTATTTCCATGACTTAGTGTGTTTAGCATTTCATTGCGTTTTTCTTCGTGTTTGGCTTCCGCTTTCAAAATATTTTCTATTCCATTTATAAGTGCATCAGGATTAAAGGATATACTATTGATGCCTTTTTCTACTAAAAACTGAGCAAATTCAGGAATATCGCTTGGAGCCTGACCGCACAATCCCACTTTAATTTTGTTTCGCTTGGCAGCGCGAATCGTTTCTGAGATTAAATGTTTGACTGCGGGGTTTTGTTCGCTGAATAAATAGCTTACCAATGAAGAATCGCGGTCGAGTCCTAGTGTAAGTTGAGTCAAGTCATTAGAACCAATAGAAAATCCATCAAATAGTTTTGCGAATTCATTTGCTAATATCACATTACTTGGAATTTCAATCATCACATATACTTCTAACCCGTTTTCTCCTTGGACTAAACCATTTGTTTTCATTTCGTCTAATACTTTTTTACCTTCTTCAATTGTTCTGCAAAAAGGAATCATCAGTTTTACATTTTTAAGTCCCATTTCATTGCGCACTTTTTTCATTGCTTCACATTCTAACGCAAAACCTTTTCGATAAAAATCGCTGTAATAGCGAGAAGCACCCCGAAAGCCAATCATCGGGTTTTCCTCAACGGGTTCAAAGTATTTTCCTCCTATCAGATTAGCATATTCATTACTTTTAAAATCACTCATTCGTACAATTACCTCTTTGGGATAAAAAGCTGCGGCGACAATAGAGAGCGCTTCTGCCAGTTTATCGACAAAATAATTTTTACCATCATTATAGTCTTTCGTTAGTGCTGCGATTTCAGCCTGAACGGATGGATCAGTAATTTTTTCGGGTTCACAAAGTGCTAATGGATGAATTTTGATGGTATTCGAAATAGCAAATTCCACTCGCATTAAACCAATGCCTTTATTGGGATAGTGACTTAATTCAAAAGCTCTTTCAGGGTCGGCAAGAATGAGCATTGGCTCGGTAATAGGCATTGATATTAGGCTAAAATCATGTTCTTTGATTTCCCATTTTAATTCGCCATCGTACACGTTTCCTTCCTTTCCTTCCGCACAGGATACCGTTATTTGCTGACCATTTTTTATGACTGAAGTTGCATTTCCGGATCCTACAACAGCAACAATTCCCAGTTCGCGGGCTACTATTGCCGCATGACTGGTACGTCCACCTTTGTTGGTTACTATAGCTGAAGCTCTTTTCATTATCGGATCCCAATCAGGATTGGTAAAGTCAGTTATTAAAATTTCACCATCAAGTAACTGATTCCCTTCATGGGCATTATTCAGGATTCTAGCTTTGCCTGTAGCAATCTTATCGCCAAGAGCAATTCCTTTGGTCAACAAAGTACCTTTTTCTTTGAGTTGGTAAATTTCTCTTACCAGCTTATTTTCTTTGGCATGAACAGTTTCCGGGCGTGCCTGAACGATATAAAGTTGATTGTTCACAGCGTCTTTTGCCCATTCGATATCCATTGCCTTATCATAGTGTTTTTCTATTTTGTAACACCATTGCGCAAGCTGAATGACTTCTTTATCGGTTAATGAAAATTGGTTCTGCTTTTCCAGCGCGGTTTCCGTATTAATAATTGTATTTTCTGCCGATTCAGCATTTGATTTTTCAGCATAAATCATCGTAAATTCTTTTCTTCCATAATGTCTTTTTATGATGGGATCCAAATTTGCCTTTTCTAAAGTAGGTTTAAAGACCATCCATTCGTCAGGAGTAACGGTTCCTTGCACAATATTTTCACCAAGCCCCCAAATACTGTTTATTATAATCACATTTTGAAATCCCGTATCTGGGTCGATGGTAAAGGTCACGCCAGAAGCCGCTTTGTCACTTCGAACCATTTGTTGTACTCCTATCGAAATCGCAACATCCAGATTTGCAAATCCCATGTCGTGACGGTATTTTATAGCCCGGTCAGTAAAGAGCGAAGCAAAGCAACGATGTATCGCATCCATGACTTGATTTGCACCTCTTATATTCAGAAATGATTGCATTTGCCCTGCAAAACTAGCCGATGGTAAATCTTCTGAAGTAGCGCTGCTGCGCACTGCGACATCAAGATTATCCATTCCGGATTGTTTACTGAGGGATTGATAAGCTTCGCGGATTTCAGCATATATTTCGCTAGGAATTGGTGCCGATAAAATCAGAGCTCTTGCTTTCTCACCAATTGCCGAAAGATTTGAATATTCCTTTTTATCTAATATAAAAAGTAAATCATTGAGCGGTTTTTCTAACATGTTTTGTTTACGAAATAAACGATAGGCTTTAGCAGTCAAAGCAAATCCGTTAGGAATATTGATCCCTATGGGATTGAGTTGATTGTACATTTCACCCAAAGAGGCATTTTTACCACCTACTTTATCAATGGAGGTAATGCTGATTTCGTTGAAAAATAATATGTATTTATACTTTTCCATTCAGATGATATTAAATAATATGAAACCAATATTTTTGATTATATAAGACAACATAAAAAAGATTGGGGACTTTTTTTTGCTTTTAAAAATTTAAAAACAAGTTGTTCAAGCTTACTTTTATATTAAAAGCCGGTTTTGGAGCTAAGACGGTAGAGTAGTAGGATTTCTCTTTTTGATACATCTTATTCTAGTAAATTTAATCAAATAATGTTTTTGTAGGTACAAAATACGATGTTTTTTTTTGGTATTAACTATTTGTTAAACAATCAATTATGGTTTTATTTAAATTTTTTACCGTTGTCGGATTTTTAGGTTCAGTCATCGATTTTTTTTTAATTTATGAAAAAATAAATTCAGATTCTGCGGGTTTTATTTTTATCGCGAGTAATAATTTAATATGACTGTCCGCTTTATGGACAAATTTTGTTTTTTAGGCCACAGATTTAAAGGATTTTCACTGATTTCCTTAATAAATCTAATTCAATCTTCGCTAATCTGTGGAAATTTTTTAAATCTGTGGCCAAAAGTTTTATTTGGAATTAGTTACGGATAATGTTATAATTTATAAGGTAATTCAACTTTTTCTGAATTGAATTTAATATGGGAATTCTGCGTAGTATTTTTTTGAAAAAAAATTAATGTTAATTTGTAGAGAATATCTTGCGCTGCTTTATGTGCATTACATTTCGATTACAATAATATCAGTACTTGCACCCAGCTCTACTAAGTCTTTGCTAATATTTTTTACGAACTCAGTTGGTCCACAGACATAAAAATGCTGCCCGAAGTCGGATATATGATCAATTAGGTAGGAACGATCAATTCTTAGTCCTCTAAAACCCAAAACGTTTTCACGGGTGAACAGTTTGATAAAATTGTCTTTGAGAATTTCTTGCAACTCGTCTTGCATAATGACATCTTCGGAGGTTTTGTTGCTGTATATTAGGATGTTGTTTTCAATTTTATTTTTTTGATACAAATCACGGAAGATTGAAATAAAGGGAGTAATTCCCGCGCCACCGGCAATAAAAACGCCTGGGCCTTTGTATTGAATTGCCCCAAAAACATCATGCAGAATCAATTCGGCACCTGCATTAGTTCGCCCTAACATATTGGTTACGCCTTCATGATCTCTATAAATCTTGATCATAAATTCGAGATAGTCTTGTTCTTTAAGACAGGTAAAAGTAAAAGGCCGTAATTGATTCTTCCATAATGGAAGATTTATGGAAACTTCGGTTGCCTGACCTGATATAAAATCAAAGCCTGCAGGTTTTTCAACTGTAAAGCATTTTACATCGTGGGTAATGTAAATTGCTTTTATCACTTTAACAATATGAGCCTCCATAAGAATTGGTTTAAATTTTATTATTAACCGTGTTTATGGTATATAAATTTTTGTTTGGGTTAAATATTTATTGTGATAAAAACAACCATATAAATTTACTTAAAAAAAACAGAAAAATGATTGTTTTTTTAAATAAGTATTTGTTTTTTAGTTTTTTGGAAATTTGTTTTTAGTTGCGTTTACGACAGTTTTTATAGTACTAGAAATCTAATTTCAGTACCTCAAAAACATATTTATAAAGTACCTAATAATTGGATAATTTTGTTTTCTAAAAATGTTGGGTTTCATATAATAACAAATTGTTATTTCATTGGAAGAAAAACAAGAATAAGATTTTTGTGTGATAGTTTATTGTTTTATCTAATGTTAATTTTAGAGTCGGTAACCCGTAAATTTAAGTTTGATTTTAGTTTTTATCACATAAAATGGGATTATGACTCTAATTATTCAAAAAAAAAATTATTTTTGTACGTACGTCTACTTAAATCGGGAAGTGCTATAAAGTTGTTAGCTAATAATTAAAAGGTATCTAAATGGACTTAAATTCTTATTTAATGAAATTTAAAAGAAAAAGCACCCAAATTAATGAAAAAAATCCCGTTACCTACAAATGAATCTGACCGACTTACTGCTCTTGAAAGCTATTCAATTATGGATACTTTGCCTGAAAAAGAGTATGACGCAATAACACAACTGGCCTCCTATATTTGCGGAACACCAATAGCTTTAGTCAGTTTGTTGGATAAAGAAAGACAATGGTTTAAATCAAGTGTTGGATTAGAAATATCTGAAACACCTAGAGAGATTTCTTTTTGCCAATATGCCATCATGGGAGAAGAAGTGTATGAAGTTACAAATTCATTAGAGAATAAATTATTTACTGATAATCCTCTGGTTAATGGCAACCCTGACATTCGATTCTATGCAGGAGCACCTCTAAAAGATTCAGATGGCTTTAATTTAGGATCGCTGTGCGTTATTGACACAGTGCCTAGGACCTTGAATACAGAACAAAAAAATGCTTTAAAACTATTGGCAAACCAAGTAGTTTTATTATTGCAATTGCGAAAAAAGAATGCGGATTTAAATACTACCCAAAAAGAATTTCAGAATTTTATAGATTTGTCAAAAGATTTGGTTTTCATTGCTAATGTGAACGGCATATTTTGTAAAGTAAATCCTTCTTTTTCGAAAGTATTAGGATATTCAAAAGAAGAATTAGAAGGAACACCTTTTGTTGATTTTGTTCATCATGATGATTTAGAGGCAACTTTTAAAGAAGTGGCAAAATTAGCATTGGGTCAGCAAACAATCAGTTTTGAAAATCGTTATCGTTGTAAAAATGATGAATATAAAATGTTAAGTTGGAATGCATCTCCGGACCCAGTTTCTGGAAATCTATATTGTATCGGTAGGGACATGACTTTAGAATATCAGCAAAAAAAGGAATTAGTTAAAACAAGCAGCGAATTATCAGCAATACTTAATTCTACTGATTTTTCAATTGTATCTTCTGGTCTGGATGGACTCATAAAAGAATTTAACAGGGGTGCTGAGGAATTACTTGGATATAAATCAGAAGAAGTGGTAGGGAAATGTAGTCCATTTATTTTTCACCTGTGGGATGAAGTAGTTAAACGAACAGAAGATTTATCAAAAGAGTTGGGGAAAAATCTGGCTCCCGGGTATGATACATTAGTCCTAAAAGCAAGAGAATTTGGTATTGCTGATTCTAATGAGTGGACTTATGTTAAGAAAGACGGTAGTTTGATTCCAATTGTCTTATCAGTTACGGCGATAAAGAATAGTGAGGGTGAACTAACAGGTTACTTAGGTATATCTAAGAATATCACTAAAGAAAAAGAAATAGAGTTGAATTTAATCAATAGCAATAAATTATTAGTTGAGTCTCAAAGTATTGCTAAAACGGGAAGCTGGAAATTTGATTTAATCACAAAGGATTTAGTTTGGTCAAAAGGGAATTATAAAATCTTTGAATTTGAAGAATTACCTGCAAATAAGTTATATGATGCCTACAGGAAAACACTTCGTCCAGATGTATTAGTGCAGTTGGATATAGCTATTGAAAAAAGCGTCACGACGGGGCAAGATTTTGAGTTTATGAACAGTATCGATTTTCCTGACAACAGATTAAAATATATTTTAACATTGGGTCAGATTATTAAAAATGAATTCGGTGAAGTAATTGGTGCCCAAGGGAGTACTCAGGATATTACTGAAATAAAGCTTGCCGAACAAAATTTAATAGACAGCAACAAGTTATTAGATGAATCTCAAAGTATTGCTAAAATTGGAAGTTGGAAATTTAATTTAATTACAAAAGATCTTATGCTGTCTAAAGGACATTACAGCATTTTTGAATTAGATGGTGTTCCTGATGATCAATTGTATAAATCGTATCGCAATAGAATACATTATGATGATTTAGCGAGATTAGACGAATTTGATGGAATTACAGTAAAAAAAGGGGAAGAATATAAAACTAATTATAGAATTTTATTTGCTGACAAGAGAATAAAATACATATCAGAAATAGGCCAACCTTTTAAAAATGAAAAAGGAGAAGTGATTGGACTTCAGGGATCTATATTGGATGTTACTGAAAAAACTCTTGCAGAGCAAAAGATTGCTGAAAAAGCAAAAGAAATAAATGATATCAGATCCGCATTAGATGAGTCTACAATTGTAACAATTACAGATCAAAAAGGAGTAATCACTTTTGTAAACGATAAGTTTTGCTCGATTTCTAAATATTCAAAAGAAGAACTTATAGGGCAATATCATTATGTTGACAATCCGGAGTATCAATTGAATAAATTCATAAAAAACATCTGGAAAACCATTGCAAATGGAAAAGTTTGGAAGGGAGATATTAAAAATCGAGCAAAAGACGGTTCCTATTATTGGGTAAATTCAACGATTGTCCCATTTTTAGATAATCAAGGAAAACCGTATCAATATATAGCCATAAGCGCTGATGTTACAGAACAAAAATTAGCTAAAGAAAACTTAAATGATGCCTTAACTAATCTTGAAAAAACGAATAAAGAACTTGATCAGTTTGCTTATATTATTTCTCATGATCTTAAAGCGCCATTAAGAGCAATCAATAACCTTGCAGAATGGATTGTTGAAGACATGCCTGAAATGCCGCAGGACGTCAATACGAATTTTGGATTATTGCGCGGACGAATTTTGCGAATGGAGAATTTAATTAATGCCGTTTTAGACTATTCGCGTATTGGTCGGACAAAAATAGAAAAACAAGCAACTGACTTAAAAATAATGTTAAATCAGATTGTTGATTCAATTGTTCCAACGGAAGGATTTGAAATTTACATCGCTGATAACTTTCCTGAAATAAAAATTGCAAGAATATTATTTCAACAGATATTCAGCAATCTTATTAGCAATTCAGTGAAGTATAATGATAAACCAATAGGGAAAATTGATTGTTTATATGAATCTTTGCCTAATTTTCATAAGTTTACAATAAAAGATAATGGACCTGGAATTGCGGAAGAATACCATAAAAAAGTATTTAAAGTTTTTCAAACCATTGAAGCAAGGGACAAAAAAGAAAGTACTGGAATTGGATTATCAATCGTCCAAAAGATAATTGAAGAAGCGGGAGGAAGTATTTGGATAGAATCTGAGACGGATAAAGGCGCTAGTTTTATTTTTATAATTCCTAAAGAAAGCTAAATGGCACAGTCAGCACAAAAATGTCAGGAAGAGCTCTCAGCTCTTAAAAAAGAATATGAAAATTTTGTTTATCTTGTCTCTCATGATATAAAAACACCCATGAGAGCAATTGCTAATATTGCAACATGGATTGAAGATGATTTAGGGCCCGATATAAACATAGATATTTTAAACAATTTTAGTTTATTAAAAAATAGAGTCGGACGTCTTGAAAACATGTTGAACGCATTGTTGGAGCTTTCTAGAATTAATAGAACTGACATGGAAGAGTATGAGGTGAATATTCCTAAACTTGTGAAGGAATGCATGGTAACTTTGGATAATAAAACAAATGTTAAGTTTCATTTAAATTATAATTTGTACAATGAAAACTGTATTACCTTAGGAAAAAAAATGAACAAAGTTATTTTTAATTTGCTAGACAATGCAGTTCGATTTCACGATAAAGAAATCAAAAATGTGTTTGTAGATGTTAGTGAAAATGAAAGCGATTATGAAATAAAAATAAGTGATGATGGTCCCGGCATAGCTGAAGAAGTGAGAAATAAAATTTTCGCTATTTTTTATACCGTCAATTCAAAAGACTTTTTAGATTCGACAGGAGCAGGGTTAACAATTAGCAGCAAAATTGTAGAAATGGTTGGTGGAAAAATTCAATACACACCAGCGGTAATAAATAATGGTTCAGTTTTTCAAATTAATTGGCCAAAAGTAATAAGCTTAAAAAATTAAATATATGATACAAAAATTGGTGAATATCTTATTAGTGGAAGACGATGAGGTTGATGTAATGAATGTAAAGCGTGCCTTTTCGAAAAATAATATCAAAAATGAACTTTTTGTTGCCGGTAATGGTGTGGAAGCATTAGATATGTTACGTAATTCGATTATTCCTTTGCCCAGAATCATTATTTTGGATATAAATATGCCAAAGATGAATGGAATTGAATTCCTTAAAATCGTAAGAGAAGACGAAAATCTTAAAAATATATCCGTTTTCGTAATGACCACTTCTAATGAAGATAGTGACAAGATTAATGCTTATAATCTAAATGTTGCGGGTTATATTTTAAAGCCGCTATCTTTTGAAAAATTTATTACTTCAGTTGCTACACTAAAGAATTTTTGGTCTTTATGTGAGATGTAATTTTTAAATCAATATGATCGATGGTACCCACTAACATTTTAATTGTAGATAACTGTAAAGTTTTCATTGAAAATACAGTAAATGCTTTTTCTCAAATTGGTATTAAATCAACTTTATGTTTTGCCGAAAATGACAACAAAGCATGGTCAATGCTTCACGGTGAAAATAAATTATTGCCACTTCCAAAAATTATGTTGATTGATATTAATGGTGAAGGTATTAACGGAATTGATTTAATAAATAAAATCAGATTTGATTATGAACTAAAATCAATTTTAATATTTGTGGTTAGCAACGTACATGATGTAGAAAAAAAATATGATGCTTTAAATTTGAATATTGCAGGGTACATGCATAAACCATCTGAAAAAGAAGAAATTGTTGTTTTTTTTTCCATTTTGAATGATTATTGGAATAGTATAGAATTTTCGAAGTAAAACAAATAAAAAACATGGCTGTTACTTTAAAAATATTAATTATTGATGACGACAAAGTTGATACGGTCACAATAATACGTTCAATATCACATTCCGGAATTATTGCAGACGTTGAAAATGCTTTTTCGGCTCGAGATGGAATCGAAAAGATTAAGTCAGTTAATTATGATTTGATCTTTTTAGATTATATGATGCCGGATAGTGACGGAATATCATTTCTGAAAAAACTGAGGGATTTAGGTATTGAAACCCCGGTTATTTTTGTGACTTCTCAAGGAGATGAAAAAATTGCTAGCCAAGCTATTTTAGGAGGCGCCTCTGATTATATTCCAAAAACCTTATTAACTCCTGATGGTATTTCTCAAAGTATTAGAAACGCACTTAAACTACACGAAAGTCTTATTCTTCGTAAAAAGACGGAGTTAGCTTTAAAATTAAATGCGAAAAGACTTTTTGAAGCCCAACAACTAGCTAAAATAGGAAGCTGGGAAATTAATCTCAATGATGGTGAAGTATTTATTTCGGATCAATTCTATACTATTTTTGAAATTGAGAATGATAATTGCCCAACTATTGACCTGTTAAAGTCACGGTTGATTAATTCGACTGATGTTCTACTTTTTGAAAAGAACCTTAACTACGTTAAAGAAAATAATTCAGAAGTACAGTTTACCCACAGTTTAATCAGTAAAAACGGTACAATCAAATATATCAACGAATATATAAAATGCTTGAATGGAGAACATAATGAACCACTCAAAATTTTAGGGACTATTCAAGATGTCAGTGATCAAAAGGAAATAGAAAGAGAATTAATAAAAGCAAGAGATTTAGCAGAACAATCAACTCGCGTAAAAGAGCAGTTTCTAACTAATATGAGTCATGAAATTCGTACGCCAATGAATGGAATTCTTGGATTTGCAAAAATTCTGTACGGCACTAATTTAGATGAACAACAAAAGCAAAGTGTCAATGCAATAAAGAGAGCAGGTAAGAATTTAATGATTGTTATTAATGATATCCTTGATTTTTCTAAAATTGAAGCTGATAAAATGATATTTGAAGAAGTAGATTTTTCTTTATCTCAAAATATAAAAGCAGTAATGGAGCTACTTTCTCCAATTGCAAACGAAAAAAAAATAAAATTAATTTTTAACATTGACAATAAAATAGATGATTTTTTGATTGGAGATCCGACAAGATTATCCCAGATTTTAATTAATTTGATTGGAAATGCCTTGAAATTTACGGATAAAGGGTATGTTGAATTAATCGTTTCTCAAGTGAAAGAATCAGATCAGGAAACTTTTTTGGAATTTGCAATAATTGACACCGGAGTAGGTATTCCTGATGATAAAATTGATTCAATTTTTGAAAGTTTTAATCAGGCGTCAAATGAAACGACAAGAAAATTTGGAGGGACAGGTTTAGGACTTACTATAACTCGCAGACTTATTGAATTGCAGGGAGGTTCAATTACAGTTGAAAGTGAAATTGATAAAGGAAGTAAATTTTTATTTATAATTCAATATAAAAAGGCTCAGAAAGGTATTGTTAAAACGGTGAAATTAAAGACAGAGAAAATATCATCTGATTTCCTGAAAAATATTAATATTCTTTTAGTGGAAGATAATGAACTGAACCAACTTTTAGCGGTTAAAGTTTTTGAGAAATTTGATAAAACAATTGATGTTGCTGATAATGGGAAAATTGCTATTGATAAAATTGCGAATAACAATTATGATATTATTTTGATGGATATTCAAATGCCCGAAATGGACGGTATTGAACTGACAAAGTATATACGAACGAACTTTGGACCGAAATCAAAAACACCAATAATTGCATTAACTGCGCATGCCACTTCAATAGAAAAAAAACGTTGCTTAGATAATGGGATGAATGATTATCTATCTAAGCCATTTGATTTTAATGAATTAATTGAAAAAATATATCATAATTTAATGAATGCTAATAATAACAGTTTTATTGACGAACCAAATCAGGAAATAAATATCCCAAAACTTGTAGATTTTACCTATTTAAATGAATTTGCCGAGGGTGACGCCACTTTTATCCAAAAGATGGTAAATTTGTTTATGCAAAATCTCCCTTTGGCTTTAGAAATAATATTGAATTCAAACCAAATGGATGATATTAAAATTTTAAAAGCGGAGATTCATAAATTAAAATCGTCAATCACTTTGTTAGGAATTGTACCTGCATCTAAAAGTATTGAAATTATTGAAAATGAAATCGAAGTAAATCCTTTTGGAGACAAGCGAAAAGAAGAAGTTGAAAAGTTTAATGAGATCTGCCAGCAGGTTTTTGCAGAATTAGAAATTCTATATGGCAATGCTGATAAATAGAATAGATAAGAGAGTGTAAATTGATATTTAAATATAATTTTCTGAGTTTATAATTAAAATTTTTTCTCTTAAAAAAAGAATTATTTTAGGTTACACCCGTTTAATTTTGCTATTAAAAAATAATAATAAAAAATGAAAATACTAATTGCCGAGGATGATGAGATGATGTTAAAAACCATGGAGTTTAAACTAAGTCGCGAAGGATATGAGGTCATTTCATGTAATGATGGCAAAGAAGCATTAGAGAAAATAGTCTCGGAAAATCCAGATTTAATTATTTCCGACATAGAGATGCCGTTTGCTTCAGGTCTTGATATAGTAAATAAAGTGAAAATCGAATTGAAACTAGATATTCCAATCATTATTTTGTCTGCCGTAGGTTTAGAAAAAACGGTATTGAAAGCTTTTGAATTAGGGACAGATGATTTTATCACCAAGCCATTTAGTCCAAACGAATTGTTAGTACGGATTAAGCGATTGTTGATAAGATAAATAATATTGAAATCTGACCAGAAGTTGCCGGTTTGGATGTTCACTAGTTTTAACAAATACTCATTAATATTGATGTGTTTAATAGTAAATGTCTAAAAGAATATTTCTTTTAGAGTTGTCAATTAATTTTTCAATTCGGGAATAATAGATGTCATTTACCATAGGACAACCAAAACTGTAACCTATTGGTTTATCTTGTTCTTCATAAGGCAATTTTTGATTTTTATGCAACACAATGTTTCTTACTTCTGCATTATTGTTTGTGGCATCTAATCCATATAATTTGTAGGCTTTACCGTATTGTCCATAGTAGCTATTTCCTACAGAATATTTGCCTAATGAAGTGCAAAGGGAATTATTTTCATTACTGAATTTTAATTTCCCCTCCGGATCAATTCTTGAACCAAAACCTTGAGCAACTAAACCCTGATCAATTATTTTATCTTTTTGTAAGTCATAGATGAAAAATCTGTTTTTTCCAGACATGATTTCCATGTCGATAAAAAAAGCAATTTTATTATTATAATTTGGATTGGTACGAACTAAATCCTTTATAATATTTACATGTTTTAAAAGCTTTTCTTCTATTGAATTATCTGATTCAGAAATTGTAGAAGTTTTATTCCCCAAACTTTTTGATGAAATTGTTATGCTCAATAATAATGTTCCAATTAAAATTAAAGCAAAATTGATTCTTCTCATTTCGTTGTTTTTTAGATAGATGTCAAATTTTTGTAGGTTAATGTTAACTTCTTGTGGCTGTGATTATTTTGGGGAATATTGGTCGTGTTTTATTACTTTACAAAGATATAAAAAAAGCAATTAATCCAACAAACATGACTTTTTTGGGATGCTATAATTTCAACTAATTTTCAGTTGTTGCTACTACATAGATTGTGATATTAAGTTTGGAAATCAATAATTTTAGGGTAACTGACAGTTGTTTTCTGGCTTTCTTAAAGTGATCGTACTCCAATTACAATTGATATTGTAAACTGTTAAATTTTTATCAAATAAAAATAAAGTAAGAGGAGTATCATAAAAAAATATATTTAAATAATTTAAGGCAAATAGTTTACAGCGACTAACAGAAAAAAAGGAATGACAGCCAAAATTTTAGAACTATATTTGCGGCCTTGGTATTTACGCTGAGATCGATACGATTTTTTTATGATGAGGATTAGTGAAATAGATACTAAGAGTGCAATTAATTCAGAAGAAATTGATAAGTGCATCGCTATTTTGGCACAATTAAATACAAATACAGACCAAATATTTGATATTCCTACAGCGCAAAGAACAGCGTTAATTAAAGAGGCCGGAATGTTTTCCAGACCGGATCGTGAGGAGTTTTCCCGTAGAGTAAAGGATGGAAAATTAGCAGCAAAACGAAAAATGGAAAAACGGGATAAAACAGCTCGTAAGGAAACAGGAATACGCCATGCGCGTGAAGCGAGTGTTTTTGTTGCACCAAAATTGCTGGCCATGAATGATTTGGCTAATAAAGAACAACTAGAATTAGAGACACCCAGAAATTGTTATGTCTGTAAAACGGAGTTTACTAAAATGCATCACTTTTATGATACTATGTGCATGGATTGTGGCGATTTTAATTATGCAAAACGTTTTCAAACGGCTGATGTAAAAGGACAAATTGCGGTTATCACTGGTTCTCGGTTAAAAATAGGATATCATATCACATTAATGCTTTTGCGAGGAGGAGCAACAGTTATTGCAACAACTCGTTTTCCGGTAGACTCGGCATTGCGCTTCGCTAAGGAAGATGATTTCATGGATTGGGGGCATCGACTGAAGATTCATGGATTGGATTTACGTCATATTCCGAGTGTAGAGATTTTTTGCAATTTTATTGAACAAAAATACGAACGTTTGGATATTTTGATTAATAATGCTGCGCAAACCGTGAGACGTCCAGCGGGTTTCTATACACATTTAATGGAAAATGAGGAGTGTCCAATAGTTTCTTTACCAAAATACGCCCAAGATTTATTACAGGATCATACGGACTGTCTACAGGAATTAAAAGTACTAACAGCAGGGGTTTCGTCAAATCAAAATATGCCGGTCACGTGGCATGGCCCAGAACCGGGAATTGGATTAAGTGCATCTGCCAAATTATCTCAGATTCCATACAGTTTTGATAACACGCTTGTAGCCAATGAAGTTTTTCCGGAAGGGGAGTTAGATGCTGATTTGCAGCAGGTAGATTTAAGGAAGACGAATAGCTGGCGATTAAAGCTAGGGCAAATAGAAACAACTGAAATGATTGAAGTACAGCTCGTTAATTCTGTGGCGCCATTTGTATTGTGTAACCGTCTTTCTGAAGTAATGAAGAAAGACAATACGGGGAAAAAGCACATCATTAATGTGTCGGCGATGGAAGGGAAGTTTCATCGCTTTTTTAAAGAAGCCCGTCATCCCCATACCAATATGGCCAAAGCCGCTTTGAATATGCTTACTCATACCGCTGCAGGAGAACTGGCTAAAGCCGGTATATTTATGAATGCGGTGGATACCGGTTGGGTAACCGATGAAGATCCAGCAGAATTAGCTAAAAAGAAACAAGAATTAGAGGATTTTCAACCGCCATTAGATATTGTTGACGGTGCGGCACGGGTTATGGACCCGTTGTTTGACGGAATTAATACTGGAAAACATTGGTGTGGGAAATTCTTAAAAGATTACAATCCTATACCTTGGTAATAATCAAGATTTCCTATAAAAAAATAATGTAACGCAAATAATCGTTTCAACCAATTCAGGACTAAAGGATCGTTTTTTTATTGTAAATTCGTGAGTTATGGTTTAGATGTAAATGTTAGTTCTTTTTTTAAGTAATATTTTTCGATGACAATAATGATTGTAATTCCGGCAATATAAGTTAGTAAATCAATCCATGAGAATGAAGTTCCAAGAACCGTTTTTAGAATTTGTGATTTTTCTAAGCTTAGCTTTTCGACAATATTTAAAAATTGAAGAAATTCAACAGTAAAGGAGATAATCAAAACAAATAGTGCAACGTTTAAAACGGGAAATTTGAAAAATGATTTTAAAAAAGAATACATTAGAATAACAACCAAAATATCTCCAAAATAAGGCCTAATAAAAGTATCATGGATAAAAAAGGCAATTAAAATTTCAATAAAAAAAAATAAAACAGCGAGAGCAAAGTAATCTTTGTTAAATGTCAGCATGATATTTATTTAGTTTTTAAGACACAAAACCATTTTAAATAAATAAAATGGTTTTTGTTATCTTTAGCTAAATCCCTTTTAATGAATAGTTCAAGGTTTATAATTTGATACTTTTCTCGTTACCCAGTTCGGAATATCGAATTGAAAAATCATGTGTTTTAAGATTTGCTTGCAATTGCGCAAATTCGCCATCATTTGTCCAAATTATATTAATTTCCTCATCAGTAGTTTCCTTAAATGCCACAGTTCCTGAAAATGCCTTTGAAGTATTTCTTAATCGAATAATTTCTAACTGTTTGGTCACCACTTCTTTTTTTAGACCATCTTCAATATCTTTTAAACTTAAAGTGGTTCTATTAATTTCTTTATGTCCATCTTTTCCAGCTTTTTCAACTGATTGGTAATCATTTGCTCCAGCAAAAATATCTAAATACCATATTTGAGGAATTCCAGGCATAAACATTTGAATAGCTCTGGCCAAGAGTAGTTTTTGCTCGTTTTCACCTAAAGCACTAAAATAAGTGGCATTGACTTGATAATAAGAAATTTTTTTACCATCTGCTCCATAAAGATTTTTTACTTGACCACCACGTTCTATAATAAGATCCATCATTTCTGAAATTTCCTCATCTTCTAAAAGTCCCTTATGATAAACGCCGTTTATCTCTTTACCTTTTAAATCCAATACTGGAATACCATCATGACATCCAAGCATATTGACCGTTTTGAATCCTTTAGTAATGATTTCTTTTGCCCAAGTTATTAGCGCTTTATTGGTGCCTTTTTCGATTGCATGAATAGTTAGGCCGGGAAGGAAAAAATCATAAATAGCATAACCTTCGTCAGCAACTTGATCATGAAGATGCAATCCGAACTCCGCATGGATTTCCGGAAGTAGTATTAAATTATTTTTTTTTGCTATTTTATTTATTTTTGCCAAATAGTTCCAAGTCCCCGGCTTGTTGAAAAAGTTGGTTTCTCCTATTTCTTTATGTAAATAGGCAAATGCATCCAATCTCAAAATCTGACCGCCATAGCTCGCTACCTTGGACAAAACTTCTTCATAAAATTCCCAGACTAATGGCGATTTTGCATTTACATCCATTTGACCTAAATAGGTGCGATTTCTATTCAGTATTTGCAGTACATCAGCTTTAAACGCGGATTGATCGCCTAAATCTAAAGACTGTAAATCTTGATTTTCGTCAATAGCTCTGTTTACTTTTTCGCAAATCTGAATTGCGTGTTCTGTACTTAAATTTACTATAGATTTTAATTCCGCTGTCGAAATTTTTTGATAGGTGACTTTTTGGTAAAATGTATTCCAATATGGTTTTTCTTTTCCGTCAGGAAATAAAACTTTTAAAATAGGAAGGCCTGATTTGCGCATAAAAAGCTTGTCCAAAAAATCTTTTTTAGGAACAATTACGCCATCTTCGTTAAGGTCCCCGTTACCTTGCCAGAATTCATTCCAGTCGATAAAAAAGTCTTTAAATTTAGATTGATTACCATTTTTAATTAAATCTTTAAATTGCGGTGAAGCAACAGATAAATGATTTAAAACAATGTCAAACTTTAACATAATATTTAATTCACTTAAAGCTAGCAGATCTTTTTTTGAAACTAATTCTTCATTAATGTCATAATTTATAATCGAAAAGCCTCGGTCTAAGTCACTATTAAAAAAAGTAGGTAAAACATAAAACAGCGAAAATGTATTTTTAAACTGTGGCATTTTTAGCATAGTAACGATATCACTCAAATTGGTTCCAATGCTATCTGGATATGCATTTAGCATTACTCCATTACTAATGTTAGAAGCATTTTTCTGATCGGAATTTAATTTTGTCATTTTTTTGATTATGGTTATGGTTTGAAATTTCAGTTTATTTTTTGATGCTGAAGGGGAACGATCTGGCATTAGAAGACGACAGGACTAAATTAATTTTTTTTTTGGTTTGACACTAATTTTTTAAATATAGATCAGCTTTAAGTTGGCTTTAAGTGAAATCATGCTAAACTTCTGTTGCTCTAAACCTTCGGTTTTGGTAATCGGATTTTAACTACTGTGCTGATATAATTAAAAAACTAAGATTTTGTATAGCCCAATTTCTACTATATGGAGTTTTGAATTTAGAGTGCCGCTAAAAAGTATACTCAAAAAAAATGTCTCGTAAAATATCGGGACGATTTTTTTGTATTCTTAAAAGCAATAATGAATTTCAAATATTCGTTTTTGAAACCAGGTTGTTTTTGGGCTTAATACAATTTGTTATTTTTGCTAAATGTTAAAAAGTCCTTTTGATTGTTGCGTTCTATAACGTCTCTTAATTTGATTTAACTGGCGGATTCATCAATAATTTCCCAATCATCTACTATTCCCACAAAATGAATTGGCGCGGTAAAAGTAATGTCGAATTTAAAATTGGATAAAGAGTCGATATAGGTATCTGTAACTGACCAGGTTCATTCATATGTATTTGTTCCTTGAATGGATGTTAATTCATTATTTGATTCAAAATTAAAATTAAAATAAATCGAAATTAATCGTTTCATTACGATTGAAGTCCCAATAAAAAGCTATTTTAAAGTTCCTGCAGTAACACTGATAATAAGATTATTTTGGTTAGCTATTGGTGTTATACCCCTTAAGTAATTACCTGTATTGAAATCATTTGCTCGTGGTCGCCAAGTTGCATTAATTTTAATAATGATTAGTACGGGTTTTAAACTCAATTGTCGGAGTGTTTTCATAGCAAATAAATTAAAGGATTAAATTTAATATATTTTACATAAAAAACCAGTTGTACAAAAGAAATCATCGTCAATAACTAAATCTTTATAGGTTTTCGGCTTGTCAAAATCAATGATGTTTCGCGTATTTTTTGGATGCTCTATTCCGGTATCTCTTTTTACGAAAGTGATTACTTTTAGATAGTCACTGCGATCTAAAAGAAGATTCAATAGTTGTGAACCTATTAAACCGGAGCTGCCTATAAACAATGCCGTTTTCACAGTTATGATTTTTTATTCTTTCCAAAATTAAATTTCACTTTCTCCACTATTTGAACTTTTGAATTTCCTTTTGGATATTGTTTTTTAGAAGTGTTTTTTGTAGCAGGTCTTGATTTTGAAGGTGCTTCGTCGCCTCTTGATTTTTCTTCGTCTCTTGGTTTTGCCTTAAACTCGGGTCTGTCTTTAGCTCCTTCTTTTGCAGGAATTTGAGCTTTGTGTTTAGCTAAAACATCATTTGGGTTTTTAGGATTTTCTTTCGTTCCACGCAAGTGAATTACTAAAGCGTTTAGGAAATTACGCAACACTTGGTCGCCACATTCCATATAATTTTCATGTTTTTCATCACGGAAAAAAGCACCTAATTCTGATTTAGTGATTCTAAAATCTACTAATTCTAATATTTCAACTATTTGATCGTCACGTAACATTAAAGCCACGCGAAGTTTTTTAAAGATATCGTTGTTTGTCATCATATTCTAATTTTTTACAAAGGTACGGTTAAAAAGCAATTGCACCACAATTTTAGATTTAGAATTGGTTTTGGTTCAGAATGTGAATTATTTTATCCAAATCTTCTTTTTTGTGATTGGCAGTAATTACAATTCGATTTAAATCGGTGGTGTCAGTCGGGTATTTAAAATTGGTTACAATAATTTTATTCGAAGTGAAAATTTCATTTATTCCTTCAATTTCAGGATAAATTAAAGGGTAATTTGGATCAAAATTAATTGCTTTATTTTTAATTAAATGAGCTTCTACATAATTCAAATTGTCTTTTAATTTTTGATGTTGTTGCAAATAAATCGCTGCCGCATCAGCCATGGTTTGTACAAATGCCGCATTCATTCCGGCACTGGAAACAAAAGTATCATGGGTTGCCATCTGATTAATAAATTCAAAGTCGCTTGCAATAATTCCTCCCGTGAGTCCAAAGGCTTTACCTAAAGAGGATACCATAATTTTTCTTTTAATATTGGGAAGATCAATATTTGAATAAATGCCACAACCATTCGTCCCTAAAATTCCAAGCGAATGGGATTCGTCTACAACCAAAGTAATTTCTTTATTGGGAGGAATTAAATTTAGGACTGAAAGATCGATTGGTTTTACATGAAAGGAAGGAACAGCATCGGTTAGAATCGTAATTTTTTCAGTTACGTTATCCAGCAAACGAGGATTTAATTCATTTCCAATAAAAAAAGGAATACTATTTACCGCTTTGATGGCAATGTGTGTATCAGGAAAATGAAAAAATAAATCCGTTTCAGGTGTTACTGCTTCAATAACTAATTTTCCTGCTAACATGCCAGAAGAAAGGGTAAGAGCTGCATCCGCTTTGATGAAACTGGTTAAAAATCGTTCGCCGTTTTCGTAGGCGGTCAGTTGAATATTGGCACTTCTCGAACTTCCATAAGCTGTTCCCCATTGTAAAATATTTTTAATGAGCAGTTTTTGGAATTCAGGATGTGTTGGTAAACCCAAATAGGCCGTTCCACCAAAATATAAATAGTCTGTATTGTCGATTTCTATTATTCGATCTGGAAATTGGTTGACTTTCATTTAGAATTAAATTAAAGTTACACCCGTACCATTTAAGTCTGAATAGATTATTTTTCCAAAATCTATGGTTACACCAGTTGCAATATCTTCTGCCAAAAGCAATGCGCCATCCATATCTACATAATCCAATTGCGGCAATAAATGCGCAATTGCCGATATCCCTACTGTAGATTCGGTCATGCAACCCACCATCGTTTTTAAACCTAATTTCTTGGCTTCGTCAATCATTCGTCTTCCGGGAGTTAGTCCGCCACATTTTACTAATTTGACATTTACGCCATGAAAATGATGGTGACATTTGGCCACATCTTCTTCTGTAATACAACTTTCGTCAGCAATTATTGGTAAAACAGAATGTTTAAAAACTTCCTTGTGTCCTTCCCAATTGTCAGCCTTCATGGGTTGTTCCAAAAATTCTACGCCTAGTTTTTTTAACTCGACTGCATTATTTATGGTTTCTTCCACTCCCCAACCACAATTGGCATCGATTCTAAAAATGGCATTAGTGTGTTTTCGTAACTCTTTTACAATGGTAATATCTTCTTTGGTGCCTAGTTTAATTTTATAAATCGGCCAAGGCAATTCATTCATTTTAGAAACCATTTTTTCTATGGAAGCTATCCCAATAGTATAATCGGTCAATGGATTTTTATCGATGGAATAATTCCATAACTCGTACAATTTCTTTCCTTTTTTGCGAGCATACAAATCAGTATACGCCATGTCCAAAGCGCACAAAGCAAACATATTGTCTTTTAAGTAAGGATGAATTTTTGTCCAAAATTCTTCGGGTGTTTCATTTGTCATAATTTCAATTACAGATCGAATTTTTTCTAAATCCTGCATCATCATTGAAACGGTTGTCTTATAATATGGATTAGATGTCGCTTCGCCAAAACCGGAGCATCCGTCACTTTTTAATGTTACAATCAATGAAGGTTGGAAGTCAATCGATTCTCTTGAAATCGTAAAGGTGTGTTTTAATTTAAGGTTGTATTCTCTTAAGATTAGTTCCATCTGAATCTGATTTAGTACTTAAAATTATTTGTATTTATGTTTTACATGAAGAGGAATTAATAACCAAGCCATAAAACTGCTTTCACAAAACCATCGCGCCATAACTTTTCATTGTGTTGTCCTCCTTTTACTATTTTCTTTTCATTCAAATTTAAGCAATTACATCTTTTAGTATTTATCAAATATTCCATTTTATTGAGGTCGCTCACCATAGAATCATCATCTCCTTCTTTATCTCCACAAAGGAAATAATATTTCGTTTTTTGCTTTTTATTTTTTTCTTCTAATTCGAAAATTTCCTTGCGGTTAATCCAAAAAGCGGGTGAAAAAATTCCTGCTTTACCAAATACTTCAGGATATTTTAAAGTAGCGTAAAAGGAAGTCAAACCACCTAAAGAACTTCCCATGATAGTGGTGTTTTTTTTCTCAGATTTTGTTCTGTAAGTTTTATCAATTTGTGGCTTCAACGTTTTTACGATGAATTCCAAATAATCAGTTGCTTTTCCGTCACCATATTTTGCATTTTTATAAGGCGTTAATTCCTCTAAACGTTTGTCATTTCCATGTTCGATTCCTATGACAATGACTTGTGCATTGAGACTATCCAATTTTTCATCAACATTCCATTCACCAGAATAGGAAGTTTTAGCATCAAATAGATTTTGGGCATCGTGCATGTAGATCACGGAGTATTTCTTTTTTGAAGATAAGTAATTTTTAGGTAGATATACCCAGATTTTCTTTGCAGTTTTAAGTTGTGGCGCCTCTATAGTAAAGGTAGAAACCTGTTTTGATGCGGTGCTTTGTTGAGCGAAATTTTTTACTGTCGCAAAAAGTAGTATGATAAGAATTAACTTGAGCTGTTGAATCATTACTGGTATTTTGTGGTTTTATTTAAAAAAAACAATATTTTAGCTAAAAATAATAATTTCATGGATACTTACGAGGAAAAAAGAAGTTTACTTTTAGAGATGATTGCTTTTTCTACTGTTGACGGAAAATTGCATAAAAGAGAATACGATTTTTTGTTTATTGTTGCCAATGAATTAAACATAGTAAAAGGAGGATTCAATGATTTGTTTCATCAGGAACTACCCCAATTACCAATTAAATCAAATTTTCAACGTATTCAACAATTTTATAGACTCGCTTTGTTAATGCATAGTGATGGAGTTATACATAAAAAAGAAACTATCGCTATCCAACAAATAGCCATAGACATGGGACTCAATCCAGAAGCTACAAAACGTATTCTTCAGTTAATGAAGGAAGCACCAAATGTAATTATTGATGCCGAAGTTTTATTGACTGTTTTTCAGGAAGAACAGAATTAAGTTAATTGTCCTTGCAGCGCTTTTATTTCATCACGTAATTTTGCGGCCTGCATAAAGTCCAATTCCTTTGCCGCTTTTTCCATGTTTTTTCGTTTTTCACGAATGCGTTTTTCTATTTCAACTTTTGATAAATATTCAGTAACAGGTTCGGCTGCAGATGAAAGAGTATACCCTAATTCATAATCTGCTAAAGGATTTTTGGTAAAGGCGCTCTCGATTTTTTTATTCAAAGCTTGAGGAACCAAATTATTTGCAGTATTGTAATTCATTTGTTTGGTTCTGCGATAATTGGTTTCATCAATGGTTTTTTGCATACTATTGGTAATTTTATCGGCATACATAATCGCTTTTCCATTCAAATTTCTCGCAGCGCGACCAATTGTTTGTGTAAGCGAACGATGGCTTCGTAAAAAACCTTCTTTGTCTGCATCGAGAATAGCCACTAATGAAACTTCGGGTAAATCCAAACCTTCACGAAGTAAATTTACACCAATCAACACATCAAAGATTCCTTTTCGTAAATCTTGCATGATTTCTATACGTTCCAGTGTGTCTACTTCAGAGTGAATATAACGGCAACGAATATTGACTTTTGTTAAATATTTGGCTAGCTCTTCTGCCATTCTCTTGGTTAAAGTGGTGACCAAAACACGTTCGTCAATTTCAGCCCGAACCTGAATTTCTTCAATAAGATCATCAATTTGGTTTAAACTAGGTCTGATTTCAATGATGGGATCCAATAGTCCTGTAGGACGAATCAGTTGCTCAACAACGACACCCTCCGTTTTTTGTAATTCATAGTCTGCCGGTGTTGCAGAAACATAAATCACTTGGTTCTGCATGGCTTCAAATTCATCAAACTTTAATGGACGATTGTCCATAGCAGCAGGAAGACGGAAACCGTATTCTACTAAGTTTTCTTTTCGGCTTCTGTCTCCACCATACATAGCGCTAACTTGAGATAGTGTCACATGGCTTTCGTCTACTACCATTAAATAATCTTTTGGGAAATAATCCAATAAACAAAAAGGTCTTGTGCCTGGCAAACGTCCATCCAAGTAACGGGAATAATTTTCAATCCCGGAGCAGTAGCCGAGTTCTCGAATCATTTCTAAGTCAAAATTGGTACGTTCTTCCAATCGTTTTGCTTCCAGATGTTTTCCTATTTCTTTGAAATAATCGACTTGTTTTACTAAATCTTGTTGAATTTCCCAAATAGCATTTTGCAAAACATCTGGAGACGTCACAAACATATTGGCGGGGTAAATCGTCAGTTTTTCAAATTTTTCAATTACTTGAGAATTCTTTGTATCGAAACTTTCGATTTCTTCGATTTCTTCTCCAAAAAAATGAACTCGATACGCTTCATCGGCATAACTGGGATAAATATCTACGGTGTCACCTTTTATTCTAAAACTTCCGGGATTAAAATCGGCTTCAGTTCTGGAATATAAACTTTGTACCAGTTGATGCAATAATTTAGTTCGGGAGATGATTTGTCCTTTCTCAATTGGAATCAAGTTTTTCTGAAATTCGATAGGATTTCCAATACCATACAAACACGAAACCGATGCCACTACTAAAATATCTCTTCGTCCAGAAAGCAACGAAGCGGTTGTTGACATTCGCATTTTTTCCAATTCTTCATTGATAGATAAATCTTTTTCAATGAAAACACCCGTTACAGGCATGAATGCTTCGGGCTGGTAATAATCGTAATAAGAAACGAAATATTCCACGGCATTATTTGGAAAAAACTGTTTGAATTCCGAGTACAATTGTGCCGCTAAGGTTTTATTATGTGCCAAAACCAAAGTGGGTCTTTGCACTTCCTGAATCACATTGGCTACCGTAAATGTTTTTCCAGATCCCGTAACTCCCAATAAAGTTTGGAATTTTTCACCATCAATAATCCCTTGGGTCAATTTTTCAATCGCCTGGGGTTGGTCGCCCTTAGGCTGGTAATCAGATACTACTTGGAAATTCATTTAAAAAATGGACAAAGGTTAAGAGGAACAAAGGTACAAAGTTTGAATTCTTTTTTTACCAAAGTTTAAGCCAAAAAAAAACCATCAACTTTTTGTTGATGGCTTTCCATATTCTAAAAATATTTTTCTAAAAACTGAAGCTCAATCTGGCAAAAACAAAACGACCGTTTTGACCAAATTGAGATGTGTTTCTTGAATATACAAATTGATTTGCATTTGATAAATCGATTGTCGATGGAGCAGCTGTATAATCGATAGCTCCTGACACTAATCTAGGTTTGATTGCAGTTTGCGTTCCAAGATTCATATCTGGATAAATATCAAAAATATTATTAGCTCCAATAACAATTTTTGCAGCATTGGTAATTTTGAAACCAACTGACAAATCAGTAATAATTTTTGCTCCCCAGATTGGGTGCTCAATTTCTACTGGTTGACCGTTTACTACAATACCTTCAACTCTTCCATCTCCATTTACGTCTGCTGTATTTGGATCTGTTACTTTACCAAAATAAACGTTTCTCAAGAAGAAATCGAATTTTCTGTAAGAAAGTGAATTTGTTAAATTAGCTTTAACTCTTGGCACTGCTTCTTGAAGATAAATTCTTGAGGATTCTGAATAGTATCTGTTTATCTGACCTGCTGCTTCAAGTATCGGTGATGCGTGTATTGAACCGACTCTTCTTGTATTAGAAATAGTACCAGATAAATCAGTTTTTAAAGATAACCCTTCACCGAAACTTGTTTTATGGCTAATTACAACATCAATTCCTTTTGACTCCGTGTCAATTGCATTTGCAAAGAAAGTTGCTGCAGTTGCTCCTGCGGCATCAAAGTATTGTTTAGTAACAGCATTCGAAGTAAATTGATCTGTAAGAACGACTCTGTCATTTATTTTAACAACATAGGCATCAGCTGTTAAAGTGATATTAGCATCAGGTATTTTTGCAGTAAATCCAATACTGGCACTTTTAGATTCTTCTTGTTTTAATGTTGGAATTCCTAAAGCTTTTGCAACTGGAGAGTCATTGCTAAAAGTTCCAACTTCAAATGGAACACCGCCTACGAATTGAGTAGCTGTTGAATTAAAATAGATTTGATGTAGCGATGGGGCTCTAAATCCAGTTGAAACAGCACCACGCAAATTGATGTTATCCGTTAGTTTGTAACGAGATGCCACTTTGAAATTAGTTGTATTTCCAAAATCAGAATAATTCTCAAAACGAACAGCTCCATTAACTAACCATTTGTCAGTAAGATCTAATTCTAAATCAGTATAAACGGCTACACTATTACGTCCCTTGTCAATGGCATTTGCAGGTCTGAAACCCGGGAATACTTGTGCTCCACCTGGTCTATTAGCACCGTAAAAATCAGTAACTTTAATATTAGCAGGGGTTGTCCCCGTAACTGCTGTTCCATTGATGTCATATAGGTTATATGAATCTGGTTCACCAGCATTGATATTAAAGTTTTCATGTCTGTATTCAGCACCAAACGCAACGTTCAGTCCTTTCATAACATCAAATTTTCTATTCATATCAAAATTGGTTGTATTTTGATAGAAACCTAAACCTCCAGCATTAAACTGAGTTGCAGATTTTTCTCTTAAGGAAGCATTAACCGTGTTTTCGATGTTATAATCAAAAGTATTTTTTCCAAAAGTATTACTTAAATCAAAATTCCAGTTTTCGAATAAAAGACCTCTAAGACCAGCGGCTACAGATACATCGCCAATTGTAGAATGAATTTCTGGTAAGAAGCCGTTTGGATATAATCCGGTATATGATCTGGCTTGATTTGGTTTTCTGTAAAAACCTGCAGCTTCGCCGGTTCTATAGCTAGTTCCGCCAAAAGCATACACTTCTAATTTATCATTGATTGGATAAGCGGCGTTCAAAAAGAATTGGGCGCTTCTCAAAGAAGATTGTCCAACTCTCATATTGAAATCTTTTCTTTCAAGACTTCTGTACGCTAATTCTCCTGCTGTAGCATCAAAGTTTAATGCGGTTTGCATTTGAGAAATAGTTAGAGCACCTGTTATAGCAGTTTGTTGCGACGCTGTAAAATAACCTACTTGCGGAGCAAACTGTTTTATTGTGGTAAGTATTTGTGTTGTATTAGGTGTATTAGTAATGTTTCCAAACAAGGCATTAATGTTTGTTCCAGCTTCAGCAGCTCTTTGTTCAACGGCATTGTAGGCATTAAATAAATTACCGGTCACATCTTTAGCTCGGCTAGTCGCATCTCTAAGTTGAAAACTGGCAGTTGCATTAATAAAGCTTTTCTCTTTACCAAGACCTGTTCCGTAGTTTAAGTCTAATTGGTAATTGCCACCATCAATACCACCAGTATGGTCATTAGCTCCTTTTGAAAGATTTCCTCCTCCAAAAAGGGCAACATCTAATTTATTGGTGTTTTTCTTGACATTAATATTGATAACCCCAGCTATGGCGTCAGATCCATACTGTGCGGAAGCTCCGTCTCTCAACACTTCGATTTTTTCGATAGCAAAAGCAGGAATCGCATTTAAATCTGTTCCTACAGATCCTCTTCCCGGTGAACCATTAATATTTACTAAAGAAGAAGTATGTCTTCTTTTTCCGTTAACCAATACCAATACTTGATCCGGTCCTAAACCTCTTAATTGAGCCGGGTCAATGTGATCCGTTCCATCAGCTACAGTCGTAGTATTTGATGTAAACGATGGCGCAACCATGTTCAAGATTTGGTTTAAGTTAACTTGTGGACCTTGTGAAGCAATCTCTTTCATGCTGATTACATCAATTGGTACAGCAGATTCTGTGACCGTTCTGGTAGGATTACGTGAACCTATTACAACAACATCCTGTAGTGTTTCTCCGCTTCCCATCAAGGTAACGTTTAATGTAATACCTGTTACAGTTACCGATTTAGTTTCCAGTCCCACATATGAAAATTGTAAAACATTCCCTGTTTTAGCAGTAATTGTAAACTTACCGTCCGCATCTGTAGTTGTACCTTTGGTAGTTCCTTTGACAAGTACGGTTGTACCTGGTAAAGTAGCATTAGAGTCGTCAGTTACAACTCCTGAAACTTTAATTTCCTGAGCAGTTAAGCCTGCCGAAAAAAGAAAGGTCAGAATAAAAAATAATTTTTTCATTTTTGGGTTTTTAAGATTGTGACGGCTAAATTACTACTAAAATAACGTTAATTTTTATAAAATAATCAGAAATAGTCCATAAATAATGGATTATCATTATTTATGGACTATTTTATAGAAAAAGTAAAAGGATTTGTTTTTTTTGAAAATACAATAATTATATTATTGTAGACAATTTTTGACAATTAATAAGAATAAGAAGTAATAAAAGTTATTTTTTAAAATTTCCAGGCTTTCTGTTGTGCTTCGCTCAAAAAAGTCCATGCTACAATTCGGCTTGTTTTTTGGCCTTGAGCCATATCAATTGTCTTTATCTCCGCTGTACTTACCTTGTTTAACGTTTTGTAAATACTGGACAGATTATCTCTTTTGGAAATGAGTGTAGTAAACCAAAGACATTGCATTGGATATTTTGCGCTTTCGTAAATCATTTGGGTAACAAAACCTAGTTCGCCACCTTCACACCATAACTCGGCATTATGGCCACCAAAATTCAAAACGGGTTTTGTAGTTTTTGTCGCGAGGCTTCGGGATTCTAAATTGTTTATTTTTCGCACGGAGCTTTTAGTGGCTTCATCTTGGGAAGCATGAAAAGGAGGATTGCAAATAGTAAATGTAAATTTATCTTCTGGAGTGATTATGTTTTTAAAAATAAAACGGGATTCCGTTTGTAATTGCAAACTAATTGGATCAATTAACTTTGGATTTGCTTCAATAATTTTTTTACAATTTTGAATCGCATTTTCGTCAATATCTGTACCAACAAAACTCCAGCCATAAGAAGCGTTTCCTATTATAGGGTAAATACAGTTCGCACCAATGCCGATATCTAAACCTTGTACTGTTTCTCCTTGTGGAATGATTCCGTTATTGCTTGAAGCTAATAAATCAGCTAAATAATGAATGTAATCAGCTCTTCCCGGGATGGGAGGACAAAGATAGTTTTTAGGGATATCCCAATCTTGTATGTCGTAATGACTGATTAATAAACCTTTGTTTAATGCCTTGACAGCATCTGGATTACTAAAATCGATCGTTTCGATATTGTGCTCATTGACAGCAACAAAATTTTTTAATTCAGGATTGTCTTTGATTAATTGTTCAAAATCGTACCCAAATCTATCAAGATTTCTCGGATGTAAATTAGTTTTTTCGGTAATTGTTTTCGCTTTCATTTTCTATAATTCGGATGCAAAGATAGTCAATCTCTTTTTGGCAAGATATAAGAAGCATTTAATAGATTATGCTTGAGTATAAAATTGTTTTTCAAGATCAATCTATGCATTCCATCATTAATAAATCGCCTTCATTGTGTTCTATTGTAACGATACCATCTTTGGTGACGTGATTGCTGCTTCCGGTTCTATACCCAATAGTTAAACTGTCATCTTTTAACGGATAAAATAAATTATCAGAATGAATTCCGTTAACGTGGCCAATGGGAATTAACGAAATGGGTGTATTTGCAGAGTACCATTTTTCGAATTTGTTGGGTAGCAAAAAAATTTTTGAATGGTCGTCCAGAATAACAATTTTCAATAGATTCCTATATCGAACAATATTTGTCAGATTGGTAATCGTATGATCTGCTCTTCTACCAGTTGCCCAAACTACATTTACCGCCGGGATTTTTCTTTGAATTAAATAATCAAATGCTTTTTCTAAATCCGTTTTATCTTGGTCCGGAGTATGAATAATTTCTATAGGGTATTGGGAAGTTTTATATTGTTCGGGATCAAATCCGCGATCGAAATCACCTAAAAGCACATCGACTTTGATATCTAATTGCATGACTCTTTCCATGGCAGAATCTAATACAATTACTAGGGGAGACCATTCTAGTAATTGTCCTAATAATTCCGGATGGCACGCGGCGCCATTAGCAATTATTAAAGCCGGTTCTTGGTCGTCGCGAACGATGTGATGTGAAGACATGGTTAATTATAAGTTATAAATTACAAATTAAAAATTATGAATACAAATATAGTTATTCAATCTTGTAATTCTTAATGTCAACTTCGCTTAGGGAAAAATAACCCAAAGGATAATCCGCTACATTTGTAGTATTAATGATATTTCCTCGAACTGTTGCGGGAGGAGACTGAAATGGACCTCCGCCATTATTTCCGGCAATGCTGACCAGAACACTCATGTAATTATAATAGGTTTTAGAAATGCCGTAATGGATGACTTCTATCTTGTCTCCTACTTTTAAATCATTATTTTGGGAAATACTGAAGAATCTGTTGCCGTTAAAAAACTCGTCTTGATCTACATAAAAATTTGATTTAATTTGATTGGAATAAATGTATTTATACAAATAATAATTAGGTTCACTAGCTGGATCAGTAAAGTAAGACTTAATTTCTATTGTGTTTCCGGTAAATCCACCATTATTGTTTTGAATGATTTCTGTTATTGGGGCAACTGATTTTAAAGATTCTTTGGCATTGTAAGTTGATCCATTACTAATGATTGTTAACGTATAAACTTCATTTAATACCGGAACAAAATTATAGCAGACATAATCTCCTTTTATTGCCGATTCAGTAAAATCGAAAATAGTGTTAGAGCTATTTTTTATGTAAACAGTAGCTCCGGAAACCTTTGGAATTTGATTGCTGTAAAAATCAGTCGTTGTGGTTAATGTGATTTTTTGTTGATTTCCTGATGTTCCTTTTTTCCAGTTTATTGATGCTTCTATGACTAATTTTGGAGTAGCTGTATTTAAATTTACTGGAATAACATCTTCACAGCTATATATAAAGAGTGCCAGAATAATAACTAATAGTGATTTTATTTTGTTCATGATAATTAAAATTTGAAGTTATAACTAACGGCTGGAACTATTCCGAAAATGGAAGTTTTTACCGCCTCATTATTACCGGTATCTGTGTTTTGTCGGAAATTGATGGAAGCCGCATTTTTCCGGTTATACAAATTATAAATGCTGAAAACCCATTCTCCTTTCCAGTTTCTATAGGCATTTTTTCTAGGTGTCAATGTTGCAACAATGTCGAGATGATGATAAGCCGGAAGACGATTTTCATTCCTCAAGCCATAACTTGGTACGTTTATTCCCAAGTATTCATATTGCCCGTTTGGATAAGTTACGGGTTGTCCGGTTTGTAAAGCAAAATTGGCTCCAAAAGACCATTTTTCATTCAAATTATAAGAACTGGTAATAGCAATATTGTGCAATTTATCGTACACTGAATTGTACCATGCTCCATTGTTTATTCCTTTTTCAACAGCTGTTCTTCCCGGAGTTTGCTGCGCAGATTTAGATAATGTATAGGAAATCCAACCGTTAAATCTGCCTTCGTTTTTTCGGAACATTACTTCTAATCCGTACGATCTTAATTGTCCGTTGAGTATCACTTGTTCAATGGCTTTGTTAGCTATCAAATTTGCTCCGTCTATATAATCCAATCTGTTTTTTACTTTCTTGTAATACGTTTCCACTTCAAGTGAATACATTCCGTCTTTAAAATTTTTGAAATAACCCAAAGCCACCTGATCAGCAATTTGTGGTTTTATAAAATTATCACTTGGCGTCCAAACATCAAGCGGAGTAGGAGATGAGGTATTTGAAATTAATTGTAGATATTGAACCATTCTGTTGTAGCTGGCTTTTACAGATTGGTCGTCATTGATTTGATAGGCAAATGAAAAACGGGGTTCCATATTATTAAAGCTTTTCATAACTTTATTCTTCTTATAGAATTTTGTTCCTATGGGCGTCGCTTTTTCATAAATCTGTAAATCCGGATTGAATGTTACCGGATTGTCATTTTCATAAATATTTATGGTTGATTGTCCTAAACGGTAAAACATGCTGTAACGAATTCCGTAAGAAAGTGATATTTTATCCGAAATTTCATGATCAGCATTAATGTATAAGGCAGGTTCGAAAGCGTATTTTTTATCTAATTGGTCAAAATTAATCCCGGAGTCAGCGTCAGACGGTTTGATGGTTCCCGGATTAAAATCGTAGTAAATAGCATTTACACCATAATTTAATTTGAAAGAATCTGAAATGTAATTTTTAAAATCGTATTTAATATTGTAATTTTTGATTCCAGAATCCCATTTAAAACCAACAAAATCAAGATCTAAACCATAATAGTAGTCACTGTAAATCAGCGATAAATTCGAAAATAATTTATCTGAAAATAAATGATTCCAGCGCAGATTTAAAGTGGAGTTTCCATAAATATTGGTAAAACTTTTGTTTAAGCTAAAGACATCTCTCCCGAAATATCCCGATAAATACAAGTTGTTATTTGGATTCACTTTGTAACTCAGTTTGGTATTCAAATCATAGAAATAGGCAGCGTTGTTTTTTTGTTCTTTGGATAGTTTCAAGAATAAATGCGCATAAGAACTTCTGCCACCAATAAGAAAAGAACCCTTGTCTTTTACTAATGGTCCTTCGACCAAAATCCTACTCGAGATTAATCCTATTCCTCCATTAATATGAAATCCTTTGCTGTTGCCATCCTTTTGATAAATGTCTAAAACTGACGAAGCTCTTCCTCCAAAACGAGCTGGAATTCCTCCTTTGTATAATTTTAAATCTTTAATGGCATCCGGATTAAAAACGGAAAAAAAACCAAAAACGTGGGAGGAGTTAAAGATGGTTGCTTCGTCCAATAGAATCAAATTTTGGTCTGCGCCACCACCGCGAACATTGAATCCTGAAGCGCCTTCGCCAGCATTGGTAACACCGGGAAGCATTAAAATAGATTTAAGAACATCAACCTCTCCAAGTACAACTGGCATTTTCTTAATGGTCGAAATAGAGAGTTTATTGACGCTCATTTCCGGTTTTCGAATATCAGTTTTGGTTTTATTATCGGTAATAATAACTTCTTTTAAAGCTGTTTCATTACTGAATAGCTTGAAATTATTTTTTATGTTTTGGTTTAAATTTATGGATTCTTCAATGTTTTGGTATCCCAAATAAGTGATTTGAATTGCATAAATTCCTTGTGGTAAAGTAATGGAGTAAAACCCATATTCATTGGTAGTAACGCCCGTTTTTAACCCCGAGATTACAATGTTTACTCCAATTAAAGTTTCGTTACTGTTAGTATCGGTTATGATTCCGCTTAGCGTAAATTTTTGCTTCGTCAGGTCGCGTATGTTTGTATCTTGTGAAAAAGTAGCCAGAGAAGATAATAAAAGAATAAAAAAGACAATATTTTTCTTAGTAATCATTTCTTAGATTTTGATTTTGCAAATTTGAACTAATGGAAGTTAATTCTTGTTTAACAATTGTTAATGTATTGCTAAGATAAAAAAAAAGACAACCGTTTTGGGTTGTCTTTTGTAAAGTATGGAAAAGATAGATTATGCTAATTTAGCATCTAAATTTTCTTTTATAGCTGCTAAGAAATTCTCAGTAGTCAAGTAATCAGCTTCAGTCAATCCTTCTGGTTTAACTAGCATTGCTAAATCTTTAGTCATTTTACCGCTTTCAACAGTGTCAATACAAACTTGTTCTAAGGCATGACAGAAATCAATTAATGGTTGATTTTCGTCTAATTTACCTCTGTGTTCCAATCCTCTTGTCCAGGCAAAGATAGATGCAATTGGATTGGTAGAAGTTGCTCTTCCTTGTTGGTGTTGTCTAAAGTGTCTTGTAACAGTTCCGTGAGCTGCTTCCGCTTCTACCGTTTTTCCGTCAGGTGTAACTAATACAGAAGCCATTAATCCTAATGAACCAAATCCTTGTGCAACAGTATCGGATTGTACATCACCATCATAATTTTTACAAGCCCAAACAAAACCACCACTCCATTTCATTACCGAAGCAACCATGTCATCGATTAAACGGTGCTCATAAGTAATTCCTGCTTCAACGAATTGAGTTTTGTACTCTTTTTGATAAACTTCTTCAAAAATATCTTTGAAACGCCCATCATAAGCTTTCAAGATTGTGTTTTTTGTAGAAAGGTATAATGGCCATTTTTTTGTCAAAGCCATTTGGAAAGATGAATGCGCAAAACCATAAATGCTTTCGTCCGTATTGTACATTGCCATAGCAACTCCATCACCTTCATAATCGTAAACTTCCCAAGTTTTTGTTTCTCCTTCTTCAGGAACAAAGGTCATGGTTAATTTTCCTTTTCCTTTTATAACGGTATCGGTTGCTTTATATTGATCTCCAAAAGCGTGGCGACCAATAACAATTGGTTGTGTCCAACCTTGTACGTAACGAGGAACATTTTTCATGATAATTGGTTCACGGAAAACAGTACCACCTACAATGTTACGGATCGTTCCGTTTGGTGATTTCCACATTTTCTTTAAACCAAATTCTTTTACACGATCTTCATCAGGAGTAATGGTAGCACATTTAATCCCTACATTGTATTTTTTAATTGCTTCTGCAGAATCAATAGTGATTTGATCATTGGTTGCATCTCTATTTTCAATCCCTAAATCGTAATATTTAATGTCTAAATCTAAATAAGGAAGAATTAGTTTTTCTTTAATAAAAGACCAAATAATTCGTGTCATTTCATCTCCATCCAATTCAACCACTGGATTGGCTACTTTAATTTTTGTCATAATGTATTGATGTGTAATTTATTTATTTTAAAAACGTGGCTACAAATATAATAAAACGGTATCGTAAAAGGAAATACGTTTGTGTTAAGTTTAATATGGAATAAATTGAATTACGTAATTATTGTTTTTGTACGTTTTAAAAGAGAATATGAAAAATTTAATATTCTTTTTTTGTCAAATAAAAACTCAAGAAAACGCGTAAATAATGTAAATGGAAATATTTGAATTTATATCAAAAAAAAATCCCCAATAATGTTGGGGATTTTTATGGTAAAGAGATAGCGGACTATCTTCTTTTGTCTTTAATTTTAGCTTTTTTACCAGTAAGTTCTCTGAAGTAGAAAATTCTAGCTCTACGAACTGCACCTTTTTTGTTGATTTCAATTTTTTGCAAAGCAGGCAAGTTAACTGGAAAGATACGCTCTACTCCAACAGCACCTGACATTTTACGAATAGTAAAAGTTTCTGTGTTAGCAGAACCTCTTCTTTGAATAACAACTCCTTTAAAAAACTGTGTTCTAGTTTTTTCACCCTCTCTAATTTCGTAGTAAACGGTAATAGTGTCTCCAGCTGCAAAAACTGGGAAATCTTTTCTTGTTACGAATTCGTCTTGAACGAATTTCATTAAATCTGCCATGATATATTTAATTATGGTTTTTATATCAAATCAACATTCGCGGATCTCGCCAGAGGTTAATCTGAATTTGGGTGCAAAGATAAAAAAAATGTTTAAAGTTTAAAGTTTTTCTTGTTTAAAGTTTAGAAGTTGTTTAACACTAACTTTAAACCTGAAAATTTAAACTCTTTACTCCTCCAGCAAATCCGGTCTTCTATTTTTTGTATGTTCATACGCCATATCTTCTCGCCATTTATCAATTTTGGCAAAATTCCCGCTTGTTAAAACTTCAGGAACTTTCCAACCGTTGTAATCGGCAGGGCGGGTGTAAATTGGACCGGATAATAATCCATCCTGAAAACTATCCGTCAATGCTGAGGTTTCATCACTCAAAACACCCGGAATCAATCGGATTAATGCATCAGATAATACTAAAGCTCCTAATTCACCTCCGCTCAATACATAATCACCAATTGATATTTCTTTGGTAATAAAATGATCGCGCACGCGTTGATCTACGCCTTTATAATGGCCGCAAAGGATAATAATGTTTTCGTACATCGACATGGTATTCGCTATTTTTTGGTTCAAAGTTTCCCCGTCCGGTGACATATAAATGATTTCGTCGTAGGTTCTTTCGCTTTTCAAATGCGTGATACAAGCATCAATAGGTTGTACCGTCATTACCATTCCTGCACCACCACCATAAGGATAATCATCTACACTTTTTTGTCTGTTCGTGGTGTAATCCCGTAAGTTGTGAAAATGAACTTCTACCAATCCTTTATCGATGGCACGTTTCATAATCGAGGCCTCAAAAGGACTTCGCAATAATTCAGGTAAAACGGTAACAATATCAATACGCATAATTTTACATCTTAATTTTAAAGGTGCAAAGGTACAAAGTTTTAAAGAGTCAAAATTTAAAGATTTAAAGATTGAAATTAAATTATTCAATTGTACTATTTAACTATAAGCTTATTTCAACTACTTTTATCGCTACAAATAATTTAATCTTAAACAATGATTTCAAAAATAACCAAAGCTAGTATAATACTTGTTTTTATTGCTTCCCTGCAAAATCAAGCGCTTCACGCTCAAAATAATTCTATTAAAATGACTAACCCACTTTTGCAAAAAAGCGCGTTGCAGTATCAAGCACCGCCTTTTAATTTAATTAAAGACGAGAATTTTAAGCCTGCTTTCGAATATGCCTTAAAAAGCCATGATCAGGAAATAAACAAAATAGCAACTAATCCTGCTAAACCAACGTTCAAAAATACGGTGTTGGCACTCGAAATTTGCGGGGTCGATTTAGTTAGGGCTACAGGAGTTTTTTATAATCTAACGGGTTCAAATACTAATCCCACTTTGCAAGCGATTGAAGCAGAATATGCTCCGATTTTTTCCGCTCACAATGACAAAATATATTTGAACAGCCAGTTATACAAACGTTTCAAAGCGTTAAACTTGGCTACTCTAAAAGGAGAAGACAAGAGATTGACGCAATATTACTTGCAATTGTTTGAATTGGCGGGTGCAAATTTATCGCCTGCTGATAAAGAAAAGATGAAGAAAATAAACGAAGAGTTGGCCAGTTTGGGTACACTCTTTGGCAACAAATTATTGATTGCCCGTAAAAACGGCGCTGTTTTATTTGATAACGTAAACGATTTAACCGGTTTGAGTTCAGATGAAATAGCCGCTGCAAAGGCAAAAGCTACGGAGGCGGGTCAAGATGGTAAATATTTGATCGGATTATTGAATACAACACAACAACCCTTGTTGTCCAGTCTTAAAAATAGAGCTACAAGAGAAAAAATATTCAAGTCTTCTTGGACTCGTGCCGAGAAAAATGACGATGGTGATACTCGCGAAGTATTAGAAAAAATGGCTAAATTACGTTTGAAAAAAGCGAATTTAATGGGTAAGAAAAGTTTTGCTGAATGGAGATTACAAGACCAAATGGCAAAATTACCAAGTACTGCGATGGATCTTTTAGCAAAAATTGCAAAACCAGCTGTCGCAAAAGCGAAGGTGGAAGCCAAGGAAATTCAAGACCTAATCGATGCTCAAAACGGAGGATTTAAACTCGAGCCTTGGGATTGGGATTTTTATTCAGAACAAGTGCGTAAAGCGAAATATGATTTAGACGAAAGTCAGGTAAAACCTTATTTTGAGTTAACGACTGTTTTAGAAAAAGGAGTATTTTTTGCAGCAAAACAAATGTATGGCATCAACTTCAAAGAAAGAAAAGATTTGCCAGTCTACAATCCAGATGTCGTGGCTTACGAAGTATTTGACAATGATGGGAAATCAATGGCGATTTATTATTTGGATTTTTACACCAGAGATAATAAAAACGGAGGTGCCTGGATGAATAATTTTGTGACTCAGTCTCATTATTTAAAACAAAAACCCGTTATTGTCAATGTTTATAATTTTTCTAAACCTGTCAAAGGAAATCCGTCATTAATCAGCTTTGATGATGTGACAACACTGTTCCATGAGTTCGGACATACGTTGCATGGTTTGTTTGCCAATCAAAATTATCCAAGTATTTCAGGAACAGCTGTACCGCGTGATTACGTGGAATTCCCATCTCAAATTAACGAGCATGCCGCATTGGATCCTGCCGTTTTAAAAAATTATGCCATTCATTACCAAACAAAAGAAGTGATTCCGCAAGCGTTAATTGATAAAATTAAAAAAGCAGAGACATTCAACAAAGGATATGTAGTGACCGAATTATTAGCCGCTTCAACGCTTGATATGGCTTGGCACAGTGTAGAAAAGGAAGCAGATTTCAAACCAACTTTGGTTTTTGAGAAAGAAGCACTTCAAAAATATGGTTTGTTGGTTAATGAAGTTCCAACTAGGTATCACACACCTTATTTTGCTCATATTTGGAGTGGCGGTTATTCAGCGGGTTATTACGCATACACATGGTCAAAAACCCTGGATTATAATGCTTTCGATTGGATGCAAGCCAATGGCGGTATGACCAGAGCGAATTGTGAACGTTTTAGAAAATATATTTTATCAGTAGGGAATAGTGTCGATTTAAATAAAGCTTTCAAAGATTTTATCGGACATGACATGCAAATAGAACCGTATTTGAAAAACGCGGGACTTTTAGAGAAATAATCCTTTTTTAATTCACTGCAAAAAATGGCATTCGTTAAGGTTGCCATTTTTTTTTGAAGCTATTTCCAGCTATTCTTTGCAATCTTTTTATCCACCGAAAAGGTGGATAAAAAGGATTTCCACTGCAAACGAAGTTCACTGAACTCCTATGAAAATAGAAATCAAGTGAGGTAATCTGGGCTAGGATTTTGTGGGATTAGTGAGGTTTTTAGAGCTGAATCTGTAGGAAAAGTATTTAAAAGAAAAAGAAGAATACCTTTATTTGTAATATTTTTTTATATATATTTGAAATGCTAACACTCCCTTATTTGTCAGACAAAGCCAGCCAGATTTGGGGAGATAGGTCTGATTTTGACAGACCTATATAGTTGTTGGCAAACACAAAAAACTCATTAGAAATCATAATAAAATATGGCATTAGACTTTTCAAAAATATTAGTAGTTGGAGTTTCTTCTAGGGCTCTTTTCAATTTAGAAGTAGAAAATGAGATTTTCAAAAATGAAAATATAGAAGGATTTAGAAAATATCAATTAGAGCACGAAAACGAATTATTATCAGAAGGAACAGCTTTGCCACTAATTAAAAGTCTATTAAAGTTAAACGAAATTGCTTCTAAACAAATTATTGAAGTTGTCGTAATGTCTAGAAATAGTCCAGAAACAGGAGTCAGAGTTTTAAAATCAATGAAACACTTTAATCTTCCCATTACTAGATGGGCATTTTCGGGAGGTGAACCCCTTTCTCCATTTATTGATGCTTTTGATATTGACCTATTTCTATCAAAAGGCGAAGTTGAAGTTCAAAAAATAAGTGATACCTCAAATTGTGCCACAGCATTAATATATGACCCACCTACAGATTATCTTCCAGAAATTGACAGAGTAAAATTTGCTTTTGATGCTGATGCTGTTGTTTTCTCCGACGAATCCGAACAAATTTATAAAGAAAAAGGTATTGAGGCTTTCCACCAACACGAAGCCGAAAATGAAGATGTTCCACTAAGTGATGGACCGTTTGCTGAATTGTTGAGAAAATTATCCAAAATCCAAGAATTTTTACCAACCACAATAGAATTGACACCTTTAAGAATTGCTATTGTAACTGCTCGTAACGCTCCAAGTCATATGAGAGTAATTAAGACACTTCGTCATTGGGGTGTTTATGTCGATGAAGCATATTTTTTGGGTGGATTATCAAAGGACAAAGTTTTAAAAGCATTTGGAGCTCATATTTTTTTCGACGACCAAGAAACTCATCTTGAGGGTTCAAGTAAAGTCGTACCTTCTGGAAAAGTACTATACAGAACTGACTCCCCATTAAAAAAATATGAAAAAAAGAAAATCAAAGAATAATACAACGGATTTGCTAAACTGAAAGTTTACGAATTCACATTCATCTCAAAGTAGTAAAACGTTAACAGTATTGTTAAAACATCTATTATTAACAAAAAATATCAATTATAATGAATACTAATATTACATCATAAAAAGAAAACATTTAGAGAAGAATACCTTGATTTTCTTGAAAAATTTGAAATCGATTATGATGAAAAATTTATTTTCAAAGAATTGATTTAAGGCTGTATAGTCGCTTCCGGGACAAAAATAAGAAGTGAAATGTGTGTTTCTACCAATATTTAGTCCCTAACGGGACAAATGAAACGATTAGTTTTTTCTTCCGATATTTAGTTCCTACGGAACAAATAAAGCAAATTAAAGAAATGGTCAAATAGATATTAACAAATCTTTTCTATTGCTAAAAAAATAATTTTAGATAATCTGCAAATTCCCAAATTCCCAAATTCCCAAATTCTCAAATTCTCAAATTCTCAAATCAACGAATAACTAAATCAACCAATCCCGCAATTCCCTTTTTAAAATTAATTTCGTAAATTTGCCTTTCAATAAAAATTAAACACAATGGAAAACGGAATATACGCTAAATTCAACACCGCAAAAGGTGCTATTTTAGTAAAGCTAACACACGATTTAACACCGGGAACAGTAGGGAACTTCGTAGCTCTTGCTGAAGGAAATATGGAAAACAAAATAAAACCTCAAGGACAAAAATTCTATGATGGTTTAAATTTTCATAGAGTTATTCCTGATTTTATGATTCAAGGAGGATGTCCTCAAGGAACGGGAACTGGAGATCCAGGTTACAAATTTGAGGATGAATTCCACAAAGATTTACGTCACGATGCACCTGGTGTTTTGTCGATGGCAAATTCAGGTCCAGGCTCAAATGGGTCACAGTTTTTTATCACGCATGTGGCTACACCATGGCTAGATGATAAACATACTATTTTCGGAAATGTTATAGAAGGCCAAGATGTTGTAGATGCTATTGCACAAGGAGATGCTTTAGAGTCAGTTGAAATCATCAGAGTAGGAGACGAAGCTAAAAAGTGGAATGCTATTGAAGCATTTGTAGGTTTAAAAGGTGCCCGTAACAAACGTGACGCTTCTTTGAAAGCAGATGCAGAAGCTGAAATGGATAAATTAGCAGCTGGTTTTGAAAAAACAGAAAGCGGTTTGCGTTACCAATTTATCCAAAGAGGTGAAGGTAAAAAAGCAGCAAACGGTAAAATAGTTTCGGTGCATTATACAGGACAACTTCCAGACGGAAAAGTTTTTGACAGTTCCTACCCAAGAAAAAAACCAATTGAATTTCCATTAGGAGAAGGTAATGTAATCGAAGGATGGGACGAAGGTATTGCCTTATTACGTGTAGGTGATAAAGCACGTTTTGTAATTCCATCACATTTGGGTTACGGATCTCGTGGTGCTGGAGGAGCAATTCCACCAAATGCTACTTTGATTTTTGACGTCGAATTAATGGATGTGAAGTAATAGTATTCAGTGTTCAGTCACAGTTTACAGTATTGAACAATCCAATTCATTTAGAATCCCAAAGCGAGAGTTTTGGGATTTTTTTATGTTCATTTATAAATATAATTTATTATTTCCACTTAATATTACAACCTAAACTCGGTTTTTGATCGGGATTAATAGTTCTATTGTAGATTACGCTATCAATTGCACCGCGCAAATCGTTTCCACTTAGTGGAATTCCGTTTCCCGGTCGGCTGTCGTCTAATTGTCCATGATAGACTAATTTATCTTGATTGTCAAATAAGAAAAAATCGGGTGTACAAACTGCATCATACTCTTTTGCCACTTCCTGTGTATCATCATAAAGATAGGGAAACTCAAATTTATTTTGGAACGCAAACTCGGTCATCAATTCCGGTGCATCTTCCGGGAATTTTATCACATCATTACTGGAAATGGCAACGATACCAATGCCTTGTACCCTATAATCATTGGCAATCATAACAATTTCATCAATTACATGATGAACAAATGGGCAATGATTAGAAATGAATACTACTAAAGTCCCCTTTTCTTTTTTTAAATCCTGAAAAGAAAACCATTCGCTCGAATTGGTGTCTTTTAAATTAAAATTTGGAGCCAAAGTTCCCAGTGCTACTGTATGTGAAGTTGTTCGTGTCATTGAAGTTGATATTGCTTTTACCAAATTACAATAAAAAATGCAGTATTAAAAAAGATTCGCCTTTTTACTAAAATATTTTAGAATTCAAATGAGAAAAAGTACGCTTTGAAGTGCTTTGTCTGCAGACAGCGAACACTTCAGGTCGTACTTTTTGAATGATTCAATTTAAATTTAAGAGTTTAAAAATTTAATTAAATCTCTATTTAATTTTTCTTTTTCTACATAAAACAATCCGTGTGGGGCACCATCGTAAGTAATAAAAATATTATCAGGAATTAATTTTGTTGCAATTTCGGAAGTGATTTCTATAGGTACAGTTTTATCTTCATCGCCATGAATGATTAGTGTAGGTACATTCACAGCGGCCATTTCACGACTAAAATCAGTAGTGGAAAAAGATTTTGCACACTCCAAGGTCGCACGTGGTGAAGAAAGAGAAGCAAGCATTCTATAATAATCTAACAATGGCGTACTTATAGGCTTACTGATAAAACTCACTCCGAAAAATGTTTTTCCGAAACCATCAAGAAAACCAATTCGGTCCTCTTTAATTTGTTCCGCCACGGCATCATATTTTTCTTGAGGAATTCCTTCAGGATTAGAATCGGTTCTTAATAAATGAGGGGTTATAGAAGAGATAAGCACTGCCTTGGCAATATTTTTCCCTGCATAACGACTGAAATAGCGTACAACCTCTCCGCCACCCATGGAGAATCCAACGAGAGTAACTTCTTTCAATTCTAATTGATCGATAATTGCTTTTAAATCATCTGCCAAAGTATCGTAATCGTATCCGTTCCAAGGTTGTGAAGATTTTCCAAAACCACGGCGGTCATAAGCAATTACTCTAAAGTTATTTTCGACCAAAGCCTCGATTTGATATTCCCACATTTCGCTAGATAGGGGCCAGCCATGGATAAGAATTACCGGTTTTCCTTGACCATAATCCTTTACATATAATTTTACGTTTGTTTCCGTCTCAAGATATTTATCAGTTGCCATTTTTGATTTAGAAAAGCTACCATTTCTTAATGATTCAATTCCATTTGTTTGATTATCTTCCATCTTACTACTAGTATTTATAGTTTTTAAATAGTATTCCTAATTTGTAAATTTAAAGAGGTAGGGAAAAAAATGTCTTATGAAATTAGTGTAAATAGTTGTAAAATTGATAGGTTTGTTAGAAATTAACATTTAATTAAAAACCATTAATACAATATAACCATGGAATTGACTTGGCAAGATTTTGAAAAAGTAGAAATGCGAGTTGGAACTATTTTGGAAGTCAATGATTTTCCTGAAGCACGAAAACCGGCTTACCAACTGACAATAGATTTTGGTTCCGCAATTGGAATTAGAAAAACATCGGCACAAATTACCAGACGATATCAAAAAGAAGATTTGGTTAACAGACAAATGGTAGCTGTAGTTAATTTCCCTAAAAAACAAATTGGTAAATTCATGAGCGAATGTCTAGTATTGGGAGCAGTAGGGGAGGAAGGTGATGTTATTTTATTAGCACCTGATTTTAAGATTGAAAATGGGTTGAGAATTGGATAACTTCAATAAAAGGATTTCCTTAACTTCTTCAGTGTAAATAGGTTATTAAAATGTTAATAATCTACTTATCAATCCTTTAAAATAATAAATATTGTAAATTTACTTTTCTATATCGGAGTTTTTTTACATACAATACCTTACTGAATGCGTGCTACAAATTCTTTTTTAAATTTTTAGGATTACAGTTAGTGTAAAGTTTCTCCAAAGCTATTTGCAGTACAATACGGTATTGTTAATGATGCATCAGCAGGTGCAGCCGTCATATTGTGAACCAGATGGAAATCAAATGCCGTAGCGTTTCCTTTTGGTGTTTTAAAATAGATTTTTAATTTAAATATACCTAAAAAATGGAAAAGCAAGGAATTATTGACGTATTGCATCTTTGTGCTGCACAATGCACACATTGTTATGATGCATGCCATTTAGAAAAAGAAATGGATATGGCTCGATGTATGATGAACGATCAGGATTGTGCAGATATATGCCGCTTAACAGCCCAGCTAATGGAACGAAATTCTGAAAACACAGCTATTTTCTTAAAATTATGTGCTGAAATGTGCGAAATATGTGCCGCTGAATGTGAAAAATATCCACAAATGGAACATTGTAAAAAATGTGCAGAAGCATGTCGTAAATGTGCAGAAATGTGTCATGAACAACAAATGGCACATTAATAATGAATCTTATTTATACTATTTATCATGTCAGTAACAGCCGGTACCACATTAGTTATAAAAAGTCCTAAATTTCTGGATAATGAATTTATTTCTTCGAAATATACATGTGACGGGCTAAATGTAAACCCAGAGATTAGTATAGACGAAATTCCTAAAAATACAAAGAGCCTAGCTATTATACTGGATGATCCAGATGCTCCAAATGGATCTTTTTGTCATTGGATAATGTGGAATATTACACCAAAAAACAGTATAAAAGAAAATTCTGCACCAGGAATTCAAGGCAGGAATAGTTTTGGGGAAAATAAATATGATGGGCCTTGCCCTCCAAGTGGCAAACATCATTATCATTTTAAAGTATACGCTTTAAATACTAAACTAAATTTACTTGTAAGTACTGATAAAAATGAACTTGAAAAGGCAATGAAAGAGCATATTATTGCCAGGGGAGAATTAGTCGGTTTGTATAAAAGATAATTAACCTTTTTAATCAAAATAAGAAGCTGCTTTTTTAATGAAGCAGTTTTTTTATGTCAAAATCAACAAAAACAAATCCATGAAGATCCAATTAGTATGAATTGTTGGTTCAGCTTAACCAATATCAATTTTAGTTATTAATTGTTCCAAAATCAATTGGCCTTCTTCCCAAAATTCAAGATTTGAATCGGAGTTGATATGGCCTTTTTTACCAATATTTATAAAATCGCTTCCCCACATTTTAGCAAAATATTCGGCTTTTATCGGAGAAATATAGGGGTCATTAGCACTGGTGACAACAACGGATGGGAATTTTAATTTTTTAGTTGGCATTGGAGAAAAATTCCAAATGGTTTCAGGGGTCTGATCTTGAGAATCAACATCGGCAGGAGCGACCAATAATGCGCCAATTATGTTGGAATTATTATTAGCTTCAGCCCAATGCAAAACCATAGAAACCGCAAGACTGTGTGCCACTAAAATAGTTGGAGAATCTATTTTTGAAATAGCTTCCGTTAAATTACTAAGCCAATCCTCAAGTATAGGTTGTTCCCAATTCGTATGAATTAACTTAGAGCTGCTTTCAAATTTTCGTAACCAATAGCTTTGCCAGTGTTTTTCTCCGGAATTGCCAAGTCCTGCAAGTATTAATAGTTTCGTTTCCATGAAACAAAAATACTTTTTAGAAATTAATTTCAAATATTTTAAGGACTAAATTATTTACTGAAGTTAAAAAAAAGGTATTCGAACCAAAGCATAACAACTACGAATACAGGTGTTTTTTGAAAAACCAAACTTTTAACAAATCCGCCGTCAGAATATAAATAGCGACAATTATTAGCATTATTATCATATTAAGGAATGGAAGAGGAGATATTCCCACTTTGTCAGCAAAGGGAAGATAGGGGAGAATTAAGGTTAGTACTAATCCAATTAAACTCAAGATAAAAAGGTATTTGCCGGGTCTGCTTTTAAAGAAGTTTTTGTGAGTTCGAATAATAAATAGAATGAACAATTCGGAAAGGATTGATTCTACAAACCAAGCAGTCTGAAACGCTGATTCTTTTACTTTTAATAGGTAATAAAGGATTAGGAAAGTAATTACATCAAAGATGGAACTATGCAAGCCAAAAATGATCATATAATTCCGTATTAATTTTAAATTCCATTTGCCTGGTCTGTTTAGTTGCTCCTGGTCCACATTATCTGAAGCGATGGTAAGATATGGAAAATCAGTAATAAAGTTAGTTAACAGAATTTGCTTCGGAAGCATGGGCAAAAAAGGTAATAATAAGGACGCTATTGCTACGCTAAACATATTTCCAAAAGTTGATCCAGTGTTGATAAATATGTATTTCAAGGTATTTGCAAAAGTTTTTCGACCTTCTTTTATACCATCAATTATGACTTTCAAATCTTTTTCCATTAGTACAAAATCAGCTGCTTCCCTGGCAACATCGACTGCATTTTCGACAGAAATTCCGATGTCGGCAGCACTTAAAGCCGAAACATCATTAATGCCGTCACCCACATAGGCAACCGTATATGTTTTTCGTAAAACTTGGATAAGGTGTTCTTTTTGCTGCGGTTCCACTTCCGCGAAAATGTGTGTTTTTCTTACCAGATGTTTCAGTGCTTCCGGACTTGCACTAAAAAGATCTTGGCCTGTCATAACTATAGGGTTTTTGATTCCAATTTTTAATGCTGTTGAAAGTGCTACATTTTTGTTGTCGCCAGAAATTATTTTTAAATTTACTTGCAGTTTTTTTAGTTCTTCAATTATTTCTATGATTCCAGCTTTTATTGGATCCTCAAGTAATATAAAACCTGCGAAAATTAAGTCTGTTTCGTCTTCTTTTGAAATATGGTCGTTATTAATATTTTTGTAACTAACCGCTATTGTTCGCAAACCGTTAATTCCAAATTGATTGAATTTATCCTCAATTTCAGTTTTGTGGGATTCAATGTTTTCAATGCTCCCATTACTTAATCTTACGAATGTGCAAATGCTGATTATTTGTTTAAAAGCTCCTTTGCTAATCAATACTTTATCAGTGCCGGTAGTAATAGCGATGCTTAATCTTTTGCGAATAAAATCATAAGGAATCTCGCCAGTTTTCAAGGACATTACTTTTGTTTCCAATTTTATCTTTTTTATGGCTTCATCAATTGGATTGGCGTAACCATTTTCAAAATAAGCGTTCCAATACGCAAGTTCTTTAACATATTCGTTTTCGATGCCAAGACCATCCACGGCACCTGAAATTATTATTGCACCTTCAGTAATGGTTCCTGTTTTATCTGTACATAATAAATTAACTTCTCCTAGATTTTGAATAGAAGAAAGTTTTTTTACGATAACTTTTTTATCTAACATTCTTTTTGCTCCGGCACTCATTGCAATTGTTGTAATGGCAGGTAATAATTCAGGTGCCATTCCTACAGCTAAAGCCAAAGCAAAGAAAGCCGAGTCAATAACATTTTTGTGGTATAATAAATTGACCACTAAAATAAAAATCGAAAGAATCAATGTGATTCTCATCAAAAAATAGCCAAAGTCTTTAATTCCTTTTTCAAATTTAGTTTCTATAATCGTGGTCGCACTTTTTGCAATATTGCCAAAAATGGTGTTTTTTCCTGTATTAATAACTACTGCTTTTGCAGTACCGCTTACTATATTTGTACCTTCCCAAAGAGAATTGGTTCTTTTAGCTAATGCAGTATTTTCGTCTAAAATTCCAACTAGTTTTGCTGTAGGATAAGATTCTCCAGTAAGACTTGCTTCGTTTGAATGCAATTCATTGGATTCAATAATCAGGCAGTCTGCCGGAAGCATGTCGCCAGCCTTCAATGTAATAATGTCGCCTGGTACGACTTCATAGGAAAAAACTTCTTGTGCTTTTCCATCTCTTAAAACGGTGCTCTTTAATGCGATCAATGATTGCAACTTTTCTACAAATCGTCCCGCATTTCTTTCCTGAAAAAAACTGAGTAATCCTGTTGACAATACAATAAACAGAATAATAAATACATCCGAGGTATCTCCAAGAAAAGCCGAAAGCAGAACTGCTCCTATAAGTAATAGCATCAATGGGCTTTTGAATTGTCCGATAAAAAGAGTTGCTTCTTTTCTAAAAGCCGACTTGCTTTTTTTTATATGTCCGGATTCTGATAGTATTTTAGCAGCTTCAGTTTTAGATAATCCCAATGCAGAACTGTTTAGTTTTTTAAACCAATAGTCGGGGTTAAATTGCCAAAAAATATTTATTGGTGTAGTTTGCATAAATTGAAGTTCTTAAGAGTTTGAACTGTAAATTAATAAAAGCAACAACCTGATTTTTAGAATTATAATCGAAATAAAAACAACTACTTATCTAGCTTATTCTGAAATATAAAGTAAATTATTGTACTGATACTAAGTTGATTAGTAAATCTAATCAATTCTGAAATATAACTGGTAAAGACTTGTTATATTATAACTCGAAAAAATTTTTTAAATACAAAAAAGTCCAAAAATCAAATGACTTTTGGACTTTTTAGGTGTGTAAGTAGGTAATTAACAATTAAATATCATCAAATTCAATATCAGTAAAAGAGGATGTTTTTGGTATAAATTCGTCTTCAACTTTATCAGAAGCATATTCTTTTTTAAAATCTTTTTGGTGTCTTTCAGAGATTACTTCTTCACCTTTATGGTTCAATACATAAGAAGTCATTTCGCCTAAAATTTCTGCGAAAGCAGCAAAATCTTCTTTGTATAAATAAATTTTGTGTTTCTTGAAATGGAACGAACCATCTTCCTCAGTGAATTTTTTACTTTCGGTAATCGTAATATAGTAATCATCTGCTTTTGTCGCTCTCACATCAAAGAAATAAGTTCTTCTTCCAGCTCGTAGAACTTTAGAAAATATCTCTTCTTTTTCTAACATGTCATTTTCTCTCATAATCCTTTCTGTCAATTTATGGTTGTTAAGTAGTACTCAAAAATCTAAAAAATATATGTATTACACAACAATTAAAGCAATTCTTTTTCTGAAAGTTGTTTTAAATATAAGGAAGCATAGTATCCTTCTTGATTTATCAATTGATTATGAGAACCTTGTTGGATAATTTTTCCGTCTTCAAGAATGATAATATTGTCTGCATTTTTGGCTGATGAAACTCTATGACTTACGATAATGGTAGTTTTATCCTTGCAAATTTCAGATAAATTATTCAAAATTGCTTCTTCGGTCTCTGTATCTACAGCTGACAAACAATCGTCAAAAAGTAATATAGGAGGGTTTTTAATAATTGCTCTGGCGATAGAAACGCGTTGCTTTTGCCCCCCGGATAAGGTAATCCCTCGTTCACCTAATATGGTGTCATATTGTTTATTAAAACCAACAATATTATCATGAACCACAGCATTTTTTGCCGCTGATTCTACTTCTTTGTCGCTTGCGTTTTCTTTACCAAACTTTATATTATTTTTTATGCTATCCGAAAATAAGAAGGCATCTTGCGGTACAATTCCAATGCTGTTTCGTAAATCATAAAGGTTTACCGTGCTTATTTCGTTTCCGTCAATGTTTATTTTTCCACCTGTTACATCGTACAATCTAGATATTAAAGAAGAGATTGTTGATTTACCGGATCCTGTTTTTCCTAAAATCGCTAGTGTTTCTCCCTTTTTGACTCTAAAAGTGACATTTTTTAATGCTTCTATATTGGTGTCTTCGTAAGTGTAACTTACATTTTCGAAAGAAATAGTACCCTCGATAATAGATTTATTAGGATTGTTGTTTTTTATTTCAGGTTCAATTTTAAGGAATTCATTAAGACGTTTTTGAGAGGCTTCAGCTTCTTGAACCATAGAAGAAACCCATCCTAAAGAAGCTACTGGCCAAGTAAGCATATTGACATACAGGATAAATTCGGCTATTGTTCCAATGCTTTTTATGGTACCATCAATGTACATTAATCCTCCAAAGTAAATAACAACTAAGTTACTTATTCCTATCAGTGCCAGCATCAACGGTCCAAATAAAGACTGAACTTTGGCTAAGTTTAAACTTTTACTTTTACTCTCATTCGCAAGATCCACCATGTTGTTTTGATGCTGTTCTTCTAATGAATAGGCTTTTATCACACGGATTCCAGAAAATATTTCTTGCGAGAAACTAGAAACTTTAGATAAATATTGTTGGAATATGGTACTTCGTTTATTGATTTCGGAGCTTAATTTGAAAATGCAATATGATAATAGTGGTAAAGGAAGAATGGTGTATAGAGTCAATCGAGGCGAGACATTATACATGTATACAATTACAATTGTAAAACGAATAAAGGTGTTTATCGTGTACATAACGGCAGGACCTACATACATTCTGACTTTTGAAACATCTTCACTAATGCGGTTCATTAAATCACCCGTACGGTTTTTTTTGTAAAAGTTCTGTGATAAGTTTTCGTATTGTCGGAAAACTTCATTTTTCAAATCGAATTCAATGTGTCTCGACATAACAATAAGTGTTTGCCGCATCAAAAAGGTAAGAAAACCCGCTATGATAGTAGTGGCGATGATCAATAAAATATTCGAAATTAGTTCTTCGCGAATTACTGAAATGGCTACATTTTTGTCTTTCGAAAAGGACTCTATTGCTTTGAATGATCTGCTAATTAATTTTGGTGTAAACAAAGAAAATATTTGGGCAATGATCGTAAATACAATACCGAGGGAAAAGCTGTATTTATATTTGACAAAGTATTTATTTAAATAGCGTAATTCTTTCATTTTTTTAAGATATTCTTTATTGAAATAGTTTTTTTTTTTGATTTTTAATCAATTTTTGATAAAGTTTAAAATTATAGTTTATTCGTAATAATTGCCATATTGATAAATTCAGGCTAAAATATTAGTGTATATCTGTTTTTTATGTAAATTTGATTTGTCTTTTTGGCAAATTCGTAATTTTATCACTATAAAAATCAATACTATGAATGCAGCTTTCACAACTGGAAAGGAACTTCAAAAAATGGATCCCGTTTTTGGTCAACTATCATTTAATGATCACGAACAAATTGTATTTTGCAACGACAAAGATACAGGTTTAAAAGCAATTATTGGTATTCATAATTCGGATATGGGTCCTGCTTTAGGTGGTACTCGCATGTTTAATTACGCTAACGAATGGGAAGCTTTAAATGATGTATTGCGACTTTCTCGCGGTATGACTTATAAAGCTGCCATTACAGGATTGAATATTGGTGGAGGTAAGGCAGTTATCATTGGCGATGCCAAAACCCAAAAAACTCCTGAATTGATGCGTAAGTTTGGTGCGTTTGTACATTCATTAAGCGGAAGATATATCACTGCCGAAGATGTTGGGATGGAAACTGCAGATATGGATATCGTTAGAGACGTGACGCCTTACGTGACAGGAATTTCTGAATCTAGAGGGGGTTCTGGAAATCCATCACCTGTAACAGCTTACGGGGTATATCTCGGTATGAAAGCAGCTGCAAAACAGCAATTTGGTTCAAATGCACTTAGCGGAAAAAAAGTGTTGGTACAAGGAATTGGTCACGTTGGAGAAACTTTGGTTGATTATCTGACAAAAGAAGGTGCAATTGTAACCATCGCAGACATCAATGAAGAAAAATTGTACGAAGTTGGGTCTAAATACGGTGCTGCAATTTTTACCGGTGATGATTTATATTCTGCCGAAGTCGATATTTATGCGCCTTGTGCTATGGGTGCGACTATAAATGATGCCACTGTGCATAAAATTAAAGCTAAAGTAATTGCTGGTGCAGCCAATAACCAATTAGCAAATGAGGATATTCATGGTGCAATTTTGCAAGAAAGAGGTATTCTTTATGCCCCGGATTTTTTGATTAATGCTGGTGGTATTATCAATGTTTATGCGGAATTAGCACATTATGATAAAGCAGAGATTATGCGTAAAACTGAGAATATTTACAATACAACTTTAGAGATTTTTGCATTTGCTATCGCTAACGGAATTACGACGCATCATGCGGCTTTGACTATTGCTCAAAAGCGTATTGCTCAAAGAAAGATAGAAAATAAAAAGTAGGCTAATAGAGGGTATTTAGTGTTCAGTCGCAGTGTTCAGATAGAACTGGAAACCAAGACTGAATACTGATTACTTTTAAAAAAAGGTGTTTTAATTTTATTTACAAGGATGAAATTCTTATTTTTGCAAGCTAATTTATAAAAGTTCTTACAAGGTGGTAAATAGAAGACACATACGCGTTAAAGTTATGCAATCCATTTATGCGATGCATCAAAACGGTTCTGATAATCTGGAAAAAGAAGAAAAATTTCTTTTCTATAGTATCGATAATATTCAAGATTTATACCTTATAATGCTTTCTTCCCTGATTGAAATTTGTAAAAAAGAAACCATCTTTTTACATAAATCATCTCTGAAACATCTTGCTACTGCTGAGGAGCGTAAGCCAAACGAAAAATTTATTAAAAATAGTATTTTTCAAATTCTTTCAGAAAACAATTCGCTTAGTATTGCTCTTGAAAATCGTAAAATTGACAATTGGACAAAAAACGATGATTATATCTTGTTACTTCTTAATGATATAAAAGCAAGCACGCTGTATGAAAAATACATGAGTAATTCAATCAATTCATTCGAAGAAGATAAACAATTTATTGTTGATTTATTTATGGATGTAATTGTTCCTAATGAAAAACTTTATGAATATTTAGAAGATGATAAATTAACTTGGGTAGACGATATTCCATTAGTTAACACGCATATCATCAAGCAATTAAAGGTGATTAAAGCAGGTGAAGATGATAATTTTAGAGTGCCAAAATTGTATAAAGACAACGAGGACAAGGATTTTGTAAAAGATTTGTTTAGAAAAACAGTCTTGAACGAAGCGGAATTTGCTAAAGAATATGTTGATAAAACGCCTAATTGGGACAGCGATAGAATAGCCGAAATTGATACCATTATTCTTAAAATGGCTATTTGTGAATTTCTGAAGTTTCCATCAATTCCAGTAAAAGTTACCCTTAACGAATATTTAGAAGTTGCCAAAGAGTATTCTACACCAAAAAGTAGTATTTTTATCAACGGAATTTTAGATAATTTAGTAAAAGAACTGCAGGCTAGTAAAAAGATGATTAAAGCTGGTCGTGGTTTAATGTAATATTAATAAACAAAAAAAGAGATTTTAAAATTATGGGACAATTAACTCAATTTGCGCCGTTTCTATTAATGTTTGTGGTAATCTATTTCTTTATGATTAGACCGCAGCAAAAGAAGGCTAAAAGCGAAAAAGAATTTGAAAGCAGCTTGAAAGTAGGGGACAAAATTATTACAAAAAGTGGACTTCACGGGAAAGTTTCGGAATTAGCTGATACTACAGTTATTGTTGAAACGATGTCAGGAAAATTAAAAATGGAGCGTTCCGCTATCTCTATGGAAATGAGCGCAGCATTAAATACTCCAGCTGTAAAAAAATAATAGTAGTTTTCGAACTAGAAAAAAATGCCCTGAATTTCAGGGCATTTTTTTATGTAGCGATTTAACTATTTTTTATTCTTCTTATTATTTTTATTCTTTTTTGGGTACCGTCTCATAAAGTGTGTAAGTTAAAAAGTTATTCTGAAAATTTGAGCTAATTCAAAAGCTCAAAAATTTTCGGAAATAACTTTTTAACGTATATTTATAAACACACTTTAA
>NZ_JBHZQA010000007.1:0-172076 GCF_042787335.1 Flavobacterium fructosi | reverse complement strand
GGACTTTGCCATCGCAAAAGCGCCAAGTGTTACCACGGTTACTATCGCTGCAGGAGCACCATTCACTTATACAGGTTCGGCTATTAGCCAAGCTTCGGTTAGCGTAACAGGTGCAGGAGGATTGAGTTTGACACCAACTCCGGTTTATACAAACAACATTAATGTTGGAACAGCCAATGCAAGTTACACCTACACAGGTGATGCGAACCATGAAGGCAGCACGGACACCAAGGGCTTTGCCATCGCAAAAGCGCCAAGTGTTACCACAGTTACTATCGCTGCCGGCGCACCATTTATTTATACAGGTTCGGCTATTAGCCAAGCTTCGGTTAGCGTAACAGGTGCAGGAGGATTGAGTTTGACACCAACTCCGGTTTATACCAACAACATCAATGCTGGAACAGCAACGGCAAGTTACAGCTACACAGGTGATGCGAACCATGAAGGCAGCACGGACACCAAGGGCTTTGCCATCGCAAAAGCGGCAAGTGTTACCACGGTTACTATCGCTGCCGGCGCACCATTCACTTATACCGGTTCGGCTATTAGCCAAGCTTCGGTTAGCGTAACAGGTGCAGGAGGATTGAGTTTGACACCAACTCCGGTTTATACAAACAACATTAATGTTGGAACAGCCAATGCAAGTTACACCTACACAGGTGATGCGAACCATGAAGGCAGCACGGACACCAAGGGCTTTGCCATCGCAAAAGCGCCAAGTGTTACCACAGTTACTATCGCTGCAGGCGCACCATTCACTTATACAGGTTCGGCTATTAGCCAAGCTTCGGTTAGCGTAACAGGTGCAGGAGGATTGAGTTTGACACCAACTCCGGTTTATACAAACAACATCAATGTTGGAACGGCCAATGCAAGTTACATATACACAGGTGATGCGAACCACGAAGGCAGCACGGACACCAAGGGCTTTGCCATCGCAAAAGCGCCAAGTGTTACCACAGTTACTATCGCTGCCGGCGCACCATTTATTTATACAGGTTCGGCTATTAGCCAAGCTTCGGTTAGCGTAACAGGTGCAGGAGGATTGAGTTTGACACCAACTCCGGTTTATACAAACAACATTAATGTTGGAACGGCCAATGCAAGTTACACCTACACAGGTGATGCGAACCATGAAGGCAGCAGTGATAGCAAAAACTTTACAATTGGTAAAGCGCAACTAATCGTAAAAGCTAGTGATAAATCTAAGTATTGTGGTCAGGCTAATCCTAGTTTAACCGGAACATTAAATGGCGTACTAAGTAGTGACGGAATTACGGCGAGTTATAGTACAACAGCAGCAATTTCATCAGTAGCGGGTGCTTACGATATAATTCCTGCATTGAATGATCCTAACAGTAAGCTAGGCAACTATTCAGTAACACTTATAAACGGAATATTTACTATTTATGGTGTCGCCATAGATGCCAGCGCTAGTAGTGTACCAGTTCCTGTTGGTTCTAATGCATTGCTAAGTGCTATAGTTTCTTCATCAATTTCCAATAATCTTTCTGGTATCAATGTAATATTCACGCTTGATAATGGGAATGGTGGAATTACAAGTTATAGTTCTCTAACAAACAGCAGTGGGTTAGCAACATTTTCAGTTACTGGTCTTACAGCTGAAGTTTACAAGATTACTGCTGTAGCTGGTGCTGGTTGTGCTACATCCAACGCCTATCTTGCAGTATATGATCCAACTGGCGGATTTGTAACTGGAGGTGGATGGATTAACTCGCCTGCGGGCGCTTATATAGCTAACGCAACACTTATAGGAAAAGCTAACTTTGGTTTCAATGCCAAATACAAAAAAGGAAGCACTGCAGTGGATGGAAATACAGAGTTTCAATTTCAAACTGGAAATTTAAACTTCTCTAGTAGCATTCACGATGCCATGTCATTAGTTATTGCTGGGGCACAAGCTATTTATAAAGGGCAAGGGACAATAAACGGGATTTCTGGATATAGTTTTATGGTTTCTGCAATAGACGGTGACATGAAAGCAACAGCTGTTACAGATAAATTTAGAATTAAAATTTGGGCAACAACATCAGGGAGTCTGGTATATGATAACCAAATTGGCGCAGCAGATAATGCAGATGCAACAACAGCGTTAGGCGGAGGCTCCATCGTAATCCACGACGTGAAGAAAGGCACAACAACAACAACAACAACAACAACAACAACAACAACAAAAATGGAAATTGTTGAAAAAACTTCAGAAATTGAGCCATTTGATGTTAAAATATATCCAAACCCAGCTAAATATCAATTCATCTCAAAATTATTAGGTGGTAGTGATGAAAAAGTGGAAATATCAGTATATGATGTACTTGGAAGAATGATCAAACACATTGCTAATAGTGATGGTCAAGAAATTAAGTTTGGAGAAGAATTACCATCAGGTACTTATTTAGTAATCGTGAGTCAGGGTAGTAACCAAAAAATAGTCAGACTGATAAAAGAATAAAGGTTATTTACAAATAAACTTTTAACCAACTCCATTTTAATTTTTTATTGAAATGGAGTTTTTATGTGATGATCAACCTAGATTGCTTTTTAAAATTAGTTGTTACCAAATAAAATAATAGTATTAGAAATAAAAACACCCCATTAGAAAATCTTAAAAATAAGTTAACTCCTATTATATCTGTCAAGATTTTTTATCTTTAAAAATTATTTAAACAAAAAATCATGAAAAAACTATTTGGTATTTCTCTTTTTCTTTTAAGCGTGGTGCTGTACTCTCAAAATGAAAAGGTAAATTATGTTGCTGAAAATTACGCTAAGAAAGAAGTGCATATAAAAATGCGTGACGGGGCAGAGTTATTCACCTGTATTTATTCTCCAAAAGATGTTTCTAAAAAGTATCCCATCATCATGCAGAGGACTCCTTATAATTGTGCACCTTATGGCGAAAACCAGTTTAAAAAAAGTATTTCCCCAAGTGAAACTATGATGAAAGAGGGATATATAGTGGTTTATCAGGATGTTCGGGGCCGTTTTATGAGTGATGGAATGTATGATAATATGCGCGCTTTTATTCCCAATAAAAAAAGTAAAAAAGAGATTGATGAAGCCTCAGATACGTATGATACTATAGATTGGCTAGTCAAAAATGTATCTCACAATAATGGTAATGTGGGAACCTGGGGGATTTCCTATCCTGGATTTTATGCTACGTATTCTTTACTAAGTAATCATCCCGCATTGAAAGCTGTTTCGCCACAGGCTTGTATTTCCGATTTCTTTTTTGATGATTTTCATCATAACGGTGCCTATTTGTTAAGCTATTGGAAAGCAACACCATTATTTGGACCTCAAAAAGAAAAACGAACTACGGAGGCTTGGTATAAATTTCCAAATACGGGAACGGTTGATGATTATCAGTTTTATTTAGATGCAGGCTCATTGTCGAATTTAGATACCTACTATGGAAAAGAAAATGAATTTTGGCAACAACTAAAAGAGCATTCCAGCTACGATAGTTTTTGGCAAAAAAGAGGAATTCTTCAACATTTAAAAAATATAAAACCTGCTGTGATGGTAGTAGGAGGTTGGTTTGATGCCGAAGATTTATACGGACCATTAAATACCTACAATGCAATTGAAAAGAGTAGTAAAAATTACAACACTATCGTTATGGGTCCATGGAGTCATGGCGATTGGGCAAGAAATCAGCCACAACAAATAATAGGTAATATTAATTTTGGAGATAGTATTTCAGGTTTTTATCAAAAAAATATTGAAGCTAATTTCTTTCGTCATTTTTTAAAAAATAATGGAAAAGGTGAAAATAAATTGCCAGAAGCCTATGTTTTTGATACTGGGAAAAAAGCATGGCAGACTTTTTCTGTATGGCCACCTCAAAAAGTTGAAAAACAAGATTTCTTTTTGCAAGGCAGTCAACTGTCAAAAATGGGGAATAAGAACTTTGCTTTCGAAGAATTTATAAGTGATCCAAAAAAACCGGTTCCTTCATCTGAAGATATTAATCAAAAAGGAATAACGCCAAGGAAATACATGACCGATGATCAGCGCTTTGCGGCAAGACGTCCTGATGTTGTGGTTTTTGAAACGGAAATTTTAAATGACGACACCACATTAGCAGGGGAAATAATGGCTAGACTTCAAGTTTCTACGACTGGTACGGATGCTGATTGGATTATTAAAGTAGTGGATGTTTTTCCTAAGGATGAGCCAGAAACAAAGGAAATTGCGCCGTATTTGAAGATGAGCAATTATCATATGATGGTGCGCAGTGAAGTGATGCGAGGACGTTTCAGAAATAGTTTTTCAAATCCAGAACCTTTTATTCCAAATGAAAAAACAGCGGTAAATATCAAATTACAGGATGTTTTTCATACTTTTAAAAAGGGACATAAAATCCAGATCCAAATTCAGAGTACTTGGTTTCCATTAATTGATTTGAATCCACAAACTTTTGTAGAAAATATATTTTATGCTAAACCTGAAGATTTTAGAAAACAGACTCATCGAATATATAATGATTCTAAAATTGAATTTTCTATTTTAAAATAAGCAATTATTACAAAGATTTGCTGTTGTATTTTAAAATTGTTCAGACATCTATAGTAGCTTAAAAAGAATACAAAATAGGGAACGATTGAAATGAATTAAACACACACACACACACTCTAAAAATTTAATTTCAGAGTGTGTATGTTTTTTTTCAAAAGTGATTTACAAATATTCTCCATGTTGAGAAATATCTAAACCCAATTCTTCTTTTTCTTCCGTTACTCTTAAAGGCGTAATTTTATTTACAATAAAGAATAAAGCATAGGAAGCTGAGAATGCAAATATAGAAACGAGAACTAATGCTTTTAATTGAATTAAAAACAAAGTAGCATCACCAAAAATTAAACCTTGGTGGTCTCCTACAATTGCATTTACTGATTTTGAAGCAAATACACCTGTTAAAAGCATACCTACCATACCACCAACACCGTGACAAGCAAATACATCTAAGGCATCATCAATTTTACCTTTAGGGAATTTACTAACCACAAGATTACTAACCCCGCTGGCAATAATACCAATAGCAATCGCATGGGGGATACTTACGAATCCTGCGGCAGGTGTAATCGCTACTAAACCGACAACTGCACCGATACAAGCGCCCATTGCTGAAAGTTTATGCCCAAGGATTTTATCAAGAAATACCCATCCCATCGCAGCAGAAGCAGCAGCAACTGTTGTAGTTCCTAATGCTTGTGCGGCTATACTACTTGCTCCCCCAGCAGAACCTGCATTGAAACCAAACCAACCAAACCATAATAATCCTGTTCCTAATAATACGTAGGTAATACGAGCCGGATTTGCCTTTTGTACTTTTCTTTTTCCTAAGAATATTGCACCAGCAAGAGCAGCCCATCCTGCACTCATGTGAACTACGGTTCCTCCAGCAAAATCTAGCACTCCCCACCCGAATAATAATCCGTCTGGATGCCAAGTCATATGACACAGTGGAGCATAAATGAATAATATAAATAAAACCATAAATAACAAGTAAGCCCAGAAACGAACACGTTCTGCAAATGCTCCTGTTATTAAAGCTGGTGTAATAATTGCAAATTTTGCTTGAAATAAAGCAAATAATATCATTGGAATGGTGGGAGCCAATTCCCAAGCAGTATTAGCACTTACCCCTTGAAAAAATAAGTTCGGCATAGGATTTCCTATAAATCCGCCAATTGTTGGTCCAAAACACAATCCAAAGCCAACAACAACCCATAGAACTGTTACTATAACCATAGCCATAAAACTTTGTAATACGGTACTAATTACATTCTTTTTACCTACCATTCCACCATAAAAGAATCCAAGTCCAGGAGTCATTAATAATACAAGAGCTGTGGCAACTATCATCCAAGCGGTATTTCCAGTATCTAATTTTAATGCTACAACGTGAGCGCCTAGTGTAGTAGATTCAACAAAAAGATGAATTGAAAAAATGGATAATACTAGAATTGTGATTAATATCACACTTAAAATAATCTTTCGCATAGGTTTTACTTTTAAATTTTGGATAAAAATATAAAATGATTGCTGACCCCTATTAAAAAACAGGTATATTTTTTTATTTTTATTAATTTTTCAATTTAGCCCCTGTTATTTTATAGGTATGTTAGAATTAAATGTATAATTTAATAATTTATTAATCCTTATTTTATAAGCAATGCGCCTTTTTGGAAATTATTATAAATTTAATGATTTGTAAGGATAAAAAAAATGTATCAATATGATGATACATCAATTGATACATTTCTTATAAAATTAGAAAATAATATTATTTTAAAATATGTTGGCTTAAAATTTTATAGACTTCATTTATATTATTACTTCCCTTTCCAAATTGTTTCGAAATTGGCGTACTTTCACTGTTTAACCAAATTTTTAATTCAGCATCCATATCCAATATTCCGGCACTTTCTTTGGAGAATTTTTTGATACTCGAATAAGGGATGGACATATAATCGACCTTAGTTCCAACCAATTGTTTCTCCACTAAAATTAAACGTTTATTTGTGAAAATAAACATATCCCGAATAAGTTTATATGCTTTCTCAATTATCTCCCCATCGATCAAAATAGGTTCAAATTCTCTTGAAATATTTTCGATATTAACTTCTGATGCGTTGCCTAAAATGGCATTAAATAGTCCCATATTTTTAATTTTGATTATATTTTTCCTTATATCTATTGTTCAGTTGACTTTGGTGTGTTTCCAGACTTATCGTTCTGCCTTGAATAAAAGCTGTTGTCAATTTGTTTGTTCTCATATCTAAAGCATCTCCATCTGAGATAAACAGTGTAGCGTCTTTCCCTTCTTCTAGAGTTCCACATTGTTTGTCGATTCCTAGTATTTTTGCAGTATTAAATGTAATTAGTTGCAAGGCTTGTTCCTTATCTAGTCCGTAAGCAGCGCAAGTTCCTGCCAAAAATGGCAAATTTCTAGTATTCATTCTTTCATGGTCACCACTATTCTCTAAACCTACAAGAACACCTTGGTCGGTTAATAACTTGGCGTTCTTATAAGGTAAATCAACATCCTGATCGTCATTTTCTGGCATATCATGAACACGCTTTAATAAAACGCCAACATTATTTTTTTGCAGCAAAGCAGCCGTTTTATACGCTTCATATCCGCCTACAATCACTAATTTTTTAATGCCATTTTCTTTGGCTAACTGCAGAGCGTCAATAATTTGCTTTTCTTCATTGGCATGAATAAATAAAGTCTGCTTTCCATCAAACAAACCTCTCGTAGCTTCAAAAATTAAATTTCTTTCTTTCGAATTATCTGCTAAATACGCTTTTGCATTAGCTAAAAAAGTTGTTATTTCCGAGATTTGTTTGACGTACTCTTTATTGTTTTCAATTGTACCAGGTTCAAACCAAGAACCACTTCTTGAGAAACTAGAAGGGAAATTAAGGTGGATTCCATCATTTTCTTTTATAACTGCATCTTTCCAATTCCATGCATCAAGCTGAACAATAGATGAAGTTCCGGAAATCCTTCCACCGCGAGGCGTAATCTGAGCCATTAAAACACCGTTTGGACGCACAGTCTCGATAACTTTTGAATCTGCAGAATAAGCAATAATAGCTCTGACATGCGGATTAATACTTCCAATTTCCTCCTCATCATCCGAGGATTTTACAGCATCGATTTCCACTAAACCTAATGTTGAATTAGGTACAATAAAGCCTGGATAAACTTGCTTGCCACTAGCATCAATTGTAACATCATACGCACCTTCAGCTAAACGTATTACTCTCGCATCTGCAACTAAGGTAATTTTACCATCTTTAAATCCTATTGCACTATTCTCAAGAACTGTTCCATTACCTATATGAGCAGTGCCATTTAAGATGAGAATTGATTTAGATTGCTTAGGTGCTGGTGTTTGTTGGGCTTTCGTAATTATTGATAAACAAAATACCAACAATAGTATAAATATATTTTTCATTTTTTTAATTTTCTAAAGTATCACATTGGTATTCTTTCTTTTCTGCTTTTTTAGGCTCCTGAGTAATCATTCCTTTATTCTTCTCTTGCAATAATTGTCCGATTAACTCATTTCTTTCTTTGGCAATAGCGACCCTTTGTTCTTCATCTTTTTGAAGATCATAATACATTACACCTTCAATTATTGTTTTTTCTGCTTTAGCGTAAATGGATAAAGGATTATTGTTCCACAATACAACATCAGCATCTTTTCCAATTTTTATGCTTCCTACTTTATCATCAATATGTAGAAGTTTTGCGGGATTCAAAGTCACGAATTTCCAAGCTTCCTCTTCTGAAATATTTCCATATTTTACAGCTTTAGCAGCTTCTTGGTTCAATCTTCTTGACATTTCAGCATCATCTGAATTATATGCTACTAAAACTCCTGCATTGTGAAGAATTGGTCCGTTATAAGGAATTGCGTCATTTACTTCAAACTTATACGCCCACCAATCTGCAAAAGTAGAAGCACCAACTCCGTGCTCTTTCATTTTATCGGCCACTTTATAACCCTCAAGGATGTGGGTAAAAGTATTGATTCTAAAATTGAATTTTTCGGCCACATTCATCATCATTAAAATCTCCGATTGTACATAAGAGTGACAAGTAATAAAGCGTTCTTTATTCAATATTTCGACTAAAGTTTGTAATTCCAGATCTACTCTAGGCGCTTTGGATTTTCCTTTAATTGCTTTATAATTTTTCCAAGTAGTATCATATTCTTTTGCACGTTGGAAATAATCGGTAAAAACTTGTTCAACGCCCATTCTTGTTTGTGGGAAACGCGTTGGATTTACAATTCCCCAATTGGCTTGTTTTACATTTTCTCCCAGAGCAAATTTGATGAATTTGGGTTGGTCTTCGTACAGCATTTCTTCTGCGGATAATCCCCATTTCCATTTGACAATTGCGGAGCGTCCTCCAATAGGATTTGCAGAGCCGTGCAATAATTGAGAAGCGGTAACACCTCCAGCTAAATCTCTATAGATATTCACATCTTCAGAATTAACAACATCCTGAATCGTTACTTCGGCACTAGAATTCTGTCCTCCTTCATTAACTCCGTTCGAGATCGCAATATGTGAGTGTTCATCTATGATTCCGCTTGTCAAATGTTTTCCCTTTGCGTCAATAACGGTGGCTGATGCATCAGAAATATTTTTTGCTATTGATGCGATTTTACCGTTTTTAACTAATACATCTGTTTCTTCAAGAATTCCTTCTTTTTCATTTGTCCAAACAGTAGCGTTTTTAAACAATAAGGTTTGAGGCGTCAGTTTTTTTGAATTACCATAAGCCACATTTGGGAATGTAGTTGCAATAATCGTATTGTTTTTTTCTAATTTCAAGGAGTCAATCGGCTTTATAAAAGGAGCGGTTCGTACTGCAGACCATTTTACCTCATTTCCATTGAATAAAATTGCTTTTCCTGAAAGTAGTTGGATGTCATCGATATATCCAATTAATCTGGAGAAAGTTGTTTTTGTTGAATCCATCGACTTCATTACTGTTGAAATCCAATTATTAGAAACCGTTAGTTTTGAACTAACTTTTTTGGAATCTATTGTTGTAATTATCGATTTTGGAGCAGTAATTTCCCCACTAATTTTCCATTTGTATTGTTGATTATCCACACTCAAATCATAATCACCACGAATATCTTTAATTGTTATGTCGTTGATAACATACTTATTGCCTTGAACCCAATTTTCATAAATTATTGTTTTTTCGTCAAAAATAGCACCTGAAGTTATTACAAAATTCGCGTAACTTCCTGTTTTTAAACTTCCTATTTCATTGCTTTTTCCTAAAATCGAAGCTGGAATTATGGTCAATGCTTCTAATGCTTTGGTTTTATCGAAGCCATATTTTATGGCTTTTAATAGATTTACTCTAAAATCTTCTACTTTTTTTAATTTGTCTGTAGTCAAAGCAAAAATAACATTATTATCTGTTAATACTTTAAGGTTAGTAGGTGCCTGATTCCAAAAACGTAAATCTTTCAATTCCATTTGATTGGCTTGGTTTGGGTCGGAAACATCATACGCTTCAGGGAAATTAATCGGGATGATTAATTTTGAATTTGTTTTTTTTATTTCTTCAATTCTTTCGAATTCATTTCCAATACCTTTCAAAACGTAGTTCAAACCAAATTCCTTGGCTATTTTTGAAGCGCGTAAACTATTTAATTTATCACCCGAATCAAATATTTGAATTAAATTCTCATTCTTGGCAAGGGCTTCTAAGGATACATCCTTGGTTGTAGAATTTCCATTTTTATACCAATCTAAATCTAAATACATTTGGCGTAACAAGGCCATCATTCCCATTAATGAGCTGGGGTAAGATTGATTGGTTATTGCGCTTCTCGTAAATGCAAAATGATTGGTTACTTTCTCGGATAGTAACCGAGTACTCTTATCAAAGTTGTTTAAAGCTATCAATGTTCCTGTTCCACGCGCAATTCCATCTTGTACATGTGTACCGACAACTCCAAAACCTGCTTTAAGTAATTCTTCCGCTTTAGGTTGATCATAGTTGAAACTCTCATAAGCATTAACTTCTGAACGAATATTTTCATTCCAGTAATGGCCTTCTTTTTTAGAATCATACAGAGGATTTCTGCCCGAACTAGAATTGTTTTTTGGTTTTTCAATTCCAAAGCTCGTGTAAGTATCAATAAAGGATGGGTAAATCGACTTACCATTCAGATTAATTGTGGTGCAGTTTTTAGGTATTACACTATTGTTCCCGGCACTAATTACTTTACCATTTTGAATTAGTAAAGTCCCGTTTTCAATAATTTGTGTGGGTGTCACATAAATTTTGGCATTTGTAAAAGCGGTAAAATTATGGTTCGTATTTTTAACACCTTCATTATTTGGGAAATATTCTTGGGCATAAATTTTGGGTAATAAAGCACTCAAAAAGAGGAGAAGTAGGATTTTTTTCATGGTTTGGTTTTGTAAATATTCTCTAAAAATATGAAAATGAATAAGTAAAACATTACATATAATTGATTTTAACATTTGTTTATTTTCTGAATGAAGGCAATTTAGTTTATTTGTTTACTTTTTAATGGTTTGATGAATATTTCAATGTTTTTTGGGAATTTTATTAAATGATGTTTAATTATTCATATTTATTAAAAATGTTTTTTCTACTTTAGAAGCAAATAACGTAAATATGCTAGTTAAAGTTTTCGGAAGTGCCGTTTTTGGAGTTGAAGCGACAACCATTACAGTTGAAGTAAATATTGATAAAGGAATTGGTTATCATTTAGTTGGCTTACCAGACAATGCAATAAAAGAAAGCAGTTATAGAATTGCCGCAGCTTTGAAGAATAATGGATACACGATGCCTGGAAAAAAAATCACAATTAATATGGCTCCCGCCGATTTGCGTAAGGAAGGCTCTGCTTATGATTTGACTTTGGCAATTGGTATTCTTGTGGCTTCCTCCCAAATTAAGGCGGATGAAATTGATAAATACATCATCATGGGAGAACTTTCACTTGATGGCGGTTTACAGCCCATTCGAGGGGCATTACCGATAGCTATAAAAGCAAAAGAAGAGGGATTTAAAGGTTTTTTTCTTCCAAAACAAAATGTGAAAGAAGCTGCTATTGTGGCTGGTTTAGATGTTTATGGAGTAGAAAATCTTCAAGAAGTTATTGATTTCTTAGAAGGAAAAGGTACATTAGAACCAACTACAATTGATACCCGCGCTGAGTTTTATAAAGATTTAGATTTTCCCGAGTTCGATTTTAGTGATGTCAAAGGACAAGAGTCTATAAAACGCTGTATGGAAATTGCTGCTGCGGGTGGACATAATATTATTCTAATTGGTCCTCCGGGAGCAGGAAAGACAATGCTTGCCAAGCGTTTACCCAGTATTCTCCCGCCCATGACGTTGCGTGAAGCGCTAGAAACCACAAAAATTCATAGTGTAGCGGGAAAACTGAAGGAAGTAGGTTTGATGAATCAAAGACCGTTTCGAAGTCCGCACCATACTATTTCAAATGTGGCACTTGTTGGGGGAGGGAGTTATCCGCAGCCCGGCGAAATTTCCATGGCGCATAATGGCGTTTTGTTTCTGGATGAATTGCCAGAATTTAAACGTGATGTGTTGGAAGTAATGCGTCAGCCATTAGAAGATAGAGAAGTTACGATTTCCAGAGCTAAATTTACAGTTACTTATCCATCGTCGTTTATGCTGGTGGCGAGTATGAATCCGAGTCCAAGTGGTTTTTTTAACGATCCGGATTCTCCACAAACTTCTTCGCCACATGAAATGCAAAGGTATTTAAGTAAAATTTCAGGACCTTTATTAGATCGAATTGATATACATATTGAAGTAACGCCAGTTCCTTTCGAAAAATTATCGGAAGACCAAAAAGCAGAAAGCAGCGTCGATATTCGAAAAAGAGTCACGGCTGCTCGCGAAATCCAAACGGAACGTTTCGTGCAAATGGAAAACATCCATTACAATGCCCAAATGAATACCAAACACATTCGGGAATATTGCGCCTTAGACGATGTTTCCAAGCAATTATTGAAAACGGCGATGGAACGATTGAATCTTTCGGCGCGGGCCTATGACAGGATTTTGAAAGTAGCACGCACGATAGCTGATCTTGATGCGGCTCCAATAGTTGTTTCGAGTCATATTGCCGAAGCGATTCAATATAGAAGTTTGGATCGTGATGGTTGGTTAGGGTAAAATAGATTTCAGATTTTTGATTAACGATTTTTGATGTTTTACTTCTGCAAAATTAAGAATACGTTCGCGCTAGAGGGGAAAAAAAGAAAAGTATAGAAATAAATAAGTCAAAAAAGAGATTTCGAGAGAAATCTCTTTTATTTTTGCCAAATGTTAGAAATTCTGTACCAAGACGAATATATTATTGCAATTAATAAACCAAGTGGATTGTTAGTCCACAAATCGTTTTACGCGCGCGATGCAAAAGTTTATGCGATTCAAGAATTGAGAAATCAAATAGGAGGGCAACACGTTTATCCTGTTCATCGGTTAGATCGCAAAACATCTGGTGTCTTGTTATTTGCGTTGTACAAGGAGGTTTTAAAAATTATGAATGATCGTTTTGCCACACGCGAAGTCGAAAAAAAGTATTTAGCAATTTTACGTGGTTGGTCACCCGAAGAACTAACGATTGATTATGATTTAACCAATGATGATGGTATTATACAAAATGCAATAACTTACTTTCATCGATTGCAAACTACCGAAATTGAGTTAGAATTTAACAATAAACCTACGTCACGATATTGTTTGGTAGAAGCGATTCCTGAAACGGGACGGATGCATCAATTACGAAAACATTTCAAACATATTTTTCATCCCATTTTAGGAAGTCGTCCACATGGTTGTAACAAACAAAATAAATTATGGTTAGAGAATTTTGAACTGAAAGGAATGATGCTTCATGCGCATCAGTTAATTTTTAATCATCCAATAACAAATGAACAACTGATCTTGAATGCAAAGATTAATAAGGAGTTTAGCAGAGTAGGTACTGTTCTTAATCTAGATTTGAATACCTATGAATAGAATACTAGTTTGTAAAGTAATGCTTTACAATATTGTTGTAATTGGAAACAACAGTTTTGAGTATAAAGAGGAGGAGATTTCAGATTTTTGATCAACGATTTTTGATTGCAAATGGTAATCACAACGTTCCACAAAGTTTCCTACTTTAAGGAAGTGACTTGCGGTTTTTAACCAATTTTGTTTTTTTAATATTTGAATTTTAAGGTCAGTCGTAGACTGAAAAATAGAAAATTAAAGTCTCCGACTTTGCGTAGCAGGGAATTTAATTTTTAGCAACCGTTATTTTTGCTAAAGTCACGTTTAAAAAGTATCTTATTATTTTGCGCAATATAGTCGCCCGATATAATCAAATATGGATGATTAGGCGAATATCCTGCGCTGCGGCTTCTTACAATTATTTTGTCGTTAACTTTCAGGCTATTTAACTGCTGAAAATCCTTAGGAATAAATTGCATCATGTATTCTTCGCCATTAATTTTGACTATGAGCCATTTTGGTCCTGATGATTTCGCATTTGCACGCTTAAAAGTAAGTGACGTTACCACTGCCTCCATATTGGTGAAAGCCTTTATGGACTTCTTTATTTTATCATAACTGGCATGCACTTTTTTACCTTCAGGAGAAACCTCCCATTCTTTGTACTTTATTCCGTCAGGTGAAGCTTCCCATTTTTTTCGTTTATCCAAGTTGGCTTTCCTGTCAGCAACGGACAACTGCTTTTGAGATGACTTAGTTTCATTTTTAATTTCACGATTAGCACCCGAGCGGTATGCGAACGTAGCGAAGCTAAATACTAGTCCGATTACCATAACCAGCGGTAAGATGAGCGTATAGATGATTTTTTTCATTTTATCATATCTTTTAAATTGATTTTACGAATTTACATTGATATTTTTCGATTTGATAGATTGGGATTGTAAATAAAAATGTAAACTTTGTAAATAAATACTTTACACAATGCATCTTAGTCGAAATATCCTTTCTGGAAGACGTAAATATCTGTTTGGGTTATTGCTACTCCTATTTATGGCTGCAATCTTTATGGCTTTCAGAAAGGATGATAGTGACGATTTTGATATCGCCAGAAGGGAAGTTTTACTCCGCAGAATCGGACACGAAATACTCTTACAGTCCGGCGATAGTACATCAAGAGTTCTTCCCGTAATAAAGATGGCTGAAAATGAATATCAAATCAGGTTTGAGAATGAGCTTACTTTTCAAACCGACTCCTTGGTGAATACTACTCAGCGTTTGTTAGCCAAAGATCCATTTGCAAATGATTATGTTGTTAACGTACTTAACTGTGGCAACTCCAGTATTGCTTATGGATATGCTATATCCAAAAATAAAAAAGATGATATTGTAGCGTGTATAGGAAGAACGCAACCCAAAGCATGTTATATGATTAACATTAAATTTAAACCGAATAGCATTACTACAGCAAGGAATAAATATTTTTTGGGTGGCTTGTCACTTTTAGCATTTGTTGGCTTTGTTTTTTTGAGGTCGGTTAAGCCAAAGAGCGACTTACCAAAAGATGACCATAACCAGATATTTACTTTTGGTTCGGTCGTATTTGATGCGCAAAAACGGCAACTGCTGATAAATAAAGAAACCATAGATTTGACTGGAACAGAAACGCGTTTACTACTCATTTTCGCATTATCTCCTAACAAGACTATAGAGAGAAGCCGATTGCAAAAAGAGCTATGGGAAGATGAAGGTGTTATTGTTGGACGTAGTTTGGATATGTTCATTTCAAAACTTAGAAAAAAACTAGAACTTGATCCGAATAGTAACATTGTTGTAATACGCAACAAAGGATACAAGCTTGAAGTTAGTTCTTAAGCAAATCTTCGCGCTCCTAACTGTGATTTTAACCGATTTTATTTTTCAAATGTTTGAATTTTAAGGTCAGTCGGAGACTGAAAAACACATACTCAAAGTCGGAGACTTTGCGTAGCGGGGAAAACAGAGGTGTATGAAAGTCAGAGATTTTATTGCGTATTATTTTTAATAACAAATTCTAAAATTACGCAAAGGCAGAGACATTTGCGCAGCATTAACGAGAAATTTATTTTTTATAAGAACACTTTGCGGAGCTGGTAAAACGCTTTTAACGGGGTTGATATAATCTATTTTGCAAAGTCTTAAAATTGCCATATTTTAGTTATCCACGTTACAAACGCTATAATTTGTCTCCTAATCTAACTAAGTATTCGTTACAAACGAGCACTAGATAAAGTGGACAAACGAGTGCGAGTGGAAAAAAAAACATCCGAAACGAAAAAGCAGCAATGGGAATTAGCCTACTGTGGACAAATGTGCATTTGCATAATTTATCGATGAGTCTTCCAATAAAAAATCTTAAATGGTGAGTTTACAGAAGATCTTCGCAATTCTAATTCTTCTGTCATAGAACCTTTTTTATATTTAATTCTAAACGTAAGATTAACAATATTTCCATCAGTACTATTTCTAGCTTTTAAAGTTTTCTTGCTGACGAACATGCCGTAGTCTTCATTTTTCAATTTCATATGTTCCGAGAACTTATAGAGCATAGCGAAATAAGCGGTGTCAAAAAACGGAATCATTTTATCAACCTCGATATGACTAGCATAGAAAGAAATTACAAAATCATCTACTTTTGAAGATAATGTTTGTTGCGATTCATTTTTAAGGTCTTGCGACAACATTGCCACTGGAAGAAGTAAGCATAGAAATAGTAATTTTCTCATATATTATCGAATATTTTTAGAGCGTCACTTGGATATTTGCCACTAGTATAGATGTATGAGACCAGCCATACTTTATTTATCTCAAATATAACAATTTTTTCTTACAAATCACCTAGCTATTATAGATTCAAAGGATGAATTTGCAAAATGGTATTATGAAAGTAAGAGCGCTCTAAATAGCCCCGATAGAAATGAAAAACCTAATGAGAGCTGGTGTTCAGGTCTCATTAGGTTTGTAAAGTATAGCGGGAAATATGTTCTAAAAAAACGAAATTATTCTGCTCCTAAAAAAGAAAACGGATTTTCTCAGTTGTTATCTATTAGAGCGGCGGTCATTATTTTGACTTGGACGTCTTGGACCAAAACTATTGTTGCTGGTGCGGTTTGTAGTTTCGGTTTTTGGTTGCTTAGGAGTCGAATTCCGTTGTTGTCTTCCTTGACCTTGTTTAATTGGTTCCGTTGAAGCGTTAGGATCTGGCTCAAAACCTCTAATGTTTTCTTTCGGCAATTTCAAACCTACTAATTTTTCGATATCACGTAAAAAGACAGTTTCGTCTGGACTGAATAATGAAATAGCTTCTCCGCTTGCTCCGGCTCTACCAGTTCTACCAATGCGGTGAACGTAATCTTCAGGAATATTAGGCAATTCAAAATTAACCACATGCGGTAATAACGGGATGTCCAGACCACGCGCAGCAATATCAGTTGCAACTAAAGCGGTTAGACTTCCGTCTTTGAAACCCGCTAAGGCTTTTGTACGGGCGCCTTGTCCTTTATTTCCATGAATGGCAGCTGCTTTGATTCCGGCACTAATCATGCTTTCCGTCAGTTTATTAGCACCTTGTTTAGTACGGGTGAAAACCAAAATTTGTTTCCAGTTTCCTTCCGTAATCAATTTAATGATCAGTTCTGTTTTTTTCTCTTTGGCAACAGGATATACTTTTTGGATAATAGCATCCACGGTCGTGTTTTCCGGGGTTGCTTCAACATGAACGGGATGGTGCAAAATGCCCATGGCCAATTTCTTGATGTCTGTTGAAAAGGTTGCCGAAAACATCAAATTTTGCCTTTTTGAAGGTAACACTTTTATAATGCGATCAATGTCTCGTACGAAACCCATGTCCAGCATACGATCTGCTTCATCTAAAACTAAGATTTCAACTTTTGCAAGCGATATTAATCCTTGATTATGCAAATCGATTAACCGACCTGGAGTGGCCACTAAAATATCGATTCCCTGACGCAATTGTGTCACTTGCGGATTCTGGTTTACGCCCCCAAAAATAACAGTGCTTTTTAGGTCTAAAAATTCACTGTACTCTTTTATATTGGCCAATATTTGTGCGGCTAATTCTCTGGTTGGTGTCAATATTAAGGCACGAATAGGTCTTTGTCGCAATTGTTGACCTTGTGATAATATTTGTAAAATAGGTAGTGTAAAACCAGCTGTTTTTCCTGTTCCTGTTTGTGCAGATGCTAATACATCTTTACCTTCTAAAATAGGAGGAATTGCTTTTTGTTGTATTGGAGAAGGTGTTGAATATCCTTTTTTGCTGATGGCTTTTAATAAAGCATCAGATAAGCCTAATGAGTTGAATGACATAAATGGTGTTTATGAAGTGAGCACTATTTTTAGTGTACTTCTTTAAGTGGGCCCAAAGGTACTGCTAATTTTTTCGATGTGCTTTTTATTGCTTCATTTTGTTCAATTAAAATAGACTAGTTTATTTTAATCCATATTAATAATAAAGCCCAAATAGTACTAGTATCTAAATTCAAAAAGGGGAATAGAATTACTTTTAGTTAATTTCTGCAAATGTATCACCTTGTTTGATATCACCTGTTTTATACCCTTTCATAAACCAAGCTTTACGTTGAGCAGAAGTTCCATGAGTAAAAGATTCCGGAACAATGTGTCCTTGAATTTTAGCTTGAATAGCATCATCACCTACGGCATGTGCTGCACTTAGCGCTTCATCAATATCCCCCTCTTCTAAAAAATTATTCATTTTTTGGTTGTAATGCGTCCAAACACCTGCATAGAAATCGGCTTGCAATTCTAAAGCTACAGATAATTTATTAGCTTCGGCTTCACTTTTACCTTCTTGCATTTGTCTCATTTTACTGGAAGTTCCCAATAAGGTTTGTACATGGTGCCCTATTTCATGTGCAATAACATAAGCGGTGGCAAAATCGCCTCCTTGAGCTCCAAATCTTGTTTTCAACTCTTCAAAAAACGCTAAATCCATGTATACTTTTTGATCGCTTGGGCAATAAAATGGCCCAGAAGCAGATGTAGCGTTACCACATGCCGTTTCTACAGCATCCGTAAACAATACTAATTTAGGATTTTGAAACTGAATATTATTTTCCTGGAAAATTTTTCCCCAAACATCCTCATTATCTGCAAGAATGGTTTTTACAAATTTGCCCTCCTCAATTTCTTGTGCAGTTAAGGCTCTTTGTTCAATGGGAGCACTTTGACCTTGGTTCATTTGTTCTAATATTGGAGTAAGCATTTGGGCATTCTCACCCCCAAAGAGATTCAGTAATAAGATAATAATACCAATAATTCCACCTCCAACGATAGTTTTTCCTCCTGAAGACATCCCTCGTCGGTCTTCCATATTGTCACTTTGACGTCTGCCAGTCCATTTCATAATATAATATCTTTAAGTAATTTGTATTTTGTAAATAAGTACTAATTTATGTTTTTTTTAAGTAGTTTCAATTTTTACAATAAATTAATCTTTATAGATCATTTAATCCATTTCAAAATAGCTTCCTCAATAATACCTTTTATTATAGGTTTTGCAATATAGTCATTCATTCCAAAGGATATGCACTTGTCCTTTTCCTCTTTTTCAGTACCGGCGGTTATTGCAATTATGGGAACATTTTGACCAGATTTTAGATTTCGTATTTTTTTAGCAGCTTCATATCCATTCAAAATTGGCATTTGAATATCCATAAAAATAAGATCCGGGTTTAAAGTTTCAAATTGATCAACAGCCACTTTTCCATTTGGAATTTCAAAAATTGTCACATTTGTAAATAAGTTTTTAATGATAGTTTTAAGTAATAACATGTTAACTTTATTATCCTCAACAAGCATTATTCTTATTTTTTGATAATTTTTAAGTGCTATCTCTTTATTAGCATCTGGAATAATAATTTCCTTAACCTCATCTGACACCAGATTACTGATTTCTAAATCTAAATAAAAATAAAAGGCACTGCCAAACTCAACTGTACTTTCTAGTTGTAACTGGCTGTTCATTAAACCTAATAATTGGTTAGAGATAGTAAGACCTAATCCAGTTCCCCCAAATTTTCGGGTCGTTGAGTTATCTTCTTGTGAAAAGGCTTTAAATATTTTCTTCTTGTTTTCTTCCAGTATTCCAATGCCGGTATCAATAACAGAAAAAAGTATTTTGGCTCTAGAATCATTTGTTTTTTCAGCTACTGAAACATTTAATTTTATAGAACCTTTTTCCGTAAATTTTACAGCATTTGACAGAAGATTAATTAATATTTGTTTTAAACGAACGCTGTCTGTCCAAAAATATTTAGGTACATCTAATGCAATATTCAGTTCTAAAGTTAAATTTTTTTGATTTGATTCATATAATATCAAATCAATCATTTGACTTAATATCTCCTTAACATCTTGTTTTTCGATGTGTAACTCTAATTTCCCAGCTTCGATTTTAGAAAAATCAAGAATGTCATTTACAATATCTAATAATGAATTAGCAGATTGATTTATTGTCGTCATGTATTTTTCTTGGGTTTGACCAAGATTAGTTTTCATTAATAAATCAGTAAACCCAATTATTCCATTTAATGGAGTTCTGATTTCGTGACTCATGTTGGCAAGGAATTCTGATTTTGCCTTATTAGCAGCTTCTGCTAACTCCTTAGCTTTAATGAAAGATTCGGTTTGTTTTGTCTCCGTTATATCAATGAAAATACCTTCGATAAATGCAATTTTCCCTTCTTTGTAAATCACATCACCAAATTCTTCTACCCAAATAATAGCATTATTTTTGTTTATAATTCGGTAGGTTAAATGTATTTGTTTGCCATTTTCGATGGCGTTTTGCTGTTCAAAGACAGCTCGTTCTTTATCCTCAGGATAAATTAAATCTATAAAAGACAATTTATTATTAAGAAATTCTGATTTTGGGTAACCGGTTAGTTTTTCAATTTCATCATTAATATAAATTTTCGTGGCGTATTTATCGTATTTTGATAAATATACGGTTCCAGGGATGTTATTAGCAAGCAATCGAAATTTTTCTTCACTTTCATAGATTGCTATTTCATTAGTAATTCGTTCAATTGAGGACGCAATATTTCTTGACAAAGTTTGTAAAATATTGACTTCATCTTCGTTCCATTTACGTTCCGTATAGGTGTCATCAAAACCTAAAAACCCATGAAATTTGTTTTTTACAAAAATTGGAAAAAGAATTACAGAGGCCACATCTACCGCCATTAATTTATTTTTTAAAGATTCATTTTCAATTTTCGAAACTGTTACTTCATAAATTTTATTGTTGAAAAGAGGAGTTAATAATTCTTCAAAATAGGAGTAAGGCAAATTTTGCAGTTTTATATTATTCTCGGTTAGTTTACCATTACGAATAATCCATCTGTATTTTTGACTTATAGATCCTGTTTCTGAATCATTTTCATAATAATAAGCTCTGTGAGATTTAGTCGCTTTTCCCATTATGACTAGAATATCAGAGAAAATATCGTTTATATCATTACTATTTAGCAGTTTTTCCGTGCATAAAGTCATTGCAGACAGCAGTTCACTTTTGTATACTAATTTTTTCTCTGCCTCATTTCTCATATTCGATACAATCGCTAGCGAAATTATATCCGATATTGTTCTTGCAAAATTGATGTCTTCGATGTCCCAGTTTCTTTGGTTTTTTGTAGTTTCAAAACTTAAGGTAGCAACTAGTTCTCCATTGGTAAAAATGGGAATATCAAGAAGTGATTTGATACCTTTCTTCAAAAAATATTCTTTAAATTCAGAAACTTCGAATTCATTAAAAACATCGGGTGCACTAATTTGTTTTTTACTTTTTATTGATTCAAAATAAATTTTAAATTTTTCTTTGTTTAAAACATTTCCGACACCGTATTTGCCACTATCTAAATCATATAAAATTTCGCAGCTAATTTTATCTTCCGTGTATTTCCAGTAGCTGACATAATTGCATTTAGAAGCTTTTGCGGAAGCTTTAATTATCAACTTCAAACAATCCTGTAAACTTTGAAAATTATTAAAATTAGTTGTAGATAATTTTTTAATGGTCTTGTTGTATTCATTATTTTTTTCCGCTCGGATTCTATTTTCAGTTTCAATATCTTTGAACTTAGTAATATCTCGAGCAATACCGGAATACCCAATAATTTGATTAAAGTCGTTTCTGCGAATTATAACTTTTTGAGAAATCCATACTATTTCACCGTTTTTCTTTACTAAAGGAATTTCGATTGTAGGGAAATCATTTTCTTTCTCTTCTAAATTTTGATAAAATTGCATCATTTTATGGATGTAATCTTCTCGTATAAATTCAGAATAATTACGAGTTAGAATTTCATTCTCTTTGTACTTTAAAGTTTTACTAGTAAAATCATTTATAAATGTAAAATTACCATTTTGATCTACTTCGTATATTATATCAGTAGCAGATTGTATGAGGTTCTTATATTGATTTTGAATGTAAATTTCATTCGTTACATCTTGTCCAATTCCTATAATTAAATCATCAGAAAACTTCTTGTCTTTCCATTGAATGTATTTGTATTCTCCATTTTTGCATTTCAACTTTCTGATGAATGACTGATCATCATTGAAATTTAAATGGTAATTTTCGGCAACAAACTCCTTGTCTTCAGTATATTGCCAATAGCCTAATCCCATTACTTCAGGAATTGAATAGCCTAAAATTGATGTGATAGTTTCGCTACAAAATACAACTTCCCCTTTTCTGTTTGTAGCAAGAATAAGTGAATTCCCTTTATTAATAATCTGATCATTAAAACGAAATTTATCTTTTATATTTAAAGAGGAGACATATCTAATGTAGTTGATAATAAAAATTATTAAAGAATAATTAAATAATATAATTATAGTTTTTATTGGTACAATTCCAAAACCGTATAGTCCTACCAGATAAATTAATACTGATGTGACAAAATACCAATACAACTTTGTTGGTTTTAGGATGCTGAATGAGAAAAAAAAAGTAACTATAAAAGCTATTATTGGAATAAAATCAGTAGGGAGGAAAATTAAATTTTTACAAATTAGGCCAAAATAAAGCAGATATATTGTGACAAAAATATTTTTAATATTTCGTTTTATAAAAACCATTTTTAAACTTGCAAAATAGATTGCTATTAAAAAGAACCCAACAATTCCATTTGTCATTAATAAGCTTTTGGGTCTTACACTAAATATTTCTAAATTAATTTCTAATATCGGTAGTATTATTCCTAAAAACAAAAGATAGATCTGGTACTCTTTGTTTCTCAAATTTTCTTTGTAATTTTTTTCTATAGATTTACTGTATAATATTTTTTTAATTTTTGAAAAGCTGTAAATCAATAACGAAAATAACAGAATTAGAATGGGAATTATTGTCGAAAAACTCACTTTGCTGTTAATCAATGTTTTAATTATTAAAAAATTATTTGCCATTAAAAAATTAGTGAACCAACTAAAAATAAATAAATTTACTTTAGTTAATAATAATGAGCTATAGTGCAATACCATAGGGATATCTATATTAAGTTAAAAAGAATAGATTTATGATCTTATCTTAATTTTGGGTTAATATATGATTTTTTTTAATAAAAAACACAACCTAAAAAAGATCAGATTGTGTTTTTAATAAAAAGCATATTTTAAATTTTTAGTTATTTATTCCAATCCAATTTCTGGATCTATTCCTATAATTGAAATGTAAATTGCATAATACATAGAATACATAAAAGGAATTGTAAAAAAGATACCAATACAGCATCCAATAAAACCGACTAATGAAGCGATACCGCTTACAATTATTAATCCCAAAAGCACTAAGGGTTGTTTTGAAACAATTATCATACTTGATTTTAGAGCATCAATAGCTTTTAGGTTACCAAAAATAATTAGCGGAATAGTCAGGAATGTAAAAAAGGAGATTACAGCACTAAATAATACACCAATTATTTCGATACCAACAAGCTTAAACATTTCAGATAAACCAGTGCTGAAAATCGTAATTATAAATGTCGCAATGAGGAGTTCCTGAAAATAAGGATTTTTATAATATTGGAAAACTGTAGAAACATGAAATTCTTCATCTTTTTCAGCACTATGAGCCATTTTAATTAATCCTGCTAAGAATGGAACCAAAAGACAATTAAATAATATTCCCAAAATTAGATACATTGCCAAATGCAGTCCTGTAAAATTTTCGATTCTTAAATCTTCTAACATTTTTTGATTTAGTGCAGAAATTCCAAAAGTAGAAATCACTATTCCACCAGCTAGAAATCCTAATACTATTGCAAATACAAAAATCATTAGACCGGCGTATAAAGCAATTTTTTTATAATTTTCAAATGCATGATTAAAAACATTTCCAAAATCTATTTGGTAACCATTGGTTTTTATTTCTTCTATTTTCTCCTTTGTAGTTTTCATCATTTAATTTAAGGTTTTAGTTGGTTAATTTAAGGTTTTTATATTTTGTGATAGATCTTCTCAAAAGGAATTCTGAAGCGTTCTCATATATTCCTTGCTCGTCGCTGAGTACGCATCCAATGATCATATTAATTTCAGCAGCAGAAGGTATATTTAATATTTTTTTAATTCTAATGGAATGAAAACCTTCCATTAGGCACGTATTAAAATTTAGCGCTGCCATACTAATCATGAAATTTTGTGCTGCAAGTCCGGCATTTTTATGAGCTACAATACTCATATCACTTTGTCTTGCATGTCGATAAATGAATTTGAATAATCCGATGATGTAAAAAACAATAAATTTGATACCTCCCAATATCAATAAAAAATCAGTGTAAATTGTAGGTATTATTTTCTTATAGTAGTTTAGAGCAAATTCATCTTTAGTTGAATACTCAGCTTCCGATTTGTTGCCAAATTGGGATTTCAGAAAAGAGATATTAGCGTGCATTCTTTTTCTCCATAAATCTTTTCTAGCGACAACAATCACTAATCGTTGAGCAGTTTTAGCCCCATTTTGGTCAAAACTGGCTGCTGCTATTTCTTTAATACTATCAGGAGATATAATATGATGAAATTCCCATAGCTGAATATTACTGCTTGCTACCGCAAGTGTGGCTAAATGGATGCAATCTTTTACTTTTTGCTCATCAATAGGTTCTTTTTTAAAAACCAGAACCGATCGCGTATATTTTACAGCTTCACTAAGCGATTTTTTATTGGTTACAGCCATTTTAATAATTTTTGAATGGATTTTAATTTGTCTTTATAAGGAGCATAACGCATGGGCAAATCTAGCCAATTTGCTTTTTTTACAATTGCCTTTTTATGTGAGAAAGTATCAAAACTTAAACGCCCGTGGTATGCACCAATTCCGCTATGACCAACACCCCCAAAAGGCAGTCTTTTATTAGAAAAATGTACAACGGTATCATTAATGCAGCCTCCTCCAAAAGAATACTGTTTAATTATTTTTTGTGCAAATTTCTTGTCTTCGGTAAAGACATATAATGATAATGGTTTTTCGTATTTTGAAATCACAGTATTTATTTCGGCATCATTTTCATAAGAAAGAATAGGCAGTAATGGACCAAAAATTTCGTCTTGCATAATCAAAGTATCCACACTGGCCTCATCAATAAGTGTAGGAGAGATGTAACGATCGTCAATATCAGTCTGACCACCAAAAATCACTTTTTTATCATCAATCATATTTGCTAATCGAAGCCAGTTTTTTGTGTTTACAATTCTGGCGTAATCTGGGGATGATTTTGGATTTTCACCATAGGCTTTCGTGATTTCCAATTTCATGAATTCCATGAAATGATTTTTCATATCTTTTTGAATTAAGATATAATCTGGTGCAATGCACGTTTGACCTGCATTTATAAATTTCCCCCAAACAATTCTTTTTGCGGCCAATTTTAAATTGGCAGTATTGTCAATTATACAAGGGTTTTTACCTCCAAGCTCTAATGTTACGGGCGTTAAATTTTCAGCTGCTGCTTTTGCCACGATTTTCCCCACAGGAACACTACCCGTAAAAAAGATATAATCCCAGCGTCGAGATAGCAGATTTTGAGATACTTCAAGGCCGCCTTCGATAACTTCTACGTGATTAACCGGAAATGTTTTTTCGATTATTTTTGTGATTATTTCTGATGTTTTTGGAGTTAGCTCAGAGGGTTTTAAAACTACTTGATTTCCGGCAGCAACAGCTGAAATTAAGGGACAAAGTGCTAATTGAAAAGGGTAGTTCCAAGGAGCTATAATTAATACTTTGCCATAAGGTTCTTTATAAATATAATCCGTGGAGGGAAAATTAAGTATTGATGGGAAAACCCTATTTGGTTTTGCCCATTTTTGCAAATTTTTAATGGTATCTTTTAACTCGGAAATTACATAATTCGTTTCTGTAAGAACCGCTTCAAAAGCAGGTTTCCTAAAATCACTATATAAAGCTTCAATAATTTCATTTTCATGAGTGATAATGACATTCAGTAGCTTTGTTAAAGCTTCTTTTCTAGATGCTATATTCGTTTTGTAATTCATTGGACACACAATTTATTTAGCGCTATGCAAGTTAATTTTTATAATTTACATAATGAATCATTCTTACAAAAAAAATCATAACGCATCCCAAATGGAATCAGAGGGCGTAGGGGCAATAATAATTATAGGTTCTTTGGTGACGGGATGTATAAAAACTAATTTTCTGGCATGTAAGTGTATTCCTCCATCAGGATTACTTCTGTCAAAACCATATTTTAAGTCTCCTTTTATAGGTGAACCAATGGCAGAAAGTTGTGCCCTGATTTGATGGTGTCTTCCGGTATATAGATTGATTTCAAGTGCAAAATAGTTGTTTAATTCTTTGAATAGTTTATAATCCAAGCTAGCTATTTTACTCTCAGGAACTTCTTTGATATGCGCTTTTGAAGTGTTGTTTTTTTCGTTTCTTTTTATGAAATGGATAAGTTTGTCTTCACTTTTTTCGGGTTTATTTTTTACAATTGCCCAATATGTTTTTTGCGTTTCGCGGTTGCTGAACAATTCATTCATTCTGGTCAAAGCTTTGCTTGTTCTGGCAAAAACAACAATACCGGTTGTAGGTCTGTCTAGGCGATGTACAACCCCGAGAAAAACTTCTCCCGGTTTATTGTACTGGTCTTTTATATATTCCTTTACAACCTCGCTCAAAGCTTTGTCGCCCGTTTTATCGCCTTGTACAATATCACCTACACGCTTGTTGACCACAATTAGATGGTTGTCTTCGTGAAGAATTTGTAAGTTATTTTTGTTCGAAATTATTTTACTAGACAAGTGTAAAAGGCTTTAATTAAAATTTTATCGATACGATCGAGAACTGAATACTGCATATGAATACTTAACACTAATATTGTTCATTCACATTTGGAAAATCGCTTGATTTCACATCAGCGACATATTGACCAATAGCAGTAGTCATTCCTTCGTATAAATTCATGTATCTTCTCAAAAAACGAGGACTAAATTCATTGTTCATTCCTAACATGTCATGGATTACAAGAACCTGACCGTCAACACCGCCACCGGCACCAATTCCTATAACGGGAATCGAAATACTTTGCGCTACTTTCTCTGCTAAATGAGCGGGAATTTTTTCTAAAACTAAGGCAAAACAACCTAGCTTTTCCAGCAATTTAGCATCTTCCATTAACTTTTCCGCTTCTTCTTCCTCCTTAGCGCGAACCGTATACGTTCCAAATTTATAAATAGATTGGGGAGTTAAGCCCAAATGTCCCATAACAGGAATCCCTGCGTTTAATATTTTCTTAATTGAATCTTTAATTTCTTTTCCACCCTCAAGTTTTACGGCATGTCCACCGCTTTCCTTCATGATTCTAATAGCAGAACGCAACGCTTCTTTTGGATCTGATTGGTAACTTCCAAAAGGTAAATCAACAACAACTAATGCTCTTTCTATCGCTCTAACGACTGAGGAAGCATGATAAATCATCTGGTCTAAAGTAATTGGCAAAGTAGTTTCATGACCCGCCATAACATTCGATGCAGAATCACCAACAAGAATAACATCGATTCCAGCAGTATCAACAATTTTAGCCATGGTATAATCATAAGCGGTCAGCATGGAAATTTTCTCTCCATTAGCCTTCATTTCAATTAATGACTTTGTTGTAATTCTTTTGTAATCTTTTTTTGCTAGAGACATTGTGGTTTACTATTTTAAGTATTAAGAATACGATTTGAGCCTGTAAAAGTAATGAAATTGAATTATTAAGAGAGTTATAATGGTTATTTTTTAAGGAATCAGCAAAAAAAATCTTTATAAAATCTTTATCTTAGGGACTGATATATTATAAAATACTTACAACATATCATTTAACTTTGTAGTGTTAATAAAAGCATTACCGTGAAAAGTATTTTGAGCCAAATAAAAAGAGAAAACCAATATCTTATATGCGTATTGTCTATAAGTACAGTTGCTTCACTGTGTTTGTTCACCAGAGATTATTTGGATTACACCATAGTCGGTTATTTATTGCTCGTTGTGGTTTCTTTATTGGCTATATTTTTAGATATTTTACCCGTTTTATTGAGTGCTATTTTAAGTGCTTTAATTATGAATTTCTTCTTTTTGAAACCATATTATACTTTTCATATTAGTAATGCCGAAGATTCCTTGTTATTGTTTTTGTTTTTTCTAATTGCACTTATAAATGGCGTTTTGACCCACAAAATTAGAAAAGCCGAAAAAATATTCCAAATAAAAGAAGTCAGGGTAAATACGATGAAGCTGTACAATGCCTTATTGGATTCCTTATCGCATGAATTGCGCACACCAATTTCTACCATTATGGGCTCAATAGACACCATTCAAAGTAAAACATTAACCATTTCTGAAGAGAATAAATTAAAATTATATACCGAAATCGAAAAGGCTTCCTTGCGATTGAATCATCAAGTCGAGAATTTATTGAATATGTCCAGATTAGAATCAGGAGTAATACAGCCAAAAATGGATTGGTGTGATTTAAAAGAATTGGTTTACAATGTTTTAGATAGTTTAAAAGACGATTTGCATTTTCATAAAATTGCTGTTATTGCTGATGAAAACTTACCGCTATTTAAGTTGGATTATGGTTTAATGGAACAAGTTATTTATAATTTAGTTTTTAATGCGTCACAATACACACCAAATGGAGCTAAAATCGAGATCAAAGTCGAGTATAACGCTACTATTGATTTTGAATATAACCCAGATAAATTGATGCCCTGTGTTATCACTATTTCTGATGATGGAAACGGTTTTCCTGAAGCGGAAATAGATAAAGTCTTTGATAAATTTTACAGATTACAAAACTCAAAAACAGGAGGAACTGGATTAGGTTTGTCCATTGTAAAAGGTTTTGTTGAAGCCCAAAACGGAAAAATCACCTTAGAAAATAAAGTAGAAGGTGGTTCTGTTTTTAAAATAGATTTTCCAGCATTAGTAATGAATATAGCAGCCATTTCAAATGAATAATTCAGCCGAAATATTAATTATAGACGATGAAATCCAGATCAGGAAACTACTCGAAATCGCTTTAGATTCTAACGGGTATAAAACTATTTTTGCTGTAAATGGAAAGGAAGGTATATCGCTCGCAGCAAATCATCAGCCGGACTTAATCATCTTGGATTTAGGTTTGCCTGATGAAGATGGACAAGTAGTTTTAAAAAGGTTGAGAGAATGGTATAAAAAACCGATATTAATCTTAACCGTAAGAAATACCGAAGAAGAAATTGTAAAAGCACTGGATAATGGCGCCAACGATTATTTGGCAAAACCATTTAGAACTCAAGAATTATTAGCTAGAATTAGAACAGCTTTAAGAAATTTAAACCAAGATGAAAATGAACCAATAATAGATTTTGGTGAAATTTCAATTGATTTTACTTCTAGAATTGTTAAGCTAAAAAATGAAATTTTAAAATTAACAACTACAGAATATAACTTGCTTTCTATTTTGGTCAAAAATGAAGGCAGGGTTCTTACACATCAGTATTTATTAAAACAAGTTTGGGGCAACAGCTATTCCGATCAAACGCAATACTTACGTGTTTTTGTGGCACAACTTCGTAAAAAAATTGAAGAAGACCCAAACCGACCTAAATATATAATTACAGAATCTGGAGTTGGTTATCGTTTCAATACAAGCTAAAATCTGCAAAGCTATAAGCAATCTGCTTTGCGCGATAATAAATAAAACAGACAAAAAAATCATTGTATTGTATGTTCAAAACATCACGATTGGGTTTTTTATTTATACTAATCAATGCATTTTACAATCTTAAAAATTAATATTAAAATGAATAAATCAACTATTCAAAAAGTCAGTGCTGCATCTCTTTTAGTTGCATTAGGGATTATTTATGGCGACATAGGAACCAGTCCGTTATATGTTATGAAAGCTATTATTGGACATCGAGAAATATCAAAACTGCTTGTTTACGGCGGTATTTCCTGTATCTTTTGGACACTTACATTTCAAACGACATTCAAATATATTTTTTTAACACTTTCGGCTGATAATCATGGCGAAGGTGGTGTTTTTTCGCTTTATGCGCTTGTAAAACGGTTTGGTAAAGGAAAATTGGTAATTCCTACTATTCTTGGAGCAACAACACTTTTGGCCGATGGAATTATTACTCCACCAATTTCGGTAGCATCTGCGGTTGAAGGATTAGGAGATGTAGTTCCTGGTATTCCAACACTTCCAATTGTGATTGTAATTTTATCGGGATTATTCTTTTTTCAGCGATTTGGAACCCAAAAAGTAGGCTTCTTTTTTGGTCCGGCTATGGTTGTTTGGTTTTCAATGCTTTTTGTTTTAGGATTTGTGCAAATACTTGATCACCCGATGATTTTGAGTGCATTAAACCCAATGTATGCCTACGAGTTATTAGTGGAATATCCTCATGGATTCTGGCTGTTAGGAGCAGTTTTTTTATGTACAACTGGAGCAGAGGCTTTGTATTCGGATTTAGGACATTGTGGAAAAAAGAATATTAGGATTACTTGGGTTTTTGTTAAAATTGCTTTAATTGTCAATTATTTGGGTCAGGCATCATGGCTAATGAATCAAGGGAAACCATTTCTTGAAGGAAGAAATCCATTTTATACCATTATGCCGCAATGGTTTCTTTTCTCGGGGGTAATCATTGCCACTTTTGCTGCTATCATCGCATCGCAAGCCTTAATTAGCGGGTCTTATACTTTAATAAATGAAGCGATGTCTCTCAACTTTTGGCCAAGAGTATCTATGCGAAATCCTACTAATTTGAAGGGACAAATCTATATTCCATCTGTAAATACTATTCTTTGGGCGGGCTGTGTTTTGATGATTTTATATTTTAAAAACTCGTCAAATATGGAAGCCGCCTATGGTTTTTCGATTACTATTGCCATGCTGATGACAACTGTGCTTTTAAATTATTACTTGCTTTACATAAAAAAAATGAACAAGATTTTGATAGCCATAATTATTACTGTTTTTGGTATCATTGAAATTGCCTTTTTTATTGCCAACATTATAAAAATCAAAGAACGTTGGATGTTCTTGTTCTTTGAGCTTTTCATTTTTATGACAATGTATGTTTGGTTTTACGCCAGAAAAATTAATAATAAATTTCTAAAATTCACCAATTTGTCAGAACATACGGAACGACTTCAGGAATTGAGCAATGATATTAGTATCCCAAAGTATGCAACACATTTAATTTACCTGTCTAAGGCAGATCGAAATTATGAAGTTGAAGAAAAAATATTGAGATCTATTTTTTCCAAAAAACCAAAAAGAGCTGATGTGTATTGGTTTTTTCATATCAACAGAACCAATGATCCATTTACTCTTAATTATGAAGTAATTGAATTATTAGACGACAAGGTAATTAAAATTGTATTAAATATTGGTTTCAGAATCCAGCCAAAGGTTGAGTTGTATTTCAAGAAAATTGTTCAAAATTTGGTCCAAAATAAAGAATTGAATTTACACATTCGCCCAGATGGTTCTACAAAATACAATGCCGAACCTGATTTTAAGTTCATTATTTTAGAGAAATTTCTTTCTGTCGAAAATGATTTTACTGCTAAAGACGCTTTATTGTTGAACTCCTATTATATGCTCAAAAACTGGTCTCTTTCTGACACAAGAGCATTTGGATTGGATAAAAGTGATGTCGAAATTGAAGAAATACCTTTCGTATATCAACCTATATTAAAATTGGAATTGGAAAGGAAAAAGATTTAAAAGCTAATTTAAAAATTAAGAATGTTTAGCATCTTATCTTAAATTTGATATGTTTTTAGGTTATCCAAATAAGAATATTACTAAAACTTATAAGCTAAAACAAGTTCCATCAAGTACAAAAATAAATTTATCTATAGAGCAAAAAAATGGATTCGACTTTCGTCGAATCCATTTATAAAAAGATTAATTTTTTAAAGAATTAGTGTTTCAAATCTGTAAATTTAGCATCAAGAACAAATGCCGGATTTGTTTTCTCCACTATTTTTTCTTTTGCCAAAGTAAATTCAGCTGATTGTTTGATATCTATAGAAGAGGAACCTATTAAAACTTTGTATTTTCCTGCTTCGGCAATCCAGGCATTTTTGCCAGGAATAAAAGATGCTAAATTTTTAGAATTTAATATCAAATTAATTGTTTGACTCTCCCCCGGTTGTAATGTTTTGGTTTTACCAAAAGCTTTTAATTCTTCTTTTGGTTTGTCAATCGTTTTAGACGGAGCAGATAAATAAAGTTGAACCACTTCTTTTCCTTCTTTTTTTCCGGTATTTTTAATGGTAACTGAAACGGTCATTTTATCGGAGAATGTTGGCTCGCTTAATTTAATATTAGAATACTCAAATGTAGTAAAAGACAATCCGTAACCAAATTCATAAGATGGCTTCACATTAAAAGTATTAAAATATCGATATCCTACATAAACGCCTTCTTCATAAGTTACACTAGTAGGGCTTGCAGCGGGTGTTCCAATCCAGTTCTTAAATGAGGGAGTATCTTCATATTTTACTGGAAATGTCATTGTTAATTTTCCTGATGGAGTTATTTTTCCGGAGAAAACATCGGCGACAGAATTTCCACCTTCTTGACCTGGTTGCCAAGGCAACAGGATTGCATCTACTTTGTCTCTCCAGCTAGCGGTTTCAATTACACCACCAATATTTAATACAACAACTACTTTTTTTCCTTTAGCGTGAAAAGCTTGAGATACATTATTGATTAAATTTACTTCATCAGAAGCTAAATTAAAATCATCTTCCACTTTTCTGTCATCACCTTCACCAGCATTTCTGCCTATCGTAATCAATGCAATTTCAGATGAATTGGCTTTATTTTCTATGATTTCTTTACTCAATTGCAGTTCTGCAAGTCTTTTTGGTGTGGCTAACAATCCACCTTCTTTTTCTCGACGTTCCAATTCTTTGGCTTTTTGATCTGCTGCATAAGGTTTATACAATCCTTCTAGCTCCTTATCAATTGTAAATCCTGAATTAATTAATCCGGCAATTAATGAAATGGTGTATGCTTCATTAACATCACCACTTCCAGTTCCGCCTGAAATAAAATCATAAGAAGTTAAACCGAAAATTGCTAATGGAGCTGATTTAGAAGAAAATGGCAAAGTGTTTTTATCATTTTTCAATAAAATTGTTCCTTCAGCAGCAGCTTGTCTTGTTACTTCTGCATTTTCTTTTAAGTTTGGCTTGTCAGAATATTTGTAATTGTTCATTGATGGCGATTTCATTACTAATTCTAAGATTCTAGTTAAATCCTTATTTACAACTGCGGCAGATAATTTTCCGCTTTTCATGTTGTCTAAAATTGCTTGTTTTTGAGAAGCCAATCCAGGCATTAATAAATCATTTCCAGCTAACAATTGTGCTGTAACGTTACTCACGGAATTTGGAGAAAATGGGCCATTTGAGCTACCAAATCCGTCATACCCACCGAACCAATCAGTCATTACCAGACCTTTAAATCCCCATTCATTTCTTAAAACTGTCGTCAGTAAATCTTTTCTTTGAGAAGTATAAATACCATTAATTAAGTTATAGGACGACATTATGGTCCAAGGTTGTGCTTCTTTTACTGTAATTTCAAAACCTCTAAGATAAATTTCACGCAGTGCTCTTTCGCTTACATGAGCATTAATACCCATTCTATTTCTTTCCTGATTGTTGGCTGCAAAATGTTTAATAGAAGTTCCAACACCATTTGATTGAATACCATTTATAATTGCTGCCGAGATTTTACCGGTAAGCAATGGATCTTCAGAGTAATATTCGAAGTTTCTGCCGCATAATGGATTTCTATGAATGTTCATTCCAGGTCCAAGTAAAACATCAACACCATATTCTTTCACTTCATTACCAATTGCTTTTCCTACACTGTTTATTAATTCCGTATTCCAAGTAGAGGCCAATGAAGTTCCTACCGGAAATGCAGTTGCGTAATAGTATTTACTATCATTATTTCGTTTTGGATTAATTCTCAAACCCGCTGGGCCATCTGATACCACTACGGTCGGGATTCCTAATCGTTTTAATTCATAAGTCCCACCAGCAGCTCCCGGTACTTTTCCTTGAAAGCCTTCTGCTGTAAACTTAAACGTTACAGCATCAAATCCAGGCATACCAATTCCAATAAGCATACTTGCTTTTTCATCGGCAGTCATTTTCTTTATCAAATCTTTGATTCTTTCATTCACAGGAAGACGGTAATCTTCATATAGATCTAGTTTTCCATTTTTGTTTAAATCTTTAAAAACTAATCCGTTTACAATAATAATCGGTTCTTTGTCAGTCTTGATATCGTTTGGATGTTCCGTCCAGGAAATAGCGGTTAATACTAAAGTAGAAAGTAGTGAGATCTGTGCTAATTTCTTAATTAAATGGTTTTTCATAAAGTTTTTTGTCTAAAGTTTTTATTGCTTCATTATGAAGCAATATTAATTATTTTTTTTAATATTTGCAAAAAAAAAATAGTTTATTTTTTTGATTATCAGTTTTTAAAGTAAAAATTATAATCTAATTCGTATTTTTACAGCCAATTAAAAAAGAATGGAATTTAATAAAATAATAGAAAAGAAATCAGCGGAAGCTTGGGAGATCTATATTCCGAACTTATCTGTGGACTGTGTCGTTTTTGGATTTCACGATACAACCTTAAAAGTATTAGTGACCAGGTTAAAAGATAAAGATCTTTGGGCTCTTCCCGGCGGCTATGTTTTAAAAACAGAAAATCTAAAAGAAGCGGCCAATAGAATTTTATATAGTAGAACTGGTGCAGAAAATATTTATTTACAAGAATTCAAAGTTTTCAGTGACTTGAATCGCTCGGGAGGTGTTTTTGATGAATTTCCGGACACGTTGTGGAATAAACAACGATTTCTTTCCGTAGCATTTTATGCTTTGGTCGATTTTCACCAAGTAAATTTAGTTCTGGACGATATTTCGGATGCCTGTGAGTGGAAATCAATAGAGGAACTGCCCAATTTTATGATGGATCACAGAAGTATTTTTAAGAAAGCACTAACTACCTTGCGAAAGCAATTGAATCATAAACCGATTGGCTACAACTTGCTTCCAGAAAAATTTACCATGCCTGAACTTCAAAAATTATATGAAATTATTTTAGCGAAAAAATTAAATCGAGGTAATTTCTACAGAAAAATGTTGCGTTATGATATCCTGATCAAATTGGACGAAAGTCGGAAAGGTGGTGCTCACAAAGCTCCAGACCTCTACCAATTTGATTTAGAAAAATATGAAAAAGCATTGAAAGAAGGATTAAATAACGGTTGGTGATACTAAGTCAAATAGAACAATTAATTATTGCGCAAAATGTAGTCAATTCAATATTATCGTTCGGTGCAAATAAAAAAAGAAGCGGATTGGCTTCTTTTTTAGTTAATAAATTTTTGTTTTTTAAGTGTGTTAAACTAGCTATTTTAAATAATTTTATTCAATATGTCAATCCAGTCTTCAACAGAACTAGAATTAGTATCTATTGCTACACTATTATTGTTGTAAGGCGCATACATCTTTATATCCGTAACTGAAAACAAGCCAACGATGGGTGTTAGTGCTGCGCTAGCTAAATGCATAATTCCACTATCTGCACCAATAAAAACGGCAGTATTTGCTATTAGAGACCCTATTTCACGGACATCTTTACTGTAAAATGCAGGTGCTTTAAATCCTATTTGCGAAACATTTTCAACAGGTAAAACTTCGATTATATTGTAATTTGGATATTCTATTATTAATCTGTTATAAAATGTTTCCCACCATGACGGTGAATAGCATTTTTCAGCAGTTGCAAATGTAAAAATGGCAATCGTTTTTTTGTCATTTCTCACTATGTCTTGCAACAGTTTTTGTCCTTCAGCAATTTCAGAAGCACTTAGCATTAGATTTAAGGAGGGAATTGGTTTGTCACTTTCATTAAAACCTAGTTTGGTCATATAATGTCTAAAGTTGTAGACTGGTTGTTTAGCAATGTGTTTGTAATCTTCATATTTAAGTTGAAGTTCTTCAAGATCATCACCAAAGAACTTGTATTTTGAAGTAACAAACTGTGCTGACAATCGTCCTGATGAGGAACCTTCAACAACATTGATCACAATGTCATAATTATGTTTTTTTAGAGCCATCCACCCTTTAGCGTATTTTATTAAATCTTTAAAAGGTTTACGGGGTAGTTGAATTATTCGCTTTATATTTTTGTAATTTTCAAAAACAATTGCTGCTAAACCTCCATTAACAAATAAATCAATCTCACAGTCGGGAAATGTGGCAATGACTTCCTGAACAAGTGGAGTGATTAACAGTTGATTTCCTAAGCGGGGATTTGGTCTGCAAATTAAAATTTTTTTAATAATGACTTTCGTGAAATCAGTATTTGGATCAAAATGAGAAGTTCCAATGTTTTTAGTTAAACTGCGCATTAATTTTCTTCTTAATGCGTTGATATCTCTTTTTATATTCATATTGTAATAAATTATTTTTATATGGAAACGCTAACAGAAATTAATTCTTTAAAATGCTTTACGTCATTTTATTTTAACGGTATTGAATTTTAGCACCGTTCAAAGAAACGATTTTTTTTATAAAAATAGGTAATGGACCAAATTGCATTTTGAGGAGAATTTAAAATTTCTATTTGTATTTTACAACGTATTTTTTTACAGTTTAGTAAAGTATTTTTTTGTGGCATATCTTTTGTTTGTGAAGAAAAAGAGGTGTTTGGCTTTCTAATAATGAAAAAAACAGTCACAAAGTATGAAAAAAAAATAGGAATGCGACTGTTAACGGGTAGCGTGTATAATCAAGAACACGTATTTAATGTTCAGCACTATTGCGTAGATGAATTATCTTTCAATAGCGGCGAATGTGATATTTCAGGAAATGAATATTCTTTCGTATTCTTGGATACCCAAAAAAATAGTGTTGTATTCTTTTTCACTGATAAGAAATTATCGTATAAAATAATTAATTCTGCGGTCTATTCGCCATATCCTGATTATACGCTTTATACTTTAGAAAATAAGCAAGGTCAGGTAGAGATGAAAGTAAACAAACAGAATACCAAGATGGAATTTCTCTATCTGAATAATCATATTTATTTAACAATCTGCCATATTTACAGCGATTGCTAAACCACCTTCAGATGTTTCTTTGTATTTATTGTTCATGTCTTTAGCCGTTTGCCACATGGTGTCGACCACTTTATCTAGAGGAACTTTTGCATTTTTTGGATCTGTTTCTAATGCTAATTCGGCAGCATTAATCGCTTTTAGGGCTCCCATTGTATTTCTTTCTATGCAAGGAATTTGTACTAATCCACCAATAGGATCGCACGTTAAACCGAGGTGGTGTTCCATGGCAATTTCGGCAGCCATTAAAACTTGTTCTGGTGTTCCTCCCATTAATTCACATAAAGCAGCCGCCGCCATAGAGGATGAAACGCCTATCTCAGCTTGACAACCGCCCATAGCTGCTGAAATAGTAGATCCTTTTTTGAAAATACTTCCTATCTCACTGGCTACCATTAGGAATTGTTTGATTTCTTTTTCGCCTGCATTATGGTTTTCAATAACTAAATAATACATTAAAACAGATGGAATTACGCCTGCACTTCCATTAGTTGGAGCGGTAACCACCCGTCCTAAAGCAGCATTGACTTCATTTACAGCAAGTGCAAAACAGCTTACCCATTTTAAGATTTGGCGAAATTTCACTTCGGTTTTTCTAATTTCTTCTAACCAAGTTTGCGGAGAGTCATAGTTTGCTAAGCCAATGAGGTTTTGGTGCATATCAAATGCACGACGGCGGACATGTAATCCTCCGGGTAAAATTCCTTCAGAATGACAACCAATATAGATAGACTCCAGCATCGTTTTCCAAATGCGCATTAACTCATGATTGATTTTTTCTTCGGTGCGCATCGATTTTTCATTCTCATAAACAATTTCCGAAATCTTTTTATCCTCTTTTCTGCAGTAGTCTAAAAGTTCAGTTGCTTTATCGATTGGGAAGGGAAAAGCGCATTTTATAGCATTTTTTTTCTTGGCATTGATGCGTTCTTCTTTTACAACAAATCCGCCCCCAATGGAGTAGAAGGTTGAAATATATTCGTTATCATGATTTATATAAGCTGTAAAAGTCAAACCATTGGAATGAAAAGGAAGAAAATTTTTATTGAAAACAATATCTTGTAAAAAATGGAAAGGAATCTGGTTTTCATTGCCAAGTTTGATCTCATTTTTATCCTTGATGGATTTTATAATTTTATCAATATCCGAGATAGGAATATATTCAGGATCTTGTCCACTTAAGCCCAACATAATGGCTAAATCAGTTGCGTGCCCTTTCCCCGTTAGCGAAAGTGAACCATATAAGTCTATTTTTACTTTAGTTATTTTATGGATTAAATTTTCGTCTCTCAATTCACTTAGAAAACGTTCTGCTGCGCGCCAAGGTCCAAGTGTGTGAGAACTAGAGGGTCCAACACCGATTTTAAGCATATCAAAAACAGAGATACATTCTTCCATAATTTATCAGTAGGTTTACTTAAAACAAAGATAATAGAATGTAGCACTGATAAGGTTTAAAAATGGAGATTTATTAAATATTTGGCAATTTATTACGTCATATTCTAATCATTCAACAACGTAAATAAATAAGAGGTTTAGATAAGAGGTTTAGATAAGAGGTCAATGGGAGCTTCTGAAATTTGGGTTAGTTGGGCGACTTTGAACTAATGAGCTATTGAAATCACTTAAATTTAATTCAAAAACAGAATTAGAATAGATTTTAGCTTTATTTTTACATTACCTATGAAAATACTACTAATAGAAGACGAGCCAGAATTACAAAAAAGCATAGAACAATATCTTGAAATGGAAGGGAATATTGTTGAAATTTCTCCTGATTTCCATCATGCGCAACAGAAAATTGCGATATACGATTATGATTGTATTTTAGTAGATATTACTTTGCCAAACGGCTCTGGTTTAGATTTACTCAGAGAAATTAAACTAAAAAAATCTAAAGCGGGTATTATAATAATTTCTGCAAAAAATTCACTTGATGATAAAGTAAATGGTTTGGACCTTGGAGCGGATGATTATTTGCCAAAGCCATTTCATTTGTCGGAACTTAATTCACGAATTAAAGCTTTGATTAGAAGAAAAAGTTTTGATGGAAATTTAGAAATTAGTATCAATGAAATAAAAATTTTGCCTCACGAAAGACGTGTTTTAGTTCATAATCAAGATGTAATTTTAACGTCAAAAGAATATGATTTATTACTATATTTTATATCTAATAAAAATAGAGTAGTGAGTAAAAGTGCGCTTGCAGAGCATCTTTGGGGTGATAATTCGGATAGATTAGATAACTTCGATTTTATATACAATCACGTGAAAAATCTGCGTAAAAAATTATTAGAAAAAAGATGTGAAGATTATTTACAAACTATTTACGGCATCGGTTACAATTTTAAAACGCAAGAATGAAATTATTAGCTAAAACAAGTTTGTATTATTTGATATTGAGTATTCCGATATTAATTCTATCGGGATTTATTTGTTTTCATATCATTACAAGAGAGGTGCGCGAAAGTAATAACGAACTATTGCTAAATCGAAAAGAACTAATAGAAAATTATTTAAAAGAGGATGATACTATTTTTTTGAAAATAATCACTAAAAGCAGTGAAGCTACAATTAAAAAAATGGATAAAATAAATGCTTTAAAAACACCTGCACTTATTTTTTCAGACACTTTAATTTTTGATAAAAAAGAAAATGAACTGGCAGAAAACAGATTACTTTCTTCTATTTTTAAAGTTAGAAATGCTAATTATTCTATTAAGATATGGAGAAGCACATTAGAATATAACGAATTGTTCAGAGGTATTTTTACTTCTTTTGTTGTTTTATTGATTTTGCTTTTTGTGACCTACTTGATTATAAATTTTTGGATTTCAAAAACAGTATGGAAACCTTTTTATCAGACAGTATCCAATTTAAAGAAATTTCGTGCCAGTGATAATGTAATTCCGCATTTTACAAATACTTCTGTAACCGAATTTGATGAATTGAATCTTTCTTTGGATATTATGATGCGGAAAATGATAGTTGATTTTAATAGTCAAAAGAAATTCACTGAAAATGCTTCACATGAAATCCAAACGCCATTAGCGGTTATAAAATCGAAAATTGATTTACTTATTCAATCTGAAAATTTGAAAGAGAATGAAATGAAATTAATAGTAGCAATTGATTATGCTTGCTCTAAAATAATTCGATTAAACAAATCATTTCTATTACTTACCAAAATTGAAAATAGACAATTTAATACCACAGAAATAGTATCTTTTGAAAATACAGTTGATAACTCCTTAGTCTTTTTTGAAGAGCACATTCAAGCCAATAAAATTGAGGTAATAAAAAATATTGAAAGTGATTTTTGTGTTTTGATGAATGCTGACTTGTGTTTAGTATTGGTTAATAATTTATTGCAAAATGCAATTAGGCATAATATTAATAGTGGGAATATTGAGATTTTTATAACGAAGAAGGAAATTATAATCTCAAATTTGGGAGATGACAACCCAATTGATAGTCAGTTATTTGAACGGTTCCATAAAAACTCTACTTCACAGGAATCATTAGGTCTTGGATTGTCAATCGTAAAAGAAATTGCGGATGTAAGCGGGTTGGGGTTCAACTATAAACATACTAATGGTAAACATTGTTTTATTTTGACAAAAGACTATACTATTGAATTTAAATAAAAAAGAGTCAATACAATGAAATCAAAACAGTTGGTTAAATATTTTTTTCTTTCTCTCTTATTGTGTTCGTTAATTTCTTGTGATATATTGCGATCCTTGCGATATGGAGGGATTCCAAGTCAAAGTGATTATAAACATTTTCCGCAAAGAATAGTTAATAATGAAGGTCCCGTTTATAATTTCTTTAAATCCAGTAAAGATTCTCATTTAGGAACAAAAATAGGAGTAATCAATAGGGATTTTAATTCTACAAATGTCAGCTTGGATAGTTTTACGACATTACATAAAACGGTAACATTTTTAATTATTCGTAATGATTCAATTGTTTACGAAAAATATAACAAAGGGTATACATCAAATTCGTTAGTATCTTCCTTCTCGATGGCCAAACCATTTGTTTCAACATTAATAGGAATAGCAATTGATGAAGGAAAAATAAAAAGTGAGAATGATTTCATTGTTGATTATTTACCTGAATTTAAAAATAAAATAGGTTGGGAACAAATCACCATAAAGAATTTATTGCAACATACATCAGGGATTCGCTTTACAGATAGCGAATTAGATCCTGCATCTGATAATGCAGCGTTTTACTGGGGTGATAATTTAAGAGCGAGAATGCTCAATTTAACGCTTGAATGTCCACCCAATACTAAATTTAGATACAGCAGCGAGAACACATTACTTTTAGGATATATCATAGAGAAGGTGACTGGAGGTACGATTTCAAAATACTTAGAAGATAAAATTTGGAAGCCATTAGGAATGGAGGCACCTGCGGCATGGAGTTTAGACCGAAAAGATGCTAAAGCAATTGAAAAATCATTTTGTTGTTTAGAAGCAAGAGCCATTGACTTTGCAAAGTTAGGTAGACTTTATCTAAACGGTGGGAATTGGAATGGGAAGCAAATTCTATCCAAAAAATGGGTAGAATTATCAACTCATTCAGATCCATCTGGAAATAACAAACACTTTTATAATAATAATTGGGGAATAGGACCTTTGAAATATGGGAGTTATTTTGCTGTTGGTTTGTTTGGACAATATCTCTATATGTATCCCGAAAAGAATATTATTATAGTACGTTTTGGGGATAGGGAGACCTCGTATCATCCAAATTATTGGCAGGAAGTATTTTTGCAAATAATTGACCAGATGTAATAAATAGTTGAATTTTAAAAACTGAATTGCTATTCTCTTAGCATAGAATTAAAATAGAATTTCATTTGATATTTGTACTGTAATATTTTTGCAATTAACTTTTAAATCTAAAAAAATGAAAAAATTAGTAATGATTATGTCAATTGTATTCGTTTGCAGTTGTGCGTTTGCCGGAATTCCGCCGGATGCAGTAAAAAAAGCCTTCGTTAAAAAATTTCCTACTGCAACAAAAGTGAGTTGGGGAGTTGAAGGTCCGAAAGAATGGGAAGCAGAATTCACATTGGAAGGAGACAAGATTTCTGCTAATTTCTCAGAAGATGGAACTTGGCTGGAAACAGAAAGAGAAATTAAAGTTGTTAATGTACCAAAAGCAGTTTTAGCAGCTGTAAAATCGAAATACAGTGATTGGAAAATTGCAGAAGCGGACAAAACAGAAAGTTCAAAACATGGAACTATCTATGAAGTAGATTTAAAAAAAGGGATGAAGAGTAAAAGCCTTGCTTTTAAAGAAAATGGTATGTCGGTTAAAGAATAGTTTTGGTTAATACATTAATATCTTAAAGAGTTGGTTTTATATCCAACTCTTTTTAATGATGCAAAGAGTGGTGTCAGCATAAAAGACAAATAGATCGGACCTGTTATTTGTCGTAAAAAAAAGGTCGAAATTAACTTTTAAAGTTCTTTAAAATGAAAAAAATACTATTGTCATTTATCATTATTGCTTCCATTTCTAATAGTTACAGTCAAACCTATAAATTATCCAAAAAGATCAGCACTTCGGGCAATGACGGCTGGGATTATCTCGCTGTTGATGATGTGGCGCAGCATTTATTTGTTTCACACGGAAATAGGGTCAATGTGATTGATTTAAAATCAGATAAAACAATAGCTACTATTCCAGATACAAAAGGAGTTCATGGAATTGCTGTTGCCAATGATCTAAATAAAGCATTTATCAGCAATGGAAAAGACAATTCTATTACAGTTGTCAATTTGAAAACATTTGAATTACTTGAAAAAGTGAAAATTGCAGGAGTTAAACCAGATGCCATTTTATACGATCAATTTTTCAGAAAAGTGTTTGTTTACAATGCTGAAAGTAATGATGCTACGGTTATTGATGCCAATACAAATAAAGTGGTGAAAACAATTCCATTGGGTGGAAAACCAGAGTTTTCAGTAACCAATACTAAAGGGTTAATTTATGTGAATATTGAAGATAAAAACGAAATAAAAACGATAAACGCTTCAACATTAAAAGTTACAAATACCTGGAGTATTGCTCCTGGCGAGGAACCATCAGGATTGGCAATAGATTTAGTTACGAACCGATTGTTTTCTGTTTGTGGTAATAATTTAATGATCGTTGTTAATGCTACAAATGGAAAAATAATAAAGGCTTTGCCAATTGGTTATGGTTGTGACGGCGTTGCTTTTGATGCCAAAAAGAATCTTATTTTTACTTCCAATGGCGAAGGAACGATTACCGTTATAAAAGAGAGTAACGCAAATACTTTTTCAGTTATTGAAACAGTAAAGACTCAAAAAGGGGCCAGAACCATTGCACTGAACAGAACTACAAATCAACTGTATTTGCCTACGGCGGATTTTGGTGTAAAACCAGAGCCAACCCCAGATAACCCAAAACCACGAGCAGGAATAGTACTTAATTCGTTCGTTATTCTAGTTGTTGAGCCAATTTCTAAATAGTTTCATTCTTTTTATCTAAATTTATCCAATGAAATGGAAGCTTTTACTATTAATTTTTATTTGTTTCAAATCTTTTTCGCAAGAAAAAGATTTGAGTTACTTCATTACCAAAGCACAAAATAATTCTCCTTTACTTAAAGATTACAGCAATCAAATAAAATCCGCGACACTGGATAGTTTATTGAATCGAGCAGTTTATAAACCACAAGTTACCGGAAATCTTAATGTTAATTACGCACCTCTAATTAGTGGTTTTGGTTATGATACCGCGCTAAGTAACGGGCAATCTGTTGCGGGTTTGGTAGGTGTTAACCAAAAAATAATTGGGAAAAATAGAATCAATTCGCAATCTGACTCGTTTCAACTTATTAAAGAAAGGTTGGTTTTGAATCAAAAAATTGCTTCAAAAGATTTAAACAAAACCATTATTACTCAATATATTTTGGCTTCGGCTAGTTCAGAACAAATTACCTTCAACCAGAAAATCTCAAATCTTTTAAAAAAAGAAACAAGCATTCTAAAAAAATTAACCCAAAATGCCATTTATAAACAAATGGATTATTTAATTTTTAGTGCAACGGTAAAGCAACAAGATTTAGTATTATTACAATTAAAACAGCAATATCAGAATAATCTGGCCTTGTTGAACTATCTTGCTGGAGAAACTGATACGACTTTTATTAATTTAAAAAAGCCTGAAATTACTTTGAAAAATAGTCGATCTTCTGAGAAAATAGTTTTTTTGAAACAATTTGAAGTAGACAGTTTAAAACTTCAGAATCAAAATAAATTCATTGATTACAGTTATAAACCGTCCTTGTCTTTATTAGGTGATGCAGGTTATAATTCCAGTTTTGCTTATCAGGCATATAAAAATTTTGGATTTAGTGTCGGTTTAGGACTGTCAATTCCTATTTATGATGGTAACCAACGTACTTTGCAGCATCAAAAAAATGATGCGGCATTAGCTACTAATTTAGCTTATAAAAGCAATTTCAATAAACAATACCAACAACAATTATTGATGTTGAATTTGAATTTGAAACAATCAGCAGCTGTAGAAAATCAGTTGCAATCGCAGCTTCTTATTGCTGACGCATTAATTGAAGCGAATAAAAAATTATTGCTTACCGGAGATGCACAAATCACAGAATATATTATTGCTGTTGGCAATTTAATAGCCATCAAAAATGCCATTTCCCTAAATAATAGCAACAAACTCCAAATTATAAATGAAATTAATTATTGGAGCTTTAATGACTAATTCTATGAAGAAATCAATTCTATTTTTTATCCTTACAGCACTTTTTTTTATTTCCTGTAAAAATAGCAATGAAGCCGAAAAAGTAATTGACCCGAGTGTTCCTGTGACTTTAACTACTATTGATACCCGTTCAATTCAAAGTTATATTGACCTGAATGCTACAGCCGCTTATTTGGTCAAAAATGTTATAAAAGCAAATGCTACGGGGTATCTGAATTCAGTTAATGTGGCTTCCAATGATTATGTTTCTAACGGGGCGGTATTATTTTCGATAAAAACCCGTGAGGCAAAAGTGTTAGGGAATACGATTAATAAAATTGATCCAAGCTTAAATTTTGGCGGAGCCATAAAAGTCAGAGCAAATACTAATGGTTTTGTAACTTCAGTAAACGTGCAACAAGGTGATTATGTTCAGGATGGTGATCCATTAGTTTCTATCAATGACTCCAATAGTTTTGCCATAGTTCTGAGTTTGCCTTATGAGTTCAAAAAATATGTTTCAATCAATGAAGAACTAACGGTAATCTTACCGGATAGTACTTTGGTAAAAGCGAAAGTTCAAAAATACATGCCCACTGTCGATGCCACTTCGCAAACGCAAAGTGTGATTCTAAAAGTAATTGGCAAACATGATATTCCAGAGAATTTAATAGTAAAAGTCAGAATTAATAAAAGTTCAAATTCAAAAACTGTTTCGTTGCCAAAAGCAGCCGTTTTAAGTAATGAAACGGAAACGGATTTTTGGATTATGAAAATGATGGATAACAATACAGCAATAAAAATTCCAATAAAAAAAGGAGTAGAAACTCAAGATAAAGTAGAGATTCTGTCGCCGGTTTTAACTCCTGAAGATAAAATTTTACTTTCAGGAAATTATGGTGTTGCAGATACAATTAAAGTAAAAGTGATAAAAGCGGATTGAAATGAATAACTTTTTTGTCAAACATAAAAACGGACTGAGTGCCATCATTTTTTTAATAATTCTGGGAGGTTTTTTCGCATATTCTAAAATGCAAACCAGTTTATTTCCCGAAATTACTTTTCCGAAAATAAAAATCATTGCTGATGCCGGACAACAACCCATTGATAAAATGATGATTACGGTGACAAAACCGTTGGAAAATGCCATAAAAAAAGTACAGGATTTAAAAACAATCAGGAGCACAACTAGTAGAGGAAGTTGTGAGATTTCGGCATTCATGGATTGGAAGTCCGATATCGATTTGAGTAAAACCAGAATAGAGGAGCAAATCAATCAGATAAAAAATAACCTTCCGCCTGATACACAAATTTCAGTCGAAAAAATGAATCCTTCGATTCTTCCGGTAATTGGATATGCTATAGAAGGAAAAGGACTCTCCGCTATTGAACTAAAAAAAATAGCCAATTATACCATAAAACCGTTCCTTTCTCAAATTAATGGTGTTTCTGAGATTAGGATTATTGGCGGAAAAGAAAAAGAATATTGGTTGTCACTTGATTTTACTAAAATGACAGCATTAGGAATTACACCGGATGCTATCACACAAGTATTAAGTCAAACTAATTTTATTAAATCCAATGGGTATTTATCGGATTACAGGTATTTATATCTCACGATTACAGATGCTCAGGTTGATAAAAAGGAGGAACTGGAAAATCTGGTTATTCGTAATAACGGAAAAGGAATTGTAACCTTAAAAGATATTGCTTCGGTGGAAATTAGGGAAGCTAAAGAATACATAAATGTTAATGCCAATGGTAAAGAAAGTATTCTTATAGCAGTTCTCAAGCAACCCAATTCAAATTTGATTACGCTATCAGAGGCGATGCATGATAAACTGGAATCATTAAAAAAAATCCTTCCGAAAAACATAATAATAACGCCATTTTATGAGCAGGCCAGTTTTGTAAATGATGCTGTAAAAAGTGTAACGGATAGTTTGTTAATAGGACTTTTGTTGGCCATAATTGTTGCTGTTTTATTTTTGAAATCGGTGAAAGCCAGTGCCACTATTTTGATTGTTATTCCCGTTACTTTAGGACTCACACTAATTGTTTTGTACCTAACCGGACAAACATTCAATATTATGACTTTAGGAGCGATTGCAGCGGCTTTAGGATTAATTATTGACGATGCGATTGTAGTTGTAGAGCAAATTCATAGAACACACGAGGAACATCCTGATGAGCCTACTGTATCTCTTTTGCAAAAAGCGATACAGTATTTATTCCCGGCAATGGTGGGTTCATCCATAAGTACGATAGTGATTTTTATTCCTTTTGTTTTAATGAGCGGTGTTGCCGGTTCGTATTTTAAAGTGTTAACGGATACGATGATAATCACTTTGGTCTGTTCTTTTTTTGTGACTTGGCTATTACTTCCGGTGGTTTATTTATTGCTTTCCAAAAAAGAAAATAATTCTCAATCGAAAAACGAAACTGAAATCCATGACATAAAAACTCAGACTTGGGTAGCTTATTTTATTGGAAAACCGATAATTAGTATTTCATTTTGTATCGTTCTGGTACTTTCTATTTTTATTATACTGCCTAATTTAGAAACCGGTTTTTTACCAGAAATGGATGAAGGGAGTGTCATTTTGGATTATGAAAGCCCGCCAGGAACTTCACTTGAAGAGACTGATAGAATGCTAAAAGAAGTGGAAAAAATAATTATAAAAATTCCTGAAGTAGAAACGTATAGTCGCCGCACAGGAACACAAATGGGATTTTTTATAACGGAACCCAATCGCGGGGATTATTTGATTCAATTAAAAAAGGACCGAAGTAAAACTAGCAATGCTATTATTGATGAAATTAGACAAAAAGTTGAAGCGACTCAACCCGCTTTGCGTATTGATTTTGGTCAGGTGATAGGGGATATGTTGGGAGACTTAATGAGTTCTGTTTCGCCTATTGAAGTAAAAATATATGGCAATAATCAAACCGAATTACAAAAAATAGCCAAAAAAGTAAATGCAATTGTCGAAAAAGTAAAAGGAACAGCTGATGTATTTGACGGTATTATTTTGGCGGGACCATCCATAAATATTGTGCCTAATTATAGCCAGTTAGCGCAGTATGGAATCACTCCAGCCGACTTGCAATTTCAGTTGCAAACTGCGCTTGAAGGGAATGTTATTGGGAATTTATTAGAGAATGAACGCATAATTCCCATTCGATTAATCTATAAAAATTCAGAAAAAAGAAGTTTAGAAGATATCAAAAAATTGCAGTTATTTTTACCTAATGGTCAATCGATTCCTATTTCCAGTTTAGTTGCTATTTCAGCTCAAAAAGGAGTAGCTGAAATAGAACGAGAAAATCTCCAAATGATAAGTGTTGTAACCGGAAGACTGGATAACAGAGATTTAGGAAGTGTGATGAAGGATATTCAAACACAAGTTAAAAGCAATATTCATTTACCAAGTGGTTATTATATAGAATATGCAGGAGCTTATAAAGAGCAACAGCAATCGTTCAAGGAGTTGTTGATGATATTAATCGCTTCTTCCTTGTTGGTTTTTGGTGTGATCTTATTTTTATTTAGAGATTTTAGAGTAGCATTGGTAATTTTAATAATTTCTGTTTTGGGAATTGCAGGAAGCTATATCTTGCTTTTTCTAACAGGAACGCCATTAAACGTGGGGAGTTACACAGGAATTATTATGATAGTAGGAATAATAAGTGAGAATGCTATTTTTACTTTTTTACAATTTAGAGAAACTTTTAAATTGACACGTAATGTAAATGAATCTATAATTTATTCAATTTCCACTCGTTTGCGCCCCAAATTAATGACCGCGCTTGGAGCAATCATAGCCTTATTTCCACTAGCAATAGGAATTGGAACGGGTTCAGAATTGCATCAGCCACTAGCTATTGCTGTGATTGGAGGATTTATTATTGCGATGCCTTTACTTTTGATTGTATTGCCTACTTTATTGTGTTTAGTTTTCAAGAATGAAAAACATTTTACTCACTTTAATTAATTTTATTTCTATTTAAATTTTTTATTTTTAAATAAATACAAATTACAGCAAATAATTATATAGCTTTTATAGGAGAGTAAGGTAAATTAAATGTTTTTTATTTAGTGATACTTCTGGATGTTCCATATAAATTTGTAAAAACTGTTGGAATTTTCGACTAAAAAGGAATAAAATTTTTTATTGCCTTAATTCTATCTCCTAAAAAGGATACCCAATAGCCAAATTGAAAACTAGATTTTCTTTTCTCCACGTGCCACTTCCAAAATTAATTTGATCTAAAACCCAGCGTTGCCCATCCGGTAAATATGGTTTCCGGATAGGGAAGGCGAAGTCCGTTCTGAGAATTAGAAAAGAGAAATCAAAACGCAATCCGGCTCCGGTTCCAACGGCTAATTCATTCATGAATTTTTTAGAAAATTGGGCCCCCGGTTTTTCAGGGTTATCTTTCAACAGCCAAATATTTCCCGCGTCTAGGAATAAAGCTCCTTTTACCAAACCATAAATTTTGGCTCGATATTCTGTATTGAATTCCAGTTTTAAATCTCCTGATTGATCTGCTAAAAAACTACTGGCCGCAGCATTGCCATCATACGTTCCAGGACCAATGGATCGCGCACGAAATGCTCTTAGACTATTGGTTCCACCAATAAAAAACTGCTTAATAAATGGTAACTCATTCGAATTTCCGTAAGCAAATCCTGCGTCTACAATAATTCTGCTGGCAAGCTGTGAATCTGGACCTAATGTCAAATAATGTCTAAAATCGTTTTCTATTTTTACAAATTGGCTAAAAGGAACATCAAACAGTTTGATAGTATCGCCTTTTGAGATGTTCGCTCCTGAGGCCAATCCTGCAATGTTTCCTGCTAAGTCTAAAGTTCCTTTGTAGTAAAATGTGTTTTTCTTTCTTTTCTCTAATGTATTGGTGTAGGTATAAGAATACGTAGGACCAAAGATTAATTGTTTCTCAATTACTTTCCCCAGTGATGGATTGGCTGCAATTTGTTCTAGATACAAAGGAGTTACGTTTTGAGGACTTGCATAAGTGATTTCGGTAACATTTAATAAATGTTCTTTTTTTACACTTGCTTTCCATAAATAACCAAAGGATCCTTTGAATGTTTGTAAAGAATACAATTTGGTTCTGTTTTGAAATTCATATCCTACGGTAGCTTTTGTTTTTGGCACAAAACCACTGGAAGATCGGATCTTAAATGGACCAATAAATCTTGGCCAAACTAAATTAGCTTCGGTTCCAACCCGATACACATTAAATCCATTGTTTTGCCCGGAAACCTGTACTTCGACACCGCCAAAAGCAGAGATTGTCAATAATTCAGCCCCTCTAAAAGCGTTTCGATTGCTCCAGTTTAAATTGAGTTCGGTTCCGGTATAATTAGCAGAATTGGTTTTTGCCAATACTTCCAAACGAAGTGATTTTTTAGGTAGAGGCGTAAGATAATAATAGGCGTCTAAATAATTTCCTATGGTATCAGAAGGTTTAAACTGATTTTTAACGAATTTGAAAGTACCCAAATTCACCAATCGATTCAAAGATAAATTATGATTGGTGCGATTGTATAAATCTTCTTTTTTGAAATACAAAGCACGGTCAAAAATTCGTGGTTTAAATAAGTTCTCCTGATCTATAATAGTAAAATCATGGTATTTTTTGATAGAATTATAATTAGGTTTCAAACTATCAGAACCAATAGAATAGTTAGGATAAACAATAATTTTATTGATTTTGAATGGTGTCTCCGCTAGTTTTGGAGTTTCGTCTTTTACTTTTACGATAAGATCCACCTGATGGTCTGCAACGGTGCTGTCGACCTGTACTATAAGATAATCGGGGTTGAAGTAGAAAAAACCTTTTTCCTTTAGTCTGGTATCAATACGAACTCTCTCTTCTTTAATAACATCAAGGCTATATCCATTGTCTTTTTTTAATAGACTTCTGCGGTTGGTATTGCGAACAGCACTAGAGATTATGGAGGAATCTTTGGGGAATTTCACTTCCCTAATTTTATATTGTTTACCGGGTTTTACAATATATTCCGCCGTGGCTTTTTTACCATGACGAGTTGAATCTGCTTCTGTTTTAGTGTTGAAATAACCACTATTTTCAGAGAAATTCTGTAAAACACTTTTACTATATTCTAAATCAACCTTACTGTATAAAACGGGTGGTTCACCCACTTTGGTTTTCAGCCAGTAACGCCAACCTTTTTCTTTTTTTGGTTTTCCCGCTAAATTATAAATGAATAATTTGGGTCTTAACCCAAGAAATAAGGAATTGGGTTTTGGTCTGAGGATCTCTTTTAGTGCTGTTTTTAACGCTTTTTTTTCTTTTTTGGTTATCTCATTTCCTTCTACTTTTACTGTTGCGCCAGTATAGAGCAGTTCTCCTTCGGGCAAAAATTTTGTATTGCTGCACGATGTGGCAAACAATGCTAAAAAAAGAAAATATAGTAAATGGGTCTTATTCATCAGATTTCTTTTTTGATTCTTTTTTTAATTTTTTAGTTGCTTTTTGCTTTTTACTTTTACCAAATAACTCTTTGAATTTATTGTAATCCAAAGTAATGATAAAAGCAATTCCTGTTTCTACTACTTCACCTTGAAGGGCCACTTGATATTTATTTATTCGATAGACTCGAATTTTATACCTTCCGTCTTTTGAAAGTTGGTAGTCTAAAGAAACATCACCGGCTATATTGTTAGCATTCTGATTTACTTGTTGCGGTCCTTCAATTCCAAAACTACTTCCAACGGTAACTTTCAATCGATCGTTCAGTAATTTTTTGGAAATGCCTACATTCAAATCGGTTTTATTTGTTCGTTGTCCCGTTGTATAATCGTCGGATGTATTCAAATCAAAATTAAGTTCTACACCATTGATTAAATCGCCTGCAAGATTATTCAGCTGCTGTGATAAAATTTTACTGGCACTTTCTCTGGCTAATGAAGAAACGTTGGCTCTTCCTGCTTCACTCGCAAATGGATTTTCTCCAATGAAACGATTCAGTAGGAGTAAAGCAAAAACCTGTTTGTTCAATTCATCCGGCTGCTGACGTAATTGAGTCAGTTTGGCTTGCGTAGTATTGATAATCTCCGTTGAAACACTATTGTTACCTTCTGGCAAAACGATGTCAAACGAAATGGTAGGTTTCATCAATTCACCAGTCATTTTTAATTTAGTTTCGAAAGGAATTTTTTGCTTATAGGTATTTCTAACTTCGGCTGTAACAGTCCCTAATTGGTCATTTACCAAATCAATTGGTGCCGCTTCTGTTTTATAAATTGCTGTAATATTTATATCGGCCGTGGTTGGTTCTCCAGTCCATAGAATATAACTTCCAGGCTTAATGTCAAATTTTCTTTTGATAGCATTAAAATTCATTTCATAGCTTCCTTCAGTTAATTCATAACGGCCAGTCAAGGTAGTTTTTCCGGATGGATCAATTCCACCGTTCAATTGTGCTTCTCCTTTTAATTTAAGGAAATCCCCGTTTGCTTTGTCAATAATCAGCGATAATTCAGCCTCTTTGTCTATTTCAATATTTACTGAAGCATTGATTCCTTTTATCTCTGATTCACTAGTAAATTCTGCTAGAGCAATATCGCCCATTAATTGTGGATTGTCTTGATCAATAAATTCTACAATTCCTTCTCTGTCGGCTATAGATGGATCAGATTGTGGTAAAACAATAGTGAATTTAGTGTCTTTATTAATTTTGATATTTCCTTCAACAACAGGATTGTCAAAATTGCCTGATATTTTTAAATGGTTGTCTAAATACAATTCGCCATAATACAAATCATTGTCTTTAGCTTTAGAATTAATAGCTTTGAAATTATCGGCATCCAAGGCTAAATCAAAACCAAAATTCCTGAAATTCGTACTGTTGATTTTTCCATTAATGTTTAAATCATTGTCTTTTTCGTCTTTTAGAATGAAATTATCGAAAAGAATGGCATCGCTGGTAAATACGATTTTATCATTTGCTGACTTGAAGGTTGAGTTGAGTTTTGTGGCTTTGAAACCAATTCCATTGAATTGTAATTCTCCAATTACTTTGGGTTGAGTTGTATTGCCTGTAATTTTGAAATTGCCACTAAAAAAGCCTGTACTTTCTTTTATATTATCCAAAGTAAAGCCCTGAATACTTTTTAAATTTAGTTTTTCAATAGCCAGATTCAGATCAAAACTGCTGTCTGTTGTTTTATAATTCCCGTCTAAATTGACTTGGTTGCCTTGACCTGTAATCGAAATTACTGCATCATATCTATTGGCAAATGCATTATTAACTTTTATGCTAACGTTACCTACAGTATCTTTTTTGAAAGTGAAATCTTCAATATTTAAATCCGAAGTAAAAAAGGGTTTTGTAGTTACATTTTTAACCAATGCGTTTCCATTTATTTTTCCGCTCATTTGTAAATCCTTTTTTTCAACCATACTGGTAATGGTTTTGATGTCAAAATCCTTGAAATCAATCGCGATTGGTGCATTAGTAGTATTGGATAGTGATTGTATTCGGATACTGCTTCCATCTTTACTCAATTCGAAATTATCCGCGTAAATTCCTTTTTTGCCAAAACGAATTAAATTGTCTTGGGATATTTTCCAAGATTCATAGTTGAGCAATAGATTTTTTGGATCAAAACTGATTTGGTTATTTCCGTTTGTTGCCTGCAAATTTCCTGTAATCAAGTATCTTTCTTTGTCTTTTAGATCTTTTAATTGTAGCGTATAATCCAGAATATTATTGTGCACTTTCCCCGAAATATTGGTGTAAGGCAACTGAATTTGGTTGTTTTGAATATCGTCTACAATTAAACTGTAAATAAGCGCCTTATCTTGCGTGTCCACTTTAAGAGCAGCATTAGTGATGGTGTTTTCTCCGTAAATTAATTTTGGAATTATACCGCTTAGAACAATACTATCGTTAACAGAATTGTATCTTCCATTGATGTTAATCGGTTCAAGACTTTTCAATTCAGGAATAAGTTTCAATAAAATGGGACTATCTTTTATCCCAATTTTAAAAGCAAATTGTTGTTTTTCAACAGCAATTTTTCTTGAATTTGGTTTGCGGTCATAATACTTTGCAATAGAATTAGATAAAGCGGTCGCTATTTTTGACAACTTGTATTTTCCATTTACCTCACCATCTAAAAATGGTGATTTCAATAGTAATGTATTCTTTTCAGAAGTAGATGTTGCCACTACGTTTATTGAATCAATTACAAATTCTTCTTTCGCATTGGCTATGGTTATACTGTGTGCATTTACGGTTCCATTAAGATAATCTAAATTCGCCGATTGAATATCAGCATCTACAACACCTCTTATTTTCATTGGACCAGCATGCAGATTCAGTTTTTCCAAATCAGCAATGTCAACATTCAGTTTTAATTTGCCAGTTGGGTATTTATCTCTAAAACTGCCGCTGCTGACTAAATCAAAAGTCAGATTAGGATCTTTTGCCACAGCAGTAGCATTGAAGTTTCCACTGCGAATACTTCCTTTTATGCTTAGATTTTGATATGTATATTTATTATAATAGGCTTTTTGAATCGTTCCGTTGAACGAAGCCGTAGCAGTTTTTAGATTGGAACCATTTCCTTTTATAGTAGCTTTTAAAGTGACTTTTCCAATAGAATCGTTTTTGATAAATTTACCTAATTCAAAATTAGTCAGTTCTACTTGGGCATCATACTTATCTCGATTTTTTATGCTGCGGTCATACGCACCTTTGATTTTTGCATTTCCAAAACTACTCACCAAATCCATATTGGTATTAAAATTAGCAATTGTCCCCTTGAAAGTTCCTACTGCACTTAATTTTGAAGGCAGCTGAATCGAATTTGGAATTGTTCCTGGAGGTAAAATTCCATTAAAATCCTTCGAACCGGATTGCAAGTCTTTAATATTCAAATCAAAGTAGGCTTTGTTTACATCAGGTAAACCTATAATTCTGCCGCTTGCTGCCACTTTTGTGGTTCCAATGCCGCTGATTTCGATAGCTGGAAATACCATATTCTTTAATTTTCCGGAAACTTTACCATTAATAAGCAGTATCGCATTGGGATAGCTCATGAAAGGATTCGTCTTGGATACGGTAGGAGCAAAAAGAAGAATATCTTTAATTCCCAATTTACTTTTCTTCAAATTAGCCATAAGACCTAATTCGCCTGGATTTTTAGCCAATGATTCAATTGAAGGATACCCTATTAGAATTTCATCTCTCAATTCTGTTTGAGGCGTTTTTAAATATAATTTTTTAAGAGAAGCATTTCGTTTACCGTAGAAAAATTCAGCATTAAACGATTGAACATTTAATCCACTTTTCTCTCTGAATGTTAACGAATTTGCATCTCCGGAAATTTTTTCGGGATTGTAATACAAGGCATCAACTTGTAAGTTTAATTTAGTAAAATCTAAATGGTTGTAATCGATGCCTTCCTTAGTTGCGACACTGTTATTATTGTCATAACGGAAGTTAATTCGGTTAAACGTTGTTTTGTTTACTTTTACTTCCCAGTTGTTAGTTTTGTCATTAGATTGATTTTTTGCATTTGTTGGATCTAGTTTTCCAAAAGCCAATCCCCCTTCAACACCGGTCAAATCAATACTTTCTATTAACAGTAATTGATTGTTTAGGTCAATTTTATCAATTTTAGCTAACAGTTTTTTTAAATAAAAATTAGTGGATAACTTGGTTTCATCACTATGATAATCGAAATCAATTTTGGATAAATCGATTTCACCTAACTTTAATTTTAAGATGGCGTCCGGAGCATTTTTTGCAGCAGCAACTTTGGTCTTATTGGATATTTGAACTATACCTTGTTTTAATTTAAACTTCAAACCATTAATTTTAGCTTTCGGAATTTCAAAATTCATTTGATCCAAATCAAATGTTTTTACCGTTGTTTCAAAATGATTTAGATTGGCATTTAAATCATTTTTTGTAACGGCATCATTATAATTAAATTTTATTCGGTCTAGCTTAATTTCCTCAACGGAAAATTGCATTGGGGGTGAATCGCTCTTTTGTTTCTCTGGGGAAGCAAAAGCTTTGAAGATATATTCAAAATTAAAAACTGCTTTAGCATCTCTATTTAAATTGGTGGTAATACCTTCCAGTTCTAAGGAGCTGATTTCTATTTTGTTATTGATCAATTGTAACAAACTAATATCAGCCGCTAATCGCTCTCCGGCTAAAAGGGTGTCTTTTTTTTGATCTTGAAAATAAACACCTTTGAGTATTATTTTTTCTGGAAACCCAATTTGTAAGGTGTCAATAGTAATTTTAGTCTTAATTTTACCTTCAAGATAGGTTACTGCTTTTTCTTTGGCGAAATTTTGAACTGACGGCATTTGGATAGCAAGGAGTAACAATAAAAACAATACGATTATAGTTCCTATTATCCAGAGGAAAATTTTAATACTTTTTTGTAGGTATTTTTTCAAAAGGTCTTGATTTTAGGTCTAAAATTAGCCAATTTAGACTAGAAAAGCAATTTAAAGTCTAAATTGAATTAAACACAAAGATGAAAATTTAAATCAGAAATGGTTTATATAATTTGAATATTAACTTACAAAATTTTTGGATTAAAATATCCTTAAAATAATTTCATAACCTGGTTAATTGAAAATGAGAGGTAAATGGGCAAAATAGTGTTTACGTTAGGTTTTGTAAATCGGAATCTCATTAAAATATTCCGCTTGTTTTTCCTCCAATAATATTTCTTTTACGGCCATAAGTATCGCTTTATTTGACGTGAAAAGTTCCCGATTGAAGTTAATAACTGTAGTGATATCAATATCTTCAATGGATGCGTTTTGTGCTTCTGTATAAAAATTATTGAGAGCTGAACTATAATTATTCTGAATGGAATCAAATATATTTTGTAGTTCTTCAAAGCTTACTTTTTTATCCTCAGAGAGGAATGCATTCAACTGAACGTATAGATTTTCAGTTTCTTTTTTATGATGTATAAAAAAATTGTATTTGATATCTTTTGACGAATGTCTGAGATTCGTAATATTGGTTCCAATGTCTTTCACGCTTTTCACACAGTGCATGGAACTACGTACGGCTGAAATAAGTTGGTTGAGTTCCGCCTGTTGTTCGCCTTCTAATTTTGTTCTTAGTTCCAGATAAAAAGCATGTAATTCGCCCTGTAATTGTTTCAGAAAATCATATTTTTCTTCTTCGGTTTTAGAAAAGAAATTTTTTTTCTCATTGATGATCTTAAAATCATCATTTTCCCGAATCTGTAGTGTATCAATTTTGAATAATTCTAGATTAAAAAGCATCGAATTGTGAATGAAGTATTTTGTTTCTCTTCGGAATAAATCAAGTGCAGTTTCTGGTTCATTAATAGAGGCATGGTTTATAAAGGCAGCAGTTGACCCATTGGAGTTTTTAAAAAAACGTTCTAAAAATCTCGTAAAAATTTCAAGAAAGGGAAGAAACAATACAATGGCAAACAGATTGATCAGGCTCGAAAAAGTTACGAGGCCAATCAGAGGATCTTTGATATTGAAAACATCTGTTATTAATAGCAGGATTGGTCTCAGTAACACAAAAGCAACTGCGGTACTGGTGATATTAAAAAGTAAATTACCAAGTGCCACCCGCTTTTTTGAAGCATTTCCACCTATTGCACTGACTACTATTTTAATGATGGTGCCGGTTTCTGAACCCAGAACAATTGCGGCTGCCATGGGAAAACCAATCGCTCCGGCGTGAAGTGCGCTCAATGTAAGTGCCATGGTCACGGTACTGGATTGGACGATTAAAGTAATTCCAAATCCAATGAGTAAAAAAACGACAAGCGGCATCGTGGCATATTGAGAAAAATCAAAATGCTGGACCTGCGATTCCATAGCTGTTTTCATAAAGGAAAGACCGATGAACAATAAGCCAAATCCTAAAAGAAAATAGGAGAGATATTTTAAGGTTTTCCGATTCCCAAATGCCATTAACAAAAAACCACCCAAACAAACCGCGGGATAGGCTATTACTTCAATATCCGTTTTAAAACCCAGCGTTGCGAAAACCCAGTTTGCGAGTGTCGTGCCCAGATTTGCGCCCAAAATAATTGCCAGTGCATTTTTCATTGTGAAAACACCAGCGCCGACAAATGCCAAAACCATCATCGAAACCATGGAACTGCTTTGAAGAACAGCAGTTACAATTGTTCCGCCGACTACAGCACCGATATTATTTTTAGTAATGCGCTGAAGAAACAATTTAAAACTTCTCCCGGATAGATTCTTTAAAGATTCTTCGACCAGATATATGGCAAAAAGGAATAAGCCTACACCGGCAGCGAGTTTTAGTATTGTATTGAGCGTTTCCATAGTATTAAAGATACTTAAATTTATTTGTATAATCTTTCTGACAATGCGTATTTCTATCTTTAAAAATGGATTCTATAATTCTTAAAAATAAAAAACTACAACTTTTTTAGGGTTGTAGTTTGGAGAAATGTTTGCAACGATTAGTTATAAAACCAATAGTTTAGGTGTAAGTATTTTTTAGCTTTTTATATAAAGGTCTAATAGTCGGAATAGTCAGTTGGGTATAAAAAAGTAATGTCTATATGTGAAATATTGTTTTTGTATTTTTCCATAGCGATTAGCCCTTTCCATTCTGGTGAATCTACAAAAGCTTTCCAGTGTGCATCGCGACTTTCCTGATCTGCAAAAGTAGTCATGTACATTAGGTTTGGCATTTTAGCTCCCGAAATAACTTCGCCATAAAAAACAGGATTATACGCAAGTCGGTCAAAGAGTTTTATTTCTCCACCAGCATTAAACATATCCACTTTATTTTTATATATCGCTTCGGTTGCTGATTCGTAACTTCTTAATTCATACACCCGGTTTGCTCTAGGACTATTCAAAGCGGGAGTTGTCATCATCGGATGATCAGCGAATGCTTTCAATAAAACAGATTCGATACGCGCATAAGGTGCTTGTTTATATGTCGCATTCAAATAATCTGCTCCTGCAGTTAAATAGGTTTTGTCTTTGGCCAGTTTTTCTTCCAATCGAAGAAATTGTGATAGGGATGAAAAAGGAATTAGTACGATAATTTTTTTTAGCGAATCAGTAGCATTTGGTTTTAGTTTAAAAACTCCAATATTTTTAATTCCCAATTTATTAAGTCCAGGTAAATACGCTTCTTTTAAAAATTTGTCAGTTGTTTGTTCCTGCTGTTCCGTTTTGAAAATATAGGTTTTGAGTTGGTAGAATTCTCTTGATGGCGTTACGATTTTAGAATCAGAAGTTATTGTTTTAAAGCTCGTAATGGCTAAGGCAACAGCCATTAGGGATAGTAATTTTGGTAATTTCATATTTTATTTGATTTATAATAATTTTGGTTTAATTAAAAAAGATTGAAAATTTCAGCTTAAAGCAAATGCAACTGCAGCTGCCGAATGAATTATTGCGGTGTCAAAAATAGGAACGGCAATATCCTCTTGTTGAATTAATAATGGGATTTCAGTGCAACCCAGAATAATTCCTTCAGCTCCATTTTCTATTAATTTATTGATAATATTGATGTACCGCTGTTTCGTATCGGGGTTAATGATTCCTTTTCCCAGTTCATGGTAAATGGTGTCTTGAATAAAATCTCTGTCTTCCGGCTCCGGTATACAAGTTTCAATATTTTGATCACTGAGTTTAGAGGTAAAAAATTCCAGCTCCATTGTAAATTTAGTTCCCAAAAGCCCTACTTTAGATAGATTCAATTTTTTTATTTCTTTTGTAGTTTCGGTTGCAATATGAATTACGGGTATCGACATTTTTTGCTGAATTCTATCGGCTAAAAGATGCATTGTGTTAGCGCATAAAACAATAGCTTCGGCACCACTTTGCTGCAGGTTTTCACAGGCTTCAGAGAGCATGATAAAAGTTGATTCCCAGTCATTGTTATTATTATTTCTTATAATATCTGCATAATTGAAAGAATGGATTATGCATTTGGCAAAATTGATGCCTCCCAGTCTCTCGTTTACTCCTTCATTAATAAGTTTATAATAATCAGCAGTAGAAACCCAGCTAATCCCACCAATAAGTCCCAATGTTTTCATCTCTTTTTATTTTATCTTTCGATTTGTTATCCTTTTTTTTTAACTAGCCTTAATTATTTTTGTTTATAAAAGTATAAAAAAAGTGTCACTTTTTGGAAATGAATAAATAAATTCTATCGAATTTAAGCATCTTATAAAAAGCAAATATCCGTTAAATAATTATTTCGGAATCTATTATTGTTACTCTTGCCATAAAGTTTGAGGAATTTAATTTAAAAAATTAGTCTTTTTTTTCAATAGCCACTATATAGCCATCTTTGCCTTTCTAAATAGCCGAAATTTTCCCTGTAACAGTAGCTGTTTTGATGGAGGAACAAGATAGAATGATTAGATTATCAGACTTACAAGACGTTTATTTATTGCGGATATTTTTTACTTTTTTGTTTCCTTACTAAATATAAACGACGCAACTCAGAAATGGAATTGATAATGTAAGGAGAGTTGGTTTCTTTTTTCATGGTGCGAATTATAAATACAGTAGGAAAAGCGAAAGTAAAGATAGCTTAACCTACTAAATAATTTGTTTTATTGATCGATAGCACCCATATTGGCAGCATCATAACGAGCGCCTGTGATGGTTCCCATAGGAATAATGGTTTCTAAACGCTTCAGATCTTCAATGCTTAATTTAATTTCGGCGGCTGCATTATTTTCTTCGACATATTTCACGCGTTTTGTTCCCGGAATTGGTAAAATACCCTTTGAAACAATCCAAACAATAGCTAATTGTGAAGGGGTTATTTCTTTTTCAATAGCCAATGTTTTTATTTCATTTACTAAGGCAATGTTTTTGTAAAATTGTTCACCTTGAAAACGAGGTAAACTTTTTCTAAAATCATTATCAGGAAAATCATCAGGGTTCTTGATATCTCCAGAAATAAATTCTCGGCCTAATGGGGAGTAGGCCACAAACCCGATTCCAAGATCTTGAAGTGTTTTTAAAATACCTGTTTCTTCTACGCCGCGCTCAAACAATGAATATTCTGTTTGTACCGCAGTCAAAGGATGAACGTTATGGGCTTTTTTTATTGTCACCGATGAAACTTCCGAAAGTCCGATGTGACCAATTTTCCCTTCTTTTACCAGTTTAGCCATTGCGGCAACTGTTTCTTCAATTGGCGTATTTGGGTCTAAACGATGCAAGTAATACAAGTCAATATAATCTGTTCCCAAATTTTTAAGCGAACGCTCCACGGCTTTTTTTACATAATCTTTTGTACCGTTGAATTGCCAAGGCAGTTGTTCATTGTCATCAATTTCATAGCCAAATTTTGTAGCAATGGTATATTGATTTCGATTTCCTTTAATGGCTTTGGCGACAAGCCTTTCATTTAATAAAGGACCATGTAAATCCGCAGTGTCCAGGAAGTTGTACCCTAGTTCCAATGAACGGTGAATAGTAGCAATAGATTCAGCTTCATCCGCTTTTCCATAAATATCCATTCCTGCAATTTGGGTCATTCCCATACAACCCAACCCTACTTTTGAAACAAAAAGTCCTTGACTTCCCAGTTCGATTTTTTTATTAGTATTCATACTTTTTTATTTTAACTGTGATTTTAATTAGCAATGCAAATGTCAATACGATATTAAATTAAAAAGTAACTCAATCTCTTATAGCTGTATCCAAAATGAGGAAATGGGTTTATCTATTTAAATTCCTTTTAAAGACTTACGAAATCGTCACTTTTAGGGAAAATACTCAAGGCTTGAACGGCAATTTCAGGAGTAGGAGAAGCTAATTTTCGAAGTTTGGTATCCATCCAAGCGCCATCAACAGTTATGGTAGCACAGAGTTTGTTGTCATCATTAAAAAACTCATGTACTATAGACCAGCGCGAAGCATCGGCTTTCATTTTGGAGGTTTTGGTATGCATAAAAATTTTGTCTGAAATTTTTATTTCTTTTCTAAAAACACATTCTTCTCTAAAAAGAATAGGTCCAAAACCTTGTGCTTGCATCACCTTCATCGTTAATCCAAGACTTTCTAGAATTTCTATACGATGCTGGGCTCCAAAATCATAGTAAGCACTATGTCTGACATGAAAATTAGGATCCAGATCAGACCAACGGAAAGATAATTCTTTTATAAATGAAGTCATTTTGTGTTATTTTAAAATACGTTATAGATTAAATTTCAATAAAAGTATATTGATTTATAAAATCGAAAATACTAATAAAAAAGGAATGTAATGACGCTAAACCTTATTTTTTAAAGCTTTTTTATGACAATCAGATAAAAGTGATTTGTTAATTTATTGCTTGTTGAAACGAAAAAAAGTAAAATGGCCTATCTTTTGTATTATAAAAAAATAATTATTCAATTCCGGATATTAAAATATAATCTAAGAAGGATGAAAAAAATAATTTTAATACTACTTATATCTGGCGGTTTGTATGCTCAAGAATTGGTGTTTAACGTTCAGCGGTATTGCATAGACGAGGAACCTTTCAAAAAAGGAGAATGTGATATTACGGGAAACGAATATTCTTTCGTGTTCTTAGATACTAAAAAGAGCAATGTGGTATTCTTTCTTACTGAAATGAGATTGAAATATAAAATTGTTAAGTCAAGTGTTTTTTCTTTAGATCCTAATTATACGGTTTATTCTTTAGAAAATGAAAAGGAACAAATAGAAATGAGAATAAATAAACAGAACACTAAGATCGAATTCCTGTATCCTAACAATCACATTTATTTAACGGTAGGGAAGTCTACTAAGGCTGTAAATTAATTGATTGTTAAAAACGTAACTTGCAGCAAACTTTTGTTTGCTGCTTTTTTTAACTGCACTGAAATTCGTGTAATTCTTTGACAAATTGTTTTCGCTGGTACCAATCATTATAAACCAAATTGTATTTATCAACTTTAAAATTTCCGAAATCAAAATTTCGATATTTTTCTAAAATTTCAATCCACTTATCTTTATTACTGATTTTTTTTCGAAATCGAGCTACAGTTGCGTGAGCGGTATTAATGGAATACCGTTTGTCAATACTTTCCTCTAATCCAGAATTCGTGAAATTTTTTCTTAGGTTGTTTCTCAAATCATCCAGGGAATTAGAATTAGTAAAACCCTGAAGCATTATAGCCGAAGGGGAAGCAGTAATTCCCTTAAAATTAATTGCTATATCCTTTATTTCAATAAGACTTTTTTCTATAACTGCTGCATAATCGGGAATCGAAATTGTGGCCAAATCAAAACCATCGTAACAGGAAATAATAGATAGCACAGTGATATGAATATCAGAACTGGGATAATAATATTGCTCTGGATCGATTTGTTTCAGCTCGTCTAAAAAGCCCTGAATGTTTTTTTTGGTGTGACTATCAGGTCGAATTAATAAAGAAATACCAAATCTATTGTCTGAAAGCGAATCGATTTGATTGTCAATTTGATACGTATCGGCTGCAATCTTTTCAATAGATTGATTGTATAGCGAATTATAATGTTGCTTTAGATCCATTCGGATTTATCTTTATATTATAAATAAAATTCGATAGCACGAAATTATAATCTGTGCTATTGAACTTAAACGAGTTTTTTATTTTTGCCGATTTAGATTTTATTCCCCTAATAAATTTTCAGTTTTTGTTAAGAAAGATGCTACGGATTCATTAATGTCTATGTCCATTCGGTCCGCAAGTACTGTCAACCACCAAATACATTCACCCAATTTATGCTGTAGTTCAGGATTTGTATTTCCTTTTGGCCAGCGACCTTGTTGGGACATCGTGTAACGTCCTACTAATCCCGCATCTGTTAGAAAAGCCAAAGCATCTTCTTCTACTGTCCATTCGCTACCGTGATGATCTTTTTCCAGTTGATGGTATTGTTTCCTGATTTTTAACGCTCTCTCTTTGATTTCTTTAAAATCTAAATTCTTCATTTGTTATTTAGATATATTGAGTTTGATTTTTTACTTGATTTGTAGTCACTAAGTTCATAAAGACCATGCTTGTGCTTGAAGCAGAACCAAAAAAGGAGGCTGGTGAATCGCTCAGAGTCCAATTCTTACCACTACAATTACCCTACTGCTACTTAAGAAGAACGGCTATCGATCAATGTTGGAGATTTACATAGAACTCAACCCATCACTCTGCGAACCGCCGTACACGAGACCCATACGTACGGTGGTGTGAGAGACGCACTCCGTCAGTTTCTGGCGGAGCCGTCTACTCGATTGTAGGCAGTATTTTTATTCATACAGTTTTGGTTCTTTCATTCCTTGTTTTAAAAACAGATCTTTATTCATTTCAAAATGTAATGTTGTCATGAAATTATAATATTCTTTAAATAGAGGTAAATTATATTTAATTCTCAAATTATCAACATTTAGGGAATCAAGTAATCCCTTCTTAGGAATTGCTTGTCCTGCTTTATTGTAAATAAGTTGCGAACCTAATCTCTGTTTTTGGTTTAGGTTAATTGCAATTCTGTCTTCTAGCATTGCATAATAAGATTTTTCTGCGTTATTTTCCATAATTTCCTTTCCTAATTGTTTAAGCATTTTCTGTTGAAATTTAACGTCATTATCGGCGTATTGGATAGTAATTCAGAATTTTTTTGAGTATTCTCCACCAACCTTATCAAATCCTAAATAACCATATTTTGAATTTATTTTTTTGATTTTTTGTTGATTAGCGCGGTCAACGCTATCTCTTTCTAATGTGAAAATTTTCCACGCTCATATTAATCCAGATTTTTTAATAAGGTCTTCAGAAGGAGTTCCTGTACTATATTTTTAGTCAATATTATAGATGTAATCCAGTTCAGAAGTTATTTTTTCTTTTTCTAAATTTGATATTTCTTTAGTTGAATTACAGCTAATCATATCTCAAATTAAGAAAATTAATGCTTTTTTCATATAATTCGGTTTTTTGGCAACATTGCCTACAACTTGTATACAGGCGAAACAAACTTTCTTATACGCACCCACATATTGGCAGATTGGAGAAGGTTTGTTTCACATTATTTAAATTCAAATATAACGTTTTTTTCTTACAAATCGTCAAAGGCCTTCTTATTTGCTGGATCCTTTATGTAATTAAGTGGGTGTAATTTTCGGCTGTTATTACCATTTTCTCGTGAGGGATAGCAGTGAAAATCCTTTTATGAAGCGCAGCGAGAATAAAAGATTGCAACGGATAGCCCGACCTTGTTGCTATAAAAAACAGGATTTGTATTTATACTTTCTGCAACGAGGTCACGCCCAAATTATAAAGATTCGGAGGCTAATTGGTGTTGGTGTCCGAAATAATTTTAAACAAAAAAGGTAGTGTATTTTGCGAAAAACTTTGCGAACTTTGCGACAAAATTAAAGAATATGAAAATCAACTTAAAAAACGGAATCGATAAGCTCCTTTTCGGAATGAAACAGAATGATGTTACCGCTGTTTACGGTAATCCGGATCGGAATTATAAAGACGAAGACAACAATGTGATTTTTGCATATAATGCATTGAAAGTGCGTTTGACGTTCTATGTTGAAGAAGATTTGAAATTAGGTTATATTGTAGCTTCGAGTCCGGACTTAGAATTATTCGGGACTAAAATTATCAATAAAAAAATTAGTGAAGTTAAAAAAGAATTGGCTCCAAAAGGACTGATTAAATTCACACAAGAGGAATTTGATACTTTTGAAAACTATTTTAACGAAGACAATTGGATTATCTTTCAAACGGAATTTGATGAGGTGGTAAAGTTTGAGATTGGTGCTATTATCAATCAAAAAGATGAATTCGATTGGAAATTTGGGAAGAAGTAATAGTATTGATTTATGCCTGATAGCGCAAAGCTGTTGCAGAAAAAACGAATTTTTAAAATGTTTTTTTAATCTGTCTTTTATGTGTGTTGCATTTTTGATTAATTAAGTTTTATCGAAATAAATTAATAAATAAACCCGACAATTTTCAAAGTAAATTGTCGGGTTTATTTATTTAATACTTTTTGAAGTTTACTGTTTTGCTACAGGTTGTTTTTCAAACATTTCTAACTCAAAAACAAGGTTAGTATTTGGTGGGATAACTCCTCCGGCACCTCTTTCTCCATACGCTAATTTAGAGGGGATAAAAATCACCGCTTTGTCTCCATATGACATTAGTGCTAATGCTTCCATGAATCCGAGAATCATACCGTCTTTTTTACCCGCTTCAAAAGGAAAAGCCTGGTATCCGTTTTGAGCGGCTCTGTTGGCATCGTATTTCCCATAGGCTTTAGAAACGTCTTCATAACTGCTGTCAAATAAGGTTCCGTCTTCAAAATATCCTGCATAATGAAAGTAGAAAGTTGAACCGTCAACTGGTTTTACTCCATTTCCTTTTTTAACTATTTTATACGCTAAACCAGAAGCCGTTGTAATTGCTCCTGCTTTTGCAGTTGCTAGGTAGGTTACTTTTGCAGCAATAACGGGCGCATATTGTTGCGTGTATGCTTTTTTGCTTTCTGCTTGAATTTCAGTTTGCTTTTTTTGATTTTCTGCATCAATCAATGCTTGTTTTTTAGCATCTTCGGCTTTATTGCCATAGTAGTCTGCAAATACTTTTGGAGCATCAAATTTTTTAGCCAAAAGTCCTTTTCTGATAATTGTGATTTTAGTGATTATATCATTTTGAGCAATCCCGTTCACAATGTTCATTCCTTGGGTAACATGACCAAAAATAGTGTGTTTTCCGTTTAACCAAGGTGTTTCTTTATGGGTAATAAAAAATTGGCTGCCATTAGTTGTTAGTCCTGAATTAGCCATTGCCAAAATTCCACCCTTATTAAATTTCAAATCTGTAAATTCATCTTTGAACGCATAACCGGGTCCACCAGATCCATTTCCTGAAGGATCACCACCCTGAATCATAAAATCTTTGATGACTCTGTGAAATTTTAAACCGTCAAAAAAAGGTTTGCCTTTTAGTTTATCGTCTAAAATATAAGTGTTTGTTCCTTCAGCAAGAGCAATAAAGTTCGCTACGGTTACCGGTGTTTTTGCATACTCCAATTGGACTACAATATCTCCTTTAGTGGTTGAAATTGTTGCAAAAATCCCTTCGGTAGTTACAGGGATTTTTGGAGTTACCTTAACTGCAGTTATTGGTTTTTTACCTGTAACTGGTTTCTTTTTAACTTGGGCATGCATATTGAGTACGCCCAAAAATAATAAAAGTAGAATTTTAGATTTCATTTTCTTAATAATTTAAGTCTGACAAATTTTGAATTATAATTGTTGTAAAATATTATTTGGGCATTGATTCTAATAATTCGATTTCGAAAATAATATTGGCATTTGGAGGAATTACCCCACCAGCACCAGCTGCTCCATAACCTAATCTCGAAGGGATAAAAATTACTGCTTTATCTCCAAAAGATAATTGTTCTAATCCTTCAATGAAACCAGGAATCATGCCATCTTTTTTTCCTGCCTGAAAAGGGATTGGTTGGTATCCGTTTTGTGCCGCTCTATTCTCGTCGTATTTCCCAAAAGTTTTAGCTACTTCTGCAATACTTGCGTCAAATAATTCGCCATCTTCAAGAAAACCTGCATAATGAATAAATACATTAGCTCCATTAGTTGGTTTTTTACCGCCGCCTTTTTTAATGATAACGTATTTTAAACCAGTAGGAGTTATCGTTGCCTTCGTTTTTAATTCTGCAAAATAGGCTGTTTTTTGATTGCGTACCTCTTTGTATTTTGTGTCATACACTCTTTTGTTTTCGGCATCAATAGCCAATTTTTTCTTTTGGTTTTCTGATTCTACGGCAAAATAATCGTGAAATGTTTTTACGGCATCAAACTTTTTTGCCGCTTCGCCATTTCTGATAATGGTTACTTTATTCATGTAATCATTTTGTTCAATTTTGTTGACTACTTCCATTCCTTTTTCGACAACATGGCCGAAAATAGTGTGTTTGCCATCTAACCAAGGAGTTGCAACGTGCGTAATGAAAAACTGGCTGCTGTTAGTCGTCGGACCATTATTGGCCATAGCCAAAACACCAGCTTTGTCGAATCTTAAATCAGAAAATTCATCTTTAAATTTATATCCTGTATCACCAGATCCCGTTCCTAATGGATCTCCACCTTGAACCATAAAATCTTTTATTACTCGGTGAAATTTTAATCCGTTAAAAAATGGTCTGTTTTTAAGGTTTTCATTGGTGACAAATTCATTTTTTCCTTCGGCAAGCGTCACAAAATTAGCAACAGTGATTGGCGCTTTTACAAAATCTAATTGTACAATAATATCCCCTTTGTTGGTTTCAATTTTGGCATACAAACCATCAGGAAGATTATTATGTTCTTCTTTACAAGAATAAAATGAGGCAATTACCAGGAATACGAGAAGGATGCTTTTTTTCATATGAAGTTTATATTTGTTTTTTTTATTGTGTTACAGTATCTTTTGGTGTGGTTTCTGTTATGACTTCTGGTTTAGATACAGGAGCGGGTGAAGTTGTTTTAATTTCATTCTGTTTTTTATAGACTGCTTCTGGTATGAAATCACGCAAGGTCACTATACAAAGCAAAGGCTGATTTGTGCCAATTTTCTTGTTATCACCATGATAACCAAAGCCCATGTGTGAATTGAAAAGGAAATTTACTTTTTCTTTTTTATGCATTAATTTTATCCCATCTCTCAATCCCATCATAATATTTTGTTTGTCAACGTAATATATTTGAGGTCTCAATTCTACTTCTGAATAAATGACATTTCCTTTTAAATCTTTTAATTCGTAATCAAAGAATGCAACGTCTCCTTTTTTGGGAGTAAGAGTGTCCAGTGTGTTTTTTGTGATGTAAGAATACCAATATCCTTTTGTAGAAGCGATAAATTTTATGTTTGAATTTCTTCTGATTACCGCATCAATTTGTGCTTCTTCGCCAGAAATTAATTTTTTATTTCGGGCTATCGATTTTTTCATAAAACTTCCCGAAGCCTGCGAAATAGGCCTTCTGGCTTCCTGATGTTGTTTGCAACTGAAAATTAATAGTGCTAATAATAATACAATTGCAAGTGCATGGTTATTTTTCATAATGTATTACAGGGTTAATTTTTGTACTAAATCTTCAAATTTCTTTACCGTTTCCTCCATGGAAAGTTCTGATTTTCCGCCGGCAGCATTGCGATGACCGCCACCATGGAAATGATCTCTTGCGAATTGATTGACATCAAAATCACCTTGAGAACGAAATGAAATTTTGATTATTTTTTCTTCTCTGTTTTCAATAAAAATTGCGGTAAAGTTAATTCCTTTGATGCTTAACCCGTAATTTACGATTCCTTCGGTATCTCCTTTTACATAATCAAAAGAGTTTAATTCGTCTTGTGTCAATGTTATATAGGCTGTTTTATGCTCTGGAATTACTTTCATGTTTTGTAGCGCTCTACCTAACAATTGCAAACGCCCGTATGAACTGTTGTCAAAAAGTAAAGTTGGAATCTCCGTGTTTTCAACACCTAAATCAATTAATTCGGCAATAATTCGATGCGTTGTTCCGGTTGTTTTTGGGAAACGAAAAGAGCCTGAATCCGTAAGAATTCCGGTGTAAATACAAGTCCCAATAGTTTTGTCGATATCTGCTTTTTTCCCAAGAAGACAAATGAAGTTGTATAACATCTCGCAAGTAGATCCAAAAGAAGTATCTGAATACATAAATGCCGCGTAATCATCCGGTTTTTGATGATGGTCAATCATGAGGAACGGAGCGGTTAGTTTTTCAAGTACCTTTTCCATTTCACCTGTACGGTGTAAAGCATTAAAATCTAAAGTAAAAATCAACTCTGATTCCTGAAGAATTTTAGTGCAGTTTTCTTTGTCTTTTTCGTATATTTTAACGGTTTCTGATCCCGGCATCCAAGCCAGAAAATCAGGAAATTCATTTGGAGAAACCACTACTGGATGGTGGTTATTTTTCAATAAAAAATGATACAATCCTAAAGTAGAACCCATAGCATCGCCATCAGGACCTCTATGTGGGATTATGGCAATTTTTTTTGGTGTTGATAATAACAACTGTATCGCTTGTATGTCTTGTATTTTCATAGATTGCGAAATTACATTTTTTTAATGTAAAGTTGAAATCATTAACACGATTTTCACCTATTATAAAAGGTCAATATCTTTATTTTTCATTTTTTTATATAATTGGTATTTTGCGCCTTTTACAATCTGAGCATGGTAAATCCCCACAGATCCCGAAGAAAAATATGCGATTAAACAAGCGATGCCAATAAAGACCGCACTTGCTGTTCCAAAAAGTTCCATTCCCATTACAGTGCAGGCAATAGGCGTATGGGTTGCTCCCGAAAAAATAGCTACGAATCCCATTCCTGCCAAAAGTGCGATAGGCAAAGGAACGACTACTGACAAAGCACTTCCTAAAGTGGCTCCAACAAAGAAAAGTGGAGTTACTTCTCCACCTTTGAAACCGGCCCCAAGTGTAAAACCTGTAAATAGTATTTTTATTAGAAAATCATAGGAAGCATTTGGAGTCAAAAACGCATCATCAATCATTGGAATTCCTAAACCGATGTATTTAGTGGTACCAATAAAATAAATGGAAGCTGAAAGAATAATTCCCCCAATAAAAGGACGAAGCGGTGGGAATGGTATCGTTTTCGAAAATAAAGTTTGCCACAAGTGGGTGCTTTGGGAAAACAGCAGGGCGGCAAAGCCAAATAACAAACTCACAAGAATCGTCCAAAGTAAGTTGATGAAAGTAATTTCAGGAACAACAGGAATGCTGTAAAGGGTATGTTTTACTTGCCAAAGCTCGACCGTAAAATAAGCTGCGTAAGCCACAATAAAAGAAAGGACAATACTCGTGAAATTAATTCGACTGAAATATAAAACTTCCAAAGCAAATAAGGCTCCCGCCAATGGTGTTCCGAAAATGGAGGCAAAACCGGCACTGATTCCTAAAATCAGGACTGTCTTTCGTTCCGAATTGTCAAGTTTAAAAAGGTTTGTAAATTGATCTGCGATAGCACCTCCCATTTGAACTGCAGTTCCTTCTCGTCCTGCTGAACCTCCAAAAAGATGGGTGATTAATGTTCCTATAAGCACTAAAGGTGCAATTTTTAGTGGAATGGTATGTTGAGGGTTTTCGTATTCTTCTAATAACAGATTATTGCCTTTTACCACTTCTTGTCCTAAATAGTAATAGCCCAATCCTATTATAAGACCGCCTATTGGCAAAAGCCAGATAATCCAATTATTATGTTCTCTTATTTGTGTAACCCATTCTAAAGCAACCAGAAAAAATGCGGAAGTCGTGCCTGAAAAAAGTCCTATTAATGTGCAAATGGAAATCCATTTGAAGACAAGAAACGTACTTTTTTTTATTTTTTCTAAATTCATTACATTCAAAACTAGAATTGACTCGGCGTTTTTTTTTGCTAAAGTATTACAATCCTTCTTGAATTAATGGTTTTTCAGTGGCTATAGCTGTAAATTCTATTTCTACCAGATATTCAGGACCTACCAATTTGCTGATTTCATAAAAACCAGTGGTAGGTTTTATGTCTTTAAAAAATTTGGCGTGAGCAGAAGCAACAGCTTCAAAGTTGTTAATATCAGTAGTAAATATTCGAGTGCGAATGACGTCTTTCATGCCTACGTTTAGGTCTTCCAGAACTTTCTCTACTCTTGTAAGAATGTTTACTGTTTGAGCATGCGCATCATTAGCTTTTACAACCTCACCATCAACAATTGCTACTGTCCCGGAAACTTCGATTATATTTCCAATGCGAACGGCTCTACAATAGCCCATTTTATCTTCCCAAGGTGAGCCTGTCAATATATTTTCTCTTTTCATTTTGTTTGATTTTTTAGTTTTAAAATGCAAATTAAATTTTTGGTATATTTTTTGCAATTTATAAAAAAATGTAAAATAAAAAACACTGGATTTTAATTAAAAAGTTCAATTTTCATAAAGGAGTTTAATGAGGTTAAATGTTCTTAAAAGTAATAAAATTCAAAATTGAATGTTATAAATGAAAGTTAAATTACATCCTGTTTGTCAATTAATGGCATCAGTTTTTTTAATTTTAAAAAAAAATATAAGCAGTAAATAAATTAATATATAAATAATGAGGAGGATTCTATTTTTAATAATGATTGTTGGTATGTCTTTAAGTGGATATGCCCAGAATGAATTTAACACTAAATTTAAGGCGATACCGCCTATAAATAAAAGTCCAAAAACAAAAAAAATAATACCTCCAGAATCGGCTTTGCCTCCTATCACTACACCCAATGTTTTCAAAAGTCCAGACCTCATAAAGCCAAAGCCTAGTCCATTCTCTATGTTGATTAAAAACGATTTTATTAATCCAGGAGACATTTATAGAGATAAGTTAAATAAAAAAGAGGATAAAGAATCGGGTGCATTTTATAGAAAAAACCAAGATTTAGGTGATTTTAAAACTAGTTCGGTTACGGCGAAAGTATTGTATCGGGATGCGGCTTATGTTGATGGAGATGCAATTCGAGTGTATTTGAATGACAAAGTGATTCAATATCAGGTAGATTTGGATAGTGATTATAAAGGCTTTGAAATTGTATTGGAAAAAGGATTTAATAAAATCGATTTCGAGGCACTAAATCAAGGGAGTTCGGGACCCAATACCGCTCAATTTCAAGTTTTTGATGACAAGGGAACTTTGATTTCTTCCAGTCAGTGGAATCTTGGAACGGGATTCAAAGCGACAATTATTCTTGTAAAGGAATAAACATACCCTAATCTTAGGAATAAAAAACCCGTTGGACGTAAATCTCCAACGGGTTTTCTTTTGCTTTATTTTTTTTTAAAACGGATCAGCCGTGACTCTAAATTTCATGTCTGCTTTTACGGTTATGTCTTTGGTTAGGGTTTCTTTAATTACCGCTTTTGTTCTTATTTTATAGCTGGATGCTTTAATGTATTTGTCTAATTTTGAATCTGTTACTGTTAGATTTAACACGTTAGTGGTAGAATTAATGTCATCTAAATAAGCTAGTTCGATTTCATCCGTTGAATCCGTTGAAATGTATAAATGGATTGATCGTAAGAAACTAAATGTTTTGTCAGTGGGATTAGTGATGGTTACTTTTAATTCTTTTAATCTTGCATCCTTGACTAAATTAGCATTAGTGTTATTATTTTGAAATTCAGCACTTGAATTTGTAGTAACATCTGGCGTAATTATTTCAGAAGCGGTATTAAGAGGAAATCCACTTGCAATGGTGAAAGAAGTTTGATTAGAAATGGTGAAGGTCAAAAGTTGATCTACCACATTGCAGGAAGCTAAAGATAGGACCAGTAGAGTAATTAGGGTGTATGTTTTTGTTTTCATTTAAATTATTTTATTAGTGTAAAGATTCATTTTTGTTATATTTAAGGTGCAAAAATATAACTATGTACGGTACAATAACTCTTCTGGTTTTTAAATATTGTCGTGTTAAGGCGATTAAAAGCAATTATAAATGACCAAAGTACAAAATAAATGGAAGATTTTTAAAATTCAATTTTTCAATTCAAAATATAAAAAGTATTTTTGCGCATGCAACACAACGTACTTATTTTAGATTTCGGATCGCAATATACACAGCTTATTGCGCGTAGAGTTCGCGAATTAAATATATTCTGCGAGATCTTCCCTTACAATCATTTTCCGAGTGATTTATCAAGTTATAAAGCAGTAATTCTTGGAGGAAGCCCTTTTTCTGTCAGAGGAGAAGATGCGCCTCATCCTGATTTATCTCAAATTAGAGGAAAGCTTCCTTTGCTAGCCGTTTGTTACGGAGCACAATACTTATCTCACTTTAGTGGAGGTGAAGTTGCGGCTTCGAACACCAGAGAATACGGTAGAGCTAATTTATCTTTTATAAAAGAAAATGAAGTTTTCTTTGAAGGTGTTTCAGAGAATAGTCAAGTTTGGATGAGCCATAGCGATAGTATCAAGGCATTGCCAACGAATGGAGTTAAAATTGCAAGCACACATGATGTAGAATTTGCAGCGTATAGAATTGAAGGTGAAACAACATACGCTATTCAATACCACCCAGAGGTTTTTCACTCTACAGATGGAGCGAAAATGCTGGAAAATTTTTTAGTAAAAATTGCTGATGTTCCTCAAAATTTTACGCCAAATGCTTTTGTTGAAGAAATGGTGGCTGAATTAAAAGAAAAATTACAAGATGATAAAGTAGTCCTTGGTCTTTCTGGAGGTGTAGATTCTACCGTAGCGGCAGTTTTGTTGCATCAAGCAATTGGAAAAAACTTATATTGTATTTTTGTAAATAACGGATTGCTTCGTAAAAACGAATTCCAAAATGTATTAGATCAATATAAAGGGATGGGTTTAAACGTAAAAGGAGTGGATTCTGGTGATCGTTTTTTATCTCAATTGGCCGGAGTAAGTGACCCAGAAACCAAACGTAAAATTATAGGACGTGTTTTTATCGAAGTTTTTGATGATGAATCACACCTAATCGAAGATGTAAAATGGCTGGCACAAGGAACCATTTATCCGGATGTAATTGAATCGGTTTCAGTAAAAGGACCATCAGCTACTATTAAATCGCACCATAATGTGGGAGGCTTACCTGATTACATGAAATTAAAAATTGTGGAACCGCTTCGTATGCTTTTTAAAGATGAAGTGCGTCGAGTAGGAGCTTCATTAGGAATAGATCCGGAATTATTAGGAAGACACCCTTTTCCAGGTCCTGGATTGTCAATTAGAATCTTAGGTGATATTACTCCAGAAAAAGTGCAAATTTTACAAGATGTAGATAAAGTTTTTATAGATGGTTTGAAGTCTTGGGGACTGTATGACAAGGTATGGCAAGCAGGAGCTATTTTGCTTCCAGTGAATAGCGTAGGAGTTATGGGTGATGAACGTACCTATGAAAAAGTAATTGCACTTCGTGCTGTTGAATCAACTGATGGGATGACTGCTGACTGGGTTCATTTACCGTATGATTTCTTGATGAAGGTGTCTAATGACATTATTAATAAGGTAAAAGGCGTAAACAGAGTTGTTTATGACATTAGTTCAAAACCACCAGCAACAATTGAATGGGAATAAACGTCAAAATATAATTTATTTTCCTTTGAGAGTAATTATTTTTTAATGTTCTTTATATAAACGGTATCAGATTTTGGAATAAAATTTGATACCGTTCTGTTATTAATAAGTGAATAATTTTTTAAATAAAAAGGATGAAGTATTTTATTACAGTTTGTATGGTTTGTTTGTTTTTTACGTTCAGTGTTTCCTCACAAGAAAAAAACAGTACACATAAGGTTGAAAAAGGAGAAACAATCACTCAGATTGCACAAAAATACAAAGTTACTCCACAGGATATTTATCAATTAAATCCAGATGCGCAAAGTGGTTTAAAACCAAATAGTGTTTTACTGATTCCAAAAAGTTCAGTAAAGAAAACTGTAGTTATTCCGGCTAAAACGAATTCACAAGCCAAAACCCATTTGGTAATCGCTAAAGAAACGCTTTTTGGCATTGAAAAGAAATATGGAGTTTCGGATGAGGCATTAAAAAAAGCGAATCCTTTTCTGGAGAAAGATGGATTGCAAATAGGACAAACGCTTGTTATTCCTTCAAATGCTGCAACGAAGTCTTCAAATGCAACTGTAAAACCTTCAAATACTACTGTAAAACCTTCAAGTGTAAAAAAAGAAGTAGTTGTTTATCATGAAGTTCTAGCTAAGGAAACAAAGTATTCTATTGCCAAAAAATATGGAATTACTATTGCTGAGCTAGAGAAAAAAAATCCTGAGGTTGTATCTAATTTACCCATTGGATATAAATTGATTATTAAAGGAAATGCGCCAAAAGTAGCTAAAATTGCTGCAATAACTGAATCGAAAAAGGAAACTGTAAAACCTTTTGCGGTAAAAATAGCCACGACAATAAATTATTGGAATTATGAAGTAAAATCTAAAGAGACGCTTTATAGTTTATCAAAAATGTTCGGGATGAGTCAGGAGGAATTGATTGCTTTAAATCCTACTATAGCTTATGGTGTAACCGAAGGAATGATTCTGAAAGTACCGTCTACTGTGTCAATGCCGCAGGAAAGTAAAAAAGAATACAGCCGTTTGTCTAAAAAAAGCGGGAATAACGACCTAAAAAAAATAGTGTTATTGATGCCTTTTAATATGAATACAAGTGAAGGAGATACAATCAATTCGACTGTTATACGGTTGAAAAAAGATAAGTTTTTAAATATGACCTTGGATTTTTATGCGGGAGCTATGTCAGCTATAGATTCGGCAAAACAACTAGGACTTAATATTGATGTGAGTGTTTTCGATTCTCAGGAAACAAAAAATGCATCAAATATTGCTGCTATTATTAAAGAAAATAATCTAGAAAATGCAGATGCAATAATTGGTCCTTTTTATCAAAATAATGTGGAAAAAACGGCAGAGTTACTGACTCTTAATCAAGTTCCTGTTATTTCACCTTTGTCAAAAGACGATGCAAAACCATATGCTAATTTATACCAAACGATTCCAACAATAACAGCAATTAAAAATGCAATGTTTGATTACATGAGATCAAAAGAGGGCAATATTGTAGCTGTAGTTGACAAGAAAAAGGAATCGGTTATTCAGTATATCAAAGAAAATCAGAAAGACGTGCGATTTTCAGCTCTTAATTCAAACGGAACTTTATCAGCTGAAAATTTGAAAAGTTTGTTTGTTAAAGACAAAATAAATTACGTGGTAATGGAAACTGCAAATACCAGTATGATAAACGCAACCATTGCGACCATGATGAGTGCCATGGCAACTTACAAAGTACAATTGGTGATTTTAGAGCCAAATGAAACATTGGATACGGATGAAATTAATTTTGTGAATTTGACAAAATTGAAAATGATGTATCCATCCATGACTCGTGATAACGAATCAGCAGAAGCTTTGCAATTTGAGAATAGCTTCAGAAAAATAAATAAAATTTTCCCTAGCACCTTTGCAACTCGTGGTTTTGATATTACTTTTGATACCATGATGCGATTATCTCAAGGCAAAAAATATCAGGAAACTGCTGATACTATTGCAACGGAACAAGTAGATAATAAATTCGAATATTATAAAAAACCAGAAGGAGGGTACACGAATAAAGGAGTTTATATCTTGTATTACGACACTGATTTAACAATAAAAGTAGCTAATTAAAAGTGTTCATTATAATTAGTGCTCAGTAAAGGCAGTAGAATAAAATAACAAATAAAATTATGACATCAAAAGTAACTTACTTAGGCGATTTAAGAACGTCATCAATACATGCGCAATCTGGAAATGAAATCATATCGGATGCACCTTTGGATAATAATGGAAAAGGGGAGGCTTTTTCTCCAACTGATACTGTTGCAAATGCGTTGGCAAGTTGTATGATGACCGTTATGGGAATAAAAGCTCGTGAGATTAACATTGATTTGAAAGGATCTACCGCTGCCGTAACAAAAATCATGAATACCGAACCAAGACGAATAGGCGTGATAGAAATTACGTTTGAAATGGTAGGTACAATTGAGCAAAAGAATATGACTATTCTAGAGAGAACCGCAATGACCTGTCCTGTTTTTATGAGTTTGAATACAGAAATAGAGAAAAGAATTACTTTCAACTGGAAATAAATAGTATTTAGAAGCAAGAGACAACAACAAGAAAGAGTATTTACTTCTTGTTCCTGTCTCTTGCTTTTTTATTAAAATAAAATGGATCAAAACCAAAAAAAGCTAATTAAACTCGCTCATACTAAAATGCCTTTTGGTAAATATGAAGGTAAGTTTCTTATCGATTTGCCTGAATATTATGTGGTTTGGTATAGTAATAAGGGATTTCCGAAAGGGGAGTTAGGCGAGCAGTTACAACTGATTTACGAATTAAAACTCAATGGACTTGAAGAGTTAATTCGAAATATAAAAAAACGATATCCAAAACCGATTTAATTTTCAAATTGACAATTTATAATTGTACTTTTGCCAAGTTTTTTACATAACTACAATACAAACAACAACAATAACAACAGAATGAATCAAACGAAATATATTTTTGTTACAGGTGGTGTGACTTCTTCTTTAGGAAAAGGAATTATTGCGGCATCTTTGGCAAAATTGTTACAAGCAAGAGGGTATCGTACAACTATCCAAAAGTTTGACCCGTATATTAATGTCGATCCTGGTACTTTAAATCCATATGAACATGGAGAATGTTACGTAACTGATGATGGCGCAGAAACGGATTTAGATCTAGGACACTACGAGCGTTTCTTGAATGTTCCTACCTCTCAAGCCAATAATGTTACCACGGGAAGAATTTATCTTTCGGTGATTGAAAAAGAAAGAAGAGGAGAGTTTCTTGGTAAAACGGTACAGGTTGTACCTCATATCACCAATGAAATTAAGGATAGAATGCAATTACTTGGTAAATCAGGTGATTTTGATATTGTTATTACCGAAATCGGTGGAACGGTAGGTGATATTGAATCCTTGCCTTATATTGAATCGGTTCGTCAATTAGTTTGGGAATTAGGAGAGCATAACGGTATTGTTATTCATCTTACTTTAGTGCCTTATTTGGCCGCTGCTGGTGAGCTGAAAACTAAACCAACTCAGCATTCTGTGAAAACGTTGATGGAAAGTGGTATTAAAGCTGACATTCTGGTTTGTAGAACAGAGCATGAAATTTCAGAGGAGTTACGTAATAAATTGGCTTTGTTTTGTAATGTAAAAAGAGAGGCAGTTATACAATCTATAGATGCTTCAACTATTTACGAGGTACCTAATTTAATGCTTGAAGAAGGACTTGATATTGTAGCTTTAAAGAAGTTGGATTTACCTAAAAAAGCCGCTCCGGATTTAAAAAACTGGAATACTTTTTTACGCAGATTAAAACATCCTAAACATGTCGTTAATATTGGTTTGATTGGGAAATATGTAGAAATGCAAGATTGTTATAAATCTATTTTAGAGGCATTTATTCACGCAGGTGCTGCAAATGAAACCAAAGTAAATGTGATTTCAATCCATTCGGAACATATTGATGCTACTAACATCCAAGAGAAATTAGCGGGTTTAGATGCTATTCTTGTGGCTCCAGGTTTTGGTGAAAGAGGAATTGAAGGAAAAATAGAAGCGGTTCGTTATGCACGTGAAAATAAAGTTCCGTTTTTCGGAATTTGTTTGGGTATGCAAATGGCAATTATCGAATATGCAAGGAATATTGTAGGTTATCCTGATGCTAATTCGACTGAAATGAATGAAAAAACGTCACATCCTGTTGTTAATTTAATGGAAGAACAAAAAACCATTACTGATAAAGGTGGAACAATGCGTCTTGGAGCATGGAAATGTGATTTAAAACAAGATTCGTTGGCTTATAAAATATACGGTAAAGAATCTATTTCTGAGCGTCACCGTCATCGTTATGAGTACAACAGTAACTACGTTGCTCAATTACAAAATGCGGGATTGATTGCTTCAGGAGTAAATCCAGATACAGGATTGGTTGAAGTGGTTGAAATTGAAAATCATCCATTTTTTATCGGGGTTCAATACCATCCGGAATATAAAAGTACCGTTGCAAACCCTCATCCTATATTTGTGAGTTTTGTAGCAGCTGCCGTTCAAGCTAAGAAAAAATAGTTATTGTTTTTCGAAACAATTTATTAAACTTTATACTAATAGATTAAACTTTTTTAAATATTATAATGAAAGAAAAAAAATTAGACGTCAATTCAATTATTGGTTTTGTATTGATTTTTGGAATTTTACTTTGGATAATGTACCAAAACAAACCAGATGAAAAAGCTATTGCAGCAGAAAAAGCGCAAAAAGAATTAGTAATCAAAGAGGCTAAAGCCAAAGAATTGGCTGATAAAACTGTAGCAACAGCGACTGTTGCCGTTGCAGCTACCGGGGATTCTACACAATTTGCTCAATTGCAAAAATCGTTAGGAAATTTTGCTTATTCAGCTACACTACCTTCTGCTAAAGCTACTTATACTACCATCGAAAATGAATTTGTAAAATTAAAAATTGCAAATAAAGGAGGGTATATTGTTGAAGCAACTTTGAAAAATTTTGAAAAATTCAGAAAGGGCTCCCATCAATTAGTTGAATTAATTAAAGACAACAATGCCGATTTAAATGTTCAATTGTTGACAAGTGATAACCGTACTTTAAATACCAAAGATTTGTATTTTGAACCGACACTTACAAAAGTAGGAGCGGATCAAATACTTTCTATGAAATTGAAAGCGGGTGCAAATGAATTTCTGGAATACAAATACATTTTGAAACCAAACGATTATATGGTTGGTTTTGATATTCGTTCACAAGGACTGAATAAAGTTTTGAATACTGCTAAGCCTTTAGATTTAGAATGGAATTTGAAAACTTTCAGAACGGAAAAAAGTATCGCTTACGAAGATCGTTACACTTTATTGAATTATGAATATGGTGATGAGAAATTCAACTATGTAGGAGATGGAAAAGATAAAGAAGAAACACCTGAAAATGTAAAATTTATTGCTTTCAAACAGCATTTTTTCAGTACTATATTATTGACAAACACTCCGTTCTCAAAATCTACGTTGAAATCGCATAAATTAGTTGTTGATGAGAAAGTAGATACTACCTTTATTAAACAATTTAATGCAAAAGTGCCATTAGCATTTACAAATGGTGAGATAGATTATAAAATGAGTTGGTATTTTGGACCATCAGATTATAAAACATTAAAGGCATACGATAAAAACTTAGAGAAAATTATTCCTTTAGGTTGGGGTATTTTTGGATGGATTAACAAATTTGTGTTTATTCCATTATTCGGATTCTTAAGTTCTTACATTGCTTATGGTATTGCGATAATTATTTTTACAATTATTATCAAAATTGCGATGTCGCCTATTACTTATAAATCATTTCTGTCTCAGGCCAAAATGAAAGTATTACGACCTGAAATTACGGAGTTGGGGGAAAAATTCAAAAAAGATCCAATGAAGAAACAACAGGAAACGATGAAATTGTACAATAAAGCTGGGGTGAATCCTATGGCAGGATGTATTCCGGCATTGATTCAGCTTCCTTTTATGTATGCTTCGTTTCAGTTTTTTCCATCGGCTTTCGAGTTAAGACAAAAAAGCTTCCTTTGGGCAGACGATTTATCTTCTTTTGACCAAGTTGTAAAATTACCATTCCATGTTCCTATGTATGGAGATCATATCAGTTTATTTCCAATATTGGCTGCAATTGCTATTTTCTTTTATATGAAAATGACCTCTGGAGATCAACAAATGGCAGCTCCACAACAAGAAGGAATGCCGGATATGGCAAAAATGATGAAATACATGATTTATATTTCGCCAATTATGATGTTGATTTTCTTTAATAGCTATGGTGCGGGATTAAGTTTGTATAACTTTATTTCCAATTTGATTACAATAGGAATAATGTTTGTTATTAAAAACTATATTGTTGATAGCGACAAAATACACGCACAAATTCAGCAAAACAAATTGAAAGAGCCCAAAAAACAAGGTAAGTTCCAACAAAAACTTCAACAAGTTATGGAACAAGCTGAAGCTCAAAAAGCAAAAGACAAAAAGAAATAAAAATAAAAAAATCTCGATATGTTTCGAGATTTTTTTATTTAAATGTAATTTAAGCCATCCAAATTCGTTAAGATATAAAGGTAATTATGAAATAAGCATCATCGTAATTAAGTTGGAAACACTAATGATGATATGTGAACTACATAATATGACCGATAAAAAACAATAAATGTAAACACATGAAAACATTTTGTAAAAAAGGAATATTTATTTTGTTTTTTTTGAATGTGTTTTGTCTTCAGGCGCAAACAGATTTCAATAAACTAGATGAAAAAGGAAAAAAACATGGATTGTGGAAAGGGTTTTATGAAGAATCAAAAAGACCAAAATATCAAGGGACTTTTGTACATGGTAAAGAGGTTGGAGTTTTTAATTTTTATGATGATACCAAAGCAAAATCCATAATTGCCACGAGAGAATTCAATGCCAAAGATAATTCTGCTTCTACTATATTCTATGATCAGGACAAAAATAAAGTAAGCGAGGGCAAAGTGATAAATAAATTGTTTGAAGGTCCTTGGAAATATTACCATCAGGCCTCCAAGAAAATTATGGCAACCGAGAACTATAAACTAGGAAAGCTAGATGGTCTGAGAAGTGTTTATTATCCTGATGCTAAGATTGCAGAACAAATCAATTATAAAAACAATTTGAAAGAAGGGGTTTATAAAAAATATACTGAAAATGGAATTGTACTTGAAGAATCTATTTTTAAGAATAACGAGTACAACGGATTGGCAGTTTTTAAAGATACGGATGGGAATATTGTTTCAAAAGGTCAATTTGTAAATGGAAAAAAATCAGGTGCTTGGCAGTTTTTCGAAAAAGGAAAACTAGTCGAAACAATCAATATGAGTAAGCCTGAAAATGCAACAAAATCCAAAAACAATTAACTTTGGACTTAATAAATCTTTTGTAACTTCGCATCCTTATAAAATTATAATTTTTTGAAGATGAAGCGTGTTGTTGTAGGACTTTCTGGAGGTGTAGATTCAAGTGTTGCTGCTTATTTGTTGCAACAACAAGGGTATGAGGTTATAGGTCTTTTTATGAAAAATTGGCACGATGATTCAGTGACTATTTCTAATGAATGTCCGTGGCTTGAAGATAGTAATGATGCACTTTTAGTAGCCGAAAAATTGGGAATTCCTTTTCAAACGGTAGATTTAAGCGAACAATACCAAGAGAAAATCGTTGATTATATGTTCAGCGAATATGAAAAAGGGAGAACTCCAAATCCAGATGTACTTTGTAATCGCGAAATAAAATTTGAAGTTTTTATGAAAATTGCAATGAGTCTTGGTGCGGATTATGTGGCAACAGGTCATTATTGCAAGAAAAGTGAAATCGAAGTTGACGGTAAACCCGTTTATCAATTGTTGGCCGGAGCAGATAATAACAAAGATCAATCTTATTTTCTTTGTCAGTTATCACAAGAGCAATTGGCGAAATCGTTGTTTCCAATTGGTGAATTAACGAAGCCAGAAGTCCGTGAAATTGCGGCTCAAATGGATTTAGTAACTGCCGAAAAGAAAGATTCCCAAGGATTATGTTTTATAGGGAAAGTTCGCTTGCCAGAATTTTTACAACAGAAATTGCAACCCAAAGAAGGATTAATTATTCAAATCGATAAAAATAGTCCTGTTTATAATTTAGATATTGCACAAGGATTGTCTATTGAAGATGAATTAGTGCTTGAGGCAAAAAAGATAGATTATATTCCAGAAATGGGAAAAGTAGTAGGAAAGCACCAAGGTGCTCATTATTTTACAACAGGTCAGCGAAAAGGATTGAATGTAGGAGGAACAACAGATCCTTTATTTATAATTTCCACAAATGTTGCCACCAATACTATTTATACTGGATTAAGCAATCAACATCCAGGATTGTTTAAAAAAGCATTGTTTGTTGAAAAATCGGAAGTACATTGGATTCGAAAGGATTTGGCTTTAGCCAATGGCGAAACAATGGATGTAATGGCAAGAATTCGTTACAGACAACCGTTGCAAAAAGCCACTTTGCATCCGTTTGAAAACGGAATGTATGTTTCGTTTGAAGAGCCACAATCTGCGATAACTGAAGGACAGTTTGTAGCTTGGTATTTAGGAGATGAATTAGTTGGTTCCGGAGTTATTTCTTAGTTTAGTGTTTTATTTACGAAGAGCAATAAATCATAGCCTTCTTAAACTAAAATCACAACATGGATTTCAAAATAATAGAGTGCGTTTAAAAGAAACAAAGTTTTTATGGCACAACAACAAACTAATTATGAAAAAACTCTGTATATTTCTCTTAGTATTTACAAGTGCAACTGTTTTTTCACAAGTACAAGATGCTTGGGTTTACTTTAATGCAAAGCCTAATGCTCAGTTTTATATTGATAACCCATTGCAAATGCTTTCGCAAAGATCTCTGGATCGAAGAACTACTCAAAAGATAGTTGTAGATTCTAAAGATATTCCTTTAGAGAAATCCTACGTTAATCAGGTTAAAACTGTTTCGGGAATTTCTGTTGTGGCTAAATCAAAATGGCTGAACAGTATTCATGTGCGTGGTACACAAGCAGCAATAAATTTATTAAAAACATTTTCATTTGTCGATAAAATAGATTTTGCAGACAAATCTCTGAATATAGCTGGAAAAATTGCAAAGGCAAAAAAGATTAGGACCTCCGATAAAAGTAACAAAACTAAAATTGATTATGCTTATGGAACCTCGGTTAATCAAATTCAGATGTTGAATGGACAACAATTACACCAGCAGAATTATACGGGTTTAGGTAAAATGATAGCAGTTTTAGATGCCGGTTTTCCAGGAGTAAATACCGTACAACCTTTTCAAAGATTAAAAGACAACAACAAAATTTTAGGAGGCTATAATTATGTATTAAGAAACCTTGATTTTTACACCGGAGTTTCACACGGAACATCCGTTCTTTCAACCATGGGCGGTTATAAAGAAGGTTCATTAGTAGGAACAGCACCAGACGCTTCTTACTATTTATTTATTACAGAAGATGATACTTCTGAAAATCCGGTTGAGGAATCACTTTGGGTAGAGGCTGCAGAAAAAGCGGATAGTTTGGGAGTTGATATCATAAATACCTCTTTAGGTTATTTTGAATATGATAATACGGCATATAGTCACAAGTATAGTGAAATGGATGGTAAAACAACTTTTATATCACGTGGTGCTGAAATTGCGTTTAGCAGAGGGATGATTATTGTAACGGCAGCGGGTAATTCTGGGAATTCAGCAAATCCGCATATTGGAGCACCCGCTGATGCAGTTTCTGTAATTGCTGTTGGAGCTGTAAATTCTGTAAAATCCTTGGCTTCATTTAGTTCAATAGGACCTTCAAGTGACAATCGAATAAAACCGGATGTTATGGCACAAGGACAATCTGTTGTTTTGTCTGATGCACTAGGTAATATTGTGACAGCAAACGGGACTTCATTTTCCAGTCCAATTATGGCAGGAATGGTTGCTTGTTTGTGGCAGGCTTTTCCTTTAAAAACAAATAAGGAGATTAGAGATTTAATTATAAAATCAAGCGATAGATACACAACACCTAACAACCAATATGGTTTTGGTATTCCAAATTTTAGTTTAGCATTGACACTTTCGGTGGACGCTTTCTCAAAAAATGACTTCATACTATATCCAAATCCAGTAAGCAATTACATATCGATTTCTCTTCCAGAAGGTAATGATAGAGGATCATTTTTAATTTATAATGTTCTGGGTCAAATAATATCAGATGATCTTCTTACTGGCCAGACATCAAATATTTCTTTGAAATCACTTGACAAAGGAATCTATGTTTATAAATTAGAATCGGGTGTTTTTTCCAAAACTGGAAAAATAATAAAGCAATAATTAGAGTAAAATAATGAATAGAATTACAGAGCTCTTCAAAATTAGATATCCTATTATCCAAGCGGGAATGATTTGGAATAGTGGTTATAAATTAGCGAGCGCAGTAAGTAATGCCGGTGGTTTAGGTATAATAGGTGCAGGTTCTATGTATCCCGAAGTTTTACGAGAACACATTCAAAAATGCAAAAAAGCGACTCAAAAACCTTTTGGTGTTAATGTTCCAATGTTATACCCTAATGTCGAAGAAATAATGAAAATTATAGTCGATGAAGGCGTTAAAATTGTTTTTACATCGGCGGGAAACCCAAAAACTTGGACTTCTTTTTTGAAAGAAAAAGGCATAACAGTTGTACATGTGGTTAGTAGTTCTGTTTTTGCATTAAAAGCAGAAGCAGCTGGCGTTGATGCCGTAGTTGCGGAAGGATTCGAAGCTGGAGGGCACAACGGAAGAGACGAAACGACCACTTTTACATTGATTCCAATGGTAAAAGAACATATCAAAATTCCTTTGATCGCTGCCGGAGGCATTGCAACGGGTCGCGGAATGTTAGCGGCAATGGTTTTAGGTGCTGATGGCGTTCAGGTCGGGAGTAGGTTTGCCGCTTCGGTAGAATCTTCAGCACATGAAAATTTTAAGAAGACTATCATAACGGTTAAAGAAGGCGACACACAGCTAACGTTAAAAGAATTGGCTCCAGTTCGATTGATTAAAAATAAATTTTATCAAGATCTTCAGGAACTGTATGAGAAATGTCCAACAACAGAGGAGTTGTCTCAGTTTTTGGGAAGAGCAAGGGCAAAAAAAGGTATGTTTGAAGGGGATTTAATCGAAGGAGAATTAGAAATAGGTCAAGTTGCGGGATTAATTCACGAAATAAAACCAGCGGCAGAAATACTTTTGGAAATAAGGAATGATTTTGAAGATGCTAGAAAAGAGGTAACTAAATTCGACTTTTAATTAATACACAATGACTAAAACAAAATTATATATTATACTGTTTTTTTTGGTGTTAGGATTGCAAAAGTCTTATAGTCAGAATTATAAATTTAAAACTTCAGGCTTTAGTGTTTTAGAAAAAAATGAAAAAGGCAAGTGGGGAAAATGGTCCGATTTGGATTTGGTCAATATTTTAGTATCATTAGACACTAATAAAGATAGAATTGTAATATATTCTCAAATCATCCAATTGTTTGAAATTATCGATTATCAGGCAACAGAAGAAAATGATACCGATATAGTTTATTCGTTTACTTGTAAAGATAATAATGGCGAGGATTGCACAGTTTCAATTATTACAAGAAAGAAACAGGGTAATAGGAAGCAACTTTATGTCAATTATGAGAACAGGATTATCGTTTATAATATCTTCAACATGTAATAATAAAAAAAGTCGCTACCACTGACTTTATTAAATGGCAGGTCCAAAAAAGATAAGTTTTTGATAGCAACAATTAGTCAATATCTTTAATAAACTCATCGTACTCTTTATAAAAAAGCTCTAAAGAATTCATTTTCTCATTGTAAAAATCAAAGATGTCATCCCAGTATTTTCGATTACTAACGCTGATATCTAATTTTTCAATCCAAATCCGGCTAATCATTTTGCCGTTTTCAAGAATAAATTCTTTTTCGAATACTAAATCTTTGATAAATTCCTCTTCCAGTATATTTTTCAGTGCTTCTATTTTCTCAAAATAAGCAACTCGTTTTTCGTCACTGCGGTGCTCAATATCAATTAACACAAGTGCCTTTTTATTATCAACATAAAATTTAAAAGAAAAATCTTTAATTTTTGTATCATAAAGCACCCATTTTCTCGGATATTTATCTGCGAATGTCACCCAGAATTCTCGCTTTAATTTTTGAGTTTCTTCTTTACTATACATTTTTATGGCTTTTAATATAGAAAATTAGCATTGCGTTATTTTCTAAACTATATTTATATTATCTTTTCTGGTGCAAAAATAGACTTTGATTATGGATTTTCAAGAATTTTTAGAATATGTTCCTAAATTAATAAAAGCCGAACTTCCTGCTGAAGTTTCGCATATCAAAATGGCACCTTTGGAGCGAATTGAAATTTTAAAAAAATTTGATATTGACATCAGAAAACCAAAAATTGCAGCCGTTATGATGTTGTTTTATCCTAAAAATGGAATAACACATCTGGTACTTATTGTCCGAAATTCTTACAAGGGAGTACATTCTGCTCAAATTGCTTTTCCTGGAGGAAAATATGAAGATCACGACGAAATTTTCGAAAATACTGCGCTTCGAGAAACCCATGAAGAAGTTGGGATTCACCCCAGTAGTATGGAAATTATCAAGACTTTTACACCCATGTATATTCCACCGAGTGATTTTATGGTTCATCCTTTTTTAGCTATCTGCAAGGAAGAGATTGTTTTTATTCCCGATACCAAGGAGGTTGCAAACATCATTGAATTGCCTCTAACAGTTTTTTTGAGTGATACAATTATTACTGATGCAAAGCTGAATACATCTTACGCAAATGATATAACTGTTCCATCTTTTAAAATTAAAGAGCACATCGTCTGGGGAGCTACGGCTATGATGTTGAGCGAGTTGAAAGATGTTTTAAAAGATGTTTTAAATTCCTAATTTTATTTTTTTCTAGAATTGAAATTGATACGGAAGTACAAAAATAAATTTCGTATTATTGTAAACCTAATTCACAGAAAAACACACAAATTTATGGTATTGTTTAAGAGAAATCCTTTTGGTCATATACTATTTATAAAGAAATTCTTAATTCGTGTTTTTGGAGTTATAACTCACAGACGTTACAGAGGATTTAATGAATTACAGATTGAAGGATCCGAGATTATACGAAATTTGCCTGATGCGAATGTCCTTTTTATATCCAATCACCAAACCTATTTTGCAGACGTCGTTGCCATGTTTCATGTTTTTAACGCTAGTCTGAGCGGACGTGACGATACTATCAAAAATGTTTGTTACATGTGGCAACCCAAAATGAATATTTATTACGTTGCGGCCAAAGAAACAATGCAGGCTGGTTTGTTACCAAGAATTATGGCTTATGCAGGGGCAATTTCTGTAGAGCGTACTTGGCGAGCAAAAGGAGTTGATGTACAGGAGAAGAAAAATATTAACCCTGATGATACTGAAAATATTAAAATAGCGCTGAAGGATGGCTGGGTAATTACATTCCCGCAGGGAACCACTAAATCTTTTAAACCAGTACGAAAAGGAACCGCTCATATCATCAAACAACACAGACCCATCGTTGTTCCTATTGTTATCGATGGTTTTCGCCGTTCTTTTGACAAAAAAGGATTGCGCATGAAAAAGAAAGGTATTCTCCAATCATTTATAATTAAAGAGCCTTTAGAAATTGATTACGATAATGATACCATTGAGGAAATAGTCGAAAAAGTAGAATATGCTATTGAGCAACATGCATCTTTCCTGAAAGTAATTCCTTGCGAGGAAATAGAAGAACAGGAGAAATTAAACAAACTTCGTCGTTGGGAATATTAAAAAAAAAGCTCATCAATTACCTTTTTTTTTTGTAAAACTACAAATCAATCTTTTTTAATTCTTTATAATTCGCATACAATCTTCGCAGTAAAATTCCGTATAACACCCTGTAAAATAACCAAAATGCACCAATAATAACGATAAAAGTCATTAAAATACCAACTGTAGTGATTGCCAAAGCTTTTCCATTAGTAGTAATTTTATTTGTTAAAGCAATCGTGTCCGGATCGTAAGCAAAAGCAATTATGAAGGCAACAATTAAACTCAGAACAATCATTGTCAGATTAAAATAAACATAATACTGAACGGTTTTACGTGTTTTCAAAATATCTTTCATTAACTGTTTCGTAGAAACGGTTAATGAAATTCTGACATAATTTTTATAGAAAAAATAAATAAAAACTAGCATTACTCCGTAACTGAAATAGCTAAAAATATTAAGATAAAGAATGATTTCATCATGATTCATCTTTGTAAAATAAGCATCATTATTAAAACAAACGTTTAGTGCAGTCCATAATAAAACCTCCAAAATACTGATAATCAAAATCCACTTCACAATCGAAGATGATTTTTTATGTATCATTTTGTAAATCTCATTTTCCGAAACCTGTTCAAAAGAATCCGTGTTCTTTTGCCAATCTTTTTTCAATAAATCCAGCTCTTTCATATTCCTAATGGATTTAATATTTTTTTTAATTTCCCTTTTATTCTGTTCATTTTCACCCTGGCATTCACTTCACTAATCCCTAATGTTACAGCTATTTCCTGATAATCTTTATCTTCAAGATACATAAAAATCAATGCCTTTTCGATATCATTCAATTGATAAACCGCTTTGTACATTAGCTTAATCTGTTCTTCTTCTTCATAATTATACTCCACATCATTCAAGAAATGTTGACGTCCTTCAAACTCAATAGTTGCTATTGAGCGCTTACTTTTTCTATATAAAGTGATTGCCGTGTTCAACGCCACACGATAGGCCCAAGTAGAAAACTTGCTGTCTCCTCTAAATTTAGGAAATGCTTTCCATAACTGAATTGTGATTTCCTGAAACAAATCCTTGTGCGCATCATCACCATTAGTATACAACCTACAAATCTTGTGGATTATATTCTGATTTTCCTGCAACTGCTTAACAAAAGACTGTTCTAGATTGTCACTCATACATACGTTAGTAACCCAAAGGTAGGTTTTGTTACAATATTAATAATTTTTAGGAGCAGAAACTCTTCAATCCATAATTATTAATCGTCCTGCTGTACATTTCAATCTTTATTTTCTGAAAAAATCAAAAAAATAAAGGATTTCCATTTCCATCAGGGCTAATTTACACGATTATTTTTCTTAAAACCTTTTCAATAAAAACAAAAAATTCGATACTTTTTGATGAAATTCAACATTAAAAAACATTGTATCTTTGATTTTCAATAAATTATAATTTTTTTAAACATGAATATTCCAAATTCAGTAAATCCCAGAATAGTCATTATAGGTGGAGGTTTTGCTGGTATTGCATTGGCCAGAAAATTAAAAAATAAAAACGTACAAGTCGTACTTTTAGATAAACACAACTACCATAATTTTCAACCTTTGCTGTATCAAGTCGCCACGGGCGGTTTAGAGGCAGGTTCTATTGCTTACCCAATTAGGAAAGTCATTCAGGAATATAATGACTTCTACTTCCGACTCACTTCTGTACAAGAAATAGATACTAAAAACCAAAAAATCATTGCTGAAATTGGCGAATTAAGTTACGATTATCTGATTATCGCCACAGGATCAAAAACCAATTATTTTGGCAATAAAGAAATAGAACGTAACAGTATGGGGATGAAAACCATACCACAATCATTAAATATTCGCAGTCTTATTCTCGAAAACTTCGAACAAGCAGTTCTTACCACTGATGTAGCGGAACGCAACAGCCTAATTAATTTTGTGCTTGTAGGTGGCGGGCCAACAGGAGTAGAGCTTGCAGGTGCTTTGGCCGAAATGAAAAAAGCTATTCTGCAAAAAGATTATCCCGATTTGGATATTGATAAAATGGAAATCAATCTCATTCAAAGCGGGGATAGAATCCTAAACACAATGAGTGAAAAATCCTCCATTGCCGCCGAAAAATTTCTGGATAATTTGGGCGTCAAAATATGGAAAAATGTTCGGGTAACTAATTATGATGGACGAACGATTACTACCAATTCTGATTTGACATTTGAAACCGGAACCGTAATTTGGACTGCTGGAGTTCAAGGAGCATTAGTTGCTGGATTGGATGCCAAATCGTTGGTAGAAAAAGTAGAACGAATTCGAGTAAACGAATACAGTCAGGTGATAGGTTACGACAATATTTTTGCCATAGGCGATATTGCGTTAATGGAAAATGAAAATTATCCACAAGGACATCCTATGATGGCGCAACCTGCCATGCAACAAGGTAAATTATTAGGTAAAAACATCATAAAATTAATTAGAAAACAGCCTATGGAAGCTTTTGAGTATAATGACAAAGGTTCAATGGCTACAATAGGAAGAAACAAAGCCGTAGTTGATTTGCCCAAATACCATTTTAGTGGCGTTTTTGCGTGGTTCGTGTGGATGTTTGTGCATTTATTCTCCCTAATTGGATTCAAAAACAGAGCGGTAGTTTTCCTCAATTGGGTATACAACTACATTCGCTTTGACAGGGAGGGACGATTGATTATCCGACCGTTTAAGAAGAAAAGTTTTACTACGTTTACCAGTGATGAAGTATAAAAAATTGACTTTATTATCGCTGTAATTGCATTCTTACATCGCTGATAATCAGTGTTTAAACGTCTGTGATATCATTCTTACAATATGTTGATTTACAATATTTTAACAAAATTATGTGATTTGTAAGTATTTGATAATCAAACATTTAGTTTATTTTAAATTTAATTTTTATTGGACTTGTTTTTATAAATAATGTTATGCATTAAGTTTGTGGAATTCACACAAATTTTTAACATTAATGAAAAGCATTATTATTTCTAATTTCAAGCCTATTTTGGTAGGGAAATTAATCGATCAACAAAAACTTAATCAATACACCAAGTTTTTATACCATCATTTTCAAACCAAGCCAAGTCTAGTTGGTTCAGGAGAAGATGAAATTATTGATGAATCAAATAGTTTCGAGGTTATATCAGATCAGGTTGATAAGTATTCTGTTCCTGCCGAAAATATTAATAAAAGACAAGTTCTAATTTTTGAAGATGTTAAACATTTTATTGAAAATGAAATGGATGAAACTCTGCCTTCGGATTATCAATTTCCTGGTAGTTTAGTATCAGCGAGAAGAGAATCTTTTGGACCAAAAATTGGAACCCGAATGCAATGGTTTAAAGAAAAGATGGGATATGTTTTTGACGAATTTTATTCAACAACAAATTCTGCTCCTGAAAACCTTGTTCATGTTACATGCTCCGGTTATTCCTCGCCAAGTGTTGCGCAAGAAGCCGTAATAAATAGAAATTGGGGAACAACGCAGGTTACACATTCGTACCAAATGGGATGTTATGGGGCTTTCCCTGCTATAAGAACTGCCAGTCACTTGATAAGTGGTAGTAGAGATCATGGTAGAGTTGATGTGGTTCACACGGAGTTATTATCGGCACATTTAAATTTAACTGAATTTTCGGTTGCAAACACGATGATATGCTCTCTTTTTGGCGACGGTTTTATTGGATATTCCTTGTATGAAGAAGAATCTTTTTTTAACGATGATTCTATTGAAAATAAAAAAGGACTGAGAATTTTGGCTTCTCATGAGGTTATTATTCCGGATTCTTTAGATGATATGTCTTGGGAAATAGGAGAGTATAATTTTTTAATGACGCTTTCTAAAAGAGTTCCCGTTTTTATTCGTAAAAACATAAAATCCTTTTTGACAACGCTTTGCGCCAAAGTTGATGTAGATCTTGACGAAGAGAAATCCAAAATGCATTTTGCAATACATCCGGGAGGACCAAAAATTATTGATTATGTAGTGGATGCTGTTGGAATATCAAAAGAACAAGCACGTTGGTCGTATGAAATATTACGTCAACAAGGAAACATGTCTTCCGCCACAGTTCCTCATATTTTTAATGAAATTATTAATGATGACAGCATAGTATCGGGAACAAAAGTCGTAGCTATGGCTTTTGGTCCTGGACTCACAGCCACAGGATTGTTACTTGAAAAAATTTAGAAATTAAGCCTGACAAGTCTAGTTTAAATACGATGAGTTATGAGTTTAATAATGGTAACATTTAGAACTTATAACTCATTTTTTTTGTAATAATTCACCATCAAATTCACAAACTTACTGTAGCTTTCAATGCCGTCCTTTTGTTGATTTAGTTTCAGGAAATTGTCATAAAAAGCATGAAAACCGGTTTCAATCGGTGTTTCATATTGTTTCCAAAAACGGTCACTTTCATTATAGTTTTTCAAAATTCCAGGATGAACGGTTTTTAGCAATTGTTTAAATATTTTTGGGTTGCGAACTTGCCAATTGAGTAAACAATAGCGCAAAGCAAAACTATAGCCTGAATATTCAATGTGTAAATTCTCATTTTTAACAGACGCCAAAAACCCGATAAAATTGCATTCACTTTCGCTGGCATAACCCATTTGATGTGCCATTTCGTGATTGGTTGTCATGGGAAAACTGTACATTGGTCCAAGATAATTTACCTGAGCTTCATTGGTAAACGGATTCAAATAGCCACTAAAACCCATATAAGCCAATGGTAAACTGATAATCGATTTTTTAGTGCTCCTGTTACCATAAGCAAAATAGGAATATCGAGAGGATAAGTTTTTATAACCATTTAAATTCATTTCAAAGATCTGTTCTTGCGAGTAAGGAAATACCACTTTTAAACTGTCGTTTTTTGTAATTTGACTTTGAACGGTGTTAGTTTTCAGGATTAATTTTTTGGTAAAAGCCAGTAAATCAGCTTCAGAATACTCTTTTTTGATTGCCATTTTCTCAAAAAGTGGTTGGCGATAATAATTGAATGCCCAAAGAATATGGAACAAAAAATAAAATACCGATACAAAACTTAGAACAGTCAGAATGTTATTTTTCCATGCTTGTTTCCAGGATTTCCGTTTGTTCCAAAACCAAAAGAATACAGATATAATCGTGATGAAATAAATAAAATCCCCCAACGAAAATGGAATTTTGCCAAAAATTATTCTCGAAAATGCAGCAATTATTGGATACAAGCCATTACTGTAAAATTGCTCCACATATTCAGGAAAATAGGGGATTATTTGCAGAAAAAATAGTTGTGCAAGAAGAAAGAAGGAAAGAAAATATTTTGGTTTCACAGATAGATTTTGAGAATGTAAATATAATTACAATATCAATTAGTCGAGAAAAGAATTTAAACTTTGTAACTTTGAACTTGATAAAATTTAAACTTCAAATAAAATAAATGAGCCAAGAAATAAGAAATTTAGAACCCAAAGCGCTTTGGAATAAGTTTGCTGATTTGAATGCCGTTCCGCGCCCTTCTAAAAAAGAAGAACGTGTGATTGAGTTTATGAAAAACTTCGGAAACAGTCTGGGATTGGAAACTTTTGAAGATGAAATCCGTAATGTAATTATACGCAAACCGGCTACTCTAGGAATGGAAAATCGTAAAGCAATTGTGCTACAAGGGCATTTGGATATGGTGCATCAAAAAAATGCCGATACCGTTTTTGATTTTGACACACAAGGGATTGATATGTATGTTGATGGAGATTGGGTTCGTGCTAGAGGAACAACTCTTGGTGCGGATAATGGTCTTGGAGTTGCTGCAATTATGGCAATTCTGGAGAGCAAAGATATTCCACATCCAGCTATTGAAGCTTTGTTCACCATTGACGAAGAAACTGGGATGACAGGAGCTTTAAACTTAAAAGGAGGCATTCTTCAAGGTCAAATTCTTTTGAATTTAGATACGGAGGAAGATGATGAAATAGATATTGGTTGTGCTGGAGGAATAGATGTTACCGCTACGAGGAGTTATCATGAAGAGGAAGTTCCAGAAGGATCAGTTGGACATCTTATTTCTGTAAAAGGATTGAAAGGAGGACATTCAGGAATGGATATTCATAAAGGTTTGGGTAATGCCAATAAAATAATGAACCGTTTGTTATTCGATTCTTTTGAAAACTTCGGTTTGCAGGTGGCAGAAATTAACGGAGGAAGTTTACGTAATGCTATTCCAAGAGAAAGTGTGGCGAAAGTGATTATTTCAGAAATGTTTGACGAAGCCTATATTTTTGATATGCAGGAAATCATCAACGACATAAAAAACGAATTTAAAACAACGGAACCTAACTTAACCATAGAAATCGTGAAATGCGATTTGCCGAAAAAAGTTATGGATTTGGGTGTTCAGGAAGGAATTATAAGAGCAATTTATGCTGCACATAACGGAGTGTATCGTATGAGTGCTGATATGGAAGACTTAGTAGAAACTTCTAATAATATTGCCAGAGTAATCATCAAAGATGGCGAAATTTCAATAGGATGTTTGACCCGTTCTTCTGTAGAGACGTCTAAATATGATTTGGCTAATTCTTTACGTTCCGCTTTTGAATTAGTAGGTTGTGAAGTGGAACTTTCCGGTTCTTATCCGGGTTGGACTCCAAATGTAAATTCGGAGATTTTAGATCTGCTTGTTGCAATTTATGAAAAACAAAATAACGACAAACCAAAAGTAGTAGCTTGTCACGCAGGGTTAGAATGTGGAATTCTGGGAACTAATTACCCTGAAATGGATATGATTTCTTTTGGACCAACTATTCATGGAGCGCATTCTCCGGATGAAAGAGCAAGTATTTCTTCTTCTCAGAAATTTTGGAAATTTGTTTTGGAAATTTTAGCTAATATTCCAGTCAAATAATAGTGAATTTCGATAAAATAAAAAACCCTCGTTTTGTAATAAACGAGGGTTTTTTGTCAGAATTAATCTCTTTTAGGAGTATTTTTCTTGTCTCTTTTTTCTTCTTTCTTTTCTTTAGCCGTTTTTAAAGGCTCTTTTTTTGCAGTTTTCTTTGCGTCTTGACTTTTTGCCATGATATTTGATTTAAATTTTGGTTTTACTTTTGATATAAGTAAATGTAAATAATATTTTGATTTGTTTTAATATTATTTTAAAAAATCCCCATCGATGATTAACAATTTAGCTCCATTAGTAGAAATTGAGCGATGAGAGCTTAAATCATCTGAAACGACATATGTCATTCCTTTAGACAGATTTGTTTGTTCTCCGTTCTCCATTTCGCTAATAAAATTTCCTTCGAGACAATGTACAATATGTCCTTTTTGGCACCAATGATCGGCTAAATATCCGTCAGAATAAATTACTTTCCGAATTCGTAACCTTCCTAATTGTATCGTTTGCCAATAGGATGTTCCCGTTTCGCCCATATGTTCTGTTCTCTCTATTTTGTCCCAATTGATGGCTTGGAAAGGTATGTTAGACATGGATTATGTTTATTGGATTAATTAATTTTAGCTAAAACTCAAATTTAAGTATTTTATAATAAAAATCCCCAACTACTTTCGCAATTGAGGATTGAAATTATTTTTAGATTAAAAATGTAAACTGTTATATTATTTTTTCTTTAGAATTTTATATTCTTCATAACAGCCACTTATGGCATCCATGATTTGTAAATCATTTGCAGTTTGTATGAATGCTTCTGAATAATTGCAGCGTTGCAAAATTTCGGCTAATTCGTTTTTATCTACGCCAAGTAGTACGGATATAGTTTCCCTGTCAAATTTAGATTCCAGTAGATTTCGAACCGTATCATCCTTCTTCATTTCTTTGAGCTTTTTGAGCTCTTTTGGATTTTTTCCAAAAAAATTATAAAGCATATCCGTAGGATTAAAGATAGAACCCAGTACTCTACCAAAGGCATTTGGAGAATATTCGCCTGCTTCGTAACCTTGCGTTAAGCCGGAAATACTATAACGGTAGTTTTCTTTCGTTGGAATTAATTTTGAATCGACTTCTAGATAGCCCGTCAAATTAAAGGGTCTGATGATTACTTCCTCTAGCGCGATGGCTTTTTCGGTAAGTTGAATTTTGGTGCTTTTATTTTTTATCCAGTCGTTGGTAACTCGAACTCTTAAAGATTGGTATCCCAAAATAGTAAAATGTAAAGTATCATTTGGTTGAACGTCGATTTCGAAATATCCTCTCGAATCGGTAGTTGCACCTCTTACTTTATTAATGTTGATGATATTTACATTGGGCAAAGGTTGTCTCGTATTGTTGTTGATAATAATACCATTAACCTTTTGAGAGGGCTGTATGTCTTGTGCTATAGCAGCTGTGGAAAGTACTAAAAAAAAGAAAACTACAAAATATTTCATAAACTCATTTAAAACTTTAAAAGTAATAAAGGCGATTGAATATTTTGTAGTTTCCTAATATAATTATAAGAAAATTAACAATGAATGTTAGTCTTTTCTTGGTCTTCTTGGTCTTGGTGCATCACCAAACCCTTCAGAACGTCTTGGTGCTCTGTCAGAACTATCTTCGTTTCTTGGTGCTCTGTCAGAAAAACCACCCTCTCTTGGAGCTGAACTTCTTCCGCCGAAACCACCTTCTCTTGGAGCTGAACTTCTTCCGCCAAATCCACCTTCTCTTGGAGCTGAATTTCTATCGCTTCTGAAACCACCACCGCCAGAACCTTCTCTTCTTGGTGCAAAACTACCTTCTCTTCTTGGAGCTGAACTTCTTTCACCACCAGAGCGACCTCCGCCAAAACCACCACCAGAACTTCTTCCGTTATGGTCACGTCTTCCGCCACCATCGTTTTTAGAAATTTCAACATTGATTCTACGTCCTTCTAATTGTACGTTGTTCAATACTTCCATTACTTTATCAGTATGTTCCGGATCAGTGTTAAAGAAAGAGAATCCTTCTTTTACATCTACTTTGAAAACGTCATCACGACCTAAGTCTAATGTTTCTTTCAAGTAATCTTTTAATGACATCCAATCAAAGTTATCTCTAGAACCTATGTTTACAAAATATCTTGTTGCACCGCCATTGTTATTTTCTCTTGGAGCACCATCTCTATCATCACGCTCACGTCTTTCAGAACCTGAAGCTTGATTGGAAAGATCTCTAGTTTTCTTGTAGTAATTGATAAAACGGTTAAATTCAACCGATACCATTTTCTTGATTAATTCTTCTTTCGTTAAATCTTCAAGAACGCTGTTAATTGCAGGAAGATAGTTGTCAATTTCGTGATCAACTTCTACATCTTTAATTTTATTAGCTAGGTGTAACAATTGGATTTCGCAGATTTCAATTCCAGAAGGGATCGTTTTTTCTTCGAATTTTTGTTTGATGATTCTTTCGATAGAAGAAATCTTACGCAATTCACTTTTAGTAACAATTACAATCGATGTACCTAATTTACCAGCACGCCCAGTACGCCCTGAACGGTGATTGTAAGTTTCGATTTCATCCGGTAATTGGTAGTTTACTACGTGAGTAATGCTATCAACGTCAATTCCACGTGCAGCAACATCAGTAGCTACAAGCATTTGAATTTGTCTTCCTCTAAAAGATTTCATTACACCATCACGTTGCGCTTGAGATAAATCTCCGTGCAATGCAGCAGCGCTGTATCCATCTTCAACCAATTTTTCAGCAACAGCTTGCGTATCTCTTTTGGTACGACAAAAAACTACAGAGAAAATGTCTGGATTAGCATCCGCTAAACGTTTCAAAGCTTCGTAGCGATCACGTGCATTTACAAGGTAAAATTCGTGAGAAACGGTAGCAGAACCTGAGTTTTTAGCTCCAACTGTAATTTCAATTGGGTCAGTCATGAATTGTTTTCCAATACGAGCTACTTCAGCAGGCATTGTTGCAGAGAATAACCATGTGTTTTTTTCGTCTGGCGTAGTAGAAAGGATGTTTACGATATCTTCGTAGAAACCCATATTCAACATTTCGTCAGCTTCGTCAAGAATACAATAGTTAATTTGAGAGATGTTTACTAAACCTCTATTAATCATGTCTTGCATTCTTCCTGGAGTTGCCACAATAATTTGTGCGCCTCTCTTTATGTCTCTCGCTTGTTCTGTTATGCTAGCTCCACCGTAAACTGCTACCACATTAATACCTTTTTCGTATTTAGAGTAGTTTTTAATTTCGTTGGTAATCTGCAAACAAAGTTCGCGTGTTGGAGATAAAATTAATGCTTGTGTGTTTCTGTTGTTGGCATCAATTTTCTGAATAACTGGAAAACCAAAAGCTGCCGTTTTCCCTGTCCCTGTCTGAGCCAACGCAACCATATCTGTGTCTTTTTCCAATAATAGGGGAATCGCTTTCTCCTGTACTTCGGTCGGATTTTCAAATCCTAGATCTAAAATCGCCTTCAGTAACGATTCACTCAATCCTAATTGTTCAAATTTATTCATATGTATTTTTAAAATAGGGTGCAAAATTACTGTTAATAATCGATATAAACTAATGCTATTTTAAGATTTAATGATTTATTACCATTTGATTGTCAGAAAGTTATAGAATTGGTTTGAAATTTGGGTTTTGCAATTGAGCAATTTACGATTAAAATACTGTTTTTAAATCAACTTTTTATTAAAAAAAATATATTAAAATCAAAAATAAGAGCTCCCTATTAAAAAATTGATTAGTTGTTGTGTTGCTTTTCCTCTGTGGCTGATTTCATTTTTAATTTCCAGAGATAATTCAGCGAAAGTTTCTTTGTATCCAATAGGTTGAAAGATTGGATCATAGCCAAAACCTTTGTTTCCTGTTTTTTCTAAAGTAATTTCACCTTTGGCAATACCTGTAAATAATTCTTGTTTGCCCTTTATATTCAAAGCAATGACCGTTTTAAACTGTGCATTCCTGTTGTTTTTACTTGATAAGGCTTTCAATAATTTATCCATATTATTATCAGGATTACGTTGCTCGCCTGCATATCTTGCAGAGTAAACGCCAGGTTCTCCATTTAGAATCGCTACTTCGAGTCCGGTATCATCTGCAAAGCAATCGTAGCCATAGTTACGGGTTACATAATTTGCTTTTAAAATGGCATTTCCTTCAATTGTATCTGCTGTTTCGGGAATGTCCTCTAAACATCCAATGTCTTCTAAACTAAGGATTTTAACGGTTGCTGGAAGTATGCTTTGTATTTCCAGAATTTTATTTTTGTTATTTGAAGCGAAAACGAGTTGCATTTTGTTGGTTTTATTTTGATATTTCAAAGATACAAACTTTTAGATATTCATGCACTAATGACTTCAATAATGGAGCAATTTATTTCTCATTACGTATTTATAATTAACACATATAAAGTACAATGTATATCTAAAAAAGATGCGTTAATTAATAGTTAAAGTGTTGTTTTTTACATATTTAATAAAAATAATTTATATCTTTGAGTGTGGTTTTGATTAATCAATTGGGTAAAACCATCTGCAAAGAGAAGCTTATTCAAATAGTCATTTCATGCTGAACGGTATGAGTTGATAAATGGTAAATCAAAATCAACAATCGGAGGCCCTTTAAAAAGGCCTCCTTTTTTTGTGGTTAATGTTAGATGTATTTCAGAATTGTGAATGTCAAGTTCTGCTACTGACAATCAATTTTAATTTTATTTAGGTATTTTAGTCACGCTGGTAGGATTGATTAACTTTTACAATAAATTGTAGTTTAAATAATTTAAATTCAACAAGTTAAAAATAGGTTAAAATGCTTTTTGAATGTTGTTAAAATGAAATTAACCGTATCTTTACATATGATTTTGATTTGTTCTTGAATATGGCCATCTGCAAAGAGTAGCGTATTTGATAGTCACTACTACCGAAAGGTTTAAGTTGATAATAGCAAACCAAAATCTAAATTAGAGGCCTGTAAAAAGGCCTCTTTTTTGTGGCTACACTTCAAAAAAAGTATTTTCTAATTTAATATTTTAGAAAACTAATTTGATCAAAATTTACGAAACTAATTTTAACGGTGCGATGTATGTTATTTGTTGTCATTTACATAAAATGAATGGCGTTAAATATTGGTTAAATTTGGATTAACAGTTGATTATTTTAGAAACAAATAATATCTTTGATATGTGATTCTGATTAAATACTTGGGAATTTTAATCTTATAATGAGATTGATAACTCACAATAGACTATACCAGCAACGGTAAGAGTTAATATCGGTAATTCAGAATCACATAGGAGGTCCTTTAAAAGGACCTCCTATTTTTTTGTCAACACTAGAAATAGTATTGAATATTTTAAAACATTATTGAAATAATTAGAAAACTGATATAGTACATAAGGTGATTAATGTCTTAGCCTTAATAAGCTAATCAATAGTAAAAATAGCGGTTTCTTTATATTTTTAGAAAAGCAAATTGTATCTTTGAGTGTGCTTTTGATTAATTACTTGGGCATATCAATTTTACAATAACATATGATAATTCAATAGTCAGCTATAGGAGTAAAAGTATAAGTTAAATAATGGTAAATCAGAACCAACAAAAAGGAGGACTCGAAAGGTCCTCCTTTTTGTTGTTGTATTTTTAATTTAAGGTTACGTTTTTTAAATTATCAGGAAAATACAAATCAGATAAATGAGAGAATTCATCTCCACGCATAAAAATGTCGATATCAATTTCAGCAAAGCTTTTTTTACCAGCTGCCGCCAAAAGTTCGTTTGCAGCATGTAAGGTATTTTTATGAAAATAGAAAACCCGCTCCGATTTATCAGTAACAACCAAACCTTTTACAAGCATTTTATTTTGGGTGGCGACTCCTGTAGGACATTCGTTGTTGTTGCATCGTAAAGCTTGGATACAGCCCAACGAAAACATAAAACCTCGGGCGCTATTGCACATATCAGCGCCAAGGGCTACAGCTCTAAGAATAGAATAGCCAGAAATTACCTTTCCGCTGCAGATCACACGTATTTTGTGACGAACACCAAAACGAACTAAAGTCTTATTAACAAAAATGAGTGCGGGCTCAAAAGGCATTCCCACGCCATCAGCAAATTCAAGTGGTGCGGCTCCTGTTCCTCCTTCGGCACCGTCGACAGTGATGAAATCCGGAAAGCAATTTTGCTTAATCATTTCTTGGCAAATAGCTTCAAATTCGCTGGTTTTTCCAATACATAATTTAAATCCAATAGGTTTACCATTAGAAAGTTGGCGAAGGTGTGCGATAAACTCAATTAATCCTTTGGTATCTGAAAAGGCAGAATGACCCGGGGGAGAAAGAATAGTGATATTTGGTTGTACTCCTCTTATTTTTGCAATTTTCGCCGTGTTTTTAGCAGCGGGTAAAACGCCACCATGTCCAGGTTTTGCACCTTGTGATAGTTTTATTTCGATCATCTTTACTTCTGGTAGATTTGCTTTTTCAGCAAATCTACCACCATCAAATCCACCTCTGTCATCACGACAACCAAAATAGCCCGTACCTATTTGCCAAGTAACATCACCTCCTTGTAAATGAAATTCAGTCAATCCGCCTTCCCCGGTATTGTGATAAAAATTTCCTTTAAGCGCTCCTTTGTTTAATGCCATAATTGCATTTTCGCTCAACGAACCAAAACTCATTGCAGAAATGTTTAATAAGGAAGCGGAATACGGTTGTTTGCAATCTGGTCCGCCAACTAAAATACGAGGTAACTCTTTATTTACCGCTGTAGGGAAAATAGAATGTTTAATCCCCTCGTAGTTGGAGCGATTGAGGTTTAGTTGTGTTCCAAATGGAGATGTTGAATCAATATTTTTGGCTCGTTGGTAAGCGAGAGTGCGCTGGTTTCTTGAAAAAGGTTTTCCATCAGTAGAACGTTCTATAAAATATTGCTGAATTCCTGGAGCAATCATTTCAAAAAAATATCTAAAATAGCCAAACACAGGAAAATTTCTTAGAATGGAATGTTTCTGCTGAATACTATTGACAAAACCAATTAACAAAAGGATGAATAATGCTACTGACAAAACGAGCCCTATTTTAAAATAGAAAAAAATAGTCAAAGAAATAATAAGCCCTGCAATTCCTATAACGAAAAATCTTTGTCGCATGATATAGTTTTTGTACTAAATTAAGGAGAATAATGAATGATCAACTTTTTTTAACAGAAAATAAAAACTTAAATTTGACTCACATGAAAAACCAAAATATTATTTTTATCGTAAATAGATAGTACTAAAATTATATGATGTATCAAAAATTAGCAAATACCTTCCATACTTTTTTACTATTTTTATTTGTTTTATTCTTTTCAACAAATAGTTTTTCGCAATATATTTTTAAAGAAAATTCACTACCTAACGAATTATCGCTTCATCATTATACTACAGTTGCCGAAGTAGGCCAGAGAAATTTAGATATTCAGGACGTAATAGCCAATTATGACTCCTTAAATCCCAAAAAACTAAAAACTGAAAATGATGATTTAGGCTTTACTGAACATAATTTTTGGGCTAAAGTTGAACTTAAAAACCCAACCACTAAATCTTTAAATTATTATCTTGAGACAGCGAGACCAATCACAGATTTGGTAGAACTATATATTATTGATGCGGTTTCGGGAAAAATTGTCAAAATGGTAAGCGGTGATACTATGCGGTATTCGGAACGTAGTTTTGATAATAGAAAATCAATTTTTGAGTTAAAAATTCAGCCTAAATCAAATCTTAAATTGTTTTTACATTTAAAGAGCGACGGCGAAGCAATAAAAATTCCTATGATGCTTTATTCATCGCAAAGTTTCATTAAAATGATTTCAAATGAACAATTGTTTTTTGGGATGTTTTACGGTATTTTGTCAATTGCAGCAATTATTTATTTATTTTTCTTTTTTGCTTTAAATGAAAGGATATTTTTATACTATAGTTCGTACGTTTTATTTGTCGGTTTGTTGCAGTTTGCTTTAGATGGTTTTTTCTATAAGTATGTCACACCAAATGCAGGATGGTTTTCTAATCATAGTGTATTATTTATTGCGATAATTGCTGTTTTTTTATCGGGGAAATACAGTGAAGTCTTTTTGAAAATTAAAACAAATAGCAAGAAAATTTATATAATAATAAATGTGGCTTATGGCTTATTGTTTTTTTTGTTTTTATGTGTAATTTTTATTCCTTCGCTATTGTTGTTTTCTTATATTATAGTCAATCTACTTACGCTCATGTTTTTGATTTTAATTGTCTATTCAATAATTTATCTTTATTACAAAAAAAAGCCTGTAGACTCATTTTTTACAGCTGGTATTTTATTTTTGATCATCGGTTTTGGCATATTCATTTTATATAATTTCGGGTTATTTCCTATCAATTTTTTTACTCAAAATAGTTCGAAATTAGGAACAGGTTTAGAAGTTATTTTTCTTTCATTATCGATGTCAAATTTGATTCGGAATCTTAAAAATGAGAAAAATGAATTGAATAGAATTGCTTTAATACGTTCTGAAGAAATGAATGATTTAAAATCATATTTCTTATCGAACATTAGCCATGAATTGCGAACTCCATTGAATGCCATTATGAATTTGATTGATTCCATTTCGAAAGAAGTTCAAGATGATGCTGTTAAAAAAAATTGCCAAATCATCAAATACTCATCACATAGTTTATTAAGTTCGGTAAATGATATTTTAGATTTTTCTAAAATAGAAAAAGGAGAGCTTAAACTAGAAAAATCGCAATTTGAGCCTGTTAAAGTTTTGGAACATTTAAAAAATAATGCCAGCATTAGGGCCATCGATAAGGGATTATCATTTGAGTTTTTAAAATCCGATAGCATTCCTACTTGCATGATTGGAGATGTGACGAGATTAGCTCAAGTGGTTAATAATGTTTTGAGTAATGCTATTAAATTTACTTCTGAGGGGTTTGTTAAATTCCACATTGACACTGAACAGAAACCAAACAATAGATCTAGTTTGATTTTGACTGTTTCTGATTCAGGTGTGGGAATTCCCAAAGAAAAAATGGAAAGTATTTTTGATTCTTTTTCTCAAAATAATATTGATAATAAACGAAAATTCGGAGGGCTCGGATTAGGACTTTATATCGTAAAAACAGTGGTTGATATGCAAAGCGGAAATGTTGAAATGAAAAGTATAGTCAATGAGGGTACAACTTGCAAGATAACGATTGATTATGATGTAGTGCAACATGAAAAAAAGGAAGTAGTTATAGTTGAGCCCGTTACTTACGACTTAGAGGGCAAGACAATTCTAGTGGTTGAGGATAATCCTATTAATCAAATGGTCATAAAGATGATTACTAAGAAATGGATGAATACCACAGTAGTTTATGCAAACAATGGTCAGGAAGGTTTAGATGCATTTAAGACGAACCAATTTGATATTGTACTAATGGATCTTCAGATGCCAATCATGGACGGTTACGAAGCTACAATCGCAATTAGAAATGGGGAAGCAGGAATATTAAATGCTAACATTCCAATTATTGCGGTGACTGCTGATGTTATGGAAACCACAAAACAGCGGGTTAAGGAAATTGGCATGAATCAGTATTTATCCAAACCAATTAACAAAGAAACCTTGTTTCAAATGATAAAAGATTTAGTTTAACTGTAACGTAATCGAACATAAACATGCTTAATTCCTTTTTTGTCGGATTCTCTTTCGTCGATTTCCAGGATATCAGTGAGCGATTTTAACATTGGCGTAAGTTTAGAAAAACCATAATTTCTTGGGTCGAATTCAGGCTTTCTCTTTACGATCATGTTCCCCACGTCTCCCAGAAATGCCCAGCCATCATCATCACAAATATCTTCTATGGAGGTTTCTATAAGTTCTATTGTATCTGAATCTATTTTGTTTAATGATTTTTCAACGGGTTTTTCAACGGGTTTCTCAACAGGTTTTTTAGTGTCTGCAGAACGTTTTTTTGCTTTTTTCTTGATTGCGCCATCCAAAACTTCAATGTAAATAAATCGATCGCAGGCAACAATAAAGGAATTTGGTGTTTTTTGTTCCCCAATTCCAATAACTTTCATTCCTGATTCTCTCAAACGAATGGCCAGTCTTGTAAAATCAGAATCACTGGAAACGATACAAAATCCATCCACTTTATCCGAATACAATAAATCCATGGCGTCAATAATCATCGCTGAATCCGAAGAGTTTTTTCCAACAGTGTAGCTATATTGTTGAATAGGTGTGATAGCATGTTCCAATAAAACACTTTTCCAGCCTCCGGCGTTTGGTTTGGTCCAATCGGCGTAAATACGTTTGGTGGTTGGTGTTCCAAATTTGGCGATTTCTTCCATCATTCCTTTTACATTGCTATATGGAACGTTATCAGCATCAATGAGAACGGCGAGTTTTAATTCAATTGTATCTTGTGACATTTTTAATATTATTGCGTTTTTCTACTTTAAAGGTAGGAATAATTCTTTTAAATTGATATTTCTTTATTTTTTGTTTGCTAAATCTTTAATGGAAACATCGTTGATTAGAACATCTTTGATGACGGTTTCTTCCTTTTTTATGGCTACTAAAGTATAGGTTTCATTTTTCTTTTTAATAGAAGATTTACGAAATATTTTTTCGGCTTTTGATGCTATTTTTTCATTCATATAAAACCGACTAAAGGGCAAATCTATGACTATTTTATTATTATTAGGGGCAAAACCAACCTTTAATTTTAAATAGGAATCAGTGTTTTTAGATGTAGTTCTAGAAATGGAGCTAACTTTTGCAAAGCCATTTTTGGTTGTAATGATTGTTGCAAAAATAGTTTCTCCGCTAGTATATTTTTCAGCATTTTTTACCGTAATTTCTCTTCTTTGACGAATAGTGTAATGTATTTTCCTCTAAAAGCATCATGGGGATCTAATGGAACCGTTTGAAATTTGAATTTAGTTCCGGTATTTATGATGTTTTCCTGATTGAATATCATTTGTAAAGGGACAAACAACTGTGCCAAAACAACTAATGAAAATAATAGAAGTATTATTTTTCTTATTTTTCATTTCTATTTATTTTTTTGAACATTAGATAGTTAGTTAAGAAAAACCCTAAACCGATTGTCATAAATAAAATCCCTCTGATTACAAAACTCAAATCAGTATCAAAAAAGCGACACGTAATAAGGATAGTAATAAGTATTAAACCAAAATTTAATATGCCTAAATGGTTTAATTTATTTCCGTGTCTAATTTCAGAAATTCATATAGCTTAATATTATTGAATTATCATTTTTATGGGCAATTGTACGCAAGCAAATGACAAGAGACAAAGCTATAAGCCAGTAGTTATAGGGTAAAATTGCAGGCAGCTTTGATTTTCAAAAGTTCATAATAATGTGGAGTAATTCCTAAAAGGAGCAACCAACAGTAGCAAGAATGTACACTTGGATCGGTAAAGTAATTTGCATTGCAACCATAATAGGTGATTCCTGTAAGGTATAATAGTGAAACTATTGTTGATTTTAGCAGATAAACCAATGCCAAGCACGAAAGCATCCAGATCATTAAAAACGAATTTAAATCTCCGGGAATGTTATAGACTTGAGCAATTTATGCTATACATAGGATCCGACAGTAAAAAATTAAGTAACGGCAGAACTTTCTCTCCAAGCAGGATTTTCTGGTTTTTTTAAAAGAGAATGCCTACAAAATAATTATCCAGTGAGGAGCGGAAGAAACGATAGTAACGTTTTGGTTACGCGGGAGAGAGTATCCCAGTTGTGTGCAAAAACAAGAATTACTCCAAGTCCAACAAGGATTACTCCTAATATTCCAAAAACGGAAGAGAGTTTGTTTTGGTTTCCTTCCTGTTTTTCGTCGAATACTGCTAATTTTTTTGCGGTTTCCTCTGTAACTACATTGGCTTTGAGTAGTTCCTGCAGTTCGTTTGTGATTTTGTAAGACATAAACTATCTTTTGTATGTTTCAAATATACAAAGTTTATTATCACAATCGTCCCGAAACTTCGGGATTAGCCGTGATCGAAACGGCATCCTTATTGTGCTGTCATTGCGAGGAACGAAGCAAATCTTTTATATAGCACAAAAGATACAGTGGAGAGCAGGAAATAGCTCCTGATACTCATAAGAACAAACCCCTGAAAAATAAATTCGCTTTCAATACCTTTATAAAATTTAAATAATTATTTTTGCAACTTCTTAAAATTAAAATTATTACTTGATATATTATGGTAAAAGATTTATTCGAAAGGATTCAAAACAATAAAGGACCATTAGGAAAATGGGCTTCACAAGCGGAAGGTTATTTTGTTTTTCCTAAATTAGAAGGTGAATTGGGGCCAAGAATGCAGTTTGGTGGAAAAGATATTTTGAACTGGAGTTTGAATGATTATTTAGGTCTTGCAAATCATCCGGAAGTGCGTCAGGCAGATACGGATGCAGCAATTCAATACGGAGCGGCTTACCCAATGGGAGCCCGAATGATGAGTGGGCAAACTAAATATCACGAACAATTAGAAAATGAATTGGCTGCTTTTGTAATGAAAGAATCAGCTTATTTATTGAATTTTGGTTACCAAGGAATGGTGTCTATTATTGATGCTTTGGTTACCAAAAATGATGTAATTGTATATGATGTTGATGCACATGCTTGTATTATTGATGGTGTTCGTTTGCACATGGGGAAACGTTTTACATACCGTCATAACGATATTGAAAGCATGGAGAAAAACCTGCAACGTGCTACAAAATTAGCGGATGAAAATGGTGGAGGTATACTTTTTATCACTGAAGGAGTTTTTGGAATGCGCGGGCAACAAGGAAAATTGAAAGAGATTGTTGCGATGAAGCAAAAATATAATTTCCGTTTGCTGGTAGATGATGCACATGGTTTTGGAACACTGGGAGAAACAGGAGCCGGAGCAGGTGAGGAGCAGGGTGTTCAGGATGATATTGATGTTTATTTTTCGACTTTTGCAAAATCAATGGCTAATATTGGTGCTTTTGTAGCCGCTGATAAAGACATCATTGATTACCTAAAATATAACATGCGTTCTCAAATGTTTGCCAAATCATTACCTATGATTCAAACAATTGGTTCGCTAAAACGATTGGAATTATTGCGTAATCACCCAGAATTGAAAGACAAACTTTGGGAGAACGTAAATGCTTTACAAAACGGATTGAAATCAAGAAATTTCAATATTGGTGATACTAACACCTGTGTTACCCCAGTATATCTTGAAGGAAGTGTACCGGAAGCAATGGTTATGGTAAACGATTTAAGAGAAAATTACGGTATTTTCTTATCGATTGTGATTTACCCTGTTATTCCAAAAGGAATTATTTTGCTGAGAATGATACCTACAACTTCACATACTTTATCTGATATTGATGAAACATTGGTTGCTTTTGAAGCAATTCGTGAGAAATTAGAAAACGGTACTTACAAAGAGATAGCAGCGCGCACTACTGTTGATTTAGACGCATAGTTTTCTGTTTAATTTTATATAGGAAATCCATCAGCTTTTGTTGATGGATTTTTTTTTTTAGGATTCATCTTGTTTGAAAGGCGTATCTTTAATTAATCAATAAGTAAATAAAGTAAGATGAAAAAAGTAATTGTACTAAGTTTCGTGTTTTTGAGTGTTCTGGTTTCATGTAAAAAAGAAATCGAAAAAGAAGTAGAAACAATTCCGGATGCATCGGAAAAGGTAGTTGTTGAAGAACCAGTTTTCGATGAATGTTACAGCGGTAGTATAAAAAAAGATTCTATTTTGATGAATTTGACTATTAAAGGGAACGAAGTAACTAAAGGAAAATTGAGTTATAAATTCTATGAAAAAGATAAAAATGAAGGAACACTTGTTGGGGAACTTAGAGGCGATACGCTTATTGCGGATTACACTTTTATGTCTGAGGGCGTTTCATCCGTGCGACAAGTAGCTTTTTTGAAAAAGGGAAATACGTATGTAGAAGGTTATGGCGATGTTGTTGATGATAACAAAGGGAAAGTGATATTTAAAGACATCAAAGAATTAAAATTTGAAGGCAAAACAGCGTTGGCAAAAGTGGATTGCAAAATGTAATTTTTATTTTGATTGAGGAACTTTTTAGAAAAAAAAACGCTTATAATAGAATTTTAAAATATCCTTTGTAAGCGTTTTTAGTTTTATAGCTTTTTTAGTGTTTGGAGCGAATGATACTATTTAACGATTAGAGAGACCTTTTTTCTACTCAATCGATTAAAAAAATAATATCCTTCAAACATAGTTTTCTGAATTTTGTTTAACAACTTGGATTGTTGACATATTCTTTTTGTGCCATTTGTAATAAAGGAGCAGAAAAATTTGATTTCTACTCCTTTCTATTAATAATTTATTCTTAAAAAAGACTTTTTCAGTGCCTTCTCCAAAAGCCAAGCATTTTTTGACGACCTGCATAAAAAATAAAAAGTTTTCAAGGGCCAGTTTTCACTTCATTGACACGCGTCCTCTTTATTTCATAGAGTGAAAGGCTACTTTATTTCCTTCGGTGTCGGTGAAGTGTGCCATAAATCCATTAGGTTCTATTGAAGTTTTAGGTAAAACAACTTTTCCGCCGGCTTGTTCTACCTTTGCAAGAGGAATACTCAAATCCTCGCCACCGTTTAGGTAAATTAAAGTGCCTTTATCAGCTGGTTGGTACTTTTCATTCTCCACTAAACTGCCTCCTACGCCATGTTCCATGTCTGCCGGAAAGAAAGCTGATTTCATTCCCATAGCTTCCATTGGTTGCATTTTTGCTCCTAATACTGTTTCGTAAAAGGCTTGTGCTCTACTTAAGTTTTGTACTGGGATTTCAAACCAGTTAATTGCATTTTTCATCTTTTTTAGTTTTTTTGTTTATAAAGGATTGAATTATTCTTATTTAAGATTCTGTTTTTTTCTTTGCCTATTACTGTTTTAGATTAGATTGATCAAACTGTTTCTTCTGCAGTTGTTGGGTCAATAGTTGTAGCAATTCGGCTAATGGAATTAGCGGGAAATCCTCCTAATTTGGCATGTTCACGAATCATCTCCTCGTTGGGAGCAATATAAGTGCAATAGATTTTGTCAGCCGTTATCTGGCTGTTAATCCATTGGATTTGTGGTCCCATTTTGCCCAATACTCCACAAGAAGTTTGAGAAATGGCTTTCAATTGTTCTGTGCTCAAATTACCGGCACCTGGAATCTCTCTTTCAATTAAATATTTAGGCATGATTTTGTGGTTTTTAATTTTCTATTTTATTCGTGGCCTGATTTGAATTTTTAAGAAGTCAGTATCTAAGTAATTAAAATTTAAATAGCTGTTAATTAGTGATTTGTGTTATAAAATTATCAAATTATTTCGATTTAATTGTAAGGTTTAGACTTTTTTTAACTATACTTTTTTTCACGTCAAATACTTGTAAAATTACTAAGTCGCCATAATGCTCCTGTTATTTACATTGGAGGTCGGATTGTATCCCACAATACCAGTGTCAATACTTTTTTTTTCTTCTTGCTAGTAACTATGATCTATCTTTTCTTATGCATACTTCCAAAATACCGATAGGCAAAACCCAAAAAAATAATTATCTTTGCCGCACAACCCCGCTGCTAAAAAGCAGCTTACACAACTAGACTACATGAGTTCAGATACTTCAAAAAGATATGCACAGCGTGGTGTTTCGGCATCCAAAGAAGATGTTCACAACGCTATAAAAAATATTGATAAAGGATTGTTTCCACAAGCATTTTGTAAAATTGTTCCTGATTACCTGACTCAAGATGAAGAGTATTGTTTGATTATGCATGCTGATGGAGCAGGAACTAAATCGGCTCTTGCCTACATGTATTGGAAAGAAACAGGCGATATTTCCGTATGGAAAGGCATTGCTCAAGATGCTTTGATTATGAATATCGACGATTTATTGTGTGTGGGGGCAACAGATAATATTATGCTTTCCTCCACAATTGGGAGAAATAAAAACCTGATTCCGGGCGAAGTACTATCAGCCATCATCAATGGGACTGAAGAATTAATCAAAGAGCTGGATTCTTTTGGTGTAACCATTCATTCCACTGGCGGGGAAACGGCTGATGTGGGTGATATCGTGCGCACCATAATTGTAGATTCTACCGTTACGGCTCGTATGAAGCGCTCGGATGTAATTGATAATGCTAATATTAAAGTCGGTGATGTAATCGTAGGAATGGCTTCTTTTGGTCAGGCTATTTACGAACGAAGCTATAATGGCGGGATGGGAAGCAACGGATTAACATCAGCGCGTCATGATGTTTTCGGGAAGTATTTGGCAATCAAATATCCGGAGAGTTTTGATGCTGCAGTTCCCGAAGAATTAATTTATTCAGGTCAGGTAAAATTGACTGATTCAGTAGAAAATTCACCAATCGATGCTGGGCAATTAGTGCTTTCTCCAACCAGAACCTATGCGCCAATTATCAAGAAAATTCTAGATAAATATTCGTCCTACGAAATCCACGGAATGGTGCATTGCAGCGGAGGAGCGCAAACTAAAATTTTACATTTTGTACAAAACTTACACATTATAAAAGATAATTTATTTCCTGTACCTCCACTTTTTCAATTGATACAAGAACAATCTAAAACAGATTGGAAAGAAATGTATCAGGTTTTCAATTGCGGACATCGTATGGAAATATACGTTCCGGAAGCTGTTGCTCAAGATATTATTTCAATTTCAAAATCGTTTAATGTTGATGCCCAAATCGTGGGAAGAGTAGAAGCAGCCGATACAAAAAAACTGACTATTACCAGCGAATACGGAACTTTCGAATATTAAAAAGTTTTAATTAACACGAGTTTTTTAATCTTTTAATTTTTCAATCTTTTAATTTTTTTTAAATGTACGAACTAGTTTTTTGGAGATATTTGGAAGGCATTTATCTAAACCATCAAGAGGTTTATGAAGCCATTATAGAGCAACAAGAAGTGGATGGTTTGGAGCAGCTTCCTACTATTGTTATTCTCAATAGAATCAATTCGGTGTTTTCAAAATGGGACAAGGTAGACGAAAATAGTTGGAAAAACCCAAATGGTAAAGGCGCTTTTCAAGTAGAAATTACACCGCAAAGCATCCAAATCGATTGCTACGGTACCGAAGGTAAAACCATGGATCTTCTGGTAGATACCATGGCTGAATTCAAATGTCCGCTTTACGATCCGCAAGTTCCGGAGCGTTACGACGAAATGAGTGAATAGTATTTTTAGCAGCTAATCCAGCTCTACATTACAAGTCCACATATAAAAAAAATATTTTTCTAAGTCCTAAAAGGAGCTTCCTCTGGTCGCTCTTTTACAACAAGAAAAATTGTTTTTTTACAGCGTGGGCTTTTCATTTCCATCTGGGCTAAAAAACCGCAGGGAAATTAGAGAAAGCGATATTAATCGTGTTTGATTTTTTATAAATTAGCGAAAAAAATAATAACTGCAATTTTAGAATTTCCTCAAAATACTATTCTTGAAAACGAAGCTGTTTTGCTGCGCCCTTTGCAGGAAAGTGACATTGAAAACCTATTGGAATTCTCTATCAATGAACCAGATACTTGGGAATATTCTTTGGTAAGAGCCAACGGAAAAGAGAATTTAGAAAATTATATCCAAATTGCCTTAAAAGCCAAACAAAATAAAACCGAATTCCCATTTATTGTTTTTGACAAAAAAACAGGGAAATATGCTGGAAGTACCCGTTTTTACGATATCAGTTTGCCATTCAAAACCTTGCAGTTGGGCTATACCTGGTACGGTAAAAACTTTAGAGGAACCGGACTCAACAAACACTGTAAATTTTTGCTTTTGCAATTTGCCTTCGAAACTCTGCAGATGGAACGTGTCGAATTTCGTGCTGATAATAAGAACCAGCGCAGTATTGCAGCCATGAAAAGCATAGGTTGCAAAGTAGAAGGTATCTTAAGAAATCACATGCCAACTTTAGGCAGTGATGTTCGTCGTGACAGCATTATTTTGAGTATCCTCAGAAACGAATGGTTTGAAAGCGTTAGAGAAAATCTGAAGTCCCAATTAGTGTAAAGCTTTAAAGTCCTGATTGGAGATACTGGCATTTTTACTGCGCTCACTTGAATAGTAGTATTTAGAATTTTTGTTAGTCGGATACCTAATTTCATCCATAATTACCAAAACGGATACACCAATGAATAATGAAAACAAACTCCAAACTGAGACAATATAATCTTGGTAATAAATGGTAGTGATACTATAGGAAATAATAATTGTGATGCTCAATAACCAGCCTTTTCTAATGGTTAAAAATAGAGGCGGAGCGACAGTTGCTATAATATATAATAGGCCAGCAGGAATACTATATTGCATTGGATAGTCTTGTGCAAAGGAAATAGTATAGCCGCTAATTTGTGCTTCAACAGAATAATTCAGCAAACAATATCCTAAATAAAAAGCAATCGAAGCACCAATTGCAAGCAGCGCTCGCTGGAAAATTATATTTTCGTGTTCTTTTTCTAGCTTTAATGTTGCATAAGGAATCCACAACGGCCATACAACCTGACTAAGAAAAAGTAAGATATACGTTGTGATTTGTTGCAACGGTGCAAAAAAAGGTTTAGTCAATGCTAACCATAAAAAGCCTTCTACAAATTGTTGTACACAAAAAATAATAGGAATACAGGCGAAATAAATCTCAGATGGTTTTCTTACCTCCTTTATTGAAATAACACTCACCGCTGCAAGAATTATACCCGCCCCAAAACTGGCACTAGCTGAAAAACACATAAGTTTTAGTTTAAATTAATTAAAAATTATTGTATTTAAAGTAGGTTGGAATGAAAGTATCACACAAATGTTAAAGAAAAAAAGAATAATTATTTGCTTTTATAAGCATTTAATCATCATTATTGAAACAGTTGATGTAACCTAAAAGTTAGTTAAGTTTTAAAATGCTTTCTAACTTGTCAATAGTAATAAGATTTTGGGGATAGTGGGATTTTCACAATTAGTGCTCCTCATCTATAGCTAATGTATAAATAAGTTTTGAATCTAGCAACTGAAAATCAGTAAATTATAAAAATTTATGTTACTATATTCCAAAAACTAATTTTCCTTCTGGTTGTAAAAGCCAGTTTTTTATATAATGCAATAGCGATGCTATTCGTTTCGGCTACATGTAAGTAAGGTTTTTTGCTTTGATCAAAAATGGCATTTACAGTATGGGTCGTAAGTTGTTTTGCATATCCCATTCCAGTATGATTAGGATGCGTAACTACTGCACTTACTTCAATATAGTGATTCATTTTCATCCTTTCTCCTGTTACCGCTATGAGTTTGTTGTTTTTGAAAATTCCATAATACCTTCCTAATAAAGATGTTTTCCTTTTGAAATAAGCGGGTTGTACTAAACAAATTAATTCATAAAGCTCCTCGTAATGTTCAGGACCAAGCTCCACAATTTCGTCTTTAATTTCCATGTCTATTTTATCAGTAACTACCATCTGCAGGCAAACTAATTCCTTGTTCAATTTTAAAGAATTTGGAATTTTTGGTTTTTCTCCAACAATGAAGAAATTAGCTACTAATTTAGAATATTCAGTAAAAGCGGTGTAGGTGGTATCAACGGCTGTAAAACCTCCAAACGGACAATAATCCGGTTGGTAGAACTTTACAGTATTGTAGTCAATAGCAAAACTATGATGGCTCTCGGATAAGGAATGCCAAACTGGATTATCAAGTTTGTCGATTTCTTTCATGGAAAATTGTTATCTGTTTTTGCAATTATATTTTTATGGGTTTCGCAACATTTTACGTGTTTAATGGATGCGGGATTGTTAGTATTGTGGAAAGCTCAAAATACCATCGTCTTTTGTGTTCTATTTCGTAGTAAATTCTCCAAAATGCCATAGAATTCCTGAAGGATCGTGCAAGAAACATTCTTTTCCCCAATCGAGTTCACGGATAGGTACTAATTTAATATTTTCATATTTTGATGTAAGTTCTAATGCTACTAATTCCTTCCAAAATTGTTTCACATTTTCTACTTCCATAAAAACCATTGTATTGTCTATCCAATCCTTGACATACGCATTTTGCAAATAAAAGCCTAAGTCACCCTTATCGAAATAACTCATCTCATAAGATAAAGTGATTTCCTGAAATCCAAGATCACGGTAAAAATTACGCGATAGTTCATAATCTTTGGCTCCGATGAAAGGTCTGATTGATTTAGCTTTATACTGCATTTTTTAGATTTTAATTTTTAATTTGTGTATATTTTTTTTGTGATAGCTCGACAAATTCTAGACTTGGGAAGACTAAAATAAGATTTATTTTTCGGATTCTTACTGTTTGAATCGAGTTAAAGACCAACTTTAAATTAAAAACTATTACTCAAATTCAACTAAATCGCCGTTATTGGTTTGTTGTTTTTCTCGCCCTATCACTGTATTCTAGAATGTCTCCAGGCTGACAGTCTAGTGCATTACAAATAGCTTCTAAAGTGGTAAAACGGATTGCTTTTGCTTTTCCGGTTTTTAAAATAGAAAGATTGGAAAGTGTTAAATCCACTTTTTTAGAAAGTTCGTTTAGTGACATTTTTCGCTTTGCCATCATTACATCTAAGTTTACGATTATAGGCATGGCTTATACGGTTAAGTCGTTTTCATTTTGTATCTCGATTCCTTTTTTAAAAATTTGAGCAATTCCAAAAAGTATAACCGCCATAAACAACCAGACATCGGCTCCTCCTAATCTTAAGTGTTGTAAGTCGGGCATTTGCATTCCTTGGTTTACTAAATCTTGGATATATTTTGCACCCCAGAAAGACAAAAAGCCAATACCTAATGCCAAATAAGCAGTCTTTAAAATAAAATGGCGTACTGTTTCGTTGAATGGTTGTAATAGATTAAGTATTTTATGGTGAAAAATTTTCGCGATAATATAAAACATTACCGGTCTCATTAGTGCTACAATAATCATAAGCGATGTTACCGTGATAAAATAACTTTGATTGTAATTGTATAATTCAGACAAATTTACCTCCGCCCAAAATTTGTTTGCATCAACAGGGTTAATGACTAATATAAAGAAAGTATTGAATATAAAGCCTCCTGCTTCTATACAGATGTCTATGAAAAGTATGCATAAAACTACTTGTAAAGCTTTAAGGAAAGTGTCTTTTTTTATTGACATTTTTTTTTTGGTTTATGAGTATTCAGTAAATATAATTATAATTTATTGAAAAACAATAAAAATATATTTTTCATCAATGTTTATTTATTATAAAATAGAAAGACAAACAAGATTGATTTTAAATGTTTGTTAAAGTTGCTCAAAATGCAGTTGTAAAGCTATTTTAGTTAATATGTTAAATTTTTTGGAAGTGACTGCTTTAGGGACCCAGTGGGACGCTTGCTTTTGCATTTAGATTTGCAAAGCAGATAATCTTATTCAACAAGTTGGATAAAGAAGTGACCAGGCGAAAACAAAAATTTTACGAGTTATTATTGCCGATATGCAAAAGTAATTTAAAAAAACAACTAGAAATTAAGAATCAGAATCCCAAGCCCCGATAACAGCGGCATCCTTTTCTTTTTTTCTTTAAAAAAGAAAAGATACAGCGAATAGCGGGAAATAGCTCCTAAAATAAATTGAAGCTTCGGTTATGGTGAGTGTCACAGTAAGGATGACAAGTTCTAGAATAATGACAGCGGACCTAAAATGTCATCTTGTCAGATTTTTTCACGCCAATTATAACAGAAACTGACAATTTGAGAAGGTGTATTGCATTGGCACAAAGATTGACTTATCGACTTCGAGTCATTAAAACTAGTATACAATAAAATTAAATATATTAAAAATGGGTAAAATAATCGGAATTGATTTAGGTACGACAAACTCTTGTGTTTCTGTAATGGAAGGTAATGAAGCAGTTGTTATTCCTAACGCAGAAGGAAAAAGAACAACACCATCTATCATCGCTTTTGTTGAAGGTGGAGAAATTAAAGTAGGAGATCCTGCTAAGAGACAAGCGGTAACTAATCCAACTAAGACTATTGCTTCTATCAAACGTTTTATGGGTCATTCTTTTTCTGAAGTTTCGGCTGAAGCAAAAAGAGTTTCTTACAAAGTAGTAAAAGGGGACAACAATACACCACGTGTTGATATTGATGGACGTTTATACTCTGCACAAGAATTGTCAGCTATGACACTTCAAAAAATGAAAAAAACTGCTGAAGACTATTTAGGTCAAACAGTAACTGAAGCGGTTATTACTGTTCCTGCTTACTTTAATGATGCACAACGTCAAGCTACAAAAGAAGCTGGTGAAATTGCAGGTCTTAAAGTAATGCGTATTATCAACGAGCCAACAGCAGCAGCGCTTGCTTACGGTCTTGATAAAAAAGGTAAAGATCAAAAAATTGCTGTTTACGATTTAGGTGGAGGTACATTTGATATTTCTGTTCTTGAATTAGGAGACGGAGTTTTTGAAGTATTGTCTACAAACGGAGATACTCACTTAGGTGGGGATGATTTTGACCACGAAATTATTGACTGGTTAGCTGCTGAATTTTTGACTGAAGAAGGTATTGATTTACGTTTAGATCCAATGTCTTTGCAACGTTTGAAAGAAGCTGCTGAGAAAGCAAAAATTGAATTGTCTTCTTCTGCTGAAACTGAAATCAACTTACCTTACGTAACTGCTACAGCTTCAGGACCAAAACACTTAGTTAAAAAATTAACTAGAGCACAATTTGAAAAATTAACTGATTCTTTAGTAAAACGTTCTATGGCACCAGTTGCTAAAGCGTTGAAAGATGCTGGTTTATCTGTTTCTGATATTGACGAAGTTATTCTTGTAGGAGGTTCTACTCGTATGCCAAGAATTGCTGAAGAAGTAGAGAAATTCTTTGGTAAAAAAGCGTCTAAAGGAGTTAACCCTGATGAGGTTGTTGCAATTGGAGCAGCTATTCAAGGTGGAGTTCTTTCTGGAGATGTAAAAGATGTATTGTTACTTGACGTTACGCCTTTATCTTTAGGTATCGAAACTATGGGTGGTGTTATGACAACTCTTATTGAGCCTAACACAACCATTCCAACTAAAAAATCTCAAGTTTTCTCTACAGCGGCAGATTCTCAACCAACAGTTGAAATCCACGTTTTGCAAGGAGCTAGAGCAATGGCTGCAGATAACAAGACTATTGGTCGTTTCCATTTAGATGGTATTCCACCAGCACCAAGAGGTGTTCCACAAATTGAAGTAACTTTTGATATTGATGCTAATGGTATCATCAAAGTTTCTGCAACTGACAAAGGAACTGGTAAATCTCACGATATTCGTATCGAAGCTTCTTCTGGATTAACTGCTGAAGAAATCGAAAGAATGAAAAAAGATGCAGAAGCTAATGCTGAATCTGACAAAATTGCAAGAGAGAGAGCTGAAAAATTGAACGAAGCAGATGGAATGATCTTCCAAACTGAGACTCAGTTGAAAGAATTAGGTGCTAAATTATCTGATGAAAACAAAGTTGCTGTAGAATATGCATTAACTGAATTGAGAATGGCACACCAATCTCAAGACATTCCTGCAATTCAAACGGCTCTTGACAACATCAACGCTGCTTGGAAAAAAGCAACTGAAGCGATGTATGCTCAAGGAGAACAAGGTCAATCTGAAGCACAACCTCAAGGGGATGCTGCACAAGGTGACAATGTTGAAGACGTTGAATTCGAAGAAGTAAAATAATAATTTCCCGTAAAGATGCACTGCGGTGCATCTTTATTGTTGATTTAGAAAACCGTTTGCCTTTGGTGAACGGTTTTTTTTATGGTGTTGATTTCGATTTTTATTCTTGTTCTTTGCCACTAAACATTCTTGTAATGACTAAGGCATGCGGAAATGTTATCGCAGCTAAAAAGGAAAAAAACAATGCATTGAATAATTGTTCTTGCCGGAATACAAAATAGAGAACTGAAATCCCCAAAATGGATATTCCCCAATACAACAATGCCGACCTGCAATAGGTAATAAAAAACGGGAAAGAGTAATTTCCATAAAGGAATTTTATTTGATCAATTATGGAGGGGATACTATGCCATAAGACAAAGTATAAAGCAAATCCCCATATCAAACTAGAAGATTTAAAAATAATGATAAATAGCAGTAAATATAAAGTTTCTGTTAAAAGCTGTTTATGTACTATTTCAAATTTACAATATAAATAAGTCCCTAATACAATTAAAATAACACTAATTATTTTCAGAACTGTTACAATATAATAGCTATCTATTAAAATTTTTATTATCTGAAATACAATTTTTTGGACTTCAATAAGATGAAAAGCAAATAGCAAAAACAAGATCGTAGCGCCATAAATGAGTTGAAATAGTAATGAAAACGGTTTTGATACTAGCGGCTTTAAATTCTGCCATTGCTGTTCTCCAAAATGATAAGCACTTACAATAAGAAACAGAAGTAATGCTAACCAAGGTATTAAATAAAATAAAAGCGCACCGACCAAAACTACTAGTATATAATATCCTACTATTTTAAAGAAAGGAAAAGCCTGTTTTCTAGTGCTGATATTTTCGATTAGTAGCAAGTCATTTGCCCCGTGTAAAATTCCAAAGGAAAATATCAATAAAAATCCAATAATAATTTGAACCTGATGTGAAAAAAAAGAATCAAGCCATAATCCAAAAAAGCTTACAACAATTGAGATATTTGAATATTTAGACATTTAAATTTATATTTTGTTTAAAATTAATATAAAAAAATTAAACAAAGTATGTTTTTATTGTTTACCTTTTTTATATATTTGAATTGACAAATCATTTAACCTTAATTATTTATGACAAATTTTATGTTTATTCCGGGATTACTTGCAAGATTATCACCTACTGATTATGTAGGATTTACGTTTTTTGTTGGCTGCATGGCTATGATGGCTGCTTCGGCTTTTTTCTTTTTATCATTAAATCAATTTGATAAAAAATGGCGCACTTCAATATTAGTTTCAGGTTTGATTACTTTCATTGCTGCCGTACATTATTTTTACATGAGAGACTACTGGGCTACGTTCCAGGAATCGCCTACATTTTTTCGTTATGTCGATTGGACGTTAACCGTTCCGTTGATGTGTGTTGAGTTTTTCTTAATTTTAAAAGTTGCGGGTGCGAAGCAATCATTGATGTGGAAAATGATAATTCTATCACTAGTTATGCTGCTTACAGGCTATTTCGGAGAAGCAGTAGATCGTCCTAATGCATGGTTATGGGGACTAATCTCAGGTATTGCCTATTTCGTAATTGTCTATGAAATCTGGCTTGGGAATGCTTCTAAAATAGCAGCAGCAGCGGGCGGAAATGTTTTGGCCGCTCATAAAATATTATGTTGGTTCGTGTTAGTTGGATGGTCAATATATCCATTGGGATATATGTTAGGAACTGACGGCTGGTACAATGGTATACATGGATTAGGTCTTAATATTGATGTCGTTTATAACATTGCAGATGCCATCAATAAAATTGGCTTTGGACTAGTAGTTTACAATTTAGCATTGAAATCACAAACCACATAATTTTAATTTTCTTTATTTTTAAGAACCGAACTAGGGATAGTTCGGTTTTTTTATGGAATTTATTTTTTGTTTAAAACGATATGCGCTCCTTTTGTATTAAATATTATTGTACTTTCGATACTTTTGAAATCGAAAGAGTTATGAAAAAAACAATCTTACTACTAGTCCTGTTCTTTTTTTATACCGCTATATTTAGCCAGAGCAAAAAAGCAACAACTTCCTCCGTTTTTGCAAAATCAGATAATGTTTCGGCAGAAATGATTAAGAATAATTTTTATTTGTTTCTCACTAATAAAGGAGCAAAAAAAGATACGATTTTACTGAAAAGTTTTGATGTAGACAGGTTGCCATTAGAATGTAAAATTGAAGCTTTTACGACCAAAGGAACTACTTTGCATAAAATAACTTGGCTGGAAAAAAAGACACTTCAAACCAAATTAAAAACAGAGGTTGCAGTGACAACCGTTTCTATAATTTGTGAATTAGCTTCAAAAACAAAAGTCTTGTCCAATGAACAAACTACCATAAAAATAACTGAAATACATTTTTTAGATGACAAACAAACGGTTTCTGAAACGATAGACCGAATTAGAAATGAAGGTTTTGAATGTATAGTAAACAAGCAAGGAGACGTGGTATTGAAAAACAAAGCGATGGAAAATAAAATGGTTTACCATCCTGCGGATAAAAAGTTTGTTTTTGTTTCTGCCGGACCATCGAAGAAAAAATAATAAATTTAGTTTTTACGATTTTACCCGACCCGTTTCAAAAATGAGTCGGGTTTGTTTTTTATAGAGAAATAAATATTTTTAATAAGTCATACATGATTAATCTCATATAAGGAATTGTTATTTCTGCATATCTTTGTTTTTATCAGTGGCAAATTGCTAGAGTAGTCATTCATTGATAAAAGTTTTTCGTAATATTACGAGCTAAACAATTTTGGATGAGAAAAATTAAGTACAAGAAAGGAAGAAAACTGCAACCTTATAATCTGGAATATACCGGGGTTCATAACACCCAAGAATCAGAAATGCAGTTGTTTGTTTTTGACAATTTTGATTTGACAGAATATGAGGATTTTAAAGTTTCGGATCTGGATAAATATATCAATACTCAAAAAAACAATTGGTTAAATATTCATGGTTTAAATAATATTGAATTAATAAAGTCCATTGGAGTCTATTTTAATATTGATAATTTCATGCTTGCTGATATTTTGAATACCACTAAGAGAACAAAACTAGAAGAATTGTCAGATACGTTATTTTTTAATATAAAATCACTTTTGCCAGTGGGAGATTCAGATAATATTAGCGTGGAACAAATTAGTTTTCTTATTAAGGATGGTGTTTTGATTTCTTTTCAGGAAAAAAGTAGTGATTTTTTCATTCATATTCGAGAACGGATCAGAACGCATACTGGAATTGTAAGGACAAAAAAGGCGGACTATCTTTTGTATATTCTTCTGGATGCCATTATGCAAAATTTCTATATCACGATAGAGAATGAAGAAGATAAAGTAGAAGAACTGATTAACCTGTCTAAAAATAGTGCTGACCCAATAATTTTGGAAAGGATTGAAAAACATCGCGATAATTTTAATTTTCTGAAGCGGTCTATTATTCCGTTACGAGATTCTTTGTACGACATTAAAAGCATAAAAGACGATAATGTATTTAATTCCATAGAAGCAGAAAATTTCAGTTTTTTTACTCGATTACATCAAAAAAGTTTGGAGCTTCTCGAACAAATAGAATCGGATATGGGTTCATTGGAAAGTGCTTCTAATTTCTTTTTCTCGGCACAAACGCACAAGATGAATGAGATTATGAAAACGCTGACTATTGTTTCGGCTATTTTTATTCCGCTTACCTTTATTGTAGGTGTTTATGGAATGAATTTTGAGTTTATGCCTGAACTCCATTACCGGAATGGGTATTACATTGTTGTAGGGTTCATGTTTTTGGTAGTAATAGGTATGATTATTTATTTTAAGAAACGTCGTTGGTTTTAGTAATTAAATGCGTTGTATCCAATTTATTTTGGAAGTAATATAAAAATAAAAAAATGAACAAGGCCATATATATAGCAACAAGCGAAGAAAATAGCGGTAAGTCAATTGTCACTTTGGGATTGATGAGTATGCTAATTGGTAAGACTGCCAAAGTGGGGTACTTTAGACCAATTATAGAAGATACCGAAGAAGGCGGATTTGATAATCATATTGAAACCGTGATTGGTCATTTTGGTTTGGATATTCAGTTTGAAGATGCTTACGCGATTACAAAAAGTAAACTAATCAAAAAAAAGAACAAAGGTAAAATAGGGGAGGTTCTGGATTTGATTATTGAAAAATATAAAAAATTAGAGGAGCGCTTTGATTTTGTATTAGTAGAAGGAACCAGTTTTACTGGTGAAGGGACTGTTATCGAATTAGATATGAATGTTTTGATTGCCAAAAACCTTGGTATTCCAACGATTATTGTGGGTTCAGGCGTGGGTAAAACATTAGAAGAGTTAATTGATAGCCTTTATCTTGCTTATGATTCATTTAAGGTAAAAGATGTCGAAGTATTGGCTGTAATTGCTAATAAAGTAGAACCTAAGAATATAGAATTGGTAACTAATGGATTGAAAAAAAGCCTGCCGGAGAGTGTGTTGGTTAATTCAATTCCTTTAATCCATAATTTGAATAATCCCACACTTCAGGAAATTGTAAATGAGTTGGATGCTAAAGTTTTATTTGGTGCAGCACACCTAAACAATCAAACCGGAAATTTCAGTGTAGGAGCAATGCAACTGTGCAATTATTTATTGCATTTGAAAGAAAATAGTCTGGTGATAACTCCAGGCGACAGAGCGGATATTATTCTTGGTGCGCTGCAAGCGAATGAATCCGTAAATTATCCTTCTATTTCCGGAATAGTATTGACAGGGAATATCTTGCCGGAGATCAGTATTCTGAAATTAATTGAGGGTCTTTCTACTGTTGTTCCAATTATAGCCGTTGAGGAAGGGACTTACTATATCACCAATAAAATTGGATCAATAAAATCTAAAATTTACGCAAATAACAAGCAAAAAATTGAAATTTCGATCAGTACGTTTGAAAAATATGTTGACTTAGATAACTTGGCTGAAAAGCTAATTACTTTTGAAGCGGAGGGTATGACACCAAAAATGTTTCAATACAACTTAGTAAAAAGAGCCAGACAACACAGAAAACACATTGTTTTACCTGAAGGAAATGACGAAAGAATAATTATTGCCGCTTCTCGATTATTAGCGATGGATGTCGTTGATATTTCAATTATTGGAAACAAAAAACAAATAGAAAATAAAGTAGCTGAGTTGGGTTTAGAATTTGATTTTTCGACAGTTGATATTATAAATCCAATAGAATCTGAAAATTATGATGATTATGTAAACACGTATTTTGAGTTGCGAAAAGGCAAGAACGTGACATTAGGAATGGCTAAAGATTTGATGGAAGATGTTTCCTATTTTGGGACGATGATGGTGTACAAAGGGCACGCCGACGGTATGGTTTCCGGTGCTGCACATACTACGCAACACACCATTTTACCCGCTTTGCAATTCATTAAAACTAAACCAAATTCCACTGTAGTTTCCTCAATATTTTTCATGTGTTTAGAAGACCGTGTTTCTATTTTTGGAGATTGCGCCATTAATCCAAATCCTACTGCAGAGCAATTGGCAGAAATTGCTATTTCTTCAGCGGATTCCAGTTTAGCTTTTGGAATCGAACCAAAAATAGCTATGCTTTCTTATTCATCCGGTTCATCCGGAAAAGGCGATGAAGTTGATAAAGTAAGAACTGCAACCGAAATAGTGCGAAAAAAACGTCCCGACTTAAAAATTGAAGGACCTATTCAATATGATGCTGCTGTAGATATGGAAGTGGGGAAAAGTAAAATGCCAAATTCAGAAGTGGCAGGACAAGCCAGCGTTTTGATTTTTCCGGATTTAAACACTGGAAATAACACCTATAAAGCGGTGCAAAGGGAAACGGGAGCATTAGCCATTGGTCCTATGTTGCAGGGTTTAAATAAGCCCGTAAATGATTTAAGCCGCGGGTGCACGGTTGATGATATTATAAATACGGTAGTGATTACGGCTATTCAAGCACAAGGATTGTAGCTTTTTAAATTAAAGATTGAAGTATTTAAAAATTAATCTTTTAATACTTCAATTTTTTAATCTTTTAATAAAATTTAAATGAAAATAGTAATTATAAACTCGGGCAGTTCCTCCATAAAATACCAATTGATAGACATGCCGGCAAAAGAAGTCATTTGTTCCGGTATGATTGACAGAATAGGATTAGAGACTTCCAACCTAAGTTATGTAACCAATACGACTAAGTTAGAAGAAACGTTACCAATTCGCAACCATAAAATAGGGTTGGAGAAAATTGCAAAGTTGTTGATGGATGAAACAGTTGGAGTGATTAAGAGCACAAATGAGATTGAAGCTGTAGGGCATCGGGTGGTTCACGGTGGAAGCGCTTTCTCAAATACCGTAGTAATTAATACCGAAGTAAAAGATAAAATCAAACAACTTTTTGATTTAGCTCCGTTGCATAATCCTGCTAATTTAGAAGGAATAAATGTAGCCGAAGAAATCTTTAAAAATGCGCAACAAGTAGCCGTTTTTGACACTGCTTTTCATCAAACAATACCTGTGGTGGCTCACAAATATGCATTGCCAAATTACCTTTTGACGGAAAATAAAATACGCGTTTACGGTTTTCATGGAACCAGTCACAAATATGTTTCGGAAAAGGCAATTGCGCATTTAGATAAAAATGTTAATATTATTACCATTCATCTAGGTAATGGCTGTAGCATGACTGCCATAAAAGACGGGAAAAGTATCGATCATACACTTGGTTTTGGTCCAATGAATGGCTTGATTATGGGAACCAGAAGTGGAAATGTAGATCAATCCGTGATTTTTTACTTGGTAAATTCATTGGGTTATTCGCTGGAAGCGGTTAATACGATGTTGCAAAAACAAAGCGGTATGTTAGGGCTTACCGGTTACAGCGATTTGAGAGATATAGAAGCGAATGCTGAAAACGGAAATGCTGACTGTCAATTGGCATTAGCTATGAATGCGTACAGAATTAAAAAATATATTGGTTCCTACACTGCTGTTTTGAATGGATTGGATGCTATTGTTTTTACTGCAGGAATTGGAGAAAATTCCTCCTACATTAGAAAATTGGTTTGTACAGATATGGATTATTTCGGAATTAAACTGGATGAATTCAAAAATGAAATTCGGTCGAAGGAAATCCGAGAAATTAACACTCCTGATTCTAAAACTAAAATATTGGTTGTTCCAACTAATGAAGAAATTGAAATTGCAAATCAGGTATTTGAATTACTTACGAATTAAAAAATTTCATATTCGAAAATGGCTTCTGAATTCAGAAGCTTTTTTTATGCCCGTTATTTAAGAAATCTCTTTATATTTGAAGATAAAACGCCACATTTTGAAAGCAAGAATCGCCATAATATCTCTATTGTATATTTTTTCGTTCCAACTTTATTCTCAAGAGTTGCTCCCTTTTGTTGAAAATTACAGCAAATCAAATTATCGGGGCGATAATCAGATCTGGAATGTAGCGCAAGGAAATGATGATGCTATGTACTTTGCAAATAATTACTATTTGTTGCGATATGATGGCGTTAAATGGGAGAAAAACACTTTACCGAACAAAACAATCATTCGTTCCATTATGGTTGATGGCGATAAGATTTATTCTGGTTCGTACAAAGAATTTGGGTATTGGTTTCGAAAAAAAGGAAAGATGCATTACGTTTCAATTTCCAAAGACAAGAAGGTTTTTGATGACAATAACAACGAAGAAATTTGGAAGATATTTAAATTCAACAACACTATATACTTTCAGTCCTTTAACGGAATTTTTATGTTTGATGGAAGAGCCATCAGGGAAGTAAAGTTTCCTTTTCTAGTTTCTTATTGTTTTCTCGTAGACAATCAGCTTTTGATTGCTTCCGTAGAAAAAGGAATTTATAAAATGAATAATGGTCATATTGAAAAAGTAAACGGCCTAGCTGTTTTAGAAAATAATGTAATTCATGGTATCCAAAAATATCAAAATAAAACGTATTTTTTCACGAAGAAAAATGGTGTATATATCCTGGAAAAAGGTTTTTTAAGTCCCTGGAAAAATCCCTTGAATGCTATTTTGAAAACGGCAAATATTAATGTTGCTCAGTTTATCAAAAATAATAAACTGATTATAGGGACTGCAAATAAGGGAGTCTATGTTCTAGATTTGAATGACGGTTCATATAAGAACATCAATAGGAATAATGTTTTAATGAACAATTCTATTTTAAGTATTGGTCAGGACAAAGAGAGCGATTTGTGGCTGGGACTGGATAATGGTATTGCACACATTGAAGTCAATTCACCGATTTCTATTTTTTATGACAGTTCTGGGATTTTGGGTTCTGTTTATTCTGTTGCCAGCACTTCAAAAGGTTATTTGATGGCTTCTAATCATGGTGTCTTTAAATATGAGGACAAGCAATTCTCACTTATTCCAAATACGCAAGGACAAGCCTGGAATATCAGTAAAATAAATAGTAAATATCTCGTAGGTCACAATGAGGGGACCTTTATTTACGAGAACGGATTGTTCTACAAATTAAGCACTATAAATGGAGGCTGGAATTTGGTAAAAAGTAGTATCAATAACTCCTATCTGCAAGCTACTTACAGCGGTGTAATCATATATAACGATGCTAATGATTTGAATCAAAAAACAGTCATAAAAGGAGTGCAAAAGCCGATAAAATATGTGGCACAAAATAGAAAAAATGAAATATGGGCTGCGGATAATAATAGAGGATTATACAGAATTCTTTATGATGATGCCTATGAAACCATCAAAGTTGAAAACGTTACTCAACGTAGCAAAATTACAAATGATTTTGGTGTGAAAATTTTTGAGTTTCGAAACGAAATACTGTTTCTAATCGATAATTCTTGGTATACCTATAATTCAATTACCAATCAATTAGAAGGGAATGAATTGTTTAATACGAATTTCAAAAATGCCTCCGATATTGTTGCAATTGATGAAAATAACTTCATGGTGCTTCAAGACGGACTTTTATATCATATTTATGCAAATGGTAATAAATTCATCAAAAATAGTATTCAGGAGAAATATTATAAAGGAAAACTTATTAATGGCAACTTGAAAGTATTCAAGAATAACGATCGTTATCTTTTGAATCTGGATGATGGTTTTATTTCACTTCAATTAAAAAATAAAAATAAGAAAGCGACTAATATAAAAATAGAGGCTTTCAATGATAATATATTGGTAGAAAACACATCAAAAATCAAGCATAATTCGGAGCTTAGAATACATGTGATTTCAGGGATTTATGGAGCGAGAAGACCTGATTTGTTTTATAAAGTAAATGGAACTAAAGAATTCATTCCTATTAAAGAGGGTTTAATTATTTTGAATAACCTTAGCAGCGGTTCCCACGATGTAACGATTTTCGGTAATGATGGATTACATTATAATAAAGCGGCAGATTTTCAATTCATCGTCGCTCAAGCATGGTACTTTTCATTTTGGATGATTTTAGCATATCTTATTTTTATGGGATTGATATTATATTTGTATTACAAATGGAACAAGATAAAATATATTCAGAAACTAAAATTTCAGGAGGAAGAATTAAAACATCAAAAGAAAATTCTGGAGATGGAATTAAAAGCAGAAAATGAGCTTAACTTACAGGAATATGAAAAACATATTTTAGAATTAGAATTGCAATCAAAATCATCTGAAGTTGCAGGGAAATCGCTTTCGATTGCCAAGCAAAGTGAAATGATTGAGAATATTCAAGGAATATTAGATTCTGAAATAGATTTCAATAAATTAAAAAGTGAAATCAAAAAAGCAATTAAAATCAATGCAGTGAATAAGCACGAATGGGAAACATTTGAAGCAAATCTAAATCAAATTCACAATGAATTTATAATTAATCTGTCTAAGAAATATCCAAACCTTACTTCTAAGGATATTAAACTTTGTATATATTTAAAAATGAACCTTTCCTCGAAGGAAATTGCACCCATGATGAATATTTCTTTCCGTGGAGTGGAGCTTCACCGCTACCGATTAAGAAAAAAATTGAACCTTGTTCAGGATGAAAATCTATCTAAGTTTTTATTAAATTTGTAAAAAAATATTATTTTTTATCGACATTATGCTATTAAAGCGAATTTTTTATTAAATCACAGTACATCATTACTACATCATTAAGATGTAGTATCGTTCAGATTTCCTCCTATAGCACCTATATAACATTGATTTCTTGTTTTAACTTTACATTTTGATGTATTCATGTAGTAACTTCATTTAGCTTACTATAACGTTGTAATTATTTAATTTGGTCCCACTAACTTTAACAAATTATTAATATATGAGAAATTTTATTTTTAGCTTTTTAGCGCTCATTTTACTTCCGGCCTACATGTCTGGTCAGGTAATCAAGGGAAAAGTATTAGATAAAAACGGAATTGGAATTCCAGGTGCAATGATTGTAGCTACTGATTCTAAAACTTCAGCTGATACTGATTTTGACGGAAATTTTAATATTATTGCCAAAGTAGGTGAGATGTTAAAAGTCAGTATGGTAGGTTTTGATGCTTTATCAATACCTGTAACTTCAAGTTCTATGTCTATAACGATGAAAGAATCTAAGGATACTGAATTGAAAGAGGTTGTAGTAATTGGATATGGAACCAGAAAAAAGATTGATAATACGACTTCTATCACTTCAATAAAAGCGGAGGAAATATCTAAGACTAAAGTGTTGAATGCTTCTCAAGCAATACAAGGAAAGGCTGCTGGTGTTCAAGTAATTTCTTCTGATTTGCCAGGCAGTGCTCCTTCAGTTATTATCAGAGGTTTAGGTACAGCATTGGGAGGAAGAACACCTTTGTACATTGTAGATGGAATGCCTACTGAAAATATCAATAATATCAATACCAATGATATTACCTCTTATGAAATATTGAAAGATGCTTCTTCATTGGCAATATATGGAACCAGAGCTGCAAACGGAGTAATCATTATTACTACCAAAAAAGGAAAGGGTGATAAGGTTTCTGTTGAATTTGAAAGCTATGCTGGTTTTAGAGAGCCTTTGAAAAAAGTAAAAATGGCAGGAAGCAATAAATATGCTCATTATTCGAATGCCGCTTTGCAGACGACTACTTTTTCTCAAGATCAACCGGTTAATACAGATTGGTTTGATGCTATTACTAGAACAGGAACGTATACTCAAAATAACGCTTCGGTTTCTGGATCGACGGAAAATATTAAATACTTTTTCAGTTTAGGAAATTACCAAGAAAAAGCAATTCTTAATGGATTAGATTACAGCCGTACCACTTTTAGAAACAACAACGAATTTAAGCTTTCTAAAAAATTGACGTTAAATCAAAATTTAAGTTTTGGTTCAACGAATTCAACTCCAAAACCTTTAAGTGCATTTACCAATGCGTACAAACAATCTCCAATAGTTCCTGTACGATTTTCAAATGGGCAATATGGTGTTTCTTATGTAGGAAACGATGGTTTTGCAGGAACATCAGGTTCTTCTTTTAATAATGTTGGGAATCCTGTGGCTCAGTTAGATTATTTTAATGAGCAACAACGAAGCATAACATTACAAGGTGGTTTGAAATTAGATTATGAAATTGTAAAATCATTAAAATTTACTTCTCAGTTTAACGGGGAATATTATTCTTGGAAAAATTACAATTTTGAAGACACTAAAACCATTTGGGAATCCAATAATAATCCAGGTCAGTTAGCTACAATTATCTACCCAGCTGATAAGAATATTAATTTATTGACAAAAGGAAGAAATCAGTATTTTAATTGGAACCTATCTAATTACTTGACTTACAATAAAGTTTTTGCAGATATTCATGATATCGAATTGACAGCAGGTATTGAGACTTCAGTAAGAGGAGCAAGAGAACAATTGACTGTTGCCAGAAAAAATGTAAATGCAGATGCTAATTATTGGTCATTGGCAGGTGTTGATTACGTTGGAACGGTTACAAGTTATAGAGATGAAATTTTTAATGAAAATAAAATAGCTTCTTATTTTGGTCGTTTCCAATATAAATTAATGGACAGATATTTATTTACTGGTACAATTAGACGTGATGGTTCATCTAATTTTGGTAAAGACTATCGTTGGGGAACTTTTCCAGCTTTTGGTTTAGGTTGGATTGTTACTAAAGAGGACTTTATGGCTGATGTGAAAGGAATCAACTTATTGAAATTAAGAGGAGGTTGGGGTAGACTAGGAAATCAAAATGTACCACTTAATAATCAAGCTTATTCTTCTGGTCTTAGCTATTATTTAGGAGGTTCAATATTGAACGAAGGTACTACGGTTAATTCTCAAGTAGATCCAAGTTTATCATGGGAAATTACCGAGGAAACTTCTGGAGGTATCGATTTTGAATTATTGAACAACAGATTGAAAGGTTCATTTGATTTGTATAATAAAACAACAACTAATGTTATTTTGAATACAAGACCTTATCTGACTTCGGGAATAAGTAATTCCTCACCAGCACATGTTGGGGAAGTATCTAATAAAGGATATGAAGTTGCTTTACGTTGGGATGATAAAATAAATGACAATTTGAGTTACTGGATTGGCGGTAATTATTCTAATAACAAAAATAAATTGACAGGGCTGAAAGATGCTACGCTAGCTCCAATTACTGGAGGAGATTTAGCAAATGGTCAATGGACAAAATTATTAGATAATACCTCAATTGGTCAGCCATTAGGTAGTTTTTATATGTATGACTATGCTGGTTTTGATGCTAGTAATGGTAAAATGTTGTATTACACAGCAGCAGGTGCAAAAGTGACTCAAGATGCTTTAGATGCTAATAAAGATAAAAAGTATGTAGGTTCTATTTTACCAACTTCCACCTACGGTGTTACTCTAGGTTTAAACTACAAGAACTTTGATTTATCCGTTGACGGATATGGCACCTCTGGAGCAAAAGTGTACAACGGTAAAAAAGCACAACGCTTTAGCGGAGAAAATATTGAGGAATCACTAGCGACAGATTTTTGGACACCAAACAATACGACGGCAATGAATCCTGGACCATTTAATTTAGTTCCGGTAGCCTCTACTTATTATTTAGAATCTGGAGATTTCTTTAGAATCAATAATATTACCCTTGGATACAAAATTCCATTTAAAGGGGAATTTTTAAATGCTTGCAGAATATATGTAAATGCAATTAATCCATTTATTACGCAAAAATTCTCAGGTTTTTCTCCAGAATTAAATGGTAATGGGGATCCTTATGGAACTCAAGGTATTGAGTTGGATGCATACCCAACATTAAGATCATTCGTTATTGGTGCTAATTTAAAATTTTAATACAATGAAAAAGATATATATATCAATGTTTGTGCTATCCGCATACTTTTTCTCTGGATGTTCAAACGATTATTTAGATGTAGATCAAACCGAGTCTATTTCTACGAAAGATATTGCATTATTCAATAATGATGCAGGGGCAGCTACTTTTGTAACGGCAATCTACAGTAAGTTTTTAGATTGGAATATGACTTCATTTTCTTGGATTGGGTTGTCAAGTATTGCTTCTGATGATGCTGATAAAGGTTCTTCTCCGGGAGATACGGGTTCAGATAAAGATTTGATGGATGCGTTAACTTACAATGCGTCAACGCCATCTACAAGTGAAATTTTCGGAGCTAATTATGAAGGGATTAACAGATGCAATCAAGCATTAAGCATAATTCCACAATTAGATCAGGCCAATCCTGCTTTACGTGCCAGATTATTAGGAGAAGCTAAATTTTTACGAGCTTTTATGTATTTTACTTTGGTAAAAACGTACGGTGGTGTTCCAATTATAGATCATTTGCCAAATCCATCTTCGGATGCAGATAGAATCATGCAACTAACACGCAAAACAAGTGCCGAAGTGTATGCTTTTATCGCAATTGATTTGACAGAAGCGATCGCCGCATTGCCAAACAAATCGGAATACGCTGCTGCTGAAAAAGGAAGAGCTTCAAAAGGAGCTGCTTACGCATTGTTAGCAAAAGTAAATTTGTACCAAAAAAACTGGCAGAAAGTAGTGGACAACTGTAATTTGGTTACCGGATATTCTATTGTTCCAAATTATGCTTCTATGTTTAGATTAGCTGGAGAAAATGATGCCGAATCCATTTTTGAAATTCAAGGTACAGGTTCAGTTCCTGCTAAAGGAATCTCAGGATATTCCAATACACAAGGTGCTCGTGGTAATGGTGGATGGGGCTGGGGTTTCAATACTCCATCGCAAAGTTTAGTAAATGCTTATGAAACTGGCGATGTTAGAAAAAATGCAACAATCATTTTTAGAGGTACCACTTTATACGATGGCAGAGTTGTTCCAGTTACTGTTGAAAATGAAAGATACAACTACAAAGCGTATTCTTCTGCTTTTACAGATGCTTGGGAAACTGATGTGAATATCAAATATTTGAGATATGCTGAAGTAATTCTAATGAAAGCGGAAGCATTAAATGAATTAAACCAAACTCCTGCGGCTATTCCTTTGTTAAACCAAATTAGAGCAAGAGCAGGATTAGGGAATACAACTGCAGCATCTCAAGCTGCTGTTAGAACAGCAATCTGGAAAGAAAGAAGAGTTGAAATGGCATTCGAACATGATAGATTTTTTGATCTAGTCAGAACGGGTCAAGCAGTTGCTGCGTTTGCAATTGATGGGAAAACATTTGTTGCCGGTAAACATGAATTGTTTCCATTACCACAAGCATTCATTACGCAATCAAACGGATTATCAGCACAAAATCCTGGTTATTAATTTAAAAAAACAGTAAAAATGAAAAAAAATAAATATATTTTCTTATTTGCTTCTGTTCTGGCTTCTCAATTTTTTGTGAGCTGTAATGAGGATAGTATAGATAAAGTAAACAGTCCAATTCCTTATGAGGCAATTGGTGGGTATGAAAACTCAGATGCTGTTGCTGCCAGTAGTTTGATCGCTAAATTTAGTTTTGAGAATACTATTTCTGATTCAAAAAATAGTGTCACTGGTGGAGTTGGAACAAATGTAAGTTACGGCGCTGGAATCAAAGGACAGGCATATAAAGGTTCTTCAAATTCTTTTATAGCCTACAGTACTGTAGCCAGTTCTTTGGTAGATATAAAAAGTATTACAGTTTCTATGTGGATTAATACAAATCCGCATACAGGAGGAGCACAATCGTTATTTATGCTACCAAAAACCACAGATTTTTGGGGAAATATTTTCTCCTTGATTGAAGGTACAGGTCCAGCAAATAGTATGTTAATGAAAAATCATCTTCAAAAAGATGTGACACCCAGTATTGCTTGGTCAGGTCAGTTTATAGAGCACAGTGGTGCTAATGTTTTGGCTAATATGTTTGGAACTTGGAAACATGTAGTATGGACGTATAGTGGAACTAGTTCATCTTACAGTATGTACATTGATGGAAAGAAGCTTGATTTGCCTGCTTCAATTGCAAAACGATATGCAAGTGATCCTCTTACTGGTGGAGTTGGTTATGGCGAACTCGCTAATTCGAATGTTTCAAAATTCATTATTGGTGGATTTCAACAACATTTAGGAGCTCCTTGGGGTGCTGCTGATGGTTGGATGCTTAATTATACAGGTTTAATGGACGAGTTCAGAATTTATAAAACGGCACTTTCTGACAATGAAGTTGTTGCTTTATATAAATTAGAAAAAGATAACAGATAAAGATTTATTGACACACCTGGTTTGCATAAAACTAGGTGTGTATTTTTTAACTATTAATCCTATTATTTTATAAAGATGAAAAACGGTTTACACATAATGTTTTTTTTAATTTTTTTAAATTCTTGTTCGTCTTCATCACCTGGAGGAAATAATGGTACTGGAACGCCATTACCAACGACTCCTACTACTCCTATACCTGTTTTAACAGATACTGAAGCTATGGATCAGGTTCAAAAAGATGCTATCAAATATTTTTGGGATTATGCTGAAACCAATTCAAAATTAGCAAGAGAGCGTTACCTAACTGATGATCCAAGTTTTGAAGCTAATATAGTTACAACTGGAGGTTCAGGTTTTGGGTTAATGTCAATAGTCGTTGGTGTAGAGCGGGGATTTGTTAATCGAACTGAAGCTGTTTCCCGACTTACAACTGCTTTGACTTTTCTAGAAAATGCGGATCGTTTTCATGGTGCGTGGTCACATTGGATAAATGGAACTACAGGTAAGGTAATTCCTTTTGGAACAAAAGATAATGGAGGGGATTTGGTAGAAACCTCTTTTTTATGTCAGGGTTTGTTAACCGTTAGAGAATATTTCAAAAACGGAACTGCTGCAGAACAGGCTTTAGCCACTAAAGCAGATAATTTATGGAAAGGTGTAGAGTGGGATTGGTATACTAAAGGCGAAAATGCGTTATACTGGCATTGGTCACCTACTTACGGTTGGGAAATGAATTTTAAACTGGAAGGATACAACGAATGTTTGATTACCTACATAATGGGTGCCGCGTCTCCTACACATCCTATTCCTGCTGCAGCATATCATCAAGCTTGGGCAAGAAATGGTGCAATAGTAAATGGTGGTTCGCAATACGGAATTCCAGTCATTTTCAATTATAATGGAGCAACCGGTAATGTAGGACCTTTGTTCTGGGCTCAATACTCCTATTTAGGTTTAGATCCTACTAACTTGACGGATCAATATGCAGATTACTGGGTACTTACGCAAAATCATTCTAAAATCATTAACCAATACTGCATAGCCAATCCAAAACAATGGAATGGATATTCGGATAAATGTTGGGGATTGACTGCAAGTTATTCTCGAAATAGTGACGGATCGACAGGATATTCAGCGCATCAGCCCAATAATGATTTAGGAGTAATTTCACCAACAGCAGCCTTATCCTCTTTTCCGTATACGCCAACAGAATCAATGAAATTCCTGCATTATCTATATGATGAGAAAAAGAGTTCTTTAGTTGGAATCGCGGGACCTTATGATGCCTTTTCACCGCATTATAATTGGGTAACACCAAGATATTTAGCAATCGATCAGGGTACAATAGCGCCAATGATTGAAAATTATCGTACCGGCTTATTATGGAAATTATTTATGAATTCGCCAGAGGTGAAACAAGGTTTAGTAAAACTTGGTTTTCATTCCGGAAAATATAATTTTTAAGAAATTATGAAGTATAAAATTATAATAATTGCCTTTTTATTTTCATTGAATTCCTTTTCTCAATCAGATGTTAATGGGAAAATAAAAACCGAAATCGTTGAGAAACACGAATTAGGTTATGCATTGCACATTCCGGCAAATACCAAAGGGAAAAAACCACTGATTATTTTTCTTCATGGTTCTGGTGAAAAAGGAACAGATATCGAAAAAGTAAAAGTTCACGGTCCTTTTAAATACATCAAAAATCACGAGCTCGACGCGTATATATTAGCGCCACAATGTCCGGAGAATGAATATTGGAATGAAGAAGTATTGTATCGATTGATTTTAAAAATTCAAAAAGAAAATAATATAGATGCCAATAGGATTTACTTAACGGGTTTGAGTATGGGGGGATGGGGAGCTTGGAATCTTGCTTTTGCACATCCCGAAACTTTTGCTGCATTGGTTCCAATTGCTGGTTTTGTAGATAGAGTTCCAATGATAGAAGATTGTAAAATCAAGAACATACCTACCCGAATTTTTCATGGTCTGCTAGATGATGTTGTCAATGTCGATTATGCGATCACGATCTATAAAAAATTAAAATCCTGTAATGCCAATGTTGAACTAACCATCTTCGATGATGCGGGACACGATAGTTGGTCTAAAGTATATGACAACCAAGAAATTTACGATTGGATGTTTAAACAGATAAAAACAGATATAAAATGAAAATTAAACTAATTATACTTCTGGTAGGTTTTTCACTTTTTGGCTACAGCCAAAAAAAGACTACCAAAAAAACAGTTAAAATTAAACCAAAGACTGAATTTGTAGCAGAGTTACTTTCTAAGATGACTTTGGACGAGAAAATTGGGCAATTAAACTTGCCAACTTCGGGAGATATTACAACCGGAGCTGCCAATAGCTCTAATGTGGCTAAAAATATTGAAGAAGGTAAAGTTGGTGGTTTATTCAATATAAAGTCCGTTCAGAAGATTAGAGAAGTACAAAAGATTGCAGTCGAAAAAAGCCGATTGAAAATCCCGTTGCTTTTTGGAATGGATGTTATTCATGGTTATGAAACTACTTTTCCTATTCCGCTTGGATTATCTTGTACGTGGGACATGAAATTGATTGAAAGAAGTGCTCAAATTGCTGCACAAGAAGCCAGTGCCGATGGAATCAACTGGACTTTTTCGCCTATGGTTGATATTTCTCGTGATCCTCGTTGGGGTAGAGTTTCTGAAGGCTCGGGTGAAGATCCGTATTTGGGAAGCCAAATTGCCAAAGCAATGGTTCATGGATACCAAGGAGATGATTTGTCAAAAAATAATACCATTTTATCTTGTGTGAAACATTTTGCTTTGTATGGTGCCCCGGAAGCGGGACGTGATTACAACACGGTAGATATGAGCAGAATAAAAATGTACAATGATTATTTTCCTCCATACAAAGCGGCTGTTGATGCGGGTGTTGGTTCAGTGATGGCATCTTTCAATGAAATTGACGGAATTCCGGCAACAGGGAACAAATGGTTAATGACTGATGTTTTAAGAAAGCAATGGGGTTTTAAAGGTTTTGTGGTTACTGATTTCACAGGAATTCCTGAAATGATAGAACACGGTATGGGAGATTTACAAACGGTATCTGCTTTGGCGTTAAATGCCGGAATCGAAATGGATATGGTAGGCGAAGGTTTCCTAAAGACTTTAAAAAAGTCATTGGATGAAGCAAAAGTTAATATCGAACAAATTGATAGTGCGGTTCGACTTATTTTGAATGCCAAATATGATTTAGGATTGTTTGAAGATCCTTACAAATATTGTGATGTAAAAAGAGCAAAAACAGAAATTTTTACAAGCAGTAATAGAGCTGAAGCTAGAAAAATTGCTGCTCAATCTTTGGTTTTACTTAAAAACCTGAACCAATTGCTGCCTTTGAAAAAATCAGGAACTGTCGCCGTGATTGGACCGCTGGCTGATGCCAAAGAAAATATGGCGGGTACCTGGAGTGTGGCTACTAATATGCAAACATCAATTTCATTAGTAGCCGGAATCAAAGAAGTAGGAGGAAATGCTACAAAAGTGCTTTACGCCAAAGGAAGTAATCTGGATTATGATGCAGCTTTCGAAGAAAAAGCAACCATGTTTGGTAAAACCTTGCATCGTGATAGCAGAACGGCAGCAGAATTATTGGCGGAAGCTTTGAAAATTGCCAATCAATCCGATGTGATTATTGCAGCTCTTGGTGAATCTGCGGAAATGAGTGGAGAAAGTAGCAGCCGTACCAATTTAGAAATTCCGCAGGCTCAAAAAGATTTATTACAGGCATTATTGAAAACAGGAAAACCAGTAGTTTTAGTTTTATTCACAGGTCGTCCTTTGGTTTTAGTTCAAGAAAGTGAAACCGTTCCTGCAATATTGAATACCTGGTTTGCAGGTAGTGAAGCAGGAAGTGCTATTGCTGACGTTTTGTTTGGAAATGAAAATCCTTCGGGAAAATTGACAGCTACTTTTCCTAGAAGTGTAGGGCAGGTGCCTATTTATTACAATCAAAAAAATACAGGAAGACCACTAGGGAACAAAGAAGGAAAGTTTGAAAAATTCAGATCTAATTATATCGATGAAAGAAATGAACCTTTATTTCCTTTTGGATTTGGATTGAGTTATACCGCATTCGACTATTCGAACCTGAAGATTTCATCGGATAAAATGAATTTTAACGAAAAAGTAAACGTTACTGTTGAGGTTACAAATACAGGAAATTATGATGGTAAAGAAGTAGTTCAATTGTACATAAGGGATCTTATAGGTTCTGTTACAAGACCTATAAAAGAGCTGAAAGGATTTCAAAAAATCGCTCTTAAAAAAGGAGAAAAACAAACGGTAACTTTTGAAATTTCTGTTGAAGAGTTAAAGTTTTATAATTCAGATTTACAATTTATTGCTGAGCCGGGTGCCTTTCAAATTTTTGTTGGCACTAATTCAAATGCAGAGAAGAAAGTTAGTTTGGAGTTGATTAAATAAATTTGGTTTGTTTATTTAATGACGACCCTTCAGTATTTTTACTGGAGGGTTTTTTTTAACAAAAAAGGTAGATTTGTGATATGTTAAGCGATTAGAAAACCTAGATTTTTGCTATATTCGTACGTTCAAAAAAACATTCAAAATGAAACAATTATTATCAGTTTTACTTGCCTTTGCCATGAGTATGTTGAGTGCCCAGAGCGTTCAATCTCCTTCCGGTAAAATTTCGGTTGATTTTAAATTAGCAGGAGATGGCCAGCCAACTTATTCGGTAAATTACAAAAGCAAAGCGGTAGTTTTGGAAAGTGCTTTGGGAATAAAATTAAAGGATAAACCGGCTTTAAATGTTAAATTTGAAATTGTTGGTTCAAAAACAGCCACTTTCAATGAATCTTGGAAACCAGTTTTAGGAGAGCAATCTAATATTGTTAATCATTACAATGAGCTTACTGTTTCTCTTGTTCAAAAAGAAACACATGTAAAAATGAATATCATTTTCAGAGCTTTTGATGAGGGAGTAGCGTTCAGATATGATTTTCCAAAACAAGCGGATTTGAATTATTTCATTATTTCCGATGAAGTTACTCAATTTAATTTGACAGAAAATAACAAAGTGTTCTGGATTCCAGGAGATTTTGACAGCAATGAATATGAATATAATGAAACAAAGCTTTCCGAAATAGACAACTCTAAAATAAACATGAATAATGGCATTGGTGTAAAATCCATTCCTGGAAAATATATGGTACAAACACCTTTGATGATGAAATCTCCGACGGGTTTGTATGTTAATATTTTTGAGGCTGCAGTTGTGAACTATCCTGTAATGCATCTGAATGTAGATGTAAACAATTACAAATTAACAGCTCAATTGGTACCTAACGCCATTGGAGACAAAGCTTATTTGCAAACGCCTTGCGTATCACCTTGGCGAACTATTATGATAAGTAATGATGCCCGAGATATCGTAGGGTCTAAAATGATTTTAAACTTAAATGAACCTTCTAAAATTGATGACACTTCATGGATAAAACCAATGAAATATGTTGGAATCTGGTGGGAAATGCACGTAGGAAAATCAACTTGGGATTATGCAGGGTCACAAAATGCAACTAATTTTGCAGACGCACCAAAAGCTTCAGGAAAGCATGGCGCAACGACGGAGAATACCAAAAGATATATCGATTTTGCAGCCAAAAATGGTTTTGACGGCGTATTGGTAGAAGGTTGGAATGTAGGTTGGGAAGATTGGAACGGAAACTGGAAGGAAGAAGTTTTTGATTTCACGACACCTTATCCGGATTTTGATATTGCGGCTCTTTCGGCTTACGCCAAAGCAAAAAACGTGAAAATGATTATGCATCATGAAACATCAGGTTCTGTTGCTAATTATGAGCGCCATTTGGATCGTGCTTTCGAGAATATGGTTAAATATAATTATCCCGCAGTTAAAACAGGATATGTGGGTAAAATTATTCCGCGAGGAGAATTTCATGATGGACAAACTATGGTAAATCACTTTAATTTTGTTGCCAGACGTGCAGCCGATTATAAATTAATGGTTAACTCACATGAATCATCACATCCCACAGGTTACGGAAGAACGTATCCAAATTATGTTGCTGCCGAAGCCGCTCGTGGGACTGAATTTAATGCGTGGAGTATAGGAAATCCACCGATGCACGAAACAATTTTACCATTTACAAGACTTTTGGGTGGGCCAATGGATTATACGCCTGGAATTTTTGAAATAAAAATGAGTTATTATGACAAAAATAAAACAGAGCAAGTTCATACAACATTAGCAAAACAGCTGGCTTTGTACGTAACAATGTATTCTCCAATTCAAATGGCAGCTGATTTACTTGAAAATTATGAAAAATATCCAGATGCTTTTCAATTTATAAAAGACGTAGCAGTAGATTGGGATGACAGTACATATTTACAGGCGGAGCCAGGGGATTATTTAACAATTGCGAGAAAAGCAAAAGGTAAAGAATCTTGGTTTCTAGGAGCAATCACAGATGAAAATGCTAGAAAATCGGAAGTAAAATTAGATTTTCTTACCAAAGGAAAAAAGTATAAAGCGATTATTTATGAAGATGCAAAAGATGCTGATTGGAAGAATAACCCAATCGCTTACAAAATTAAAACGATGGTTGTAACAAGCAAATCGAAAATTAATTTGAATTTGGCACCAGGCGGAGGGACAGCAATAAGTTTTGAGCCAATTAACTAAATTATCAAATCCTGCAAGTATCTAAAATCTTGCAGGATTTTTTTTGATTTTTTAATATATAATTATGCAGGAATGTCGAACTTGCGATGCAAATAAATAATTAAAAGTTAGCAAAATTTTTGAATCACAATCTATCACCGTATGAGAAAAACAACATTTCTGGCAGTATTATTTTTGAATGGAATTACTCTTTTTGCACAAACTAAAGAGGAGCAAACGTTAAAAGAAATTTACAAATCATCATTAACCAACTCAAAATGCTATTCTTGGTTGGATTACTTATCCAATAAAATAGGTTCTCGTTTATCAGGTTCGGCCAGCGCAGAGAAAGCGGTTCAGTATACCAAAACACAATTGGAAACATTAGGGCTTGACCGGGTTTATCTTCAGGAAGTGATGGTGCCAAAATGGGTTCGCGGCGAAAAAGAAACTGCTTTCATTCAAGACAATAATACTAAAATAAATGTGCCTATTTGTGCATTGGGAGGTTCTGTTGCTACCGCAAAAAACGGACTTACAGCTGAAGTAATTGAAGTGCACAGCATAACAGAATTAGAAGCTTTAGGAGCTAAAATTAAAGGGAAAATAGTTTTTTTCAACCGACCGATGGAAAAGGAACAAATTGAAACATTTAATGCTTATAGTGGATGTGTAGATCAAAGATTTACAGGAGCCAAAGAAGCTTCAAAATTTGGTGCTTTGGGTACGATTGTACGATCTATGAATCTTCGATTGGATGATTTTCCTCATACAGGAGCACAGAGTTATGGCGATATTAAAAAATTACAATACATTCCGGTTGCCGCTATTAGTACAAACGGAGCGGAATTATTGAGCAAAAAATTAAAAAGTAATCCCAAATTAAAATTCTATTTTAAACAATCCTGTAAACAAATGGATGATGTTTTATCCTATAATGTCATAGGAGAGATAAAAGGAAGTGAACATCCAGAAAACATTATGGTTGTTGGTGGGCATCTTGATTCTTGGGATTTAGCCGATGGTTCTCATGATGATGGAGCAGGAGTGGTTCAAAGTATGGAGGTCGTAAATATTTTTAAAAACTTGGGATATAAACCGAAAAACACAATCCGTGTTGTACTTTTTATGAATGAAGAAAACGGGGGTAAAGGCGGAAAAAAATACGAAGAATTGGCTCAAGCCAACAAAGAAAACCACATTTTTGCTTTAGAAAGTGACTCCGGCGGATTCAGTCCCAGAGGTTTTTCTTTAGAAAGTGATGATGCTAATTTTAATAAAATTCTAGGATGGAAAGATCTTTTTGAGCCGTATTTAATCCATAGTTTTGTAAAAGGACATGCCGGTTCAGATATTGGACCATTGACTTCTAAAGCGCTTGTGAAAGCAGGTTTAAAGCCAGATTCCCAACGTTATTTTGATTATCACCACGCCTTGAATGATACATTTGATGCTGTCAATAAAAGAGAATTAGAATTAGGAGCGGCAACAATGGCTTCGCTAATGTACTTAATAGATCAAAGTGGGATCGAGGTTGTTAAGTCTAAAATTTAACAGTAGAAGCTATAACGTCCATTATGAATGCTAAATTCTCAACATCTAAAGGATATTGTGAATTTAGCACCTTCATTTATTTTACTTTCAACTGCAATTCGGCCACCTAAACGGGTGATGTGATTGTAAACTAGATACAGTCCTATACCGTTACTATCAATGTTACTGTGGAATTTTTCATACAATCCAAAAATCTTATCTTTCACTTTATCCATATCGAAACCAAGTCCCTCATCTGAGAAAATTAATTGTTTAACCCCATTGACTTTTTTAGATTGGATCGTTATAACGGGTGTATGCTGTGGTTTTACATATTTAATCGAATTGGTTAATAAATTCAAAAAAATACTTTTCATATATGCTTTGTTGAAATTAATGTTCTCAAAATCTAAAAAATCAACATTAATAATTGCTTTTGAATCCTGTACCAATGAATTTACGGACATAAGTACTTCATTGAGCGATTCACTTAAATTCAATTCTTCTATATGAGTATTTATGCTCTCATTTTCAACAAGTTCATCGATTGAGCTGTTTAAAGTTTGTTTTAAATTTTCACTGGTTAATTTAAGAATATTAATTAATTCCAATGTTTCCGGATCATTGATTTTAGAAACATCGATGAGACTAAAAACGGAAAGCATATTGTTAATGGGAGATTTTAAATCGTGTGAGGTTTTGTGTGATAAAACGGTAAGTTCCTTATTAATTTGCGTAAGATTGGTAAGAAGTAAGTTGCGCTCTTCTTCAATTCTTTTTTTATGGGTGATGTTCTTGGCAATCGCATAAACTAATTTTTCCGACTCGACAGGCATTGAGGTCCATGATAACCAAACAATGGCTCCATTTTTAGTTAAATATCTATTTTCAAAATTTAAAAGCGGCTTGTTTTTATATACTTGTTCCCTCGTTTCTAATGTAATTTTAAGGTCTGGCGCATAAACAAAACTACTTATGGGTTTAGCATACAATTCCGCATCTGAATACCCTAATAATTTTGAAACAGCCGGATTTATTCGCTTGAAATAGCCATCAAAACCTGCAATACAAATTAAATCAGCTGATATATCAAAGAAATTATCAAAGTGATAGGTCCCGTCTGAATCAGGATTTGCTTTTTTTATAGCCATTGAATTTAAAAGTTGTTTTTATTGGGATTTTAGATAAATACAAATTTTATGAAATGTTTACTTGTAAATGAAAACATAATCTCAAATTTAGCTAATAATTATTTATAATAAAGCAATGGTATACACAAATTTATAATTAAAGTAAAATGGATCGCTATCATTTAAATAAAAAATGGTTTAAACAAAAAGAGGCTGTCATTTTACAGACAGCCTCTTCTTTATTACAATTTGTTATTAAACGGTTCACCACCTTGTGTAATTAATCTAAAACTGATTTACAGTTTTTCTTATAGCCACTAATTTGGTCATTAAATTTTCGAAATAGTCTAAATGCAGCATATTAGCCCCGTCACTTTTTGCATTAGCGGGATCAAAATGTGTTTCTATAAAAATCCCATCAACGCCAACAGCAATTCCTGCTTTGGCAATAGTCTCGATCATATCTGGTCTTCCTCCTGTTACCCCAGCCGTTTGGTTGGGTTGTTGTAGCGAATGTGTTACATCCAGAACTGTAGTCGCATATTGCTGCATGGTAGGGATACCTCTAAAATCAACAATCATATCTTGGTACCCAAACATAGTTCCACGATCCGTAACCATTACATTTTGATTGTTACAATCCAATACTTTCTGTACCGCATGTTTCATGCTTTCAGGACTCATAAACTGCCCTTTTTTCAGGTTTACCACTTTTCCAGTATTGGCAGCAGCCACCACTAAATCAGTTTGACGAACAAGAAATGCTGGAATTTGAAGCACATCAACGTATTGCGCAGCCATTTCGGCATCTTCATTGGTATGAATATCCGTTACAGTAGGAACCCCAAAAGTTTTTGATACTTTTTCCAAGATTTTCAATGCTTTCTCATCTCCAATTCCAGAAAAACTGTCAATTCTGGAACGATTCGCTTTCTTAAATGAACCTTTAAAAACAAAAGGAATTTCTAATTTATCAGTGATACCAATTAATTTTTCGGCAATACGCATTGCCATTTCTTCTCCTTCTATGGCACAAGGTCCAGCCAGAAGGAAGAAATTACCACTTTTAGTATGCTTGATTTGTGGAATAGTATGTATGTTCATAGTAGTTGTTTTTTGAAAGTGCAAAGGTAATTAGAAAATATGATTTAGTATTTTTTTGAAGCTATTTCCTGCTATCCGTTACAATCTTTTATTTTTTTAAAGAAAAAAATTAAAGGATTTTCCCTTCTATCAGGGCTAGGGGGCTCGTTTACAATTTAATTTTTCTTTAAAATAAGACCAACCGGCACCATTAAAATTCCTTTTTCGTAAATGTTCAAATAGAGTTTTACAGGTTTTTTTTGACCATCCCATTTTAATTCATAAACGTCTAGAAAACCAGCACCCAAATCGGTTCTTTTGGTTGGGAAAGGACAACAGCTTTCTAATTTTGTATAATTGATTATTTCGCCTTTTGGCCCTGCTAAAGCATTTAAAAACCGTTCTTGATTAATGGAGTCATCTATAGTGGTTCGGTAAAAAATATTGATGGGGTAATCTTGATCATAACCATATTTTTTGTCCTTGCTGTATTCCGTAATTATGAAAGTATTGTTTTGAGATAATGTGAGAACAGGGGCGTTATCATCTACATTTTTCAAAGTAGATTTACTGCTTACACAAGATGCAGTGACAATTAACAAAGCGATAAAAAGGACCGTTTTTTTCATAAATTTATTTGTTTACTTACTTTTTGAAGCAAGGTATATTTCATTTTTTATTCCTATTAAAAATAGAAAATACTAATTTAACCACAAATATAAACAGAACTTCAAACGGTTTCGCTACTTCAAACAAGAATTGTAACTTAATTGTGATATTTTTAAAAAGGAGAATCCTTATTTTTGTAAAAAAAATAAACAATATGAATATTATTTTTCAAACTTGGCCTTGGTATGTTTCTGGGTTTTTAATAGGCATGATTATGCTCTGTCTGATTTATTTCGGAAAGGCTTTCGGAATGTCATCTAATTTGCGTTCGTTGTGTTCTATGGCAGGAGCGGGGAAATATGTTTCTTTTTTTAATTTTGACTGGAAATCACAACGCTGGAATTTAGTGGTCGTTGTAGGTGCAATGTTGGGTGGTTTTGTAGCAGTTTATTTTATGAGCGATCCTTCAAATGTTGATATAAACCCAAAAACGATTGCCCAGTTAGCACAATTAGGAATAGATGCTCCAAACGGAAAGCTGATGCCGGATGCACTCTTTGGAACCCAAATTTGGCAATCTCCAAAATGCATTCTTATTCTACTAACAGGAGGCATTCTAATTGGATTTGGAACCCGTTATGCAGGTGGTTGTACTTCAGGTCATGCCATATCAGGATTGAGTAATTTGCAGCTTCCATCCTTGAAGGCGGTTATCGGATTTTTTATTGGGGGGTTAATTATGGCGCATTTTTTATTACCATTAATTTTTTAGAATATGAACGTATTAAAATATTTACTTGTAGGATTTGTTTTTGGAATTGTACTCACCAAATCGGAGGCAGTTTCGTGGTATCGAATTTATGAAATGTTTCAATTTCAATCGTTTCACATGTACGGAATTATTTCTGTGGCAATTGCTACAGGAGTCATTGGTATTCAACTTATAAAAAGAAACAATATAAAGGACATAAAAGGGCAACCAATAGAAATTCAGGACAAAGAAAAAGGTTCTACCCGTTATTGGATTGGCGGAATATTTTTCGGACTGGGTTGGGCACTTGTAGGTTCTTGTCCCGGGCCCATATTCATTCTTCTTGGCGCTGGTTTTTGGAGTGTTCTAATCATCTTTTTCGGCGCTTTATTAGGAACTTTTATATACGGATTATTCAGAGATAAACTGCCTCATTAATCATCCTAAAGCGTTATTCAAAATAGCACTTTCAAAAAAGAGAGTGCTATTTTTTTTTGTTTAATTTTAAAATACCAACAACGATTAAATATTGAGCGGTGATATAAGTGGACATAATTAGTAGAGAACTGAATTTAAGAGGTTCGTAAAACTTATTAAAAGCCAGTATGCTATCGGAACAAACAAAAATAACTGCTCCTAATAAAATATAGATATTTGCGGGAGCGTTCCATTTTAAATACCCTTTAAAAGCAACCAAAAGCATCGTAGATAAAACGATTGCATACACAATAACAGGAATTTTTAAATCACCCAGCCTTGGTAATAAAACAGCAAGCATTACCATTAGGTAGACTACAATTGCAGTGATGCCTACCCAAAATATGGCCTTATTTTTATTTGAATATATTCGTAATTGTTTGCTGAATAATAAGATATAAGCAATGTGAGATAATAAAAAAGAAACCAATCCGATTATAAAATACAATTCATCTTTATCAGCAAAAAGTAAAACAACATCGCCTATCCAAGAAAATAGTAAAGCTGTTAGTAGGAATTTTTTAGAAGGAAAGTCGCTGCAAGAATAAACAGCAAGAAAGAGAAAAGGAACCAAAAATGGTTTTATAAACCAAGATATGTCCTCTCTACCCAAAATAATTAATAAAAGATAAGCAAAACTAATTGCAATGAAGGCTTTGAATGATAAGGTACTTCTCATGAAATGTTTTTAAGATTATGCGACAACTACTGTTTCTTTTTCAAAATTCACACTGACAAAGTAGACGGAGGCTATTAAGGATAACGTAAGATACACGATAATGATATAATTGGCATAAGGGAATAGTTGATTCATGCCAAACCAATCACCAAAAAATGAAATAATCCCAATGCCAAAAATAAATCGTATGCTTTCACAGAATATTGAGACCTTTCTCGTGTCCATCAATTCCGTATAACTATAAACAGTAACAAAGATGAAAGCGCCATATACAAATACATTTGGCAAACCAATAATAGCAATAGAATTATAGAGATACGTAATAAATAATAAGGTTATTAAGGTTTGGATCATGGACCAAATCATCAATTTTGTGGAATGATTAGTTCCATATTTTGCAAAATCATAAACATTTGTAATTTTGTGTACGGGATATTTTTCTTCAAAATTTTTAGGACGCCACCCAGTTGGTTTAAACCAAATGGTTAATTTATCTTTCCAATTTTCCGCCCGCCACGCATCTGTAATCAATAACCACAAATGTTGAAAGTTAATCCGAATTGGATTCCATGTTTTTGCAGGCCTTGTTATGCCAAAGACAGGAGGAACCGCTTCTAATTCTTCTTGAAAAGTTCCAAATAACTTATCCCAGATTATAAATATTTGAGAGTGGTTTTTATCCATATATTCTGGATTTATAGCGTGATGTACCCTGTGATGAGAGGGTGAAACAAGAATGTTTTCAAGAAAACCAATTTTTTTTATGTGTTTTGTATGATACCAAAATTGGAGAAATAAATGAATAGGAAGCATAATGGCAATGACTTTTGATGGAACGCCCAAAAGTGCTGCGGGAATCAATAAAAAGGTGAATAGGTTGACGAAACTTGATACAGGCTGCCGTAAAGCACAAGCTAAGTTAAACTCTTCACTGCTATGATGAATGGCATGTTTATTCCACAAAAAATTAATTTGATGGGACAAACGATGGCTCCAATATCCGTAAAAATCAATAGCTATAAAGCCAACAATATAAGCGATATTAGTAGCCTCTAAATGGAATATGGCAATTTTTGAGGCAATCCAATCATACGATATTAGCGTAATACTTAGACCCAAAACGTCTTTCACGGAATTTACCATTCCTGAACTTATGCTAGAAATAGAATCCATATTAGGAGCTGTATTTTCTCCCTTGTAGTACCCGTATAGTTTTTCTAACAAGATTAATATTAAAAAAATGGGCATCACAAAAACTAATATTTTACCGTATTCTTCCATTTACTCTTATTATTTTTTCAAATATATAATAAAACTGTAAATTTTTTAAGGTATTGATGATAATTTATTTATGTGGTATAATATTGAGCAATTAGATTTTAATAAAAATAATCGAAGCTGCCTTTTTTTAATAAATTGGTTTTTGGTGTGAAAAAATAGTTTCAAAATTGTATTTTTCACAGTAATCAAAAAAATTACTGAAGTTTAATGGTCAAAATCGAAAATTCCAAACTTAATTTTCGATGTTTTCAACGAATTTTAAACTTGGAATTTTGAATTAATAATTTTCATAGGGCATTTACACCAGTAATTAAACTATTTCAGCACTCAATCCTGCTTCAAGTAGTTGTGTGCATTGCGGTTTCAGCTTATCATAGGGACCAGTTTTTACGGTGCATTTCCCATTATAATGTACTATTAATGAACATTGTTCCGCCTGTTCTGCGGTATGTTGACAAATACGTATTAGTGTGTCTATTACGTGATCAAAAGTATTTACATCATCATTATACACCACTATTTCGTTGTTAATAGATGTAACTTCTTTTTTGCTTACTTTTTCTCTTATTTTTTCTTTAGTACTCATTTTTACATAATTTGGGTTTAAATAAAAATACAGTTGATTTATTTTTTCCTAAACATACAAAATATAAAATTTTGTATTGTTTCAAAGGGCGTTTCATGGTCTTCATTAATACATTTTAGCTTTTCAAAATTGCTGTTAAATTGCTTCTCAAGAGCTGTTTCTGTATATTGTTTTATCTCAAGACCGCTACATTTAGTAGGTCCTTTGTCAGAAAAGGTTCCTACAATTAAAAATCCGGTAATCCACTTTTGAGCAATTGCAAGATATTTATTTATTTGACCTTCCGTGGTCAAAAAGTGAAACGTGGCTCTGTCATGCCAAATATCATAAGCGGTATCTGGAACAAATTCAGTGATATCTGAAACGATCCAAGTAACTCTGTCAGCTTTATCTCCCAAACGAATTTTTGCTCGTTCTAATGCTTTTGATGAAATGTCTAAAACCGTTAAGTTTTCGTAACCATCTTCCAATAAATAATCAATGAGTTTACTGTCGCCACCTCCGATATCAATAATTTTTGATGATTTATCCAAATCAGTTTCTCGGATAAAATCAAGGGAGGTCTTAGGATTTTCTTGTGTCCAGCTTACTTCGTTGGGTTGTTTCGTTTCATAAACCGTGTCCCAATGATTTCTTCTGTTAGTTTCCATAATAATTGATACTAAATTACGTATTTTAATGAAACCCAGTTGTTTTTTTCGAATTTTTTAACATAACTTAAACCTTTTTCCGTACAAGAAGCATCGATAAATGGGATGTCTTCAACGTAGAAACCGCTTAAAAGCAAGGTTCCTTTATCATTTAAACAATCCACATAGCTTTGCATGTCATTCAACAAAATATTTCGATTGATATTGGCGATAATCAAATCGTATTTTTTACCTTTCAATAATGAAGCATCTCCTTCATAAACTGTAATATGTTTACATTTATTGCGTTCTGCATTTTCGATTGAATTCAAATAACACCAGTTGTCAATATCGATTGCATCAATTGGTTGTGCTCCTTTCATTTCAGCAAGAATAGCCAAAATTGCCGTTCCACAGCCCATATCAAGTGTTTTCATTCCCGTTACATCGATTTCTAATAAATGTTGGACCATCATATGAGTGGTCTCGTGATGACCCGTTCCAAAACTCATTTTTGGTTCAATTACAATATCAAATTCAGCATCCGTTTTTGGATGAAAAGGCGCACGGATGTGACAGTTTCCTTGCACATCAATTGCTTCAAAATTCTTTTCCCATTCCTCATTCCAATTTACTTGTTCGATTTCTTCAAAAGTATATTCGATTTTAAATTCTTCCGATTGCAAAATATAGATATTATCTAGAATATTTTCATCCCATAAATCCTTTTGAACAAAAGCAGATATTCCTGTTTCAGTTTCTGTAAAACTTTCAAATGCTTTTTCTCCCAGTTCTGCAATTAATATTTCCGAACCTAATTCTTTTGGCTCTATAGCGAAATGATAGCCTATATAAATGTTTGACATGTTTATTTTTTTTGCAAAGGTAGTATTATCTAATTCCATTGAATAATGAAAACTAAAAAAAAAGAGGTTTGAATGCTTTGAGGCCACTGAAAAAGTCTTTTTTAAGGATTAAATGTAATCATAAGACCTTTTAGATGTTAGTTCAGCAACAAAAAATTCAATTCAGTCCGTATTCTTCGTTATATGATTTAATCGTTCCCTAGGATAATTTGCTAAGGAAAATAAATGACTTGATCGATTTTTCATTTATCTACGATGAGTTGCTAAATAAATATTGTATAAATAATGGTCGCACAGCAGAAAGTCCAGTGCGTATGTTCAAATGTTTACTTGTGAAAACAATTTATACCGTGTCAGATGTTGATGTAGTGGAGCGCTCTCGTTTCGATATGTCGTTTAAGTATTTTTTGGAAATGGCACCAGAGGTAGATGTTTTAAATCCTAGTTCATTGACGAAATTCCGAAAATTACGTTTGAAGGACACCGACTTATTAAATCTATTGATTGGCAAAACAGTATCTATAGCCGTTGAAAAGGGTATCATCCGCTCCAAGTCTATTATAGTTGACGCCACACATACTTCATCAAGATCGAATCCATTTTCGGCGATTGAAGTATTGAGAGAGCGTTCCAAACTACTACGAAAAACGGTTTATTTATTTGATGACCAATGGAAAGAACGCATGCCAAAGAAGAACAATACCGATGAATTGGAAAAGGAATTGACCTATTGTAAAGAGTTGGAGAGAGTAATTGAAAAAGAGCAATCTTTAAGCGCTATACCTGCTGTAAAGGAAAAATTAAACTTGCTTAAATAAACAATAGAAGATACTCAGGAAAATTTTACGTTATCAAAAGATACAGATGCCAAAACAGGTCATAAATCCGCTGATAGTTCCTTCTTTGGATATAAGACTCATTTAGCGATGACCCAAGAGTGCATCATTACAGCGGCTGAAGTCACATCAGGCGAAAAAAGAGATGGACCAGAATTGCCTAAACTCTTAGAAATTAGTCAGGAAAACGGAATCGATGTTGATATTATCATTGGCGATGGAGCTTATGCAGGAAAAGAAAATCTCAAACTCATAAGAGAGCAAAATATTAAAGTGGTAGCCAGGCTAAATGTTACAATAGCACAAGGGGCTAGAAAAGACGAAGATAAATTTGATTACAATAAAGATGCCGATAGATTTGTTTGTCCTGCAGGTCTTATGGCTATACGCAAGGTTGTTCAGGGTAAAAAAAATGTTGGAAAAAATCAAGTACAAACCTACTATTTTGATGTAGAAAAGTGTAAGTCTTGCCCTTTAAAAGAAGGTTGTTATAATGAAAGAACCAAGACAAAAACATATTCGGTGTCGATAAAATCGGACTTACATCAAGAACAAATCAGCTTTCAAGAAACTGGCTATTACAAAGAAAAAGCAAAACACCGATATAAAATAGAAGTGAAAAATAGTGAGTTAAAAAATGTATATGGTTATGATAGAGCGATATCGAATGGTATTACCAATATGTAAATGCAAGGTGCAATAGCAATTTTCGCGGTCAACTTAAAAGGAATACTGAAATTAATATAGGAAATCAGAACCTAAATGAGCTTTATGCAAAATGAACCTATAGAATTCTAAAATAGACTTATGCAGCTTCAAATAAAAAACAGTTATAAAACGAAAACGCTTATAACGGATCTTTAAAAATCCTGCTATAAGCGTTTTTTTATTGTCTAAAAAGAACTCTAATCCAAATAAGCGATGTTTTTCAGTCCCCTCAATGCTTTCGAACCTCTTTTTTTAACGTTGTAGTTTTTTTTTAAATGGCATTTATTATCGAAACGAAATCATCGGCTTTTAGTGCAGCTCCACCAATAAGACCCCCATCAACATCTGGTTTAGAGAAAATTTCTTTTGCATTTTCAGGTTTTACGCTTCCTCCATAAAGAATAGATACATCTTCTGCAATATCACTTCCAAAAGCTTTACGAACTGTTTCTCTGATGAATTCGTGCATTTCCTGCGCTTGCTCCGGTGAAGCAGTTTCACCTGTTCCAATTGCCCATACTGGTTCATATGCTAAAACAATATTTTTCCAATTTGAAGCTTCAATATTGAATAAACCATCTTTCAATTGATTCTCAACAATATTAAAATGATTTTTAGATTGACGGTCTTTCAATTCTTCTCCAAAACAGAAAATAACAGTCATATCATGCTCCAAAGCTGTATTTACTTTACCTGCGATTAAAGCATCAGTTTCATTAAAAATGGCTCTGCGTTCAGAATGTCCAAGAATAACTGTTTTTACACCTACACTTTGTAACATATCTGCAGAAATCTCACCTGTAAAAGCGCCACTTTCTGCTTCATGCATATTTTGTGCAGCAACTTTAATATTTGTAAATTCTAAATGATCAACTGCAGAAGCTAAATTCACAAAAGTAGGGGCTACTATAACTTGTGCGTTTGTATCGGTTGGTATTTTAGCGATTAGCTCATTCAATAGATCTTCAGTTTGTTCTGCATTTTTATGCATTTTCCAGTTTCCTGCTACAATCTTCTTTCTCATTTTAGTTAGTGTTTTTTATTTAGTTTATTTATACCTTAAATTTAGATTCACGAAATCCTAATTACTTTTATTTTAATTTTTTTAAAGTTTCATTTATTTTGTCAAAATCAGTTTCGATCGCACGATACAGAACAATTTTACCTGTTTTGTCAATAATTATATATCTAGGAATCCAATCTAAATCAATAGCTTTTCCAAAAACACCTTTCATTTGATCATTCGCCATGAAATGTTCTCCTTTTAATTCGTGTTTTTCAATACCTGTCTTCCATTTATCTGCAGCTTTGTCCATCGAAATAAACACATAAGCAACATCAGGATTATTAGCCTGTAATTCTTTAATTTTCGGCATTGCTTTTACACAGTCGCCACACCAAGAAGCCCAAACTTCCACTACCAAAGTTTTGCCTTTGTATTTTTTTAAGATATCCTTAAATGCAACTTGGCTATCATTAGTTGATAATAATGTTTCCGATAAAGCTTCTTTTGAAAATGTTGTTTTTTGTTGTGCGTTTGTGCAAGAAATTGCAACGAAAGCTATTAATAAAGCGAATATTTTTTTCATTTTTTTATAATTTTAGTAAAGTTAAACAAAGAAATGGAAAGAGATATATAGAATTACAATTTTTGAAAGCAGAATTCAAAAATCTAAATATAATATCGTTATAGTTAATAAAAATTTGACTTCTATCAATTTAAAATGTAATTTGTAAATATCTTTTTTATTTAAAACTCAAAAAGCAATTATTCCATAATTTATTTTTTGTATCTAAACAAGAAAAAGTGTAAAGCTTTAAACTTTAAATAATATTATAATTTCAAATCCGAAATGTCATTATAATGTACTTTTTGAAGAATAGTTCCGTGCTCTAGAACTACAATGCTTGGATTCGCTCTTTCGATAGTTTTCAAAGCGATTGCATCACAGAAATAAAAATCAAAAGTGAATCCGAATTGTTTTTTTACCTTTTCGATATCCTCCTGAGTTGAAGCTGTCATACCTATTACTTTATAGCCTTTTGCTTTTGCCTCCAAGTTTAATTTTTCGAGTTTCATCAAACCAGTTTTATCAGCATGAAGTAAATCGTATGACACAATCATAACTAATTTTGGTTCTTGTAAAAATTCATCTTTGTAGTCAGATCCGTCTTTTTCCATTACAAAATCATGAATAGGAGGAACGTAACCTTCTGTAATTACTTTGTCTTTTCTATCTACAAATGTTGCTCCAGCTGGAATCTTCATTAAATCCTTTTCGGTAAATTCGGTGTCAACACCATTTACTTTATAGACAAACACCATTTCGACTACGCTTTTTGGGGCGTCGTCTGGAATTCTCATTCCTTTTTGGATATTGATTCCCACTTTATACGGACGAAAATCTTTCAATGGCAAATGGTTTATAACCCAATATCCCATAAATGCACATAAAGCAATACTCGTGAAAGCCAAAGTATTTAGAACGGTATTCCCAAATAATGGTTTAACCAATTTTTTATTAAAAAATAGAATCAATATAAAAAATAATAAAACCACATCTTTAGTAAAGGATTGCCAAGGTGTTAAATGCAGTGCATCACCAAAACAGCCGCAATCTTTTACGACATCATAATAAGCAGAATAAAAAGTTAAGAATGTAAAAAACACAATCAATAATAACAAACTGTTGATCGTAAATTTTGATTTGTGGCCTATGAGTAACAGGAAGCCCAAAACCACTTCAAGGATAACTAAAAACAAAGCTATTGCTAATGAAAATGGCACTAAGAAAGGTAAGTTGAAAACTGGTTCGCCAAAATACTCTGCCAGTTTATAAGAAAAACCAATAGGATCATTCAGTTTTATTAATCCTGAAATAATAAATAATAATCCAACGAAAATCCGCGAGAACTGAGTAATTATATTTTTCATAGTTTTATTTTAATTTTTATTTCCAAATCCCATTAGAATAAGTGCAAAAACAGCATAATTAATCATATCCTGATAATTGGCATCAATTCCTTCTGAGACCAGCGTTTTTCCTTTATTATCTTCAATTTGTTTGACACGAAGTAGTTTTTGCAAAATCAGATCAGTGAGCGAACTGACACGCATGTCACGCCAAGCTTCACCATAATCATGATTTTTGTCTTCCATTAAATTTTTAGTTGATTTTACTTTTGCATTGTACAATTCAGTTGCTTTTTCAACATCTAAATCAGGCTGATCAACAACGCCTAATTCCAATTGAATTAAAGCCATAATGGAATAGTTGATGATTCCGATGAATTCGCCTGTTTCATCTTCATCAATTTTACGAACCTCATTTTCTTGTAAACTTCTGATTCTTTGTGCTTTTATATAAATTTGATCGGTCAATGAAGGTAATCTTAAAATACGCCAAGCACATCCGTAATCTTTCATTTTATTGATAAATAGTGAACGACAAATCGCAATTACGTTATCGTATTCCTTTGAAGTATTCTTCATTATTGATGTATATTTGTCTAAAATTTCCTCAAAAATAGCATATTTTTTTTAAATTAAGAATGAACGAGAAATAATGTTGAATGAGGATTAATGATTTTTGGGGCTTGAATTTTTTATAACGGATTACTGCAACTGAACACTAAAATAATGACTATTAATTGCAAAGGACAACTTATCGACTTATCTACTCCCAAAGTAATGGGGATTTTGAATGTAACTCCCAACTCCTTTTTTGACGGCGGAAAGTATAAAAATGATAATGAAATGCTATCTCAAGTCGAAAAGATGGTAACCGATGGTGCTACCTTTATCGATATTGGCGCCTATTCCAGTAAACCAAATGCCGAGTTTGTATCTGAGGTGGAAGAAATTTCAAGAATTGTTCCAGCTATTAATTTAATTCTGAAACATTTTCCAGAAACGATCCTGTCTATTGACACTTTTAGGAGCGAAGTGGCGAAAGCAAGTATAGAAAATGGTGCTGCAATCATTAACGATATTTCGGCAGGACATTTAGATGATAAAATGTTGGAGGTAATTGGAAAATGTAGTGTTCCTTACATTATGATGCATATGAGAGGAACACCTCAAACCATGCAAACGTTAACTGTTTACGATGATATTATAAAAGAAATGTTGTTCTATTTTTCGGAACGAATTGCAAAAGCAAGGAGTTTTGGAATTAATGATTTAATTATCGATCCTGGTTTTGGCTTTGCCAAAAAACTGGACCAAAATTATGAAGTGTTTCAAAAAATGCAATTGTTTAACATGCTTGAGTTGCCACTTTTAGTTGGAATTTCCAGAAAATCAATGATTTATAAAGCGTTAAATACCAGTATCGAACAAGCTTTAAACGGAACAACAATATTAAATACTTTAGCATTATCAAAAGGAGCAAAAATCCTTCGTGTTCACGATGTAAAAGAAGCAATGGAATGCGTTACTTTATTTAATAAAATCAATTCATAAATATGAAATACCTTACTCTGATTGTACTTTTTATATTTTTTTCTTGTGGAAAGAAAGAAGATATTCTATTGCCGAAATCGAATACAACTATTGTCAAAAATGTAGAAGATCATTCGCCAATCTATATTTTTTTTAGAACAAAAGAAAAGGATACTTTGGCAGAAGTAAATAGGAAAAACGAAATTATTTCAACCAATTGGATTTTTAATATTGACAAGCGTTTGCCGTTGCGATTGGTAATTCCTGAAGTAATGAAATTGCAAAATAAAAAGCGTGAAGAAAAAGCGCATAAAAATGAAAAAGCCAAAAATTATTATTCGTATGCCGATACGATTGGCAAAAATTTAGCCTTTGTTACTTTTACGAATGTGTTTTATAAACTGGAAAAACCAAAGTCGGGGATAGTTGTCTTTGTTAACAAAAACAATGAGATTTTAGCTAATAATGTGACCGTAAAAAAAGATGAGTTGCAGGAGTATTTAAATAGATTACCGAGCAAAGTACCTAAAAAATATGTACTTTGCTTTGATAAAGAATTGAGTTATGGAGGGTATTTGCAATATGAAATTTTTATACAAGAACTTAAACTATCAGCATCAAAAATAAATTTTGAAAACCAGGAATTCATTTATTAAAAATTAATTCTTTAATTATAATTCTCTATAAGTATTATGTTTTTATATGCCTTTCTTTTTGAAAAAAAGGCTTTATTTGTTAAAAATATTGTTTAATATCCACCTCCTGAGGTGGTGCCTTTAATAAGTTGACCTCTTATTTCTCCGTTTGGAAATGCTGCAGTATGAATGTTTACATAGTAAAGATTTGCTTTAAGGTCTGCTTCTTGTGCGGCAGTTAAAGCAGGGCTTGTGAAGTTAATTGGAGAAACTAAAGTTGTAAATGGAAATACAACACCTCCGCTTACTCCTATCGCACCCATGTGTATATGTCCGCCAGTAGGAGAAGCAATAGAGTGGATTACAGAAATTGAAAATGTTTTGGTAGTATTATTAAATGAAAGTGTAGCCGTCCCAGTCGCTGTTGAACTATTAGCAGGCGCCTCACTAGCTCCATCTAATGTCGCATTAAAAGTTGTAATGCTTGGAGTTGGGTTTGGATTTGGCTTGTTGTAATCATTACTGCACGAGGTAATGCCAAAAAAAATAATTAAAATAGCTAAAAATCTAAATAAGTGTTTCATGATAAAGTTTTTTAAAAATTAAAAAAATAATAATTATCACCTCTGCTAGAAAGTTTTTAATATATAATTTACATATTTTTCTTAACGTATAGTGCTGATTTTTAATCACATAAATTTAGTCTTTTATTTCTAAAATTCAATACATTTTTATTGTAAATTTTGAGTTTGTTTAAATCTCAATTTTTACAACAATGCAAAACATTGCATTTGTTTTGGTTTTTAGACCTTCCACTTTTTAAATGTTGAAAGAACTGTGATTTATTTTTAAACTAAATTAACTTAAAACGGGACTGAATACTTATTACTGATGATGATACGGTTCGTTTCTCACAATTGTAAATCCGCGATACAACTGTTCAATAAAAAACAATCGAACCATTTGGTGTGAAAAAGTCATTAAAGACAACGATATTTTTCCTTGAGCTTTGGCATATACCGTTTCCGAAAATCCATATGGACCGCCAATTACAAAAACTAAAGTCTTTACGCCGGAGTTCATTTTTTTTTGTAATTCCTCTGAAAATCCAACGCTGGAAAAGTTTTTTCCGTTTTCGTCCAATAAAATAAGTTGATCTGTCGGCGTTATTTTTGCCAAAATCAGTTCACCTTCTTTTTCTTTCTGTTGACTTTCAGATAAGTTTTTTACGTTCTTGATATCAGGAATAATATCCAAATCAAACTTAATATAAAACGACAAACGCTTGGTATAATCGTCTATTAAGGACTGTAAAGCTTTGTTATCGGTTTTACCAATAGCAATTAATTTAATGTTCATTTTGTGGAATTTCTAAGCCGCAAAGATAGAGAATTATGAGGTTTTATAAATAGTATCTCTGGAAGGAACATTTAAATAATAGATTTCTTAATTTTTTTTAATATTCTGAATGGTGATTTAACTTTTACAGAGGATCAATTGGATCTCTTGAAGTTTTTAAATTATAAGACCTCAATTCTATCAATAAGTAATTGAAAATTCTCTTCTTTTTTATTTCCAATCAAAAAAGCAATTTCTTCTAAATTTGAGCCATCGTAATTCGGCAGATCTAATTTACGACCTCTAAAAGTGGGATGCAATTCAGAAATCGATATATCAGTGGTTTGCCATTCGGTCGAAGTTTGGAACGAATATACATAAGATTGGGAATCACCAAGATTGGTCTTTACTCTAAATTGGTACTTTTTGCCATCTCCTTTATGACGGATACAAATACGTTTGTTTTTGTTTAGGGTAATTGGTTCAAAATTATATTTCACAGAACAAAATCCCCCGTTATTATCTAAGGTTACTTTGCCTTCAAAAGTTCCATTTCCGTATTGATTAAGGTAGAATTTACTTTCTGATTTACCACCCATTACTACGTCATTTACAATTTTCCAACTACTGATGTCATTATTTAAATTAAATTCGAAAATCAAAAGAGGTTCCATCGTGGTTATTTTTTAAAATTATGCTTTAAGCGAAAGCTCCAGTTTTATTTTGTCTGAAATCAATTGTAGTGAATATAAATTTTAAAATTTCTCTGGCGCTTTAAGATTTTGGCAATGGTGCACCAACGGCAATATCACATCGGTGGTTTGTTTGACCATGTGGTGGGTTCATTCCCTCAGCAGTGGGTGTTGTAACTACTGGATTTATAGTAGTATTTGCCGGGTCAGTTGCAGCCGATTGACTTTTTTGGGGCGATATTTGCTGCGTTACAGCAGTGTTTTTAGCAGTGGATACAGGAGAACTTAATGGTGCTCCAACGGCTATATCGCAACGATGTAAAGGTTGACCATGCGCAGGATTCATCCCTTTGGCAACAGAAATCGGAGCTGTTACTGCTTGATTTTGATTGACTACATTTGAGTTTTGCTTGGCCTGGGACGTCATTGCTGCTTCATTTCGCATCTGTTTACCAACCTCCGTAAATGGAACCATATTTGTTGGAGTAGTGCTATTTTGTGGTTCGATTTCTTTTTTGCAAGAAATTAATAGTAGTGTGGATACAAAAAGGAGGATTAAAAAAGATTTCATAGTCAGTTTTTTTTTGATATTTACAACTCAAATATAAGATTTTAAAAATTTATTCCAAAGTAATAGCTCTGATTAATTCGTTTTAATCTATTTATTTTATGTGGAATGTTGATATGCAGAATCGCTAATTCAATATTCCGTTTCAGATTCATCTTTCGCACTGGACGATGCTTTGTTAAAAATAGATTTATTTGTTTCTTTTGTTAAGAACCAAGCGCACATATTTTCAAATCCACAAAATATATCTTACTTTAGCCTTCCAATAAATTTCTTATAAAATGATTAGCGAAGCACAGTTCGAAAACGAGTTACAAATACTAATAAAGAATGCCATTCGGGAAGATATTGGTCCTGGCGATTATAGCTCTTTGGCTTGTATTCCAGCGATAGCAACAGGGAAAGCCAAGTTGCTTGTAAAAGAGGATGGTATAATTGCAGGTGTGGCTTTTGCCAAAATGGTTTTTCAATTTGTGGATCCGAATTTGCAAATAGAAACTTTCATTGAGGATGGGATGCCAGTAAAAAAAGGTGACATTGTTTTTTATGTTTCGGGAAGTTCACAATCCATTTTGAAATCGGAACGGGTAGTTCTCAATTCGATGCAAAGAATGTCTGCTATCGCTACTAAAACGAAAACATATGTAAAGCTTTTGGAAGGAACACAAACTAAAATTCTTGATACACGCAAAACGACACCTGGTTTCCGAGCTTGTGAGAAATGGGCAGTGAAAATTGGCGGAGGCGAAAACCACCGTTTTGCTTTGTATGACATGGTAATGTTGAAAGATAATCACAATGATTTTGCAGGTGGAATTACTTTGGCAATAGCCAAAACCAAAGGGTATCTCAAAGAGAATAATTTAGATTTAAAAATCATTGTCGAAGCCAGAAACCTGAAAGAAATCAAAGAGATTTTGGAAAGTGAAGGTGTTTATAGAATCTTGATAGACAATTTTAATTATGAAGATACTAAAAAAGCAGTGGCCTTAATCGGAGATCGATGCTTAACGGAATCTTCAGGAAATATCAATGAAGAAACGATCCGTCATTACGCGGAATGTGGTGTGAATTATATTTCATCCGGAGCATTAACACATTCTGTATATAACATGGATTTGAGTTTAAAAGCAATTTAGTTTATGTCAGCAGAAATAGAAAATAGATTGCAGAAAATTCCCGTAATACGGAATCTTGCCCAAGGGTTAAAAAAGATAAAACTCCCCTGGCTGCAAGGATTGTCATTATATGATTTATTAGAATTGTACGGATTGGGAATCGTAGAAAGTGCCTTGACCTATCACGCGAGTGCCATTGCATTTAGTTTTTTTATGGCATTATTTCCCTTTGCTTTGTTCATATTAAATCTAATTCCATACATTCCCATCGAAGGTTTTCAAAATGACTTTCTTCAATTTGTGCGGCAAGGAGTTCCGCCAAATACCTATGATGCCATTTATAAAATCATCAATGATATTCTTCACAACAGTCATTCGGGTTTATTATCGTCTGGTTTTATATTATCTATTTTCTTGATGGCAAATGGATTGAATGGAATTCTTGGAGGCTTTGAATCCTCTCGACATGTCCTTGTCAAAAGAGGATTTATACATCAATACATAGTCGCTTTAGGCATGTCCTTATTATTGTCATTGTTGCTGATAGTAACCATTTCAACAATTGTAGTTTTCGAGGTATTTATTCAAAAAACGGTTTTTAGCGATGTCAATCAATTGATTATTTTAGGGAGATATGCATTCGTAATTCTCATGATACTGGCCACCACCTCCATACTGTTTAAATTTGGTACAAAACATGACAAAAACAGAGCTTTTATCTCAATTGGTTCGGTTTTTACAACGATTCTGATTCTTTTGGATTCCTATATTTTTGGAATTTGGGTAATACGATTTTCAAAATATAATGAATTGTACGGGTCAATAGGTACATTATTAATCCTAATGTTTTACATTTGGATCAACTGTATGATATTACTTCTGGGTTTCGAATTAAACGCTACAGTAAACAAATTAAAAATTAAAAAAGAAGAATAGTTTTTAGGAGCTATTTCCTGCTGTTCGCTTCAATCTTTATTATTCGCCAAAAAAGGCGAATAAAAAGGATTTCCGCTTCCATCAGGGCTAAAAAAAACAACATTATGAAAAACAACATTTTAATTATTGCAGCATTATTTTTCACTACGGTTTTTTATGCTCAAAATCAAACCGTTATCGGAAAATGGAAAACCATCGATGACGAAACGGGTAAAGCAAAATCAATAGTAGAGATCTACGAGAAATCTGGAAAAATCTATGGAAAAGTGGTTGAAATTCTAGATTTGGAACACAAAAATAACGTGTGTAGCGAATGTTCGGGAAGCGATAAAAATAAACCTATTCTTGGGATGATTGTCATAAAAGGTTTGACAAAAGAAGGGGATGAATATACGAATGGAAAAATCTTGGACCCTAAAAATGGAAAAACGTATAAATGTTTCATCACTTTAGAATCAAAAGACAAACTTAAAGTGCGCGGATTCATTGGGATTTCATTATTTGGACGAACACAATACTGGTACAGAGTTAAAAATTAGTATTGTTTATTTAAAGTTTCAGGTTTAGTAATCGGAATCTTTAAACCTGAAACTTTAAACTATTAAACTAAAAAACATGTATTTCGTAGAAGTAATTTTACCGCTTTACCTTGCCAAAACCTTTACTTATAGCATCTCTAAAGCGGAATTCCATTTTATAAAAAAAGGAATGCGTGTTGCGGTACCTTTTGGAAAAAGTAAAATCTACACAGCTTTAGTTATCGAAATTCACCAAAACAAACCCGAATTATACGACGCTAAAGAAATTCACCAGATTCTTGACGAAAAGCCCATTGTGACTGAAATCCAAATTGGACATTGGCAATGGATTGCATCCTATTATATGTGTGCCATTGGTGATGTCTATCGTGGTGCAATGCCAAGTGCGCTTTTGCTGGAAAGTGAAACTGTAATTTCTCAAAAGCAAGATTTATTTGTTGATGAAAGCCTCCTTTCTGATGATGAATATCTGGTGTACCAAGCCTTGCAACAACAAAATTCACTAAAAGTTCAAGATATTATATCAATTTTAAACAAGAAAAATATCTTTCCTGTTATTCAAAAATTGATAGATAAAAACATATTGGTGCTTCAGGAAGAACTACTGGAAAGCTATAAGCCCAAATTAGTTCGGTACGTGCGCTTGCATTCGAAATACGATTCCAATGCCGGATTAAGTGAATTGCTTGAAACACTTAAAAACGCCAATAAACAAAAGGAAATTGTTTTGAGCTATTTTCAATTGAGTGCTACTGAAAAGAAGCCATTAACGGTAAAAAGACTGGTCGAAGCTACTAAATCTTCGGCTACGATTGTTAAGGCATTAATTGAGAAGGAAATATTTGAGGATTATTTTATTCAAGAAGACCGCGTAAATTTCAAAGGTAAAATAACGGATGAACTACTTCAATTAAGCACTGCGCAAAAAAAAGCATTTGATGGAATAAAAGAAAATTTTACTCAAAAAGACGTTTGTCTTTTACACGGGGTAACTTCCAGCGGTAAAACGGAGATTTACATCAAACTCATCGAAGAATATCTCGATTCTGGACAGCAAATACTATATTTACTTCCTGAAATTGCTTTGACGACTCAATTAGTGGGAAGGTTGAGAACTTATTTTGGAAATAAAGTAGCTGTTTTTCATTCGAAATATAATAATAATGAGCGTGTCGAAGTTTGGAATCAGGTTTTACAAAATTCCGAAAAAGCCCAAGTCGTGATAGGAGCGAGGTCAGCCCTATTTTTGCCGTTTTGTAATCTTGGATTTATAATTGTAGACGAGGAACATGAACAAACATTCAAGCAAGTAGATCCGGCGCCGCGATATCATGCACGAGATGCAGCCATAGTTTTGGCAAGTTCGCATAAATCAAAGGTTTTATTAGGTTCTGCAACTCCAAGCTTAGAAACGTATTACAATGCCAAGTCTGGAAAATTTGGGCTGGTCGAAATTTCGGAACGATTTGGAAATGTGATGATGCCCAATATTAAGTTGGTCGATTTAAAGGATAAATATTTTCGCAAGAAAATGACAGGACATTTTAGCGATGTTTTAATTGAGGAAATTACCAATGCCTTAGCCTTAGGAGAACAAGTAATTTTATTTCAAAATCGAAGAGGTTACTCTCCCATAATAGAATGTATAACGTGTGGTAATGTTCCGCAATGTCAACAATGTGATGTAAGTTTGACCTATCATAAACATAAAAACCAATTGCGATGCCATTATTGCGGTTATGCGATGGCGAAGCCTACGCATTGTCATTCCTGCTCCAGTGTTGATTTGGCTACGAAAGGTTTTGGTACAGAACAAATTGAACACGAGTTAATCTCCATTTTTCCAAATGCAAAAACGGGAAGAATGGATCAGGATACTACACGAGGGAAATTTGGATTCGAAAAAATTATCGATAGTTTCAAGAATAGAGAAATTGATATTCTAGTAGGAACACAAATGCTTGCCAAAGGATTGGATTTTGATAATGTGAGTTTGGTAGGAATCATGAATGCGGATAATATGTTGTATCATCCTGATTTTAGAGCTTTTGAGAGGAGTTTTCAAATGATGACGCAAGTAGCGGGCCGCGCAGGACGTTCTGAGAAACAAGGCAAAGTAATTATACAAACCTATAATCCCAATCACAATACAATACAACAAGTTACAAATAACGACTATTTGGGAATGTACAAGGAGCAGTTGTATGACAGGCAAATTTATAAATACCCTCCTTACTTTAAAATCATTAAACTAACTTTAAAACAGCGTGATTTCGATAAATTGAAGGAAGGGTCAATGTGGTTGTATCACGTTATGAAACAAAATTTGAACATACCTGTATTTGGTCCTGAAGAACCGGCAATAAGCAGAATCAGGAATGAGTTTATTCGAACGATAATTATCAAAATTCCACAAGAGTCGTCAATGATAAGCACTAAAAAGACAATTCAAAAGATATTGAATAGTTTTGAAGCTGTTGCTCAATACAGAGCTATAAAGGTTGCCTTAAACGTCGATTTTTATTAGAAAGTAATTTTTTATGCAAATGATAAGGCTTTAATTAAATCTTCTTTTTTGTTTCTGCTTAAAGGTATTTTTGTAATTCCAATCTCGGCAAACTTGCTGTTAAAGCGCTCTACTTTGTCAATATTTATAATATATGATTTATGTACTCTGATGAATTTTTCTTTAGACAAATCGTTTTCAAAAGATTTCATGGTAGAAAGAACCAAATTACTATCTTCCTCAGTAACCACCCTAACGTAATCGCCAAAAGCTTCAATCCACTTTATTTTTGAAGTATAAATTTTTAGTTTTTTTAGATTGCTTTTAATGAAAATGTGATCGCCTTCTTCTTCTTTATTTTCTTTTTTGAGTGAATGTAGATCTATTGCCCTTCTCACCGATGCATTGAATCGATCGATGGCAATTGGTTTTTGTAAATAGTCAGTGGCGTCATAATCAAATGCTTTCATTGCATACTCTGCTTTAGAAGTAATGAAAATAATTTGAGGCTTAATTTTTAGACCGTCTAAAAAATCAAAACCGCTAATTACAGGCATTTCAATATCTAGAAATATTAAATCTACATTGTGCACAGACATACAGCTTCTAGCTTCAATCGCATTCGAAAAATCCCCAATTAAATGTAAGTTCGTGTGATTATTTACTAACTTTGCAATAATCATTCTTTGAATGGAGCTATCATCAACTACTACGCAATTAAGTTTCATAATTTTTTATTTTAGATTTGGATTAGTAAATTTAACATTAAATTATTAAAAGAACTACCGACAATGTTTTTATTTTTGTCGTTTAACGAATAAAGCAAAAAAGTACTTGTTTATATCAATTAATTCGCTACTTTTGCACCCAATTTAACAAATAAATACATATTTATGAATCATTATGAAACTGTTTTCATTTTAAATCCCGTTTTATCTGAAGTTCAGGTAAAGGAAACAGTAAGCAAATTTGAAGATTTTCTTACTAGTCGTGGAGCTGAAATGGTATCGAAAGAAGACTGGGGTCTTAAAAAGATGGCGTACGAAATTCAAAACAAAAAAAGTGGTTTCTACCATCTGTTTGAATTTAAAATAGCAGGAGAAGTTCTAATTGCTTTTGAAACTGAATTTAGACGTGACGAAAGAGTAATGCGTTTCTTAACTGTAAGTTTAGACAAACACGCTATTTCTTGGGCTGAAAGAAGAAGAACTAAATTAAAATCTACAAAAGCTTAATTATCATGGCAACATTACAACAATCGGCTTCAGGAAAAAAAGACGGAGATATCAGATATCTTACGCCTTTGAACATAGAAACAAACAAACAAAAAAAATATTGTCGTTTCAAAAAATCAGGTATCAAATATATTGATTACAAAGATGCTGATTTCTTATTAAAATTCGTAAACGAACAAGGAAAAATTCTTCCTCGTCGTTTAACTGGAACTTCATTAAAGTACCAAAGAAAAGTGTCGGTAGCTGTAAAAAGAGCACGTCACATAGCATTAATGCCATATGTGGCTGATTTACTAAAATAATAAATTAACTCAGTTGTTGGTTTTCTGAAACATGAAACCTAACTTCTATAACAAAGGACAACAACATGGAACTTATATTAAGACAAGACGTTCAAAATTTAGGCTTTAAAGATGATATTGTAACGGTAAAAAATGGTTACGGTCGTAACTTTTTAATTCCACAAGGTCACGCGCATTTAGCAACTTCTTCTGCAAAGAAGGTGTTAGCTGAAAACCTAAAGCAAAGAGCTCATAAAGAAGAAAAAGTAGTAAACGATGCAAAAGCATTGGCTGAGGCTTTGAAAGCTATTGAGATTAAAATTTTCGCAAAAGCAGGTGGTGAGAAATTATTCGGTTCAATCACGAATATTGATATCGCTGAAGCATTAGCAAAAGGTGGTCAAGTAATTGACAGAAAATTTATTACTAGTGGAATTGTTAAACGTACAGGAAAATATGCTGCTAACGTTAGGTTACACAGAGATGTAATAGTTGAATTACCTTATGAAATTGTTGCTGAAAAATAACATTTAGTTAATAATTTGTTAATAAATTATAAAAACCACTCTTAAGAGTGGTTTTTTTTTGCCTAATTTTGCAGAAAATAAATCAAGCAAAAAATATGAAAAAAGTTATTAGTTTATTAGTTTTTGTGCTTTCTCTTCATTCGATGATTGCGCAAACGACTACATCTAGTATTAAGGGAACGGTAAGAAGTGCAGCTGCTGAATTACTCCCAGGGACAACAATTTTAGCGATTCACACCCCTTCAGGATCTAAATACTCTGCATTGTCAAACGCAGACGGAAGGTTCAACTTGTTGAATATGAGAATTGGCGGACCGTATAAAATTACAGTTACTTATGTAGGATTTCAAAATCAAGAATTTAGTGATGTATATCTTGAATTAGGTAAAGCATTTAGTATGGATATCGTCTTGCAAGATGAAAGTCAAAAGCTTGAGGAAGTAAAAGTTATTAGTGCTAAAAATAAAGTTTTTGCAAGTGGAAGAACAGGTGCTGAAACTACAATTGGTCGAAGAGAATTAGCAGCTTTGCCATCTATCTCAAGATCTGCTGAGGATTTTACACGTTTAGAACCGTCAGCAAGTGGGGGTTCGTTTGGTGGTAGAAATGACCAATATAACAGTTATTCTTTGAATGGTGCGGTATTTAATAATCCTTTCGGATTAGATGCAGCTACTCCTGGAGGGCAAACAAATTCACAACCTATTTCATTAGACGCTATTGATCAAATTCAGGTTGCTACTGCTCCTTATGATGTAACTTTATCTGGGTTTACAGGAGCTTCTGTTAATGCAGTTACAAAATCTGGAACTAATGAGTTTCACGGAACAGCTTACTCGTTTTACAGAAACCAGGATTTAACCGGAAGTAAAGTTAAAGGAGAAAAAATATTTGTTCCTTCATTAGAACAAACGCAAGCCGGTTTCAGTATAGGAGGTCCAATTGTGAAAGATAAATTATTCTTTTTTGCCAATTATGAAATTGATAAAAGAAGTGATTTAGGATCAAGTGTTGTTGCTAATGATGGGAACAGTACAACCGGGGTAAATGAGTCGAGAGTTTCAGCTACTGATTTAATGCATGTTTCTACAGAATTAGGTAAGTTAGGATATAATACTGGTGCTTATCAAGGTTTTACTCATAACTCAGATTCGAATAAAGGAATTATCAAATTTGATTGGAATATAAATGATAATAATAAGTTAGCTGTTATTTATAATTTTCTCGATGCTTCAAAAGATAAGCCAGCGCATCCTACCGCAATTTTCCGCAGAGGGCCTGACGTAAATACAATGCAGTTCGAAAAATCAGGCTACCAAATTAATAACCAAATTCAATCTTTTTTAGTTGAATTGAACTCTAAATTTAGTGAAACGGTAACAAATAAATTGCAGGCAGGATACACACATTTTAATGATTTTAGAAAACCATTTTCTGCACCAGCTCCAGTTATTACGATAACAAAAGATGGTTCTCCTTATATTATTGCAGGTCATGAGCCATTTTCAATTAACAATAAGTTAGATCAAAAAGTAATTCAAATAACAGACAACTTAAATTTTGTAAAAGGAAATCATACTTACACAGCAGGCTTCTCTTTTGAAAAATTCATTTTCAAAAATTCATTTAATTTAAAAGGATATGGTTTTGATGTTTTTGGTAGTGTAGATATGGCCGGCTTCGATGCAAATATCGCAAATGGGTATTATGCTTCAGCAATTGCCGCAGCACAAACTACTTTTGATGCAAAAAATAAATTAAAAGATGGTACTGATGGTGGTTGGAATTTAGCTGAAACTACTGTGGGTCAATTAGCATTTTATGCTCAGGACGAGTGGAATATCAATGATAATTTTAAATTAATATATGGATTAAGAGCTGATAAGCCTTTGTATTTCAATACTTCTGAGTTAATTCAGAAATTTATTGACACAGATAATTCTGAAGGATACGTTCCTACAATTAATTATTATAATCCAAAAGATGGCAGTGTTGTAAATTTTGATTCTACAAAATTACCTGGAAACGCATTACTATGGTCGCCTAGAGTTGGTTTCAACTGGGATGTAAACGGAAATAAGGTGACACAATTACGTGGAGGTTCTGGTATTTTTACAGGAAAACTTCCGTTTGTTTGGGTTGGAAATCAAGTAGGAGGTACAGATCCATTTTTCTATGAAGTGGTTAATAATGATTTTAAATTTCCTCAAGTTTGGAGAACAAGTTTAGGTATCGATCATAAATTCGAAAACAATTACATATTTACAGTAGATATGTCTTACAATAAGGATTTAAATGCTGTTCATGTTCAAGATTGGGGACTTAAAAAACCAACAAGCCAATTAGTAGGGGCAGACAATAGGCCAATTTATGGATCTAATGACTACGGTACTTGGAATGAATACGGTTTTCCTGCAAGAGCACACGCTTATGTATTGACTAATTCAAAGAAAGGTAGTGCATTCAATGGTTCTATAAAAGTGCAAAAGACTTTTGACAATGGTTTATATGCTAGTTTGGCCTATAATTATTTGATATCTAAAGACGTCAATTCTATAGAGGCAGAGATTACGGGTGATGCTTTTAATTTCAATCCTGCGTTAGGGAATGTAAACAACGATGTTCTTTCAAATTCGAAATATGGGGATACACATCGTTTTATCGGTGTGGGTTCTAAAAAATGGAAATATGGTTCAAACGATAAGTGGGCAACTACTGTTTCTACTTTCTTTGAATATGCGCAGGGTGCTCGTTTTAATTATACGTATGGAGGTGACATTAACAATGATGGTTCTCGCGCCAATGATTTAATTTTTATTCCTACAACTGCTCAAATCAATACTATGATTTTTTCTGGAGCTGGACAAGGTGTCGCTTTTGATAAATTCATCAGTCAGGATGATTACTTAAATGGTAGAAGGGGACAGTATGCAGAGCGTTATGGAGCGTTATCGCCTTGGAGAGGAAAATGGGATCTTAAATTAATGCAAGATTATAACTTTAAAATCTCTTCCGCTTCAGATAAAAAGAATACTATTCAATTTAGTGTTGATGTATTGAACGTAGGGAATTTATTAAATTCTGATTGGGGATTGGTTCAAGTTCCTACAAGTGTACAACCAATAGGTGTTTCAGTAAATCAAACTACAAATATACCAACCTATACATTTAATGGTACCCAAACAAAAACTTTCAACTATGATGCTAGTTTAGCTTCAAGATGGCAAGCGCAATTTGGAATTAGATATATATTCTAAATTATTATTATAAAAATGTGAAAGCCTTCTTGAAAAATAGACTGCACCCAAAAGTTTAGACAAATTTATAATTAATTTTGATAATAATGAGCTCGATATTTTATCGGGCTCATTTTGTTTAAATTTGATTTAATTCTTTCGTTGTTATAAATAAATAATGTACTTATTGATTTCTTGTTTTAATTGTTTTATAGATTTGAATTTTTGAGTATAAAACATTTCAGATTTTAATATTCCAAAGAAGTTTTCGATAATAGCATTGTCTAAACAATTTCCTTTTCTTGACATACTTTGTATAATACCTTTTTCTTTTTGGACATGCTAACTTAGCCATCACAGAAAGTTAAGAAATAATCTTAATTTTAACCTATGAAACAATTCCGCAAAGTTTATGACAAAGCTTTCAAAGAAAAAGCCGTCCAATTGAGTT
>NZ_JBHZQA010000006.1:0-191419 GCF_042787335.1 Flavobacterium fructosi | reverse complement strand
ACCCGAACAGATTGTTATTGGAGTCGACACTTTCGTTGGTTTCGGAGTTACGGTCAACACTAATTCTTGGTCGGCAGTGCATCCGTCGTTTGTTTTGGTATACGTTCCGGCAGCAGTATAAGTAGTACTATTTACAGACCAAATATAGTTTTCACCCGAACAGATTGTTATTGGAGTAGACACTCTCGTTGGTTTCGGAGTTACGGTCACAGTTGCTTCGGCGGTTGAAATATTATTACCAGTGCATAGACCTGCACTTGAAAATACGGCTCTATATTTAGTAGTTTGAATCAAATTAGTAGCAGTATAAGTGGTTGCCGGATTAATTATATCAATCCATGATGTAAATGGAGTAACTGATGATTGCCATTTATTAATAGTTGAGCTACTGGGAATACCACTTATTGTTAAAATTGAATTATTTATTCCATAACATACATTTGAGTTAGGGCCAACAGAACCTTTTAAAGGAATGCCAAACGTGAGAGGAGAATCTATACATCTTCTTGAAGTATAAGAGTTACCACTAACAGATGCCAATTTTGTAATATTGATTAAGCCAGTATTCGTATTACAGATATCACTACCAATACTTCCAAAAGGAATATTAAATTCTAAAAATGAACCACCTCCACTAATACAAATACTTCCGCTTTTAGCAGCAAGTCCGTTATTAACAGTAAGTGAAGTTAGAGTGCTCCCGTTTCCAGAATATAATTTAAAAGTTGAAGCATTAGAATTGATTTCTATAATATATTCGGCACCAGCTACAGATAAACTACCGCCAAAAGTATCCGATGTTAATCCAGTTGCAGTGTTATTATCGGTGTCTAAATAAAGTCGAAAAAGAGCTGCACCGCTATTACCGAGATTCATTCCCAATCGCAATACTTGGGTTTGTGTATCTACTTTAGCCCAAATTGTTCCAACCTCACAAGTTGAAGATGGACTAGTCGATAATTGAACGTTAAAAACTATTCCGGTGGCGTATTCATCTCCTACTGCTCTGGGACCTGGACAATAATTTCCATCATAAGTGTCTTGAGCATAACAATTTGTAACAAAAATTGATAGAAGTAGTGAAACAAAACCAAAAATGGACTTTAATTTTGAAGTGGGTAAAATTGTTTTCATATGATCAATACGATTTTATAAATTAATCAATTTTATTAATTATTATTCCTGAATGAAATAACATTTATATTCCTTTCAATTAAGGAATAACACTAAAAGAGTTAGGAGGTTTCTCATCATGATTTTTGATAACTTCAGAATATAAACAAATGGATGGTTGAAATTTGCATAATAAATTATGCACATTCTTACTTAACATTCGAAGGAGTAGTTGATAATTTTTGTTGGGATAATATCAAATCTGCATTGAATATTTTTACCTTTTTTGTTGAAAAGGCAAAAATATTTTCAGTTGACACTGGAGCAAAAAGACGTACACGATTAGATAGAAGTACCTGCATACGTAAAATTTCTTTTAAGATTAAAAGAAATAGGTTTTGAGATAAAATAAAATTGTTTTGTAGGTTAACAATTTGATTTGGGGGGCTTTTTTCCATGTATAAATAATTTTTCAATTATTACTCTTATTTTCAACTTTTTAATTATTTATTATTTTTACAAAATATAATTAACTAATGTAATTACAATAATTCATTATTGCTTCGTTTCTCCTTTAATGACCTAAATACTCGTTGAAACGCTCTTTTTTTTGATAATTTTATCAAAAATTTAAGATTTTATTGAACGCCTAACTTTTTTAAATTCAAACGATTATCGAAATTAATTGTTTTGAATTTTAAAAATTAATTTTTTATCAAATAAAAAAATATTGCAAAAAGGCTCTTAAATCATCTTTTCTTTCGTAAATTGTATTTCAATATTTTAGTGATTTAAATATCTTAGACCTCGATTTCAAAATGATTATTTTCTTATGAAAAACTTAATTTTAATTAGGCATGCAAAATCTAGTTGGGATGCTCCATTGCATGACAAGGAACGGTCTTTGAAGCATAGTGGAATAAAAGATGCCCATCTTGTTTCTTCAAAAATAAAAGACGCGCTTCCTAAAACATATATTATCTGGAGTAGTTCAGCGAAAAGAGCTTCAGATACAGCAGTTATTTTTGCTCAAAATATTTCTTATCCCATAGAATCTATTGTATATAAGGACGCACTTTATACATTTGATGAAAAAAAACTGGAAAAAGTTATCAAATCTTGTAATAATCTTTTCGATAGTGTCATTCTTTTTGGTCATAATAGTGCTATTACAAATTTTGTTAATAAATTTGGGGATATCATTATTGATAATGTTCCAACTGCCGGTTTTGTATCCTTACAATTTAAAACGGACGATTGGAAAGAAATTTATAAAGGCCAAATAAATAAAATTATATTCCCCAAAGATTTAAAATAAGTACATGCCAGAACATAAATATATTGATAGAGAAAAAAGTTGGTTAGCATTTAATGCCAGAGTTCTTCAAGAAGCAGCTGATGACTCAGTTCCTTTGCTAGACAGACTAAGATTTTTAGGAATATTCTCAAATAATCTCGATGAGTTCTTTAGAGTTCGTTTTGCAGCAATCAGACGATTAAGTCTTTCAGGAATATCCGGAGAAAAATATTTGGGTGGTATTTCGGCTCAAGAATTAGTTAAGGATATAACTGAAATTGTAATAATTCAACAATCTGAAAGTTTACGGATTTTAAGTACGATTGAGGCTAAATTAGAGTCTAAAAATATATTTATAATCAGTGAAGATCAGATATCTATCGATCAGGAAATTTTTTTAAAAGATTTTTTTATTCAAAAGTTAAGTCCTGAATTAGTTACGATCATACTAAATGATTTAGGTGAATTTCCATTATTGAAAGATACTTCGGGATATTTAGCGATAAAGCTCATTATGAAATTTAATAATGAGGTTCGATATGCAATTATTGAAATTCCAAAAACATTAAATCGTTTTGTTGTCCTGCCTTCAGATGATGAAAAACAGTATGTAATCTTAATTGATGATGTAATAAGGTATCATTTAAGTAGCATTTTTAACATTTTCGATTATAAAAGTATTTCAGCTCATATGATAAAGATTACTAGAGATGCGCAATTAGACATCGATAGTGATTTGAGTAAAAGTATGATAGAAAAAATTACCACTAGTGTGAAAGACAGGCGAATAGGGGAACCTGTTCGGTTTATTTACGATCAATTAATCGACAAAGACACGCTTCAGTTTTTTCTAGATAAAATGAATATTGTTACTACAGATAGCATTATTCCTGGTGGTAGGTACCATAACAGACGCGATTATATGAATTTTCCAAATCTTGGCAGATTTGATTTATTGTATAAAACTAACGATCCACTGCCAGTCCCCGGTCTAACTATGGAAGGGAGTATGTTAGAAAAAATAAGTAAAAAAGATTATTTATTAAATGCGCCCTATCAGTCATTTTCTTACCTGACAAAATTTTTGCGCGAAGCGGCTCTTGATCCAAAGGTAACGTCTATCAAAATTACTTTATATCGATTGGCAAAAAATTCTCAAATTATAAGTTCGCTAATAAATGCAGCCAAAAATGGGAAGAAAGTTACTGTTCAAATTGAATTGCAAGCGCGTTTTGATGAAGCCTCGAACATTTCTTACGCAGAGCAAATGCAAATTGAAGGTATCGAACTAATTTTCGGTATAAAAGGCTTAAAAGTACACAGTAAAATATGTGTTATTGAAAGAATTGAAAACGATAAAATAAAAAGGTACGGTTTCATTTCTACTGGAAATTTTAATGAAGCGACAGCAAAAGTTTACACTGATGTAACTCTATTTACAAGTCATCAACAAATTTTAAAAGACATCACAAAAATATTTGATTTCTTTGACATCAATTACAGAGTTCATCGATACAAACATCTTATTGTTTCTCCTCATTACACGAGAACTAGATTTTATAAATTGATTGACAGAGAGATTTTGCATGCATTGGCAGGTAGAAAAACATTTATAAAATTAAAAATGAATAGTTTATCAGATTTTAAAATGATTGATAAATTATATGAAGCAAGTACCGCGGGAGTAAAAATACAACTTGAAGTAAGAGGTATTTGTTCGTTAATACCCGGTATTCCTGGAATGAGTGAAAACATTGAAGCGATAAGTATTGTCGATAATTATCTCGAACATTCCAGAATTTACATCTTCGGGAATGCGGGGCAAACAGAAGTTTTCATTTCATCTGCAGATTTTATGACCAGAAATTTGGATGGCAGAGTTGAAGTTACCTGTCCTATTTATGATCAAGAAATTAAAAATGAACTCCTTGATAATTTTAATTTAGGATGGAAAGGAAATGTAAAAGCGAGGTATCACTCCTTTAAATTAGATAATAAATATAGAATTAGAAATCAAGACCCCATTTTTAGGGCACAGTGGGAAACTTACAAATATTATCAAAATAAAGTGGAAGTGATGGCAGAAAAAGCTACAGAGGTTCTAATTATCGTTGATAAAAAAATAATTAAAAAATAAATTTCAAATCATAGTAAAGGAATGATTAAAATTACAAAGTATGCAGCGATTGATATTGGTTCAAATGCAATGCGTTTGTTAATTACAAATATTGTAGAGCAGGATGGAAAAGAAACTCAATTCAATAAAAGTTCGTTAGTTCGCGTCCCTATTCGTTTAGGACAGGATGCCTTTACAGTAGGTGAAATTTCTGAAGAGAATATGGAGCGAATGTGTGATGCTATGAAAGCATTCTATCTCTTAATGAAAGTACATAAAGTGGAGCGGTACATGGCCTTTGCCACATCGGCAATGCGAGAAGCTTATAATGGTAAAGAGGTTGTTGCACTTATCAAGAAAAAAGCGGATATCAAAATAGAAATAATCGACGGAAAAAAAGAAGCAGCCATAATCGCTTCTACTGATTTGCATCATTTATTAAAATCAGATCAAACCTATCTCTTTGTTGATGTAGGTGGTGGAAGTACTGAGTTTACCTTATTTTCGAACGGTAAGATGATAAATTCCAGATCTTTCAAAGCTGGGACAGTAAGATTGCTGAATCATATGGTTTGCGATGTTGTTTGGGATGAAATTGAAAAATGGATAAAAATAAATACGCAAGACTACGATGAAGTAACTTTGATCGGTTCTGGTGGAAATATAAATAAACTTTTTAAGATGTCCGGAAAAGTGCCGGAAAAACCTTTGTCATATATCTATATGAATTCTCAATATGCATTCTTGAATTCTCTAACTTATGATCAACGGGTAGCAGAATTGGGATTGAATCCGGATCGCGCCGATGTGATTATTCCTGCTACAAGAATTTATCTAAATGCTATGAAATGGAGTGGTGCCAGAAATATTTACGTACCTAAAATTGGACTTTCTGATGGTATTGTTAAAGCAATGTATTATGGAAAAATATAATTTAAATTACTGATTTACAGCTTATTAATTTAAAAATTGGAATTGTCTTTATGATAAAAATTCCAAATGGACAAGCATAGATTAGAGATGTTTAATGATGGTGTTTTGACAATAATAATAACCATCATGATATTGGAAATTAAAGTTCCGATGGGTAAGAATTTTAGTGATTTGACAGCACTTTTTCCTTCTTTTATTAGTTATGCGCTTAGTTTTATTTTTGCAGGAATTTACTGTAAAAATCATTATCATTTAATACAAAGTATTTCTAAAATAAATGGTACTATATTATGGGCTAATCTGCATTTTTTATTCTGGTTATCATTGATTCCCATTTCAACTAAATGGACGGGAGAAAATAAATTCACATGAAATAGATCCAGCTGAAAAAGAAATAAAATCTGTTCAAAAAAAATTAGGTCCACATGAAGAATAGATATTTTAAATTACTTCCGTTTAAATGAATCACCTGAGTTTAAACATTTAAGTCAAGCCCAAAAGTAGTTCGCAATAAATCAATATTTGGATTAATTTCAAGAAGTCTATTGTATCGGTCCTGGTCATTAAAATTTCTCTTACTTTCAACGCTTTCATTAACAATAACTTCTATTGTAATATTGTGATTGTGCAAATGACCTTTCAAATGCCCTAAAAGACCATTTACTTCTTTTTCAAAATCTAATTTAGAACCTTCATTTGGCAATTCCAAAGTGATGGCAGTTCCATTCAGTTTGGGGTCATTTATTAATAATAATGACTCCATGATTTTATAGCCTTTATCTCCTAAACGTTGGGCATATTTATTCCAAAACAGTAGCATTTCTGTTTCCGTAAACGCTTCTGTAGGTAAATGAAGCACTTCTTTTACAATTCCTTTACTGCTTTCTTCCAATGCTTTTTTGGCGCGAATACTTGATAATGAAAAGGCAGAAACTTTTGTTTCACTTGAGTTTGGAATACCAATTTTTACTGTAGGGGCAGGAACTTCAATTGTTGGAGCAATAACTATAGCGTCAGGCTCGTTCTCTTGAACTGATTCTATAGCTTGAAAAATCGGTTTCGATTCTTTAGTTTTAGTTTGAACTGTTATTGAATAATCGTTCTTTCTAAAATAAGTTGGTGGGATTATAAATTTATCAACTTTTTTTTTTCTCCATCATAAGTGATAGAGGCAAGTTGCATCAGACAAAGCTCAACAAGTAATCGCTGATTTTGACTTAGTTTGTATTTCAAATCGCAATCATTTGCAATTTGGATTCCTTTCAAAAGAAAATCATGACTGCATTTTTGTGCTTGCAAACCATACATTTGTTGCGCTTGTTCACCAACTTCCAATAATGATAAAGTGGAAGGAGTTTTAGAAACCAATAAATCTCTAAAATGCGATGCTAATCCTGATACAAAATGATGCGAATCAAATCCTTTAGAAAGAATGTCATTAAAAGCCAATAGTAATTCAGGAATTTTATTTTCCAAAATTAAATCGGTAACGGAAATATATGTTTCATAATCTAAAACATTCAGGTTTTCAGTAACAGCCTGACGTGTTAAATCTTTTCCGCAAAAAGAAACTACTCTATCAAAAATAGACAAGGCATCACGCATAGCACCATCCGCTTTTTGAGCAATTATATGCAAAGCATCATCTTCATAATTTACACCTTGACTGGTCGCAACTTCGGCTAGATGTTCTTTGGCATCTTTTACGGTAATTCTTTTGAAATCAAATATCTGACAACGAGAAAGTATCGTTGGAATAATTTTATGTTTTTCGGTCGTAGCCAATATAAAAATGGCGTGCTTTGGCGGTTCCTCTAATGTTTTCAGGAATGCATTGAAAGCTGCTGAGGACAACATGTGAACCTCGTCAATAATATACACTTTATATTGTCCCGTTTGTGGCGGGATTCGGACTTGATCAATCAGATTACGGATATCATCAACGGAGTTATTGGAAGCGGCATCTAACTCGAAAACATTAAAAGCAAAATCTTCGTTTGGATCATCATAACCTGGCTGATTGATTTTTCTGGCCAGAATACGAGCGCAAGTCGTTTTGCCAACTCCACGAGGTCCTGTGAATAGTAGGGCAGAAGCAAGGTGATTGCTTTCTATGGCATTCAATAAAGTATTGGTAATGGCTTTTTGCCCTACAACATCTTTAAATGTTTGAGGACGGTATTTACGAGCCGATACAACAAATTGTTCCATAGAATTTTTATTCGAAAGCAAATATAGGTTTTAATTCAAAGATGCAAAAATTTAAGCGTTGAAAGATTTTTACAATTTTTGAAATGGATTTTATTTACCGCATTCCCTAGCCCAGATAGCAGTGTAAATCCTTATGAGCCGGGTTTCGGCGATTAAGATTGCAACGGATAGCTGGAATTAGCTACTAATAAATTGTAATTTCAAAAATATTAAATATTTCGAAATCTGATCGGATTGCTAGCCAAAAACGGCTTTTGAAGAATTTATAAATTTCAATCCTGATAGCGGATATTCTGGGACACCTTTTTGTTGTATTAATACTTTGAATTTCAATCCCATATCGATCAATAATCTGTAATTAATGAGTGATTCCTGCATTGCCTGTGCCAGATTATTCGGGTTATTATTTAAAGCTGAATTTTGATATTCTTTGATGCCTAATGCCAATAAAAATTGCGCTTGATCCACAATTCCGCAATAATCCATTCCGTATTGGGAACCCCAATGTGATATCGCGGAAAAGTTGGTGTGCGTTGTAATATCTTGTTGACCGATAAATTGATAAGGATTGTCGTTTTTTTGATGTTTGTAATAACATAAGAGTGTACCACAACTCCTGCGGTTGCTGTATAATTCAGTGGATAATGATCCATAATCTATGGTTATCACGTAACCTTTCTTCAAGGATTGAGAAATGTCTTTTATCCAAGATACAGCTTCCAAATTAATTTCGGTTCGAAATCCTTCAGGCAATTGTACATTTAATGCAGCCAAATAATCGGTGAGTTCTTGTTTTGCAGGTTTCAAAATTTCAATAAAACCATCTTTATAATCTACAAATACTTCCTTTAGTTGATCTTCCATAATTACTTGATGAACGGAAAAATTATCAATCAGTTCATTAGATAAAATGCAGCCGTTAATTTCAGTAATTTCTTGAATGGAGTTATACCAACTTACTTTTTCATGTAAATGTTTCTTTTGAATTTCTCGCATGCTGGAGCTTTTTTCTATAATACAATAAGTTAAGCTGTCATATAAAGAGATATTATTTTTGAGATAATCTAAAATATCATGACATAATAAACCAGTTCCTGCACCATATTCCACAATTTCAAAAGGCTTTTTTTCTAAATTCCGCCACATTTCTTCAATTTGACGGCCTATCATAGCCCCAAATGCAGTAGTAAGATTGGCACTGGTGTAAAAATCACCATCTTTCCCAATCTTGTTTTGTGAAGAATTATAATAGCCAAGTTCGGGATAATACAATGCCATTTCCATGAAATTCCTAAAAGACAATGGACCTTCTTTTTTGATTCGTTCTATTATGATTTCAGAAAGCAACATAGAATTTAGGAATTAAATCTTGATTTTTTCTCTCAAAAAATAGGATACAAATAGTTTTCCGATAACTTAGAAAGTACAACTCAAACAACTATTATTTTTTTCTTCCTTTAATGCTGATTTCGTTCAAAACTGTAGCAGCATCATTTTCGGAATTTGCAGAAAATCCAGCTACAAAAACGCCTTTTTTACCAGAAATGGATTTTATGCCATAAACAGTTGCTTCGTCATCAGGATTACTGTCGCCTTCGTATCGATAAATGTGATAGATTTCGTAGCGATGCGGATTTTTTATAATATCATCTGTATGAAGATTAAAATCAAATGTATATCCTTTTTCATTTAAATCATCTAAGGCTTTAGAAACTGTGGCATAATGATACATATTTGACATAATATAAGATTTATGGTTAATTATTAAAGGTAACTATTTTATTATGAATTTGTTGTCAAAGACTTGTTAAAGTAACTAATCTAAAATCTGAAAACAGGAATAAATATCGTAAATTTGCACCGCAGACCGCCTTATCGTCGTCTCGATTTATCGGGAGGGAGGAAAGTCCGGACACCATAGGGAAGCATAACGGGTAACACCCGTCGGTTCGAGAAATCGAATTAGGACAAGTGCAACAGAAAGTATGTACAGGTAATGCTGTAGTGAAACCAGGTAAACTCTATGCGGTGAAATATCAAGTATATCAGCATTTAAGGACTTCTCGTCCGTTGTTGAAGGGTAGATAGCTTGAGTCCCGCAGTAATGCGGGATCTAGATAAATGATAAGGCTCCGATTTTTCGGGGACAGAATCCGGCTTATAGGTCTGCATTTTTTTATTGATTGTGAAATCTAAAAAATAACCATTAAGAAATTAAGTTTCATTAAGTCCTAAGACTTAATTTTCTAAATTTCTTAATGGTTTAATTTTTATTTTTAAATAAGTATTCATGAAAACAAGAATTGGAATTTTAGGAATGGGTGGAGTAGGCGGCTATTTTGGTGGATTGTTGGCCAAAGCGTATGCTGAATCTGATTCTGTTGAAATAATATTTATTGCTCGCGGCGAAACTCAAAAAGCAATAGCGCAAAAGGGTTTGAAAATTATACTTGACGAAAGCGAAATGACCGTTTTTCCTAGAATTGTTTCCGATGATTCCACGATCATTGGAAAACTGGAATACCTTATTTGTGCCACAAAAACGTATGATATACAGGAGAGTCTTCTTTCGATTAAAAAGAATATAACCAAGAATACGATTATTCTTCCTTTATATAATGGTGTCGATGCGCCAGAACGAATTAGTGATTTATTTCCCGACAACGAAGTTTTACAAGGTTGTGTTTATATTGTTTCGATGATTGTATCTTCCGGTGTTATTAAAAAGTTTGGGACTTATGAAAAACTTTTTTTTGGATCAAGAACAGCTTCAATCGCTGCATTAAATAAATTGCAATCCATTTTTGAGAAAGCTTCAATCGAAAGCTATCTCGTTGATGCTATAGAAGAAACTGTTTGGGAAAAATTCATATTTATTTCCGCGTTGGCATCTGCAACATCGTATTTGAATCAGAATATTGGTGAGATTTTAAACAGTCAATTCAGTAGAGAAGTTTATGTTTCCTTATTAAACGAAATTACCATGATTGCGGCCGTAAAAGGATTGAATTTACCCACTGATATTATTATGCAAACAATTCTAAAATTAGAGAAAACTCCGCATGATGCCACTTCTTCCATGCATCGGGATTTGATGGCGGGGCGAAAAATGGAACTTTTTTCTTTAACTGAGTTTGTGGTAAACGAAGGATTGAAATATGAAATTGAAACACCAACTTACCAAATGGTATTGGATAAATTGTCAAGTGTTTCAATTCCTAATTAAATATATAAAGACTATTCTTCTTCGCCATCATTTTCCGAAGATTCGTCGTCATTTTCGTCATCAGAATCCGATTCAATTTCGAAGAAGCTAAAAATAGAACCACCATAACTTTTCTTGAAAGAAAAATTAATCATGTGATCCAGTTTGGTGTATTTAGAATGTTCAATTACCATCATTCCGTCCTGATTAAGCAATTCTTTTTCGAAAATTAAAGATACAATTTTCTCAAAGGTAGCTTGATCTAAAGCATAAGGAGGATCAGCAAATATAATGTCATAGGATGTTTTGCATCTTTCTAAATAAGTGAAAACATCACTTTTTGTGGCAGCAATATTAAAATCGAATTCAGTTGCCACTTGCTTGATGAATTTTACACAACCAAAATCACCATCAACAGATGTGATAGGCGTACTTCCTCTGGAGGCAAATTCATAACTGATATTTCCTGTTCCAGCGAATAAATCTAATATTTTAAGTCCTTCAAAACTGAAATGGTTATTCAAAACATTGAACAATGCTTCTTTAGACATATCGGTGGTGGGGCGAACGGGCAGACCTTTTGGAGGAGAAATGCGTCTTCCTTTGTATTTTCCTGAAATGATTCTCATGAGTTGAAAAGTATAAAATGATTTCTGTTTTCGGTCTCAGAAAAATAATTGTTCCATCGCAAATCGTTTACGTCAATAAGTGAAACGTTGCGAATGTATTTGTAAGCTATTTTGAAATAATCACTTTCGGTATCAATATTTCCGATTAGTTCTAATAGGAAATTCTCGGGATTTAAGTTCAATTGCTCTGCAGTGAATAATATGTAATACAAGAAATCTTCGGGTGTATTATAATCGAAAGAATTGAAAAGTAATAATTTTTGGTTTTGAACCACAATGATTTCAAAATGTTCCGAATTTATATGAACGAACATTTTTTTGTCATCTTTATTTTTGGAAGCAACCAATAATTTGGAAACCAAAATACTATTGGCGTGTTTGTAATCAAAAGAGCCAAACTGATCTATAAAAAAGTTATTGATATTTACATACGGAATATAAACTGCATTCATTTCATAATTTGCTATTTCGTCAAAGGCAAAAAAATCAGTTTTAAAAACCTTAGTGTTGTATTGCAAATAACTTCCTAGAAAGTTCTCGTCAAAAAGAGGCGCAGGAACAAACGTAGAAAGATTGTTGTTGTGAATTACCAGAATCTCATCATACGAATCCTTTAATACGGGATAATCACGAAAAGCATCAGCGAATAAATCCTCAATTTTTGTTGCTTTATTAAAGGTGTTAAAATGCACTTCATTAAAGGAAATAACCGTATCATTCAGCGTATCAAAACAGCAAAACGAAAGCCCAGTCAGGGAAACCTGAATGGAAAGTTTTTTATACACCTTCTCGGTTATATTTGTATTTTGTGTTGACATATCTGGATTTATATTCCATTTCTTCCTTAAAAACTTGAAAGGATTAAAAGCGTTGACAAACTTACAATTTTTTTTTATTCTAATGTCAATTTATGCAATTCCCTCGATTTTCATACTTATATTTGATGTTCATTTATAGCAATCCACTTCACATGAATTCCTCCTTGTTTTACAGTCTTTTACAGAAAAAATTTCCTTTTCAACCCACCTATAAACAAGATATTTTTTTTCAGAAAATTGCTATTTTTTTAACAGAGCCCGATAATAGAACCATTTTTGTGCTAAAAGGATACGCAGGAACGGGAAAAACGACTGTGATTTCGACGATTGTAAATAATCTGCCAGAGATTAATAAAAAATATGTTTTGCTTGCGCCAACAGGACGCGCAGCCAAAGTAATTGCCAATTATTCGAATAAACCTGCTTTTACAATTCATAAAAAAATATATTTTCCCAAGAAATCTTCCGGTGGCGGCGTTTCTTTTACGTTGCAACAAAACAAACACAAGAACACGATTTTTATCGTCGATGAAGCTTCGATGATTTCAGATACCAATTCAGATTCTAAGTTATACGAAAACGGTTCTTTATTAGACGATTTGATTTCGTATGTGTATTCAGGAACCAATTGTAAGATGATTTTATTGGGAGATACCGCTCAGTTGCCTCCGGTGAATTTAGATATTAGTCCTGCATTAGATATTCAAACTTTAGGCATGAACTACGATAAGGAAGTAGAACATATCGAATTAGACGAAGTAATGCGTCAGGAAGAAAATTCGGGAATTTTGCATAATGCAACAGAACTTCGAGAATTATTGAAAGATTCATTTATCACGGAATTCAAATTTAATGTTCGAAAATATAAAGATATCGTTCGACTTACTGATGGATATGATATTCAGGATGCGATTAATTCGGCGTACAGTAATTATAGTATCGAAGACACTGCGTTTATTGTTCGTTCCAATAAAAGAGCAAATCAATACAATGAGCAAATCCGAACCAAAATCCTTGATAAAGAAAGTGAATTGTCTACCGGCGATTTTTTGATGGTGGTAAAAAACAATTATTTTTGGTTAAAAGATTCAGATGAAGCTGGTTTTATTGCCAATGGTGATATTATTGAAGTGTTGGAAATTTTTAATATCAAAGAGTTGTATGGTTTTAAGTTTGCCAAAGTAAAAATACGAATGGTTGATTATCCAAGTCAGATTCCATTTGAAACCGTTTTATTATTGGATACCATAAAAAGCGAATCGCCTTCTTTAACCTATGAAGAATCCAACCGATTGTATCAGGAAGTATTGAAAGATTATGACGGTGAAACTAAATTCAACCAATTCCAGAAAGTAAAAGCCAACGAATATTTCAATGGTCTACAAGTTAAATTCTCGTATGCAATAACCTGTCATAAATCACAAGGTGGTCAATGGAATACCGTTTTTATAGAACAGCCGTATTTGCCTGACGGAATTAATAGAGATTACATCCGCTGGTTGTATACCGCTATGACCCGAGCAAAAAATAAATTATATTTGATAGGGTTTAAGGATGAAAGTTTTGAAGAGTAAATTTAATAAACATATAAGTTTTAAATTTATTGCCCTACTTATATGACTTAAATGTTTCAATTTTTTTTGAACTAATAAATTATGAACACATTAAACGACTTACATAAAATATCAGGTTCTTTTTCGAATACTGAAAAAATGCCGTTACTATTTTTGGGACATGGAAGCCCGATGAACGCAATTGAGGAAAATCAGTTCGTGACTGGGTTTCGAAACTTGGCCAAAACGTTGCCGCAACCGAATGCCATTTTATGTATTTCGGCGCATTGGTTTACCAATGGAACCAAAGTTACCGCAATGAAAATGCCACGAACGATTCATGATTTTGGAGGTTTTCCACAAGCGTTATTTGACGTTGAATATCCTGCAAAAGGAAGCCCAGAATTAGCATTAGAAACCAAAGAATTATTGCTGCCCACAGAAGTCGAACTAGACGAACATTGGGGCTTAGATCACGGATCTTGGAGTGTAATCAAACATTTATATCCTGAAGCCAATGTCCCTGTTGTTCAGTTGAGTATTGATTATACTAAATCAGGGCAATACCATTTTGATTTGGCTCAAAAATTAAGCGCTTTGCGTACCAAAGGAATCCTTATTGTAGGCAGTGGGAATATCGTTCATAATTTGAGATTGGTAGATTTTGAAAATTTCGAAAAAGACAATTACGGCTACGATTGGGCTATTGAGGCAAGGGAAACAGTCAATAATTATTTAGTGGACGGTAATTTCCAGCCACTGATTGATTTTGAAACACAAAGTAGAGCATTACAATTAGCGATTCCTACGCCTGAGCATTATTTGCCTTTGATTTATACTTTGGGATTAAAAGGAAAATCCGAAGAACTGAGTTTGTTCAATGATAAGTTACTGGGCGGTTCATTGAGTATGACTTCGGTAAAGATTATGTAGGATTATTTTGTGAAATAAATCTTATATTTGAATGATTGAAATGAAAATAGTACTCACAAAAACCCATTTCCCAGATAGCGATCCCACTCGGGACCATACTAAAATTGCAATTAATATATTTGTGTTCGATGCTAGCGACACGCTCGCAGCAGGAATTAAAAATAAAACATTACGACTTATTGTCTTTGTGGCAAATTAAAAAAATAATACAATATGAAAATAATAGCCGTCATTCCCGCCCGTTACGCTTCCACAAGATTTCCAGCTAAACTGATGCAGGATTTGGGAGGCAAAACTGTAATTCTAAGAACCTATGAAGCCGCCATAAACACACAATTATTTGATGATGTTTTTGTGGTAACGGATTCAGATATGATTTATGATGAAATTATTTCCAATGGTGGAAAAGCCATCAAGAGCATCAAGGAACACGAATCAGGGAGTGATCGCATTGCGGAAGCTATTGAACATCTAGATGTGTCTGTTGTGGTGAATGTTCAGGGAGACGAACCTTTTATAGATGCAGAACCTTTAGCAAAACTGATCGAAATTTTCAGACATGATGCGACACAACAAGTTGATTTGGCTTCTTTGATGCGCGAAATAAAAAATGATGACGAAATCCATAATCCCAATAATGTAAAAGTGGTAGTGGATCAAAACGAATTTGCGTTGTACTTTTCGCGTTCGGTGATTCCATATGCAAGAGAGAAAAATGTGGGTGTTCGTTATTTTCAACACATTGGAATTTATGCTTTTAGAAAACAGGCATTATTAGATTTTTACCATCTACCAATGAAATCTTTGGAAGCATCCGAAAAACTGGAGCAATTACGTTATTTAGAATTTGGAAAAAGAATCAAAATGGTCGAAACCACTCATATTGGAATTGGAATCGATACTCTGGAGGATTTAGAGAAGGCCAGAAAGATGCTGTAAATTAATTTTCGTTTTCTTGCTCAAAATACCCCTTTGATTTTATTTTGGTGGAGAAAAAATTTAAAAATAGCACCACAAAAAATAAAAAAAGTAAGGCTTGTGTACTTACCAAAAATTTACCTTGAGTGGTTACCGGATAGAAATCTCCATACCCAATCGAAGATGAAGTTATAATACTGAAATAAACAGCATCAAACCAGTTGCTAAAAGGTTTATTCAAATAACTGTCACAAGAATATAATACGGCGTATGCAAAAACTATTTCCAGATAGTTAAGGAACAGCAATAACATGGATCTTTTATAAGATCGTGGTTTTGAAAATAAGTCGGAAGCGAAAATCAATGTTGGTATATACAAGATTGTTTCCAGTAAAACATAAACTAAAAGTGCAACAAGAAATGGGTCGTTGTGTAAACCGCTTACTAAAAGCACTAAAGGGAATATGACTTTAAGCAAAACATAAAAATCGACTGCCAAATCTTCATATTCAGGACCTCTTTTGAAAGCAAAATATTTGATGTAAATTCCTGGGAAGAGCAACTGCGAAGAGGAAAGAAATAAACGAACCATTTTTTCTATTCCATTATCATCCTGATGGTCGTTGTTCCAAATGGCTTTTATATTTTGAATGCGCTTCTCAACAGGATTAAATTCTGGAGGGGCAACCTTGGAAATATTTCCCAACAGCAATTTTTTTATGATTTTTTTCACTGAATTATTGTTTAGGAAATCCTATCTAAATGTACAAAATAATTTGCGGAACTTTAAAAGCGCGGGGCAAACTTTTATTACACCATTTTTTCTATTACAATCAATTCATTATGAACTTCTATTCTTGGAATAGTTCTGATTTTGAATTGGTGCTCGTTAAAATCAGTCAAGTATTTTTTATTTCTTATATTTTGACTTTCATTCAGAATCATGGTATTGAAAAGTACGAACCCTTTATTTTTTAATAGGTAACAAATTCGATTGGTAAAGAAAGTTTCAAATAAAAAGTTGGGCATAGTAATATCCTGAAAAATGTCTATGATTATTAAATCGTATTTATCTTTGGTTTTTAAAACAAATTCAAATGCGTCTCCAATAACAACTTCCAGATTTTTAATTTCATTCAGCTTGAAATAATTGTTCGCCACTTTGATTATTTCTGAATCAAGTTCAACACCCGTTATTTTTCCTTCAAATTTAATTTCATCTACCAGGGTTTTTATAACGCTACCACCGGCGACACCCAAAACTAAAATGGAATCCATGTCGATTATTTTTTTATAGCCAATGTTTTTCAAACCAACTTTTAAAATGCGTTGCAAACTGCCATACGAATAATTAGTATTTTCTGAATCTAAAACTAGCTCACCGTTTGCCCAAGTAACTTCTATTGATTTACTGAGAGTTGATTTTGCCTCATAAATTTTTACGGGAATAAGATAACTGAAAAGTTTTTTAATCATAAGTGACGGTTTTACTCAAAAATAAGATTTAAATTATTCGTTTTGTACGAAAGGAGGAAAGAATGAAGAAACAAATATACAAATGGATATTTTTCAGGCTTATGAATTGGAAAATTTAGGATTCAATAGATCCTGCCATACGGAAATGTGTGATGATGGTGATGCCGCATACCAGTGTTCATGATTTTTATATAAGAATTTTTACCAGAGGAATTACAGGATGAGAGATGAATTTGATGGGTAAAAAAGAATTGTACCGTTTTTCATTAGGGTTTTATTTTCACTACATGGGAGGAGAGCCTTTAGATCGTTAAGGAGGATTGAATAAAGTAGATTCTATTGCCGCTATTTTTCAAAGAAAAGAAACGTTCAGACTTGCCGTCCTTTTAGAAGGAACCGAAAAAAACAGATGCATAAAAAACAGGTTTCTATTCTATTGCATTAAAAGCAAATTTCCCTATAATTCCCGTTGCTTTTGATTTTGGAAAAAAAGTAGTTAATTTGGGAAAGTCGTTAATGCCGACTGGTAATCTAGAGGAAGACCTGCTTATTTTAAATAAACACTTTATTGTTGTACTTGGCAAAGTTCCTGAAAAAGGATTTAAAGTATCAGTTTAAAATAAAAATACAAAACCTCTAATTTGGGTTAAATACTTTAAAAGTTCCATTTTTATAAAAGAATACAATTTTTTCCACTTCGCCCGAAAATGCTTCTTTAGTATTTTTATTTATCATTTTTTCTGTTTCCAATGCATTTCTATTTATTGAATTTTGTGTTTCAGAAAATAAATTATTTGAAATTTTTTCTTCCGCAAAAAGAGTAGGAGTATTTTGTTTAAAAACTTCCTCCGCTTGATTTTCTCTCTTTTCAGCAGCGAAAACATTTTTTGGAAATGTTCCTTTGCCATTCAAAATCCAATAAAGATCTACTTCAGGATATACCTCTAAAATTTTAAGAATAAAGTCTAAGCTTGGTTTGTTTCTACCTGAAAGAAGGTGAGACAAACTAGAGCGTTGTACTCCAATTTTATCAGCAAATGAAGAAGCATTTAAGCTGTAATAATCCAGTATGATTTCTAGTCTTTTTATAAAATCCTCTATGTTTACCATTGTAAATTATATTTAAAAATAAGCTATTTACAAATGTAATCAAAATAAACAAAACCACCAAAAGCAAAAGTTTAAAGTGATTTTATTAGTGTACTAAACATAAAGTTATAACGCAAATAGCGTTACTTAACCGGCTGATAAATAACTATTAACGGTATAAAAATAAAAAAGATAACAATTGTCATTTGTAAAGGACTTGAATACGCTTTGCAAGCCATCAAAAGTGTTTACATATTTAAAATAAAACAAAAAATAATTGTTTACAAATGTAAATACAAAGATGTTTACTTTTGTAAATCAAATAATACGGTATGAATTTAGAAGAATTATTTATAGAATTTAAAGAAGAATCTATACAAGGTCGTTACATTACTTTAGATTCAATTGAGCCTTTATTGCAGAAATTAAACACCAACAATCAGCTTAAAATTGTTGGTGAATCAGTGCTTGAAAAACCAATTTACACTTATCAAATTGGAGATGGAAAAATCAAAATTTTCCTTTGGTCACAAATGCATGGAAACGAAGGCACAACAACTAAAGCACTTTTTGATTTTTTAAATATACTAAACAGCGATTCTGAATTATCGAAAAAATTACTGCAAGCATTCACTTTTTGCTGTATTCCAATCTTGAATCCTGATGGGGCGTCTTTATATACGCGTGAAAATGCGAACAAAGTCGATTTGAATAGAGATTCTCAAAATCTATCTCAACCCGAAAGCAAGGTTTTAAGAGCTGTTTTCGAAGATTTCGCTCCTCATTATTGTTTTAACCTTCATGATCAGCGTACTATCTTTGGAGTAAGTCATACGGGTAAACCGGCGACCTTATCTTTTTTAGCGCCTTCTTACAATGAAGAACGTGAAATAAATGAATCCAGATTAAAAGCAATTAACTTGATTGCAGGAATAAATGAGGTTTTGCAACAATATTTGCCGGGTCAGATCGGGCGTTTTGATGATTCTTTTAATATTAATTGTATTGGCGATACGTTTCAATTTTTAGGCGTCCCTACTTTATTGTTTGAAGCGGGTCATTTTCAAGGTGATTATCAAAGGGAAGAGACACGAAAATATCTTTTTATGGCATTAGTTACTAGTTTTGCGATACTTAGCGAAAACGATATAGTTAGCAATGGAATTGATAAATATTTGAATATTCCTCAAAATAAAGTCGTTTTTTATGATTTTATATATAAAAATATCAAGATAAATTATGATGGTATCGAAATAATCACCAATTTTGCATCACAATACAAAGAGGAATTAATTGAAAATCAGATTTATTTTAATGCCTATATAATACAAGTAGGTGAATTAGAAAATTATTTTGGTCATTGTGAATTTGATGCTAAAGATGCAGTATACAAAGATGACGATCGTGGATTTCCGAAATTAAATCAAAAAGCTGATTTTTATTTAGATAATGACATTAAATTTGTTAACGGAATGATAGAAATATAATTTTAATGTCGTTTTGTTGTTTTTTATGTATATTTTTATACTTTGTAAGGGTTATTAGTAATAAAAATTAAAGAATTATGAGTAAGTTTCGTTTAGATGAAGTAGATCACCAGATTTTAGATATGTTAATAGATAACACGAGAGTTCCATTCACGGATATCGCAAAAAAATTGCTTATTTCAGCTGGAACTGTGCATGTCAGAGTTAAAAAAATGGAAGATGCAGGAATTATAATGGGATCTTCTTTAGTTCTTGATTATGATAAGTTAGGGTATTCTTTTATTGCTTACGTTGGTGTTTTCCTTAATAATACATCGCAAACGAAGTTTGTTTTAGAAAGAATTAATGAGATTCCTTACGTGACTGTTGCTTCTGTAACAACAGGTAAATTTAATATTTTCTGTAAAATTAGAGCTAAAGATACAAAACATGCTAAAGATGTAATCTTTATGATTGATGATATTGATGGTGTTTACAGAACTGAAACTATGATTTCTCTTGAAGAGAGTATTAATGATAAGAAGCGGTTAATGCATACTATTTTTAAAAATATGTAATTAATCTTGAATGCTATATTTAAAAATATAACCTCAAGTTAATTCTTGAGGTTTTTTTTATAACAAATTTTCCTATTAAACCAACCACAACTAAATTATGTACACACTACCAAAAATCGAACGTTTCAATCAAGACGTTCTTTCAAAATACCACATTTATAATAGTGTTTTTATAACATTGCCTTTTGACTCCATTGATAATACAGGTGTATTACTTCCGTTATTTACAGATGTTTGCGATACTGGTTTTAAAAAACAAGAGACCCCTAAAGAAATTGTAAATTTTTTTGCTAAAAGATACTTGCATAACGCTTCCGAAACGGACAAAATTGATTTAATGTTTCGTTTTATTCAATACATTGAACGTCAAATAGTTTTGTTTGATGCTATTGAAGATGCAGCATTTCCGGCCGTTAATAATATGGAAGGAAGAGGGTCTTTGAGGGATATTAAAGAGAAATCAGAGGCTAAAGATAAGGAAGAGGAACTGATTGAGTTTTTAGAAAACTTTAATGTAAGAACCGTTTTGACTGCACATCCTACGCAGTTTTATCCCGGAGCTGTTCTAGGGATTATTAATGATTTGACGGATGCAATCCGAAAAAACAACTTACTGGAAATTAAACAGTTACTGGCTCAATTAGGAAAAACTCCTTTTATTCAAAATGAAAAGCCAAATCCTTTTGATGAAGCGGTCAGCTTGATTTGGTATCTAGAAAATGTATTTTATGAAACTTCCGGCGAAATGGTGCAATACCTTCAGAAGAATATTTTTCATGGAAAGTCAATTAATAACCCATTAATTCAACTGGGTTTTTGGCCAGGTGGAGATCGCGATGGTAACCCATTTGTAACTACAGAAATTACTTTGAAAGTTGCAGAACGTTTGAGAACGTCAATATTAAAATGCTATTACATTGAAATTAGAAATTTAAAAAGAAAGCTAACCTTTTCAGGCGTAGATATTTTAGTATCTGAACTTGAATATAAACTTTACAGATCTGTTTTCTATTCTAAAGGTGAAATTTTTATCACTTTGAATGAGTTCAAATCTCAATTAAATAAAATAAAGCAAATTATTATAGATCAACATCAATCTTTATATTTAGACGAAGTTGATGCTCTTCTTGTTAAAGTGAATTTATTTGGTTTCCATTTTGCTTCTTTAGACATACGTCAAAATAGTAAAATACACGATGCTGTGTTTAATGATGTCGTAAAATATTATTTGAATTATGATTCTTCCGTTTTTCCTGAAAACTATTTTCAATTAACAGAAGAGGAAAAGTTTGCAGTGGTTTCTGGTATTAGCGGTAATCTTGATGCGAAGGTGTTCGACAATGAAATGACACGCTCTACTATCGAGTCCATCCAGGCCATAAAAACGATACAGGAAAAGAATGGGGAATTTGGTGCAAACCGTTATATTATCAGCAACAATGAAAGTGCGCTTAATGTTATGGAAACCTTTGCTCTTTTTAAATTAAGCAACTGGGAAAACCCATCGGTTGATATCGTTCCTCTTTTTGAATCTGTTGATGATTTACAGAATGCGCATGCAATAATGGAAAAATTATATACCAATCCTGCTTATGCTGTTCACCTTAAAAACAGAAATAACAAGCAAACCATAATGCTTGGTTTTTCTGATGGTACGAAAGACGGTGGTTATTTAATGGCAAACTGGAGTATTTACAGAGCTAAAGAAGAGCTTACACAGATTTCAAGAAAATATGGCATAAAAGCTATTTTCTTTGATGGTCGTGGTGGCCCGCCCGCTCGTGGTGGTGGAAAAACACATAAATTTTATGCTTCATTAGGCCCAAATATTGAAAATAATGAAATTCAAGTTACGGTACAAGGACAGACGATAAGTTCAAATTTTGGTACTTTAGATTCTTGTCGTTATAATCTGGAAAACTTATTAAGTGCAGGTGTTACTAATCAGGTTTTCAATAAAGGTCAAAATGTGTTAACTACAGATGAGAAAGATATTTTAGATCAACTAGCAGAAACGGGTTATGAGAAATATTTGAGTTTCAAGAATCATCCTAAATTTATTCCTTATTTGGAACAAATGAGTACTTTGAAATATTATGCTAAAACAAATATTGGAAGTCGACCTTCAAAAAGAAGTAAATCAGAGCAGTTAGATTTTGCGGATTTACGTGCTATTCCTTTTGTGGGATCTTGGAGTCAATTAAAGCAAAATGTCCCTGGATTTTTTGGAGTAGGTACAGCCTTGAAACATTTTGAAGATAATAATCAGTGGGATAAGGTGCAAAGTGTTTATGATAATTCCTTATTCTTTAAAACGCTTTTGGAAAACAGTATGATGTCATTGGCTAAATCATTTTTTCCATTAACAGCCTACATGAAAAAAGATCCCGAATTTGGAGAATTTTGGCAAATTATTTATGATGAATTTTTAGAAACGAAAAGATTATTGCTAAAAATAGCAGGTCATAAAACACTTATGGAAAATTATCCTGATGGTAAAGCTTCTATTGACATTAGGGAGCATATTGTATTGCCATTGTTGACGATACAACAATATGCTTTATTGAGAATTAATGAAATTAATAAAGAGGAAAAACCAGATGTAGAATTGATTAAAGTGTATGAAAAAATTGTAACACGTTCTCTTTTTGGAAATACAAATGCGAGTAGAAATTCAGCTTAATTAAAAAAAATGAAAACAGATCAATTGCCTGTAAATGAATATTCTGATTTTAACGCAACTTATATCGAAGCTGCGGGGAATGTTGAAATGATTGAAGAATTGGAAATTTGTCTCCACGATTTTATTCGTTTTGTACAAAACATTCCTATGGATAAATTTGATTATAGATATGCCGAAGGCAAGTGGACAATCAAAGATATTATTCAGCACATTATTGATACGGAACGTATTTTTGCCTATCGCGCTTTAAGAATTTCTAGAAATGACAAAACGCTTTTACCAGGTTTTGAACAAAATTACTATGTCGATAACACTAATGCTAATGATCGAAATATTCAGGACTTGCTAACAGAGTTTTCTGCTGTTAGGCAATCTACTTTGTTGCTTTTCAAGAGCTTCTCAGAAAAGCAGTTAAAAAGAATGGGGACTGCTTCTAATGCGGCTATTTCAGTTCGTGCCATTGGTTTTATTATCATTGGTCATCAAAAACACCATCAAAAGGTTTTTCAAGAAAGGTATTTGTAACTTAATCTAAAAATGCTGACCAAATTTTTAATTTATTTTCAAAAGACATTGTATTAGCAGGACTGGTTGAAGGCATCACATAATACATGATGCCTTTTATTTGTCCGAATTTTTTCAGAAAGTACTTATGACTTTCTTTTCCGTTAAAGACAATTTTAGTTATTGCTGGAAATTCTTTAAATAACGATTCAAAATCATTTTCTTTATGATTTTTGATGTGAATGTCCAAACTCCCTTTCCTTTCGCAATTTTCCAATACATCCCACAATCCAATTTTGTTGGTTTGCAGTAGTTGTATTTTTTCTTCAAAAATTTCTGAAATTGGTAAACTTTCCAACAGCGTATACATTATTTTCCAAAAATGATTCCTTTTGTGGGCGTAATATTCCTGCTTTTCCAGAGAAGCGATACCAGGCATAGTTCCCAAAATCAGAATTTCAGTTTGAGAATTTACAAAAGGAGAAAATGAATTTATCATGCTTATTTTTTAAAGTACTGCGTTTTCTTTTTCTAGTATAGCCAATGCCAATCGGATTTTTCCGTAATCTATTTTTTCTTCAAAATAATCAAAATATGGTTTTAATGCATTGGGCGATTCTAGTTTTATTTGTGCTTCGGCAATTTGAGATACTTCCTTTTTAGAAATAAACGGATTTAAATCAATAGCAGCTCCGTCAACATATAATTTGGCTAAATGTGACATAATCGTACTCAAACCTAATTTTCGCTTTTGAGAAATTTCTTCTACTGATAATCCGTTTTGGTATAATTCTAATGTTTCTTTATAAGTGGTTGCCTCTTTCTTTTTTTTGACAACTTTGGATTTTTGAAAATCAATGATGGCTTTTATAAAAGCATCGCCATATTTTTCGAGTTTTGCTTTTCCAACTCCATCAATTGCTATTAGTTCGTCGTCGCTCATTGGTCTTTCGGTTTCCATTTGGCGTAAAGCGGCGTCGCTAAAAATGACATAGGCAGGAACGTTTTCTTCTTTTGAAATTTCGTAGCGTAATTTTCTAAGAGTTTCAAAAAGAGAATTGGAAACAGCTTTGCTTTTAACTTCCTGGATTTCGGATTTATCAATATTGATTTTCTGAACAGTTGTCAATTGTACTTTTTCTCCCTCAAATAGGACTTCAGCGGCTAAGGCGGTAAGTCGGATTTTATTTTGTTGGTGGAACGCGATTTCGCAAATCCCTTGATTTATTAACTGGATGATGTATTGATTCCAGTCGTGCCAAGAGATATCGCTACCCACAGCATAAGTTTTCAGATTATGATATTCTTTTTCGAAAATATAAGCGTTTTTGGAGCCTCTTAGAAAATCGACAATTACAGGCAGAGATTCATTTTCCTTTAAACGAATTATTGCTGATAATGCCTTTTGGGCAATAATGGTTCCGTCAAAAAAGGCAGGCGGATTTTTGCAAATATCACAATTACCGCAATTTTCGGTAACCAATTCCCCGAAATAAGAAAGCAATATTTTCCTTCTGCAACTTAAAGCGTCAGCATATTGTCTCATTCTTTCCAGTTTTGCCAATTGTACCTCGGCATTTAGTCCCTGTGAGGCAAATTTTTGAAGTTGAATTACATCGCCATAACTTTCGAACAAAACCGTTTCTGAAGGTAGTCCATCCCGACCGGCTCGTCCAATTTCCTGATAATATCCTTCTATGTTTTTTGGTAAATTATAATGAATAACCCAACGCACGTTTGATTTGTCAATTCCCATTCCAAAAGCAATGGTTGCACAAACTACTTGGCAGTCGTCATTAATGAATTCATCTTGGGTTTTTGAACGGATTTTATTATCCAAACCAGCATGATATGCTTTTGCATTAATACCAATTTTCTCTAGTTTCTCGGCGAGTTCTTCTGTCGTTTTACGGCTGAGACAATAAATGATACCGGACTCATTTGGTTTTTCTTTTATAAAATCTATAATTTGTTTGACTCTGTCTAAAGCCGGACGCACTTCTAAACTTAAATTTTTTCTATCAAAAGAAGCTAAAAAAGTTTTAGGATTTACTAAGTTTAATTGATCGCTAATATCCTTACGTGTAGCTTTGTCTGCAGTTGCAGTTAAAGCTAAAATTGGAGTAGAAGGGAAGCGTTTTTTTAAGTAACCTAAATTAGTATAGGCAGGCCTAAAATCATGTCCCCAAGACGAGATGCAATGTGCTTCGTCAATAGCAATAAGGCTTATGGTTAGACTATTAAAAATATTGTCCAGATAAGACAAACTTTCTGGTGCAATGTAGACTAATTTTATTATGTTTGATTTTAAGTTTTCAATATAAAACTGGCGTTCATCTTCCGTTTGGCTACTATTGATAAAACAGGCGGCAACACCATTGGCTTTAAGACTATCAACCTGGTCTTTCATTAAAGCAATTAAGGGAGAAATTACTATTGTAATTCCGGGTAATATCAACGCAGGCAGTTGAAAACAGATTGATTTTCCTCCACCAGTTGGCATAATTGCTAACGTATCATAACCAGCGAGAATACAATTTATAATGTCTTCCTGATTGGGTCTGAACTTTTCAAAACCAAAATTTTCTTTAAGGGTGGCATGTAAAATTGAAGTTGTCATTTTGGCTTGTAATTTAATTCTCAATTAAAAAAAAAGGAACTCATTGAGAGTTCCTTTTATGTGTTTTTCGAAAGGTTTTTTAATCCTCGTCTTCGTCGTCAAATTCATCTGATAATACTTTTTCATCATCATCGTCATCACCGTCTTCAGAGTCTGTATCTGGTTTGTCTAGATTTTCATCCTCATCCTCATCCTCTTCAATTGCATCATCGTCATCAAGTTCAATTCCACTAATTGGCTCTACAACATTATCAATTTCATCATCTTCATCATAATTTTCAATTCTGTCAGCAAGTTTTGTACTTACTTTTACTAAGTAAATAGTATCTTCAGTTCGTACTTCTACTGCTTCAATTAATTCGTTTTTAGCATTTCTAAAACGTACAATGTTCGAATCATCATAACCATCAGGAAACTTTTCAACCAAAAGGTTTAAAATTTCATTGGTAAGTTTTGCGTAATCTACAATTACTCTTTTCATAAAGTTATTCTATAAATCTAATAAATAAGCGAAAATTAAAGGTGCTACAATTGTAGCATCGGACTCAATAATAAACTTTGGAGTTTTTATATCTAATTTACCCCAAGTAATTTTTTCATTCGGTACCGCTCCAGAATACGAACCGTAACTGGTTGTTGAATCTGAAATCTGACAAAAGTAACTCCAAAACGGAATGTCATGCATTTCCATATCTTGGTACAACATTGGAACAACGCATATTGGAAAATCTCCAGCAATTCCTCCGCCAATTTGGAAGAAACCAACACCATTTGTACTGTTTTTTGGATACCAATCTGATAAGAAAACCATGTATTCAATACCTGACTTCATTGTAGATGCTTTCAAATCACCTTTGATTACATATGATGCAAAAATATTTCCCATTGTACTGTCTTCCCATCCTGGTACAATAATAGGCAAGTTTTTCTCAGCGGCTGCATACATCCAACTGTCTTTCAAGTCAATTTCGTAATATTCCTCAAGAACTCCAGAAAGTAACATTTTGTACATAAATTCATGTGGAAAATATCTTTCCCCTTTATCATCGGCATCTTTCCATATTTTGTAAATATGTTTTTGCAAACGACGGAAAGCCTCATGTTCTGGAATACAAGTATCTGTAACTCTGTTTAATCCTCTTTCTAATAAATCCCACTCATCTTGAGGCGTCAGATCTCTGTAATTCGGTACTCTTTCGTAATGTGAATGAGCTACTAGATTCATGATGTCTTCTTCAAGATTTGCACCTGTACAAGAAATAATATGAACTTTATCCTGACGAATTATTTCAGAAAATATCTTTCCAATTTCGGCTGTACTCATTGCACCAGCCATACTCACCATCATTTTGGCACCATTTGCTAATTGTTGTTCGTATGCTTTTGCAGCATCAACTAAAGATGCAGAATTGAAATGCAAATAATGCTTTTCAATAAACTGACTGATAGGACCTTTACTCATTTTATTGGATTTAAATATTTAAAAGTTCATTATATTTGAATCTATGCGTATATTCAAATATAATGAATTTTTAAATTGACTAATTGTGTATTTAATTATTTATTTTTTATCGTAACCTAAAATTTTTAGGACATCTTCGGATGTTTGTTGTTCTGAAAACACTTCAGTTGCCAAAATCCCATTTTCATCGCGATCAATTAAAATATGTTTGGGCTGAGGAATAAGACAGTGGTGTAAACCTCCATATCCACCTATAGTTTCCTGATAGGCTCCTGTGTTGAAAAAACCGATATATAATGGTTTTTCCTTGTTGTATTTTGGTAAATAAATGGCATTCATATTTTGTTCTGAATTGTAATAATCATCACTATCACAAGTCATTCCGCCCAACAGTACTCTTTCGTATGTTTCATTCCAGCGGTTGACAGCCAACATAATGAAACGCTTGTTAATTGCCCAAGTATCTGGTAAAGTTGTAATAAAAGAGGAATCAATCATGTTCCATTTCTCTCTGTCATTTTGTTGTTTTTGATACAATATCTGATAAATAGCACCGCCACTTTCTCCTACTGTAAAAGAACCAAACTCTGTAAAAATATTTGGAACATCAACTTCGGCTTCATCACAGGCAATTTTTATCTGATTGATAATTTCGTCAATCATATATTGATAATCATACTCAAATGCCAATGAATTTTTGATAGGAAAACCACCACCAATATTCAATCCATCAAGGGTAGGGCATTCTTTTTTTAATGCAATGTAAACTTTGATACATTTTACTAATTCGTTCCAATAGTAAGCATTATCATTGATGCCGGTATTGATAAAAAAATGTAACATTTTAAGTTCCAATTTTTTATTTTCCTGAATCTGTTTTTTGTAAAAATTCACGATGTTTTTATATCCAATTCCTAATCGTGAAGTGTAAAACTCAAATTTAGGTTCTTCCTCGGCAGCAATACGAATTCCAATTTTGAATTTTCCTTTTATTTGTTCTTGTAAGAGATCTAACTCTTCATAGTTGTCAATAATTGGAATTGCATTTTTATGACCATTATTGATTATTCGCGCTATATTTTCAATGTACTGGTCTCTTTTGAAACCATTACAAATTACATAAGTGCTTTTGTTGATTTTGCCATTTGCCAATAAATTTTCGACAATGTTAATATCAAAAGCAGAGGAAGTTTCAATGTGAATGTTATTTTTGAAAGCTTCATTCATTATAAATTCAAAATGCGAGCTTTTCGTGCAATAACAGTAATAATATTTTGCCTCATATTTATTTTTTTCCATCGATTTACGAAACCAGCTTTTGGCTTTGTTGATGTTATTGGAAATTTGAGGCAGATAGGTAAACTTTAATGGGGTACCGTATTTCTCAACAAGTTTCATCAAATCGATATTGTGAAACTGAAGATTATCTTTGTTTAGTGTAAACTCTTCTTGAGGGAAATAATAAGTTTGATTTATTAAATCAGAATATTTTGTATTCATTTAATATTTAATATTTTAGATTGATTGTAATGTAAAAATAAACTAATCTAAAATTCAAACCCTAATATTTGCATAAATAATTTGAAGCTTTTCGTTATCTGCTTTCAAATACTGAAAAATATCAAAACTAAAGTTTCCTTTGATGGAATAAAAACGTTTCAACATTCTTAAAAAAGACCTATTGTTTCTGTTTTTATTGGAACTATAATTTATTTTGTTTTGACTTTTTTTCATCGTGGCAAATGTAAAAAATATTATATACGTAATGCAATCCTTTTTATTAAAAATATAATTATGATTTATAATCCTGGAAGGCGTCAAGAATTAATTCATTTTCAACAGATTGATTAATTTTGATTTTTCCTATTCCTTCTATTAACGCAAACTGAATGTTGCCATACTCATTTTTTTTGTCATGAATCAGTAATTCTAGTATAGGTTTTATATCATTTTCATCAAAAAGGATGTCGTCATATATACTCTTAATGGCTGATTTTATTTGAATATATTCCTCTTGATTGATTAGTTTTTTATGCATTGAGATATAACTTTCCAATATCATTCCAACAGCTATCGCTTCTCCATGTAATAAAGTAGTCTTGTTATCATTCTCTAAAAAATAACTTTCGATAGCATGCCCCAGGGTGTGACCAAAATTCAACGACTTACGAATATTTTTTTCCGTTGGATCTTGTGATACAATTTCATTTTTTATTTCAACGGATCTATATATTAATTCGTCAAAATCAGCAAAATCGATTGCTTTTAAATCTAAAAATTTCTCCCAATAGCTTTTGTCATATATCAATCCGTGTTTTAGCATTTCGGCAAGTCCGGAGCGCATTTCATTTTGTGGTAAAGTATCTAAATATTGTGTGTCAATAAGAACCATTTTAGGAACATTAATAACTCCGATTTGGTTTTTTAAACTCCCTAAATCAACCCCGTTTTTTCCACCAACGGAAGCGTCAACCATTGATAGTAGGGTGGTAGGAATATGAATAAAATCAACTCCTCTCTTGAATGTTGAAGCGACAAAACCACCTAGATCAGTAACAACACCGCCACCTAAATTAATGACGAGGCTTTTTCTATCGGCACCAAGTTCAGTTAATACATTCCAAATTTGGACACAAGTTTCGATATTTTTATTTTGTTCTCCTGCTTCAAATTCAATAATTTCAATAGTTAGATCCGTTTCCAGATAAGGAAGAAAATTAGGTAAACACAATTCATTGGTATTACTATCTACAATAATAAATAGATTTGAATATTTGGTTTCTTTTAAATGAAGGTTTAATGCTTCATATCCTTTTTCGTTGAAATAGATTGGGTAATTATTGGCTTGGATTGTTTGCATCATTTTTGATTAATTGAAAGCGCAAAATAAGGGAATTTTTGCTAATTATCAGTAAAAACAAACTCAATAATTAGATAAAAATATCACAAATAGAGACGAAAATATTTTATAAATCGTGAAACTGCCTTATTGTAAATAAGCTTTTATATGTTTTTACTAATTCTACAATGAAAATTAATACTCAAAAAACTAATTATAAAAAGTAAAATTAGTAACTTAAATCTGTTGATTATTTCGACTTAAAATATAAGAGGTTCTGAAAAATAATTTGAAATACATCTTTCATTATTTAACTATGATTTTTTAAAATATTTTTTAAAGTCTGGCTATATTTGTACCAAAAAACCATAGAAAATGGAAAAAATATTTGATAATACACAAATTGCCTTTGCATTAAAAAGTGATACTGAACTTGATAGAGCTTATTTTCTTTTTAAAATGATTGATAATCAGCCTTTAGTTCGAATAGGAACCGCTGTAACAAATTTTGCTTTAAAAGCGAATCTTCCGGTTGAAGGTTTGATTCGTGCTACTGTTTTTGATCATTTTTGCGGAGGAGTAAACGAAGTGGACTGTCTTTCTGTAGTGGATAAAATGTATACTAAAGGTGTTTCTTCAGTATTAGATTATTCTGTGGAAGGAAAAGAAGAAGAAGAACAGTTTGATGCTGCGCTTGAAATGACTTTGAAAACGATAGAATTTGCCAAAGAGCGTCAAGCGATTCCTTTTGCGGTGTTTAAACCAACAGGTTTTGGTCGTTTTGAGCTATATGAGAAATTGGGAGAAAAGCAAACCTTAACAATTGAAGAAGACGCAGAATGGAATAGAGTAGTAGCCCGTTTTGATTTGGTTTGTAAAGAAGCTCATTCGAAAGATGTAGCACTTCTTATTGATGGTGAAGAAAGTTGGATGCAAGATGCAGCCGATGATTTAGTTACTGATATGATGCGTAAGTACAACAAAGAAAAAGTCGTTGTTTTTAACACGTTGCAAATGTACCGTTGGGATCGTTTAGAGTATTTGAAAAAATTACATGAAGTTGCTAAAAAAGAGGGATTCTTCATAGGAATGAAATTGGTTCGTGGAGCTTACATGGAAAAAGAAATTGTAAGAGCTAATGAGAAAGGATATACATCTCCAATTTGTCCTTCGAAAGAAGATACTGATGAAAATTACGATGCAACAGTTAGTTATATGATTGTACATATAGAAACTATGGCTGTTTTTGCAGGAACTCATAATGAATTAAGCACTTACAAACTGATGGAATTGATGCAAGAAAAAGGCATAAAAACCAACGATGACAGAATTTGGTTTGGTCAGCTATATGGTATGAGTGACAATATCAGTTATAATTTAGCAGCTCACGGCTATAATGTTGCTAAATATTTGCCATTTGGTCCAGTAAAAGATGTTATGCCTTATTTGATTCGTCGAGCCGAGGAAAATACCTCCGTAGCGGGACAAACAAGTCGCGAATTATCGATGATTAAGACAGAACGCAACAGAAGAAAAGGGAAATAAAATAAAGGTCTCAATGATTGCTTTTTAGTATTCAGTAGTATTTATTGTCATAAAAAAAAACTCCATTACAGAATGGAGTTTTTTTAGGTCAAAATATTATTAAAATTTAAGAATTACTAAATTGCAAATTGCTTAAGTTTTTATATCTACCGTTCTCTAAGGCGATTAATTCTTGGTGCGTACCCTGCTCCGTTATTTTTCCATTATCAAGAACTAAAATTTGATCGGCGCTACGAATAGTTGAAAGACGGTGTGCAATAATAATACTAGTTCTTCCTTCCATTAAAATTTCTAAAGCTTCTTGAACCAGTTTTTCACTTTCACTGTCTAATGATGATGTGGCTTCGTCAAGAATTAAAATACTTGGGTTTTTCAGTAATGCTCTCGCAATTGCAATACGCTGTCTTTGCCCACCTGAAAGTTTTATCCCTCTTTCGCCTACAACAGTTTCAAATTTTTCCGGGAAACTTTCAATAAAATTATATGCATTAGCCTGCTTTGCGGCTATAAGAATTTCTTCTTCGGTTGCATTTGGTTTTCCGTAAGCTATATTTTCTTTGATTGTTCCACCAAATAAAATTACATCTTGCGGAACAATACTCATGTTTCCGCGAAGATTCTCTAGATCATAATCGTAAATATTTTTCCCATCGACCAATATTTCTCCTTCGTCAATATTATAAAAACGCAATAATAGCGAAGCGATCGTGGATTTTCCTGTTCCACTAGGCCCGACGATGGCAATTTTTTGACCATAATTAGCGGTGAAACTTACATCCTTCAATACTTTAATCTCCTTTCTCGAATGGTAACTAAAAGCTACATTCTTAAAAGTAACATTACCTTTTATTTTAGATGTTTGCGGTGCATTTTGCATTGAATTAATTTTCTCGGGAGTTTCATCCAATAATTCAAAAACACGTTCTGTTGCACCAATTGCTTTTTGGATTTGGGCATAAAGTTCCGCGATTCCACCAAAGGAAGCACCCACAAACGTGGAGTACAATACAAACGAAATTAGTTGCCCTACGCTCATTTCTCCGCTAATACTCAAACGGACGCCAAACCAAACTACGGCAACAATGGCTCCAAAAAGACAGAAAATAATAAATGAAGCAAAGTATCCTCTGTATTTTCCTCCTTTAATGGCTATTTTAACCACTTCTTTTATTTTACCATTGTAACGAGCGATTTCGTACCATTCATTGGCAAAAGCCTTAACAATAGTAATTCCCTGCATGGTTTCTTCAACAATAACCTGACTTTCTGCAACTTTATCTTGAACGTTTTTGGAATATTTTCTGATAAATCGGCCAAAAATAACAGCAGCTATCGCCACAAGAGGAACAACAGACAACATCAATAGTGTTAATTTAATACTTTCATTAGCCAACAAAAGAACCCCACCTATAATTAAAATAAATTGTCTTAAAAACTCTGCAATCGTGGAAGTTAAAGTGTCTTGTATTTGGGTTATATCAGAACTTATACGGCTATTTAATTCACCTACGCGTTTTTGTGAAAAGAAAGACATAGGTAACTTAACCAAATTACTGTACAACGCTAACCTAAGATTAGCTAAAGTATGTTCTGTAAAATTAACAAATAACGACAATCTGAAAAACGAAAAAATAGATTGAAAAAACAAAATAACAATTAATCCCAAAGCAATAAAATTAGCCTGCGAATTATCTTTGTTTTTTACACAATCGATAAGCATTCCCATTAATTTAGGAAAAGCCAGCGCGGTTGCACCTGTTAACAATAAAAATATTAAACCAACATAAAATTTCCAACGATGATTTCCTGCATATTGAAATATTAGAGTTGCTTTAGTAAGTGAACTTGCAGTAATTTTTGATTTTGGTAAATCATTTTCTTTAAACCTTGCCATTATGTATAATTTATGTCACAAATGTAAGACTATAACAACTCAATACAAAAAAATAGTATGGTTTCATCCTGTATATAAAGTGCTATTAGAGAGAGTAAAAGAAAATTATTGTTGTTTTTTATTTTATTTTTTTAATATTTCATTTGCAAATACGATTTCTAGACGTATATTTGCACTCGCAATGAGGAAATGAAAATTACCAAATTGTATTAGGGCGATTAGCTCAGCTGGTTCAGAGCACCTCGTTTACACCGAGGGGGTCGGGGGTTCGAACCCCTCATCGCCCACAAGATAAACTCCATTAGAAATAATGGAGTTTTTTTGTAGCTACTTTTAAAATAAACTTATTAAATTTTGAATCTTTTAAGGCTAACTAACTAAACATCAAAGGTGATTGCTATTTTAACTTCTTATTAATAGTTGGTTGTACCAAAACCAAAATTACTATCCTTATTTTTGCTATTAAATTACAACTGATTCCTAATGAATAAAAATAGTCTTTTACAAACAAAAATATCCGTTCTTGATCTTGCAATAGTTAGAGATGGAGGTACTGCATCACATACTTTTAAAAATAGTTTAGATCTCGCTCAACATGTGGAGAAATGGGGTTATAATCGATTTTGGTTGGCTGAACATCATAATATGGAGGGAATAGCTAGCAGCGCAACTTCTATTTTGATTGGACATATTGCTTCAGGAACGACCACTTTAAGAGTTGGTTCCGGTGGGATTATGTTACCCAATCATGCACCATTAATAATCGCCGAACAATTTGGGACACTGGCTACGCTTTTTCCAAATCGTATTGATTTAGGATTAGGTCGCGCTCCGGGAACGGACCAATTTACCGCAGCGGCCTTGCGCCGAGATGACCACGCTGCCATGGAATTTCCAAAAAATGTTCAGGAATTACAAATGTATTTGTCTGAATCCAATAAAAATGGTCGTGTTCGTTCTATTCCGGGAGAAGGATTAAATATTCCTATTTGGATTTTGGGTTCCAGTACTGATAGTGCTTATTTAGCTGCAGCATCAGGATTGCCTTATGCTTTTGCCAGTCATTTTGCACCGGCACAATTAAATACTGCCATCGCTATTTATCGTAATAATTTTCAACCTTCTGAATATCTTAAAGAACCTTATGTAATCGCTTGCGTTAACGTGATTGCAGCTGATTCTGATGAAGAAGCAGTACGTTTAGCAACTTCCTTCAAAAAATTATTCCTTGGAATCATCACAGGAAATAGACAACAATTAAAACCTCCCGTTACCCCTGATGAAGATTTTATGGATCCTATGGAGGAAGCTGCATTGCAACAAATGATTGCCTATACCTTTATTGGCGGACCAGAAAAAGTAAAAATAGAACTACAACAATTCCTTGAAAAAACAAAAGTAGATGAATTGATGATTGCATCGGCTGTGTATGAACATGCGGCAAGACTTCGGTCTTATGAAATCGTTGGAAATTTAAAAAATAATTAATCTAAGGTCAAAGCACCTAAAATTTCTTCGGACATAAAAGGTCCGCCGGGATATTTAGCTGTATAATCCAGATTCATCCAGATTTGGCCACGCTCATCAACGTGATAATGAAGTTTTTGTTCATTACTTTCATTGACGAATAACACATTCTTAATTAGAAAATTGACTTTTTCTAAATCAGTTAGAGAGCCTATCAGTATTTCGGGATAAATATGTCCGGTCGTATGGATTAACCGGGGAGTCCCACCTATAGCTTTTACACTTGCTGCCATTAATATCGAATGATCATCACAATCACCTGAAAAATAGAGCAGAGATTCCGTAGCTGTAGCGATATAATCACGTGCTTTTGGATCGCTTACATAGTTCCATCTGCTATTTATTTCCTTAAAAACTGCAAAGCATTGTATAATAGTTCTGTAATCAGAATAGCCTTTTATGTCTTTAAAATGTTTTGAAGTGGCCATAATCGCAAAATTCCGAATCTTAGGATTTTGATATTCGATGGCATTGATGATTTTTGATTTATTGGGAAAGGGAAGCAATTTTGCAATGATAATATCTTGTGGATATGGATTGTCAGACATCGTGTACATAATTGAATTATAATCTTCAAAAACGCTGTTAAATCCATAGTTTCCAATAGTTGAACCGTAAATTAAAATCAATAAATATAGAATGATACAAAAAAGAATAATCGTTCTTAAGTATCTAAGAATGATTTGAATAATGACAATCATCATCAGAAATAAAACTACTCTATCAATATTAAGGGGCCAATTTGGATTGATTAAGTTCTGATGCAAAATGATAAAAACCGGAATAGCAATTAATATGTTCAGGATAAAAATGATAACGTCATCCCAAGGTTTTTTGACCTGAAATCGCTGTTTTATTCCCTTAAAATTAATTTCTTTTATTTTTATCATAGTCAAAATAAAAACAGTAATCTAGACTGTTTTTACAATATCCTCAAAAGTACCTTTTTTATCGATAATTTTGAGTTGAAAAAGTTGATTTTGAACTTTGTTTAACATTTTTGCTGATAATGGTTTTTGTGACCATTTTGTTAACGATAACCATTCTTGAATATCTTCAATTTTTTGATGGTAATTTGAAGCCAACGTTTTGTCAATACTCGGAATTTCTTTGAAATCTTCTGTAGTTTGATTAATGATTGCCATAATTTTTGAAATAAGGACTGGATTGTTTTCTAAAACTTCTTCACGAACCGCAATTACAAAACAAGGCCAAGGCGTAGGGCAATCCGCAATTCTACGAAAAATACCTTTGTCAACTAATGGTTTGGTCATGAAACGTTCCCACATAAAATAATCTGCAGTTCCGTTTGTCAAGGCTTCGACAGCTCCATCGATAGTATTTACAATTTCAAACTGAAGAGTATCCGTTTTCCATCCCGAGTGAAGTCGGGATTGATGATCCGCATTGACATACGCCATTAATTGTGAGCCGGAACCCAATCTGGATATGGCAACTTTGGTGTTTTCTAAGTCTGCTACTGTCTTATAATTGGAGTTTGCAGCTACGTGAATTCCCCAAATTAATGGACTTTCCACATACAGCTGCACTATTTTACTTGGGTTTCCGGCAACAATATCTTTTACAATTCCTTCGGTTAGGATAACAGCGATATCCGTTTCGCCATCACGAAGCATTTGACACATTTTTCCGGTTCCTTCGGGAACGTCTGTCCATTGCAAATCGATGTTTTCTTTTTCGAAATCTCCGTTTTCTATTGCCAAATGCCAAGGAAGATTGAAATGTTCCGGAACTCCGGCTATTTTTATTGTTTTCATTATAGGTTAGGATTTTTTAATTCGTACCAATTCCAAGAAACGCCGTCTTCCAGATATTGTTCGGTCATTTTCAGCCCAATTTTTTGTAATATTTTGTTTGAGGCAATATTATCCGTCTGTGCTGCTGCTTCCAAAATTTCTATTTTTATTTCATTAAAACCATAATCCAGCCAAGCAAAACTGGCTTCACTGGAGTATCCTTTGCCCCAGAATTTTTCGTTTAACCGATAGCCAATATCGTAGAAATGAATTTTGTTATTTATCATTTCTGTGTTGTATTTTAATCCGGCCCACCCCATTAATTTATTGGTTTCTTTCAAAACAACCACAAATCGTCCAATGTTATTTTGGATATATTGTTCTCTAATAAGCTGTATATACGAATGTACTTCGCTTATATCCGTCGAAGGCTTCTTCCAAAGATATTGATGAACCTTAGGATTGCTGTCCATTTCAAATAATGCTTCGGCATCTGAAACTAGCATTTCTCTTAAAATTAATCGGTCGGTTTCTAAAATAAGGTTCATGTTTTACTAAAAATTTGATGGTTCCCGATTTAGCCATGATGGCAATGTAAATCCTATTGTGCCGGGGTTCGGCGTAATAGATTATTTCACTATACTTTTATTTTAATTGGAGTCAATGAACTTCGTTTGTAGTGTACAGCAGGACACGAGCACAGCGAATTGAAGAGGTAATTAGCTCCTAAAATTACACATTAATATCTTTAAAATTATTTAATCTCGCATACCGAATCATATTAGTGAACGCCTCCTGATCCAGTTTTGGTATTTCAAGAATAGAATTTAATAAAGTGGTATCGTATTCGTTGGCAGCTGTTGTAAAATAAGGGTTTAAATGTTTGCCAATACTTTCATAATACAATTTTTCGATTGTATTTTTGTATTCGAAGTCAAACGAATTTTGTATCAAAGTGAAATTGGTATAACCAACTTCCTTCATAATTAACTGCAATCCATTTACCATATTGAAACTTTTATGATGTACAATATTAAGTTGCTCAATATCGTCTCTTTCAAATGTATTTACAATCACTTTAGCTACATAATCAACAGGGATAATGTTCAAAACGGTGTCTTCATTGACAATAAAACGCACATTTTCTTGCTCTCCTTTTCGTTGGGAAGTGAAATGAAAGAATTTTGCCAAAAGATAAAAAACCATATATTTTGAAATAAAATACTGGTTTTCAATTCCTAACATTTTACCACCAATCACACTTGGACGCAGAATTTGAAAAGGCAAACCAATTTTTTTACATTCTTGTGCTATAAAATTTTCCGAGTGAAATTTAGCATTTTCATACGCATTGCGATGCTCTGGTTTGAATCCTAAACTATGAAAATCATTATCAATTAATCCTTTTCGGTTTCCGGAAGAAAAAGCAGTTCCGATGTAGATAAACTTTTTTATAAAAGGATGAAATAGATTGAAAAGGGATTTTGTGATTTTGGTATTCTCTTCAAAAATTCTTTCCCGTTGTTCTTCATCGGTAGATAAATTCACGAATCCAGCCGAATGGATAAAATAAGCATCTTTTATTTGACTTGAAAAAGTATCTTGAATTACTGCCAAATCAGTATCGATGATTTCAATGTATTCGTGTAGTTTTGTGATGCCTTTGTCTTTTATGACTTTAGGCGTATAACTGCTGGATAAAAGTTCGTTTATTCGATCTACAGCGGAGTTTTTACCTTTATTTCGTGCAATAATAAAGAGTTTTCCATCAATTTTAGTGTTGATGAAAAGCTCCAGAATTTCATACATAATATGAGATCCCAGAACTCCTGTTGCGCCTGTAAGTATTATTTTCATTATCGTTTTGTTCTAAAAACAAATGTAGTTTTAAAAAAATTAAACAGCACTTTTTTAAAACTACAATTGGAGAAGATTTTGAAAATTAATTTCTCTATCCTAAAGCAATTTTTTCTAATGTATATGCAATTAATTCATCAACGGCTTTGTATGGATCTTTGCTAAATGTTCCTGAAGCACGATTGGCAATGATGGCGTTTAATGATAATGCATTATGTCCTAAAAGCACCGAAAGTCCATAAATAGCTGCAGTTTCCATTTCTAAATTTGTGATTTGGTTGTCACCAAATGTAAAATTATCCATCTTAGAATTTAATGCTTCATCTTGAATATTTAAACGCAATACACGTCCTTGTGGACCGTAAAAACCACCTGCAGTTGCGGTAATTCCTTTGTGCATTGTGTAGCTCTCTATCATTTTTTCTAATTTTTCAGAACAAGCGATTACGTATGGTTTTCCTTTTTTTAAATCCCAATTGGTGTGTTTCACAAAGGCGTCTTCCATTTCAAGATTCGAAACTTCGTCAATCAAATAGGAGCGGAGCATATTGTCTAAGCCTAATCCAAATTTTGACATCACAAAACTATCCACAGGAATATCAGCTTGCAAAGAGCCTGAAGTTCCAATACGGATGATGTTCAATGAAGTCAGCTTTTCTTTTGGTTGACGGGTTTTGAAATCAATATTAACTAAAGCATCCAGTTCGTTAATGACGATATCAATGTTGTCAGGACCAATTCCTGTGGACATTACCGTAATTCGTTTGTCTTTGAAAATCCCGGTTTGGGTTTTAAATTCTCTTTTTTGCGTCGAAAATTCGATGCTGTCAAAAAACTGTGTGATTTTTTCCACGCGATTTTGATCTCCTACAAAAATAATATCGTGTGCAATATGTTCTGGTTTTAAATTCAAATGGTACACGCTACCGTCTGGATTTAATATTAATTCGGATGATTGTATCATTATTTTTTTGTTTGATGTTTAAGGTTTCAATTTGCTCAACTAAATACTAATAACTAAACACTGACCACTTTTTCTATCCTCCAACACGTTTTACTTTAAATCCTTTTTCTTTTAAAATAGTCATTATTTTATCGCGATAATCACCTTGAATAATAATAGAATCATCTTTAAAAGTTCCTCCAACACTCAATTTGGTTTTAATTTCCTTGGCAAGAATTTTAAAATCGGCGTCAGTACCTTCATAGCCTTCAATTATGGTAGTCGCTTTTCCTTTTCGTTTTTCGAATTTGCAGATCATGGGTTCTTTTTGAACGTATAATTCGTGTGCCACTTCTTCAATTGAATCTTCAGGAGATGGTTCGTGATCTGGAAAAAGATTTTTTAATTGGTCTTGTAAGTCCATTTTTTAAAATTAATTGATTATTAAACCTTTGAGAAGTTAAGAAAATTAAGTTTCACAGCTCTTAATGAACCTTAATTTCTTAATGGTAAAAAAAAAAGACATCAAGCGAACTCGATGTCTTCCTTGAACTATAAATTAAGAATTATTTTTTGATTAACCCCAAATCTACTAAACGCTCGTATAAATAGGCTCCTGCGGTAATATCTTCGAATTTTTTTGGATGTTCGGCATCAATACAGTTTTCCAAACAATCCAATTTCATGTCGCTCACCGGATGCATAAAAAACGGAATAGAATAACGGGATGTTCCCCACAACTCTCTTGGTGGGTTTACCACTTGATGAATGGTCGATTTCAATTTGTTATTAGTATGACGCGATAACATATCACCCACATTTATAACTAATTCATCCGATTCAGCAATAGCATCAATCCATTCTCCATCGTGATTTTGTACTTGTAACCCTTTTCCTTGCGCACCCATCAACAAAGTAATCAAGTTGATATCACCGTGAGCAGCAGCACGAATAGCGTTTGCTGGCTCAGATGTAATAGGTGGATAGTGAATAGGTCTTAAAATTGAATTTCCATCTTTGGCATATTGGTCAAAATAAAATTCATCCAAACCAAGGTGAATTGCCAAAGCTCTTAAAACGTAAACACCCGTTTTCTCCAGCATTTGATAGGCCTCCTTACCGGCTACATTAAAACGAGGCAATTCTTTTACTTCTACATTTTCAGGATACTCAGAGGCATATTTTGAATCTTCAGACACATATTGTCCAAAGTGCCAAAACTCTTTCAAATCACCTTCTTTTCTGCCTTTTGCATGTTCTGTTCCAAAAGAAACATAACCTCTTTGTCCACCAATTCCGGGGATTTCATAACTGTGTTTTGTTTCTAAAGGCAAAGCGAAAAAATTTCTGATTTCACCATACAATTCATCAACCAACTGGTCGTTTAAAAAATGCCCTTTGAGTGCTACGAAGCCAATATCTTCAAATGCACTTCCGATTTCATTTACAAATTTTTGTTTACGTTTCGGGTCGTCCGAAAGGAAATCACGCAAGTCAACACTAGGAATGTTTTGCATACTTTTAAATATTTTTTAATAACTTGAAGATTAAAAACCTTGCAAATACAAATGTAAAGAATAATTTTATATCTGAATTTTAAAACTTATAAACAATGTAAAAAAATATAACAAAATAATATCAAGCTGTTATATTTTTTTATCTTTGAACCATACAATAAAACCGAGAAAATGACTTTTGACAGAAAAAATATTACTGACGATCAATTATTAGATTTATACAAAAGAATACTGAAACCAAGACTAATTGAGGAGAAAATGTTAATTCTTATTCGTCAGGGAAAGGTATCAAAATGGTTCTCTGGAATTGGTCAAGAGGCAATTTCTGTGGGTGTTACAGCAGTTTTAGATTCAGATGAGTATATTTTGCCAATGCATAGAAATTTGGGGGTTTTCACTGGAAGAGACATTCCATTGTATCGCCTTTTTTCACAATGGCAAGGCAAGGCCAATGGTTTTACCAAAGGTCGTGATCGTAGTTTTCACTTTGGAACCCAACAATATAAGATTATAGGAATGATTTCCCATTTAGGACCTCAATTAGGCGTTGCTGACGGAATCGCTTTAGCTAATAAACTAAAGAAAAACGGAAAAGTCACCGCAGTTTTTACTGGAGAAGGCGCAACGAGTGAAGGCGATTTTCATGAAGCGTTAAACATTGCTGCTGTATGGGAATTACCGGTGCTGTTTGTGATTGAGAATAATGGGTATGGGCTTTCGACACCTACAAATGAACAATACCGTTGCGAAAACTTGGCTGATAAAGGAAAAGGATACGGAATGGAAAGCCATATTGTTGATGGAAATAATATCCTTGAAGTGTTTAATTTGTTATCCGAATTGAAAGCTTCGATGAAAGAAAATCCACGTCCTGTTTTATTAGAATTTAAAACCTTCCGGATGCGCGGGCATGAAGAGGCGAGTGGAACCAAATACGTTCCGCAAGAGTTAATGGACCTGTGGGCGATTAAAGATCCGGTAGAAAATTATAGAAAATACTTAACTGAAAACGGGGTTCTTTCCGTAGATTTTGATGCGGCTTTACATGCTGAAATAAAGAAGGATATTGATGAAAGTCTGGCTATTGCCAATGCGGAACCGGAAATTGAGGCTACTTTAAGCGAAGAACTAAATGATATTTATAAACCGTATGTATTTGAACAAGTTAACCGTTCAGAAGAAAAAGAAAATATTCGTTTTATAGATGCTATTTCTACCAGTTTGAGACAATCAATGGAACGCCATGAAAACTCAGTAATCATGGGTCAGGATATCGCTGAATATGGTGGTGCTTTCAAAATTACAGATGGTTTTGTAGCGCAGTTTGGTAAAGAGCGGGTCATCAATACGCCAATTTGTGAAAGTGCTGTGGTTTCTGCAGGAATGGGTTTGTCTATAAATGGATACAAAACGATTGTGGAAATGCAGTTTGCCGATTTTGTTTCGACAGGATTTAATCCAATTGTGAATTTATTAGCCAAATCACATTACCGTTGGTTAGAAAAAGCTGATGTTGTAGTGCGAATGCCTTGTGGCGGTGGAACACAAGCAGGACCTTTTCACTCCCAAACTAATGAAGCTTGGTTTACCAAAACACCAGGATTAAAAGTAGTTTATCCGGCATTTCCGTATGATGCCAAAGGACTTTTGAATACTTCCATAAACGACCCGAATCCGGTTTTGTTCTTTGAGCACAAACAATTGTATCGAAGCGTTTACCAAGAGGTTCCTACTGATTATTATACCATTCCATTAGGAAAAGCAGCTTTACTGAAAGAAGGAAATCAGGTTACCATTATTTCGTTTGGTGCAGCAGTGCATTGGGCTTTGGATGCTTTAACTAAAAATCCAGAAATTTCGGCTGATTTGTTGGATTTAAGAACCTTACAACCTTTGGATACTGAAGCTATTTTCGCATCGGTAAAGAAAACAGGACGAGTAATCATTTATCAGGAAGATTCCATGTTTGGTGGAATAGCAAGCGATATTTCGGCAATGATAATGGAAAATTGTTTCAAATATCTAGATGCGCCTGTTAAACGTGTTGCGAGTTTAGACACACCAATTCCGTTTACAAAAGCATTGGAAGATCAATATTTGCCGAAGGGCAGATTCGTAATTGATTTGAAACAACTTTTGGAATATTAATAGTGGATTTTTAATTAGGTTATTTTTAGAATTTTCATTTTAAAAATAACCTAATATCCAATAGATAATTATAAATAGTATAATTGTTCCAAAACAGCCACAGCCCATTTTTTTAGCGCCGTAACCTGCTAGTATTGTTTTAAATAAACCATTCATAAGATTGAATTTAAGTGTCTCATAAATTTATAACTTTTATTTTTTGAATAACAAGTTTTAATTTAATTCCACGAATATTTTTTTTCATCAAGGCTATTTCTTCCAGATACATTGTTTTTTTCTGGTGGCGAAATGAAGCTTTTTATAGTGCTTCTTTGAAGTTTTTTTAGGCTTTTCAAGTTTAGTTAATGCTTCAATGATGAAATTACCTATTACTCAATTTTGCTTTTTCTTTGATAATATCACTGATTTTTCGGTTTTCAATTTTGCTTTCTAACCAGGAGATAATATCGAGATAAAGAAATGCTCTTTTTTCATAGGTATTTTTTTCTAATTCGATGAATCGCTCTCTCATTTTAATAAACTCCTTCTTAATATCGCCAGGGAAAATGGAGTTTAAGTTTTTCAAAAACTTAATGATTTCTTTTTGCACCTCATGCAAATCATTCATTTTTAATAAAAATTTATAGGTGTTTTTCAACTGATTTTCTAAATAATAATCATTACCCAATTCATAATGAGCGATTAAACTCAGTAGTCGGGCAAAACACATTAAATCTTCGCGCATGGAAAGATTCTTATTATTTATAATTTTCTCTAGATAGAATATCGATTCAACATATTTTTCATTTCCAAAATAGATACTGGCAATTTTATAGAAAAACATCATTTCGTGATGTTCATCAAGATGCTCGCTATGCAACTTTAATTTATTTAAAATTTCTGGAATCAGATATTCGCTTTCCGCAAAAGTGCCTTCCAGAATATGATAATTTAATTTGTTGTTATACAAATACAAGAACGATAACGACGCAATATTATCATTTACTGGAAAACGAGGATCATTGATCGTTTCTTCCAGAAGAACCAAATATTTTTTAAATTTCGATTTGTATTTTAACATAAATAGCGACTCCAGTAAATAATGATTCCCTTTTAAGAAAAAGACGGGATTCAGATATATCATAGTGGGATTATCATAAAAAAGAGTGACCCATTTATATGAATATTTATAACTGGATAAAAAGTCTTGCACTAAAAAACTACGCCAAAGATTAGCATTATAAAACCAATATTTTTCCCTAAATCCAAATTTTTTCTCATCTAATTTGGCAATATGTTTGTTGAAGTAATCATCAATATATTTATATTCTTCATCACTTTTTACATATCCGGTTTTAAGCATTATTCCATACAACTGCAGTGATAAATTGGATAATTTACTGGAAATAGTGTTCCTGTAATTTAATTCTTTTGCTTGTACAACTAGTTCATCTGCTCGCCCTTGAATACTTCGAGTTATGTATTGGGATTCAATAAGTTTTTCAAATTCGACAATTTCATAGGCCATGAGTTTTTCGTCATTTTCTAGAGCTGCAATTTTTGTTTTATCCAAGATTTTCAAACTTTGCTTATACAAACCTTTGTTGTATAATATTGCTGCAAAATCAATTTGTTCTCTTAATTGATAACGAATGTTTTGGCTAGGAATATTCAACCGGATACTGACTAATATTTGTTTATATAAATAGGACTTTAGGTTTGATAATTGTACTTTTTTTATAACACCACTTTTCAAGATAAGCTTCTCATCGTACACGTCGGACTTGTCCAGAATGTTGAATAATTCGATAAATTTTGTATTAGAACTTGTTTCCAATCTACTTGCAAAAATCTTAAATTGTCTCTTTTCGGACTTTGAAAGGGATTTTATTAAAACAAATAAAAAATCTTTTTGATGGTTAGCCATTGTAAAATATAGAAGTGTAATATACTGTAAATAAAGAAGTTAAGCCTTTATTGGGTGCTTTATAAGCAGTATATTTGGTTAAAATGAATTTTATATTTAAGTATTGAAATCTATTTTTGTTATGAAGATGTGAAATTACATTAAATAAATGAAAATGAATAGAGAGAAAGTTCAAATTTTTGATACCACTTTAAGAGATGGAGAACAGGTCCCAGGATGCAAACTAGATACCAAACAAAAACTTGTTATAGCAAATCGCTTAGATGAGATGGGAGTTGACATTATTGAAGCTGGCTTTCCTGTTTCTAGTCCAGGTGATTTTTTATCTGTCACAGAAATAAGCAAGATTGTTAAAAATGCCACAGTTTGTGGTTTAACCAGAGCAGTAAAAAATGATATCGATGTTGCTGCAGCCGCTTTAAAATATGCAAAAAAACCTCGTATTCATACTGGTATTGGAACCTCAAATTCTCATATAATACACAAACTTAATACTACAAGAGAAGATGTTATAGCTAGAGCAAAATTTGCTGTTTCGCACGCTAAATCGTATGTAGAAGATGTAGAGTTTTATGCTGAAGATGCTGGTAGAACTGATAATGATTTCTTAGCAAAAGTATGTGAAGAAGCAATAAAATCAGGCGCTACTGTACTTAATATACCGGATACCACAGGCTATTGTTTGCCGGAGGAATATGGAGCGAAAATTAAATATCTTAGAGAAAATGTAAAAGGAATTGAAAATGTAATTCTTTCTTGTCATTGTCATAATGATCTTGGTATGGCTACTGCCAATTCTATTGCGGGTGCTGTAAATGGAGCTCGACAAATTGAATGTACTATTAATGGGATTGGTGAAAGAGCAGGAAATACGGCACTTGAAGAAGTAGTTATGATTTTTAAACAACATCCTTATTTGAACTTATATACTGATATAGACTCTAAACAATTGAATGAAATGAGTCGATTGGTTTCAGAAAGCATGGGAATGATTGTGCAACCTAATAAAGCTATTGTGGGTGCTAATGCATTTGCACACAGCTCAGGAATTCATCAGGATGGAGTTATAAAAAATAGATCAACTTATGAAATCATGGATCCATTGGATGTTGGTGTAAATGAATCTTCGATAGTTCTTACCGCCAGAAGCGGTAGAGCTGCATTAGCTTACAGAGCCAAAAAAGTAGGTTACGAACTTACCAAAGTTCAACTTGATATTGTCTATATTGAGTTTTTGAGATTTGCAGATATCAAAAAAGAAGTGTTAGATGAGGACATTCATCAAATTATTGAAGTATGCAAAATACAAAGTGAATTAATTAGAAGCTAATACAAATAGTTAGATAAAAGGTTTAGAACACAATTTTAAAAAACAACATCATGAACTTAAAAATAGCAGCATTAGCAGGAGACGGAATAGGACCAGAGGTAATCTTACAAGCTAAGAAAGCGTTAAATGCTGTTGGATTAATTTTTGACCATGAATTTGTTTTTGAAGATGCCTTTGTTGGAGCCATTGCCATTGATAAAACGGGAAATCCTCTTCCAGAGCAAACATTGAATCTTTGTTTAAATACAGATGCCGTTTTATTTGGAGCTATTGGAGATCCAAAATACGATAATAACCCGGATGCCAAAGTGCGTCCAGAACAAGGTTTATTAAAACTACGAAAATCATTGGGTTTATTTGCTAATATTAGACCTATAAAACCATATGCTTCTTTATTAAATGCGTCTCCTTTAAAAAAAGAAATAATCCAAGGTGCTGATTTTATCATTTTCAGGGAGTTGACTGGCGGTGTTTATTTTGGTGAAAAGAAATTAAATGAGACTGGAACAATAGCTTCGGATTTATGTGAATATTCAGAAGAAGAAATTACCAGAATTTCCCATTTAGCATTTAAAAGTGCGCAAAATAGAAGAAAAAAAGTGACTATGGTTGATAAGGCCAACGTCCTTGAAACATCCAGATTATGGAGAAGAGTAGTAAAAAAAGTAAGTGAAGATTACCCTGATATAGCTTTGGATTTCCTTTTTGTCGATAATGCCGCAATGCAAATTATTCTTAATCCAAGACAATTTGATGTGATATTGACTGAAAATTTATTTGGTGATATCTTATCTGATGAAGCTAGTGTAATCACAGGTTCTATCGGATTATTAGCATCGGCATCATTAGGGAAAACAAATGCTCTTTTTGAACCTATTCATGGTTCTTATCCCCAGGCTACCGGAAAAAATATAGCGAATCCAATTGCTTCGATTTTATCTGCAGCTATGTTGTTAGAACATTTTGGACTCCATAAAGAAGCTACAAAAGTATATGAGGCGGTAGAAAAAGCCATCGAGTATAATGTAGTTACAGTAGACTTAAATAAAGATTCAAAATTTGGAACCAATGAAGTAGGTGATTTTATTTCAAACGTCATTTTAAGCAAAGATGACTTATATTTTAAAATTGATAATATCAAAATAGGACAATCAACAATCGTTTAATGGTAAGGTAATTTCTTAGTCCTAAAACATAAAACACATACACAAATTAACAAATAATGGAATTAAATAAATACAGCAAAATAATCACCCAAGATGAAACACAACCAGCTTCTCAAGCCATGTTGTACGGAATTGGATTAACTGAAGAAGATCTTAAAAAAGCGCAGGTAGGAATAGTGAGCATGGGTTATGATGGAAACCCTTGTAATATGCACTTAAACGATTTGGCTAAAGATATTAAGACTGGCGTCTGGAAAGAAGATTTAGTTGGTTTGATTTTTAATACTATTGGTGTTAGTGATGGTATTTCAAATGGTAATGATGGAATGCGTTTTTCTTTAGTTTCTCGTGATGTAATTGCAGATTCTATTGAAACTGTTATGGGAGCACAATGGTATGATGGTATGATCGCTGTTCCAGGTTGTGATAAAAATATGCCAGGAGCTTTGATGGCTATGGGTAGAGTAAATCGACCTTCTATTATGGTATATGGAGGTTCTATTCATCCTGGAAAATGGAAAGGGGAGGATTTGAATATTGTTTCTGCTTTTGAAGCATTAGGAAAAAAATTCAATAACACTATTACACCTGAAGATTTCAAAGGTGTGATTCAAAATGCTTGTCCAGGAGCAGGTGCTTGTGGTGGTATGTATACTGCTAACACAATGTCATCAGCGATTGAAGCTTTAGGGATGAGTTTACCTTACAGTTCTTCTAATCCTGCTTTGAGTCCAGAAAAAAAACAAGAATGTGCAGATGCTGGTAAAGCAATCAGAATATTACTGGAAAAAGATATTAAGCCTAGAGATATTATGACTCGTAAAGCATTTGAAAATGCGATTACAATAGTGGCTGTCTTAGGAGGTTCAACAAATGCGGTTATGCACTTAATTGCAATGGCACATGCAGTAGGAGTTGATCTTACATTAAAAGATTTCCAAGATATTAGTGATAAAACACCATTGCTTGCTGACTTGAAACCAAGTGGTAAATACTTAATGGAAGACTTACATAATGTAGGTGGCGTTCCGGGAGTAATGAAATATTTATTGAAAGAAGGACTTTTACACGGTGAATGTTTAACGGTAACGGGAAAAACAATTGCCGAAAACTTAGCTTCAGTTCCTGATTTGAATGATGGACAAGACGTGATTCATCAAATCCAAAAAGCGTTAAAAGCTACTGGAAATATTCAGATTTTATACGGAAACATAGCTTCAGAAGGTTGTGTGGCTAAAATTAGTGGTAAAGAAGGAGAATTTTTTGAAGGTACAGCAGTCGTTTATGAAAACGAACACGATGTAATTAAAGGAATTAGAGGAGGCGAAGTAAAACCAGGAAATGTGGTTATTATTCGGTACTGTGGTCCAAAAGGAGGTCCAGGTATGCCGGAAATGCTTAAACCAACATCTGCAATTATGGGAGCTGGCTTAGGAAGTACTGTCGCTTTAATTACTGACGGACGATTTTCTGGAGGGTCTCACGGATTCGTAGTAGGACATGTTACTCCGGAAGCCTATGAAGGTGGAGGAATTGCTTTAATACAAAACGGTGATGTGATTTCAATTGATGCTGTGAAAAATACGATAAATATGAAAATATCTGACGAAGAATTTGCAAAACGTAAAGCCAGCTGGATTCAACCTGTATCACCAATTAAACAAGGAGTTTTACTTAAATATATGCGTTCGGTCTCCAGTGCTTCTGAAGGATGTGTTACCGATAAATAAAAACCAATAGCAATTTCAAAAGTTAATATCAATATCAAAAAAAATAATTTGATTGTTATTACCAGTGAATTTTGAAATTGCCATTGAAATTGCTATTGCCAGTTAATTTTAAAAAAGGTAGTTGCTAAAAAAATAAAAAATGGAAAATACTAAAATTTCCGGCGCAGAAGCCGTTATTAGATGCTTATTAGAAGAAGGAGTAGACTTGGTTTATGGCTATCCTGGAGGTGCCATAATGCCTGTTTACGACGAATTATATAAATTTCAAGATCAATTGCAGCATGTTTTAGTACGCCACGAACAAGGCGCTACTCACGCCGCTCAGGGATATGCAAGAGCAACAGGAAAAGTTGGAGTTGCCATTGCGACTTCAGGCCCTGGAGCAACAAATCTTGTAACCGGAATTGCTGATGCTCAAATTGATTCAACTCCAATGGTTTGTATTACTGGTCAAGTAGGAAAGCATTTATTAGGTTCAGATGCATTTCAGGAAACAGATATTATCGGAATTTCGACTCCGGTTACCAAATGGAATTATCAAATTACCGAAGCACATGAAATACCAGAAATCATTGCGAAAGCCTTTTTTATTGCAAAATCAGGTCGTCCGGGTCCAGTATTGATTGATATTACAAAAAATGCGCAATTTGACGAAATTGAATTTAGTTATAAAAAATGTACCAGCATTAGAAGTTACAACCCAAAACCCACTTTAGATATTGAAAAAGTTAAAGAGGCTGCGGAACTAATCAACAATGCAAAAAAACCATATATCGTTTTTGGTCAGGGAATTATCCTTGGCGAAGCCGAAGAACAATTAAAAGCATTAGTTGAAAAATCAGGAATTCCTGCTGCTTGGACTATTTTAGGACTTTCGGCATTGCCAACAGATCACCCTTTGAATGTAGGAATGTTAGGGATGCACGGAAATTATGGTCCTAATTTGTTGACTAATGAATGTGATGTTTTGATAGCACTTGGAATGCGTTTTGATGATCGTGTTACAGGAAATTTAGCTACTTATGCGAAACAAGCCAAAGTAATTCACTTTGAAATTGATCCATCAGAGATAGATAAAAATGTAAAAACGACTGTCGCTGTTTTAGCTGATGTTAAAGAATCGCTTACGACTTTACTTCCTTTTATCAAAAGTAATACACATGAATCTTGGCACAACGAATTCAAGGAGATGTATAAAATTGAATTGGAAGCCGTTATCAATGAGGAGTTAAAACCTAAGAAAGAAGGAATTTCTATGGGTGAAACTATCGAAATGATCAATAAGCACTCAAAAGGGGATGCGATTATGGTTTCGGATGTGGGACAACACCAAATGTTTGCTTGTCGTTATGCCAAATTCAATTCTACAAAAAGTAATGTTACTTCTGGAGGATTAGGAACTATGGGATTTGCGTTACCGGCTGCGATTGGTGCCAAAATGGGAATGCCAGAACGTGAAGTAGTAGCTATTATTGGTGATGGTGGTTTTCAAATGACCATTCAGGAATTAGGAACTATTTTTCAAACCAAGGTTCCTGTAAAAATTGTAGTATTGAACAACGAATTTTTAGGAATGGTGCGTCAGTGGCAACAATTGTTTTTTGACAAAAGATATGCTTCTACAGAAATGACCAACCCTAACTTTATAGCGATTGCTGAAGGCTATTATATTAAAGCCAAAAAAGTAACCAAAAGAGAAGATTTAGATGCTGCTGTTGCCGAAATGATGGCTTCAAAAGAATCGTACTTTCTGGAAGTTATGGTAGAAAAAGAAAATAATGTATTCCCAATGATTCCAACAGGAGCATCAGTTTCGGAGATGAGATTAAGTTAATATTATGGAAAATAAAACATTCACCATTTCTGTTTATTCAGAAAACAACGTTGGCTTATTAAACAGAATATCAGGAATATTCTTGAAACGCCATATCAATATTTTAAGTTTAAATGTATCCGAATCAGAAATTGAAAACGTTTCCAGATTCATCATTGTAGTGGACACAACTGAAAAGTGGGTGCAAAATATTGTAGGCCAAATCGAAAAACAAATCGAAGTAATTAAAGCCTTTTATCATGTTGATGAAGAAACTATTTTCTTGGAAAGCGCTTTGTTCAAAATAAATTCGAGTTTGTTATTTGACGAAAGACAAATACAAAATATCATTAAAGAGAGTCATTCAGAAATTGTTACCGTATCAAGAGACTTTTTTGTGATTTCAAAATCAGGGAGACGCTCTGAGATTGAAGAACTATACGAGAAATTAAAACCTTTCGGAATCATGCAATTTGTGCGTTCAGGAAGAATATCTGTTTCCAAAGAAAAAATGGAAATATCAACGTTATTAGAAGAGCTTAAATAGAATTCATTGCAGTAACACTAGATTAATGTTAGTGCAGCAATCAAAATTTCAATTATTAAATTTTAAAATCATTAAATAAAAAAAGATGGCAAATTATTTCAATTCATTACCACTTAGATTACAATTAGAACAATTAGGCGTTTGCGAATTCATGGATCAATCAGAATTTGCCAATGGTATAACAGCATTAGCAGGAAAAAAAGTAGTTATTGTAGGTTGTGGAGCTCAAGGTTTAAACCAAGGTTTGAACATGAGAGATTCAGGTTTAGATATATCTTACGCATTGCGTGCAGAAGCAATTGCACAAAAAAGAGCTTCTTATATGAATGCTGCTGATAATGGTTTCAAAGTGGGAACTTATGAAGAATTAATTCCAACTGCTGATTTGGTTTGTAACCTAACACCAGATAAGCAACATACCGCTGTAGTAACAGCAATCATGCCTTTGATGAAAAATGGTTCAACATTAGCTTATTCTCATGGTTTTAATATCGTAGAGGAAGGAATGCAAATCCGTAAAGACATCACCGTTATTATGTGTGCTCCAAAATGTCCAGGATCTGAGGTTCGTGAAGAATACAAAAGAGGTTTTGGTGTACCAACTTTAATCGCAGTTCACCCTGAAAACGATCCAAATAATGAAGGTTTCGAACAAGCAAAAGCGTATGCAGTTGCCACTGGAGGTAACAAAGCAGGAGTTTTGAACTCTTCCTTTGTAGCGGAAGTAAAATCAGATTTAATGGGAGAGCAAACAATTCTTTGTGGAATGTTACAAACAGGTTCTATCTTATGTTTCGACAAAATGGTTGAAAAGGGAATCGAGCCAGCTTATGCTTCAAAATTAATTCAATACGGTTGGGAAACTGTAACTGAAGCTTTGAAACATGGTGGAATTACAAACATGATGGATCGTCTTTCTAATCCTGCAAAAATCGAAGCTTACGAATTAGCAGACGAATTAAAGGATATCATGCGTCCTTTATTTCAAAAACATATGGATGATATTATCTCTGGTGAATTTTCAAAAAATATGATGATTGATTGGGCTAATGATGATATCAATTTGTTGACTTGGAGAGCTGCTACTGCAGAAACAAATTTCGAAAAAACCGCGCCAACAGCAGCACATATTTCAGAACAAGAATATTTTGACAATGGTGTTTTGATGATTGCCATGGTAAAAGCCGGAGTAGAATTAGCTTTTGAAACCATGACACAATCAGGTATCATTGAAGAATCTGCTTACTATGAATCTTTGCATGAGCTGCCTTTAATTGCTAATACTGTGGCAAGAAAAAAATTATATGAAATGAACAGAATCATTTCTGATACAGCTGAATACGGTTGTTATCTTTTTGACCATGCTTGTAAGCCTTTATTGACAGAGTTTATGAAAACTGTAGACACAAACATTATTGGAAAACCATTCTCAACTTCAAACGGAGTAGATAATGCGGTACTTATTGCAGTAAATAAAAGTATTCGTCAACATCCTATTGAAGAAGTCGGAGAGTGGTTGAGAGAATCTATGACTGCGATGAAAAAAATAGGATAATAAAAATTAGGAATTACCACACATGAGGGTGTGTTGGGATTTGCATTATATCATTTGAATTCATAGTATTTTGAATTAGTCACTTATTAAGAGAAAAAGGATATCGATGCAAAATACATTCACTTAACTCCAAACGAGCTGAGAGTTAAGTGAAGTAATTCCTTTATTTTAAAATAGAATTGTAAAAACTATTTTGATTTAAAATAAATAAATGATTTTATTATGCAAGGTTTTAGTAATATCTATTTTGTTATAAGTCTAAATTATTTTGGTTAGTATATTTAGAAATTAGGGTTTATGATTACTAAATTATTTGTTGTTAATTTTTGTTGAGACAAAGAGCGGGGTAGAGAAAATCTATCTCGCTTTTTTTTGTATCAAATATTTTTATCTAAACAGCAAAAAACCAACAAATCTTCAGTCGATAGCTTTTTTTTTTACGTGATAATGATTTTTTTATAGAAATTAATATTTTAAATAATTTTAAGAATAGCGAGAGATTTGATACTTTTATAAAAAATTAAAACATGAGCTATTATAAAATTGAAAATTTAGAACAATATTTTAAACATTATAACAAATCAGTTCGTGAACCAAGAAAATTTTGGGGAAAAATAGCAGAAGAAAACTTTACATGGTACCAACAGTGGGATAAAGTGGTTGACTTTAATATGGCCGAAGCAGAAGTAAAATGGTTTACCGAAGCTAAAGTAAACATTACAAAAAATTGTATTGACAGACATCTAAATAAAAGAGGAGATAAAACGGCAATAATTTTTGAGCCCAATGATCCCAGTGAAAAAGCATTACACATTTCCTATAATGAATTGCATCAGCAAGTTTGTAAAATGGCAAATGTATTGCGTGAACAAGGAATAAAAAAAGGAGATCGCGTTTGTATCTATTTACCAATGATTCCTGAATTAGCCATTACTACTTTGGCTTGTGCAAGAATCGGAGCGATACATTCGGTTGTTTTTGCGGGATTCTCATCCTCTGCAGTAGCAACAAGAATAAATGATAGTGATTGCAAGCTCGTTATCACTTCAGATGGTGGATATAGAGGGAATAAAACTATTGATTTAAAGGGAATAATTGACGAGGCATTGACACACTGTCCTGGAGTAGAAAAAGTACTTGTTGTTAAGAGAACAAATACAACAGTTAATATGAAAATGGGACGCGACCAATGGCTCCAACCTCTTTTACACGAAGCATCAGACAACAATATAGCTGAAATAATGGACGCCGAAGATCCATTATTTATTCTTTATACTTCCGGTTCCACTGGAAAACCAAAAGGGATGGTGCATACTACTGCAGGATATATGGTCTATACAGCCTATACCTTTAAAAACGTTTTTAATCATGAAGAAAATGACATTTTTTGGTGTACTGCTGATATCGGTTGGATTACCGGACACTCTTATACTTTATATGGTCCGTTACTGAATGGAGGTACAACTGTTATTTTTGAAGGAGTCCCTTCTTATCCTGATTTTAGTCGTTTTTGGGAAATTATCGAAAAACATAAAGTCACCCAATTTTACACGGCTCCAACAGCTATTCGTGCTTTAGCTAAAGAAAGCCTCGATTATGTTCAAAAATATCCTTTAAAATCTTTAAAGGTTATTGGATCCGTAGGAGAACCCATAAATGAAGAAGCATGGCACTGGTACAATGATCATGTAGGAGATAAAAGGTGTCCCGTGGTAGATACATGGTGGCAAACGGAAACTGGAGGAATTATGATTTCGCCAATTGCATTTGTTACTCCAACTAAACCAACTTACGCTACTTTGCCATTACCGGGAATTCAACCCGTTTTGATGGATGAAAAACGAAATGAAATAGAAGGTAATCAAGTGGTAGGAAGTTTATGTATCAAGTTTCCATGGCCAGGAATTGCCCGAACCATTTGGGGTGACCATCAGCGCTATAAAGATACCTATTTCTCTACCTTTCCTGGAAAATATTTCACTGGTGACGGAGCTTTACGTGATGAAGTGGGTTATTATAGAATTACTGGTAGAGTAGATGATGTAGTTATTGTCTCAGGACATAATCTAGGAACTGCTCCTATTGAGGATGCTATTAATGAGCATCCGGCCGTTGCTGAATCAGCTATTGTAGGTTTTGAACATGATATTAAAGGAAACGCGTTATACGGTTTTGTAACGCTAAAAGAAACCGGTGAAACTAGAAATAAAGAAAATCTGATCAAAGAAATTAATCAACACATAGCGGATCATATTGGGCCAATTGCTAAGTTAGATAAAATTCAATTTGTTTCAGGTTTACCAAAAACTCGTTCCGGAAAAATCATGCGTCGAATTCTGCGAAAAATCGCGGAGGGTGACTATTCAAACTTTGGAGATACATCGACCTTATTAAATCCAGAAGTTATCGATGAAATAAAGGAAGGAAAATTGTAAATAAAATTAAAAGCTGTTTGTAAATCAAGCGGCTTTTTTTAGACTTAATTACTTTTCAGATGTTAAAAATAATTATGTTAATTATTTAAGTTTTATATTCAATTATATAGCGACATTCGCTTACAAATCCATAAATTTACTTCTATATGAAAAACAAGGAAGTTTTAATTATTGGTGGTGGTTTAGCAGGTTTGACTGCAGCTATTCATTTATCCAAAATTGGATTTCAAGTTACCGTTGTTGAAAAAAATAAATTTCCAAAACACAAAGTTTGCGGAGAATACATATCGAATGAAGTTTTGCCGTACCTCAAATGGCTTAATTTAGATATTGAAGATTTGCATCCAACACAGATTACTCATATTGAATTTTCAACGGTTTCCGGAAAAACAATTAAAGACAGTTTGCCTCTTGGAGGATTCGGAATTAGTCGCTACACTCTTGATGAATATTTATATAAAAAAGCAATTGTAAATGGCTGTAAAATAATTAAAGACACGGTAGAATCGATTGTTTTTAATAATGATGAATTTACAGTAACCACTTTGGATAGCACCATTTTTAAATCAAAGATTGTAATTGGTGCTTTTGGAAAACGGTCAAATATTGATCAAAAATTAAATCGTAATTTCATTCAGAAAAAGTCTCCATGGTTGGCGGTAAAGGCGCATTATTCTGGAGATTTCCCAAATCAATTGGTGGGTTTATACAACTTTAATGGAGGTTATTGCGGGGTTTCAAAAGTAGAAAATAACATTGTAAATATTTGCTATTTAGCGGATTATGAAACCTTTAAAAAATTTAAAAATACGGATGACTACCAAGAAAAAGTGGTTTCTGCTAATCCACTTTTAAAAACAATTTTTGAAAAGTGTAATCTCATTTTTGAAAAACCTTTAACGATTAGCCAAATTTGTTTTGAGAAAAAGCTAGTTGTTGAAAACCATATTTTAATGATTGGCGATACTGCTGGTATGATTCATCCGCTTTGCGGAAACGGAATGGCTATGGCCATACATAGTGCTAAAATTGTTGCAGAACTAATTGATAGCTATATCAGTGACAAAATAAAATCCAGGACTGAATTAGAAGAAAAATACATTAAGGAATGGAATTTTTATTTTAAACGCAGGTTAGCGATGGGAAGAATTTTATCGAATCTTTTGCAAAAGCAAAAACTATCTGTTGTATTGATGCGTATATTAATTACATTTCCGTTTTTATTGGCAATAATTATAAAAAAGACACACGGGAAACCGATAATTTTAAACTTATAAATGCTTATAAACACCAAATATAGGACGGATGAACCTGAAACGATGGACGATTTTGCCATGAAAGGAGAAATCTTACGGGACGCATTAGATAAAATAGCCAAAATTAACCAGCTTTTAGGAGGAAACCAACTAACTTTACTAGGGGTTCAGGAATTGATAAAAAACATTCCAAAAACAACAACAATTAAAATAGTTGATGTAGGTTGTGGTAATGGAGATATGTTGCGAACCTTGGCTGATTATGGGTTGAAAGCTAAATTAGATTTTCAATTGATTGGAATTGATGCAAATAATTTTACAGTTAATCATGCAAAACAGTTATCTGAAAATTATCCGAATATAAGCTACCAATGTGAGGATATTTTTGATAAACATTTTGAAGAATTAAAATACGATATTGTTCTGTGTACATTGACGTTACATCATTTTAAAGACAACGAAATTGTTAATTTACTGAACGTATTTAATGCTAATTCAACAATGGGGATCGTTGTTAATGACCTGCAAAGGAGTGCAATAGCGTACCGTCTTTTTCAGGTGATATGTTTTGTTTTTAGATTAAATAAAATGTCACGTGATGATGGATTAATTTCAATATTAAGAGGATTTAAAAAAGTAGAATTAGTCAATTTTTCAAAAGAAATAAACTTTAACAACTATAAAATCCAATGGAAATGGGCTTTTCGCTACCAATGGATAATTTCAAAAATATGAGTGTAAAAATAAAAACGATAAGCAAACAATTACCAAAATATTCAAGAAATACGGACGAAATTATTCCTTTTTTGGATGCTTGGCTAGAGGGTCAGGAGGAACGTTTTATTAGAAAGGTAAAAAAAATTTTTGAAGGTGCTGCAGTCGATAAGCGCTATTCTATTATGGATCCCATTGAAGTTTTTACGAAAACATCCTTTGAAGAAAGAAATGATATTTATGTACGTGAAGTAATTGAATTAGGTGAAAAAGTACTCGAAAAAGCATTGAAAAAAGCCAATTGGAATCCTAAAGATTTGGACTATATCATTACCGTAAGTTGCACTGGAATTATGATTCCTTCTTTAGATGCCTATTTAATTAATAAATTAAAATTGCGTCAGGATATTGTTCGGCTTCCAGTCACTGAAATGGGCTGTGCAGCAGGCATTTCTGGAATTATTTATGCTAAAAATTTCTTGCAGGCCAATCCTGGAAAACGTGCTGCCGTAATTGCTGTCGAAAGTCCTACAGCAACGTTTCAATTAGATGATTTTTCGATGGCAAACATTGTAAGCGCGGCAATTTTTGGTGATGGAGCCGCTTGTGTTTTGCTTTCTTCCCATGAAGATGATGAAGGGCCAGAAATTCTAGCTGAAGAAATGTATCATTTTTATGATAACATTCATATGATGGGCTTTAAGCTCACCAATTCCGGTTTGCAAATGGTTTTGGATATTGAAGTTCCGGAAACGATAGCTTCTCATTTTCCGGATATCATTCATCCTTTTTTAGAAAGAAATACTCTAAAAATGAAAGATATCGACCATTTAATTTTTCATCCAGGAGGAAAGAAAATTGTACAAACGGTTGAAGCTTTATTTTCTGATTTAGGAAAAAATATAAACGATACCAAAGAAGTATTACGATTGTATGGGAATATGTCGAGCGCTACTGTTTTATATGTTCTGGAAAGAATTATGGATGCTAATCCGGAAAAAGGGTCAAAAGGATTGATGCTGAGTTTTGGACCAGGATTTTCAGCACAACGAGTATTACTGCAGTTTTAAACAATAAAATGAATAGCCAAGATATCATAGCACAATTGCCCTATTCAAAGCCTTTTCTATTTGTGGACGAAATAACCCATATTGATGAGAACGGAGTGGAGGGCAGTTACACTTTTGATGAAAATCTAGATTTTTACAAAGGCCATTTTAAGGATTTTCCAGTTACTCCAGGTGTTATTTTAATGGAAGTTATGGCTCAAATTGGGTTGGTTTGTCTGGGTATATTTTTACTAAGTAATACATTTAGTAAAAGTACTTCAATTGCTTTAACATCAACGGATATTGAATTTTTAAAACCAGTTTTTCCTGCTGAAAAAGTAATTGTGATTTCTGAAAAAATATATTTTAGATTTGGAAAATTAAAATGTAAAGTAATCTTGAAAAATGAAAATGAAGAAGTTGTTTGCACAGGAATAATTGCAGGAATGGTAATGCGTAAATAAATGAAAAAAAGAGTTGTAATAACGGGACTAGGTGTAGTTGCTCCAAATGGAGTAGGGCTTGATGCGTTTACTCATGCAATCAAAAAGGGTGTTTCAGGCATTAAAAAAGACCCGGAATTAGAACGATTACAATTTTCCTGTCAGATTTCCGGAAAGCCTGAAATTTCTACTGAATTGTCATTGCAATATTTTTCTGAACTAGAATTGCGAAATTTTAACTCAACGGGTATTTTATATGGCGTAATTGCAGGAATAGATGCGTGGAAAGACGCAGGATTAACAATGGAAATCAATGAGGAGCCAGATTGGGATAGCGGGACCATTTTTGGCACTGGAACTTCTGGAATAGATAAATTTCGGGAAAGTATTTATAAAATTGATGATTTTCAAACTAGAAGGTTAGGAAGTACTGCCGTGGCACAAACTATGAATAGCGGTGTGAGCGCTTATTTAGGAGGGAAATTAGGTTTAGGAAATCAGGTTACTACAAATTCTTCTGCTTGTACTACTGGAACCGAAAGTATTCTCATGGCTTACGAACGTATAAAACTGGGTCAGGCAAAACGTATTTTAGCAGGAAGCACGAGTGATTCCGGTCCTTATATTTGGGGAGGTTTCGATGCAATGCGCGTTTGTACTTTTAAACATAATGATTCCCCAGAACAAGGTTCAAAGCCAATGAGTATAAGTGCTTCTGGGTTTGTCCCTGCGAGCGGAGCAGGAGCTTTGGTTTTAGAAGATCTAGAAACTGCGGTAGCTCGCGGGGCAAAAATTTATGCCGAAGTCTTGGGAGGAAATGTAAATTCCGGTGGACAACGCGGATTAGGAACTATGACGGCTCCAAATCCTGTTGCAGTTCAGAAATGCATTAAAAATGCTATTGAAAATGCGGGAATTCATCAAAAGGATATAGATGCGATTAATGGACACTTGACAGCCACATCAAAAGATAGTTTAGAAATCCAGAATTGGAGTGAAGCTTTAGGAAGAAAAGGAATTGATTTTCCGTATATAAATTCGTTGAAATCAATGGTGGGTCATTGTTTGTCAGGAGCGGGAAGTATTGAAAGCGTGGCTTCGGTATTGCAATTGCATCAGGCATTTGTTTTTCCAAATATTAATTGTGAAGATATAAATCCTGAGATTACTGCGCTTATTGCAGAGTCCCGAATTCCTAAAAAATTAATTGAAACAGAATTAAATATCATAGCAAAAGCGAGTTTTGGTTTTGGAGATGTCAATGGTTGTGTAATTTTTAAGAAATTTAAATCCTAGTATAATTCAGTGTTAATTGGGAAAAAGCAGAATCAAAAAATAGGCATCTAATTAGAACTAATAAATAAACGTCACATCTTATCGCCTTTATTGGCTAAAAAATTAAATATGAATAAAGAACAAACAATTGAAGAATTAAAAAGTATTGTTAAACCGTACATTGCTAATCAAGAAGCATTTGATAGATTGACTGAAGAAACTGATTTCATCAATGACTTGAAAATTAACTCTGCTAATTTAGTTGATGTTATTTTAGATATTGAGGAAAAATACAATATTGTAATTGATAATGAATCGATGGAACGAATGATCAACGTAAAATCAGCAATGGAAATTATTGAAGCTAAATTATCAGAAAAATTGTAAGTGATGTTCAAAATAGATAAATAAAAGTGATTGGAAACGATATAGTAGATTTGGCTTTAGCTAAAAAAGAAAGCAACTGGCAGCGGAAAGGTTTTTTGGATAAAATTTTTACGCAACAGGAACAGCTACTTATTACTAGTGCGATCAGTTCGGAAGTAATGGTTTGGAACTTATGGACCAGAAAAGAAGCTGCTTATAAAATCTATAATCGGCAGACGAATATTCGAAGGTATTTCCCTTTGCAACTAGTATGTTTTTACGAAAGTGAAACTTCAGGAATGGTACTATGTAATGGTGAACTTTATTTTACAAAAACCAACATTTCAGATGATAATATTTATACAATTGCGGTTACGGAAGAAGATTATTTTATTCAAATAAAAGACATAAAAGCGGACGATAAAATCTGTAAAACAAACGGAATTCCATATATAATTGACGATTTGAGTGAAATAAAAAAGCCCGTTTCGATTTCTCATCACGGGCATTTTTGGAAAGGTATTACCCTTTGATTTCATAAATGAAATTGTTATTTAATTCCCAATCTGGACTTTAATTTTAAGAATAATAATGCAATTTTGTAGGCGTCCTCGGAGGAAGAATTACGATCACTTTTGGGTAAGTTGTATATGGTACTTAGTTCGTCTAATGAAAATTGCCTGTTGTTGATATCTTGAAGTTTACGATACATTACATCAATATCCAAAGCTTCATTTTTTAGGCGCCCGCAATCTAGTCTTTCTAGTGCGGCATTAATCATTTCTACATCAAAATCAATATGATGTCCTACCAATACAGCATTTCCAAGGAATTCAATCAGTGATTTAATAGCCTCAAGTTCACCTAATTTTTTCATTTTACTCTCTACGATAAATTCGTTTGAAAGTCCATTATCGTGAAGAAATTTATATTGTAACAAAACCGCTTCAAAACTATCCCCAATAACAACACTATTATCGATTACCGCAAATGAGCCAATAGATAGAATTACGTCTTTTATCGGATTTAAACCAGAAGTTTCAGTCGATAAAATTACGAATCGTTTTGATTTTTTATCAAATTTAGAAAGATACTCCTTCCAAAATTCGGGATGCTCTTTATTTATATTTTTAAGCCAATCGATCATACTTTATGAAAATTGCGTAAGTTGAAATTTACTTTTTATTAATTCCTCTAATTCTTTCATTGGAGCTAGCGCACTTTTTAATTTTTCTTTATCAATTTTTGATAATTCATTCAAATTTATAAATTGACCGGAATCATCATTCTTCAAGCCTTCTATTGTTCTAAATTTTGACAAAACCAAAAAGGCTTCGGCACAATTAAGATAAATTTCTGAATTTTTGACATCGGTAATTGCTAATTGTTTGAATCTTTGGTAAGTATTATTGATTCCTCTGATGTTGTAATTTAAAGCAAACAAACGGGCGCCATCTATTAATGGCATTAAAGCACGTGTTTTTATATCAAATTTATTTTTGTTTGGTCCTTCTTCTTCCACATTGAAATTTTTGAAAAAAGTCAAAGGGGCATTTTTTCTTAGGGCATCATTTCCTAAAAAGTCAAAAAACAAAGTATTGTTTTTCGCATTTTTGAAAACGGTATTAGTTATGGCTTCTTCAATTTTTTGTTCTCCAAACGCAATTTCATAATCAAAGAATATACTGCTCAAATCATTACTATTTTCACCCGGAGTATTCATCCAACTGTTGTACTGTTTTGTCCAGTCTGTCAGTGATTTACACCAAAGCATATTACTTCCCATGTGCCCATTTGGACATAGTTCATAACCTATTTTCTCTAAGGTTGCAGTTGTTCTCTTTCCTAATTTTAGAAAATAGTCTTTTACGTCTCTATATTTATCAGGTGATACATCTTCAAAAATTAAAATACTATCTTGATCCGTTTGTAGTAATTGTTCTTTTCGTCCTTGACTACCGATACTTAACCACGCAAAACGAGCAGGAGGAGAGCCTAATTCTAAAATTGATAATTCGACTGAACGTTTAATAAGTGCCATATTAATTTCACTGGCAATATTATTTATATGAGAAAGAGGAATATTTTTATGAATCGAATTTTGAATAAGATCAGCTAGTCGCTCTCGTATTTGTTTTAGATCTTTTGGAGTTTGGGAACGTTTAATTTCTTTTATTAATACACCCGGATTACTGGCTTGAGCAATGATTAAATCTCTTTCTGAAATTATTCCTTTTACAGCAGATTTATTTGTACCGTCCTGAGTCACACACAAATGAGTCATATTGTGTTTTATCATAAGCAATTGCGCTTCTGCCAAGGAAACATTCTCTTGCACCGTTATCACCGGAGATGACATTATTTTATCAATAGATGCAATAAGAGGAAACCTACCGGTTGCAATTTTTGAACGCATATCACTATCGGTAACAATACCAATAGGCATATCATTATCACAAACAACAACATTATTCATTATCGTTTCGGTCATAAGTTGTGCAACTTCTATAACTGTTCTTGTGATTGTTGTCTTTAAAGGAGAATTATTATAATTTAGAGATTGAAAATACTGCATTTCAGACTGTTTATCTGAATAATAGACATTATCTGAAATTAATTTACCTCTTAAATTTTCTTTATCTTTTGGATTAGGGGTATTTGTTGCAAAGCTCTCCAGTAAAAAATTTAAAACTTCTGAATTATTAGCCACAAAAGGACGAAAAGTGGCAATTGGAATGGCGTAAACAATGCTTTCTTCTCTAGCCTTGGCAGTCATCATGTAATTGTTTTTAGCAAAAAACGGACGTAAACCAAAAATATCGCCATCATGACATTTGTTTAATAATGTCTCTTCAGCATCAGCTATAACTGATAAATTGATAACGCCAGAAGCCACAACATAAAAACTATCGTGCAAAGCATCATTAATTTGAAATAATATTTTGTGCTTTTCTAAATTTACAACGCGAATGCTAATAGCAATTTCAGATAATTCTTGAAAAGTCAAATGATTAAACGGTGGGTATTCCTTTAAGAAATCAGCAATGTGTTCAGCAATTGAATTCATAGTTCGACAAATAAATAAAGTATTGATTGTAAAAATAACAAATTAAATAATTACTATAAGATCAATTTTATAGTAAAAATAATAATTTATATAATCCTTATTTTTTTCTTAAAATTAGTAAGAATTTTTTATAAATTTAATAAAGTTATTTAAGTTTGCATTTATAACTAAAACATTTTAAATCATGGGATTACTTAGAAAAATATCATTTTTAGCATTGGCTTTATTGTTTGTGAATTTCATAAATGCTCAAGAGAAAGCTAGTCCTGCAACCGTTGCGACAGGAAAAATTAATGGAGCGATTATCAGTATAAATTACAGTAGTCCATCTGTTAAGGGAAGACAAATCTGGGGTACTTTAGTCCCATACAATGAAGTTTGGCGTGCTGGGGCTAATGAAGCTACCACATTTGAAACAGATAAAGAGCTAATAATCGAAGGATCAAAATTACCTGCAGGAAAATATTCTTTTTTTGTTATTCCAAACGAAAAGGAATGTGTTATCATTTTTAATAAAGAACCTAAACAATGGGGCGCTTATAAATATAATCCTAAACAAGATCAGTTGAGAGTTACAGTAAAACAAAAAGGTACTGCTACTATGACTGAAAAATTAGTTTACATAATAAATAATGATAACATTGTTTTAAGTTGGGAAAAATGGAACATCCCATTTTCAGTTAAATAATTTATGGTAAAGTATTATAATTTTGAAAGCATTACTGTGAAGTAGTGCTTTTTTATTTTAGTTAGCTTTAATGATTTATATAATCTGTATTGTTCTATTTTACATAATATAAATTATAGTTCAATAAACTACATTGAAATATAGGACTGTTTATCTTTATTCAAAGAAACAAACATTTTCATAACTCCAATTTTAAAAAAATTTGTTTTAATTATTGGTCTATTTGCTCTAATTGTAGTTTTAGGAAAAAATAATGATTTATAAAAAAGCCTTGTTTGTTATTTTGTTCGTTATAAAGTATAAAACGCAATCTACGTTATACCTTTTTTACATAGTGCATTTATAATTAAATGCTGTTCTTTAAAAAATATTATATTGGTCCGCTTTAAATATCTGCAATCATGTTATTACTAAATAAAATAGCAATTATGTAAAATTAGCATCTAGTTTTAAAGCAACAAACCCCGGACAAGTCCGGGGTCTATCTACAAATTATAATCTAAATATTGATTAAAAGAAACCAACTGGTTCTTTATCGTAAGAAATCAACATGTTTTTTACCTGACGGTAATGGTCTAATGCCAATTTGTGATTTTCACGACCAAAACCTGATTTTTTAACTCCACCAAACGGTGCGTGAGCAGGATAAGTATTGTATTGGTTTACCCAAACTCTACCCGCTTGAATTGCTTTTGGTACTTGAAATAATTCATGAGCATCTCTACTCCAAACTCCGGCACCTAAACCATAAATGGTATCATTTGCAATTTCAATCGCTTCTTCAGTAGAACTAAAAGTAGTCAAAGCTACCACTGGTCCGAAGATTTCTTCTTGAAAAACACGCATTTTGTTATTTCCCTTCAAGATCGTCGGTTGAATGTAATATCCATTAGCGATATCGCCTTCATGATTTCCGGCAGCACCACCTGATAACACTTCTGCTCCTTCTTCTTTCCCTATATTGATGTATCCAAGGATTTTATCCATTTGACCTTTAGAAACTTGAGAGCCAATCATCGTTTCAGGATCCAATGGATTTCCTACTTTGATTTTTTTGATTCGTTCCAACATTCTTTCGATAAATTTATCAGCAATACTTTCATGCACTAAAATTCGTGATGGAGTAGTACAAATTTCACCTTGATTCAAGGCAAACATAAGGGCACCTTCGATTGCTTTACTGAAGAAAGCATCATCATGATCCGCCACTGATGGGAAGAAAATATTTGGAGATTTACCACCTAATTCCATTGTTACGGGAATTATATTTTCGGCAGCATTGTGGTATACTTTACGTCCGGTTTCCGTAGATCCTGTAAAGGATAATTTAGCAATACGATCTGAAGTTGCTAATGCGGTTCCTGCTTCATTACCAAATCCGGTAACAATGTTTAATACACCTTCTGGCAAAATATCACCTATCAGTTCCATTAAACACATAACACTCGTTGGTGTTTGTTCTGCTGGTTTAACCACCACTGTATTTCCTGCTGCTAAAGCCGGAGCAATTTTCCATGCTAACATTAATAATGGAAAATTCCAAGGAATTATTTCACCTACAACGCCTACTGGTTCATGTAAAACAATACTTACTGTGTTTTTATCATGTTCAGAAATACTACCTTCATCAGCACGAATTACACCTGCAAAATAGCGGAAATGATCGACACAATAAGGAATATCAGCTGCGCGGGCTTCACGAATTGGTTTTCCATTGTCGATGGTTTCCAATGTTGCCAAATATTCTAAATTGTCTTCCATTACTTGTGCAATTTTCAACAACATATTACTTCTTTGTGTTGCAGAAGTTTTGCTCCAAGAAGGAAAAGCTTCGTGTGCAGCATCTAACGCAAGATTAATATCTTCTTGAGTAGAACGTGCTGCTTGAGTAAATACTTTTCCATCAACTGGTGACACGTTGTCAAAATATTGACCTTTAACAGGTGCTACAAATTTACCTCCAATAAAATTACCATATTTTTCTTTAAAAACTGGTTTTGTTACATTAGCCATAATTATTTTTTTAAATTAAACAATTGTAATTTAAGACCTAAAACAGGTATTAAACTATGTTGCAAATTTAAGGAGAGAGTAGTTGCATAGAGTTACCGATACAGTTCAAATACTTATTAAAAAAGTTCAAATATATTTTATCACCTTACTAAAATTATTAATATTAAGCATTAAACTATTGAAATATAGTTAGTTAATCTAAATAAAATCTGTTATTTAATTTCTTTTGGACTTATTCCAAATTTATTTTTAAAAGCAATGCTGAAATTGGAAAGATTGTTGTACCCACAATCTAAATAAATATCTGATGGTTTTAAAGTTCCTTCCTGCAATGTCTTTTTTGCGTTTTGTAAGCGCTTATCCTGTAGCCATTTACCGGGAGACATGCTATACTCATTTATAAAATGGCGTTTAAAAGTAGAAAGACTCATATTACATAAAAAGGCAATTTCCTCAATCTTTAAATTTGAATTTATATTGCTCTCCACTATATTTTTAAATGAATAAGATTCTTTTGAAATTAAGGAATGCAGATATAATTCAAATTTAGATCCGTATTTATGAATAAGATAAAGCATTATTTCTTCAAATTTCACAGCCAGTAAATTTTCCATATAAATAGTATCTGAACCGCTTATTTCAGATAACGAATTCAAATAAGACAAAATATAAGTGTCATTTTCAATAACAAAATAAGGGATTTCTTCCTTGTTTGAGGCTGTGTTACTCGTGTGTTTAATTAAAAATTCAATGAGTTTATTTTCAGAAAAAAACAAAAGCTTACAATAATAAATATCATTCTTATCCAATAATTCGGTCCAAAGGCTGTTTCCCTTTTTAAGTAACAACGATTGTTCTTTGTTTACGGCTATTGATGTGTCGGCAAAATGAACTTGTTTTTTACCAACTTGTAGAAAACTAAACATATTCATACTTAAATTGACCTTGCTTTTAACAACATTATTAGTCATCTTAAAATCATATACAAATAAATCTTTTTTTGATTTATTTGTATTCAAATATATTTCAGGTATGTTTTCTATGGCCATTTTAAAATTTTAAAGGCCATAAATGTACTTCATATTTATGGTTACAATTACAATTGTACCTGCTATTTATTTTATTTTATTTCAAATCGATTCATTGCAATACTTAATATTAGTAACGATTGTTGTTTGATTCGATTCATTAATATTTACCTTTGCAAAAAAAATTAAAAAAGTTCAATTTTCATGACTGATATTGCAATCACAAAGACAAAATATATAAAATTAATATTAATTTTAGGTTCATTAACAGCACTTGGTCCATTTTCAATTGATATGTATTTACCCGGTTTTGCAGGAATTGCTGCCGATTTAAATACTTCGGTTGCAAATGTCTCTATGACTTTGTCTAGCTATTTTATTGGAATTTCCGCTGGACAATTACTTTATGGTCCATTGTTAGACCGTTTTGGTAGAAAAAAACCGTTATTTCTGGGATTGTTAGTTTATATTTTAGCCTCTTTAGGTTGTGTCTTTGTCAAGGATATTGATACTTTTATTGGTTTACGATTTATTCAGGCTGTTGGCAGTTGTGCTGCGACTGTAGCTTCTGTATCTATGGTTCGGGATTTATTTCCTCTTAAAGATATTCCAAAAGTATTCTCCTTATTGATGCTTGTTGTTGGGCTTTCGCCAATGTTAGCGCCTACAATTGGCGGTTACATAACAGCTGATTATGGTTGGCATACGGTCTTTTTTATATTAATGTGCTTGGGAATTTTGATTCTTTTGGCTGCCCAAATTGGTTTGCCAAATACTTATAAACCGGACATTTCGATTTCCTTAAAACCGAAACCGATTATTACAAATTTTATCAGCATTGTAAAAGAACCTCAGTTTTATACCTATGCTTTTACAGGAGCAGTAGCTTTTTCCGGATTGTTTACTTATGTAGCGGCTTCTCCTATTATATTTATGGATATTTTTAAAGTGGACGCAAAAGTTTATGGTTGGATATTTGCTTTTATGTCGTTGAGTTTTATCAGTGCCAGCCAGCTGAATTCTGTTTTGTTAAATAGATTCAAAAGTGAACAAATGATTTTTGGTGCTTTAATTATGCAATCTGTCATTGTAATTTTATTTCTTTTACTGTCCATAAATAGTGTGTTAAATTTGTACGGAACAATTACTATGTTGTTTCTATTTCTGGCCTGTTTAGGAATATCAAATCCTAATACAGCAGGACTTACCCTTGCCCCTTTTTCAAGAAATGCAGGAAGTGCCTCTGCTTTGATGGGTGCTATTCAGTTAGGGCTGGGCGCTTTGGCATCTTTTGCAGTTGGTGTTTTTGTAAAAGATACTATTTTGCCTATGGTTGTGATTATGACCTTTACAACACTTTTGGCATTATTGATTTTAATTCTTGGAAAACGAAACATAAAAAAAACTATTACAACTTCGCATGATGAGGGTGTTGCAATACTTCATTAATATTGAATCTAATTTAGTCTTATTTTAATTCTATTTTATTTTTTTATCGGGTCTGATGATCATGCGCAAAGACTGATCTTTTGCGAAATAAGCAATCATCCAATTAAAAAATGTTTTTACCCTGTTGCGATACGTTATTAATGAAATTAGGTGAATAAATAACCAAATTATCCAAGCAAAAAATCCATTAAAATGCATTTTTGGTTTGGGTAAATCAACTACAGCCTTATTTTTTCCAATAATAGCCATAGATCCTTTGTCATTGTATTTAAAAGGTTTTAATGGCTTGTTTTGGTTCATTAATTTAAAGTTATTAGCCAAATTTAGACCTTGTTGAATCGCAACTTGTGCTACTTGCGGATGACCATTTTGGAAATATGTATCTGTAAGTTGGATGCAAGTATCGCCTATTGCAAAGATATTTTTAGTGTCGTTAACTTTATTAAAGGCATCAGTAGTCATTCTTTTTCCTCGACCATAACTTTCAGAAGGAATTCCTTCGAAAACTTTTGCAGAAACTCCAGCAGCCCAAATTAAATTTTTTGTTTGAATTGTTTCTCCATTTCCAAAATATACAGTATCGTCAATATAATCAACAACTGTCGTATTTAATTTTACTACAACACCTAATTTTGTCAGGGCTTCCAATGTGTCTTCCTGCGAGGCTTTACTCATTGGGGACAATAAAGCATTGGCTCCGTCAACCAGATAAATATTACTTGCAGTAGTACTTAATTCCTGATATTCCTTCAGTAAAATATTTTTTCTCATCTCTGCAAGCATACCCGAAACTTCTACACCTGTTGGACCACCACCGGCAACAACAATAGTTAATAATTTTCTGCGTTCGCGAATGTCTTTACAAATCGTTGCTTTTTCTAAGTTTTTAAGCAATGTATTGCGCATTACTATTGCGTCATTCAACGTTTTCATTGGAATAGCATTTTTCTTTACGTTTTCCATTCCAAAATAACTCGTTTCGGCTCCAGTGGCAAAAACTAAGTAATCATATTGTAATTCACCATTACTGAGAATGATTTTATTTTCGGAAGGATTTACTTTTAGTAAGTTACCCAGGCGGAATTGTAGATTTTTTTTACCGGCAAAAAACTTTCTAAAGGGATAGCTGATGCTTGAAGGTTCTAAAAAAGCAGTAGCTACTTGATATATAAGAGGCGCAAAGAAATTATAATTGTTTTTATCAACTAATGTAACGTGAATTCCTTTTTGATTTAAAAGTTCTTTAGCAAGATTTAATCCTGCAAATCCACCTCCAATTATTACAATTTCCATATAGTGTTATGTATTATTCATAAAAAAAGCATCTATAAATATACTCTATTTATAGATGCAATTAAATATAATAAGTATTAAAAAACGTATAAAATTTAATTCATTTTTTGTCTTTTAACTGGTTTTTCTGATGGTTCATTTTTGTGTTGTAACAAATAATTAGCCAATAATTTTTCTATTAATTCATCTTTTGTCAAATGATGAAAAACGGTTTTAATTTTATTTTTAAGTTCCGAATCAATATCGTGATTAGGTTTCGTTTTAAAGATTTGCTTTGCCCATAAAAGGGTATTGTTTTCGTCGATACTGGCAACAGTTGGCTTTTTGAATTGAGTGAATTTGATTCCTAACTCTTTTTCGAAATCTGCAATTTCAGAAACTTCTTCTTCTTGTAAAACCGTCAAGGAAAGCCCCTTTGCTCCTGCTCTGGCTGTTCTTCCGCTACGATGAACATAAGTTTCATAAACGTCCGGTAGATGGTAATTGACTACATATGAGATTTCCTTTACGTCTATTCCTCTCGCGGCAAGATCAGTGGCTACTAATATATTGATATGGCCTTCACGAAATTGTTCCATAATTCTATCCCGAATTCCTTGCGATAAACTGCCATGCAATGCTCCAGATGAAAAACGGTTGATTGCCAAATTTTTAGCTAATTTATTGACCGCTGCTTTCGTTTTACAAAAAATAATACCGCGTTCACCTTCTTTTGAATTTAGAAAATGCATCAAAACATCGAGTTTCTCAATAGGATTAACTACAATATATTCGTGATCAATTCCTTGATTTCCTACAGTTTCCATGTTAGCACTAACTTGCACCACATTTTTATTTAGGTAATTTTGAATTAGTTGCTTAATGGTTCCAGGCATGGTTGCTGAAAACAAAAAGGTTTTGTGGGATATAGGTAATTCGGCAATTATTTCATCTAAACCTTCTTTCAAAATGGTAACCATTTCATCGGCTTCATCAAGAACTAGGAATTTGGTTTCTTTTAAGTTTATCGCTTTACGCTGAATCAAATCTATTAAACGTCCAGGTGTAGCCACCACAATATGTGTAGGTACAGAAAGTCTTTCTATTTGTGGCTTGATTGGTATTCCTCCGCAAGTTGCTACAATTGAAACTTCAGGCAGGAATTTAGCAAACGATTCTAAATTCTTAAATATTTGTTGCCCCAATTCTCTTGTAGGTACAAGAATTACTGCCTGTATAGTAGATAAATTGGTATCTATTAATTGTAAAATGGGTAATCCAAATGCCGCTGTTTTTCCAGTTCCAGTTTTGGCAAGACCCACTAAATCAGTTGTGTTTGATAATAGTAACGGAATTGTTTTTTGCTGAATTTCTGTTGGTACAACAATATTCAAATCAGAAATTGCATTCAATATGGGAGTAGAAATTCCTAAATCAGAGAATTGTTTTGACATTTTTTTGGATTTTATAATTTTATAAAAATAGTTGTTTTGTAAACGTGATTTTTAGCCCCGATAGCCGTGTAAATCCTTTTATTTTTTCTTTAAAAAATAAAAGATTGTAACAAATAGCGGGATTAGCTCCTTAAAAAAGAAATATTAATCTTCATCAGGTTCATTCATTATCTTTTCACGATATTTTTTACCAGTTAACAATACTAACTTTAATTTGTAATCGTCAACAAGCCACTCGCGGTAATTTTTACTGCACTGACTTAAACATTTTGAATAGCGCTTGATACGACAATCGATATCATCATCTAACATTTTGCCTAATGCTTTGGCTTCTTGTAAGGTCTCCGAATTGTCAACACACATGGCAGCGTGCTGTTCCAATGATTTTTCCAGCACTTCTTTTGAGCGTAAATTTAATGCAATGATTAACTTATGTTCCTCATCAACATCAAAAGTTACTACTTCTGTTTTACTAAATTTAGCGCGTAATTCTGGGGGCATTGAATATTTGAAATACAATTCGATTTCCGTATCATCACGTAAATTTTCTAGATAAAACTCAGGTGATTTAAAAATATGTTGCCAGTTTACCGGTTCGCTCCACAACCCAAATCGGGCAGCATTATTTCCTAAATCGATAACATTAAATATATCTTTATTGGGCAGTTTTCTAGAACCACGACCAATCATTTGATAGTAAAGTGTTAAAGATTTTGTCGCTCGGTTCAAAATAATAGTTTCTACTGTAGGTTCATCGAAACCTGTGGTAAGAATTCCAACGGATGTTAAAATAGCGTCCGGAGTATTCTTAAACCAGTGTAAAATATCTTTTCGTTCTTCGTTATTGCTGGTGTTGTCAAGATGGCGAATTTCATAACCGGCTTCTCTAAAAGTTTCATATACATACAAAGAGGTATTGATACCATTATTGAAAATCAGGGTTTTCTTTCCCAAAGATTTCTCGGTATAGGCATGCAATAATTTTTCCTGCATGGCCATGTTGGTATATAAATCATCCGATGATTTTACGGTGTAATCTCCATTTATCCCTACTTTCAACGAGGTCAATCCCACGTCATAACTATAGGTAATTGCTTTTGCCAAAAAGCCTTTATCAATTAGTGAACTAATAGTATCTCCTACAATTAATTCATCATAACTTTCATGCATTGGCAATTTAATATTCGAACTCAACGGTGTTGCTGTTACTCCTAATATGAAAGCATTTTTAAAAGAGCTTAGTAATTTTCTGAAGGAGTTGTAATGTGCTTCATCAATAATTACAAGACCAATATTGTCTAAATGTAATTTTTCATCATTGATTCGGTTTTTTAATGTCTCTACCATGGCCACAAAACAAGAATAATCGTTTTGGTCTGGAAGTTCTTTTACTTTGCTGTTGATGATTTTGTTTTTGACATCAAAACCCTTCAACATTTTTGAAGTTTGTTTGCAAAGCTCTATTCTGTGTGTTAAAACAACTACTTTTTTGTCATGTTTTGACAAATAACGTCGCACGATTTCAGAAAAAACGACTGTCTTTCCTCCACCAGTGGGCAGTTGGTATAACAAATGATGTTGACGAGGTCCATTGTCGATACGTTCAAAGATAGCATCTATGTCTCCTTTTTGGTAGGCATAAAGTTCTTTTTTGTCTTCGATTTCGATTTCTAAAGTGTTTTGGGACATTGCTTCTTGTTGGATTTTTGCAAAAATACGCCTAAAAAACAGTTTTATTGTCAATTTTAATTAAAAAAAAAGAGGAGTCATTAAATAAAATAGAATTATACAACACCTTAGTAATCCAATCGCTCTATTATCGCATTAAACTCGGTTTCATTGTGCCATTTTTGTTTAATGGATTGATTATGAATAGATAAAATTCTTGTCTTAAAATCATTTATAATTCCATTAGCAATCAAAAATATTACTGCTTGTTCAAAGGAATTGAACATACTTTTGAAAAATAATTCTGGCTTTACGATATTTTCTGAAGAGAAAGTTTGTGCAATTTCAATATTGTAGAGCATTACATCGGCAATTATAAAAGGATCTACCCCCAAAAGAATAAAATGTTTGATGTATTTTTGAGCAACGGATCGTCTCATTTTTGGTTTACTTCGTCTTCCTGTTTTTTTTACTGGATAATATTCATTTGAGATTTTCAGTTTGCATTCCTGCAAAAGGGTTTCTTCCTTTGGATTGAAAACAAAATTATAGTACACTTTGACGGGGCTGAATTTCTCGTACAATTCGATAATTTGTTCTTCGAGTTGTTCTTTATTGAGTTCTGTCAAATATTTTTTTAAATCGCGCTTGCTCATTATCAAAGTTTAAGAATACAAAAGTAAATTACTTTAGGATTCAATAGATTAAAAATCAATGATAATACTTATTTTTGTACATTATCAATCAAAAATATAGTAAATGCTCAAGATTTTCAAGATTACAGCAATTCTGGAAGGAATATCTTATCTAGTTTTATTTTCGAATATGCTTTTTATCAAGCCTACAAATTTAGCACTTTACAAAACGTTGCTTTATCCTATAGGAATGAGTCACGGAATACTATTTATAGGATATATTATATTGGCTTTTTTATTGAAAAAATCTCAAAAATGGGATATTAAAAACTTTACAATTATTCTAATAGCCTCTTTAATTCCGTTGGGCACTTTTTACGTAGATAAAAAATACCTGAAAAATGTATAAATTCATAGAGAAATTATTCACTTTTTTATATCCAATATTTAAAAAATGGGGATTAGGAAGCAATTTTGCCTCTTATCTGAGTTTACTTCTAAATATTGCCATTCTCTGCTTATTGGCATATGCCATTTATCTAGTATTCAGACTTGTATTAGTAACGGTCATGATGGTAATAGCTCAGAAAACCAAAACTAAATTTGACGATTTACTAGTAACTAATAAAACGGCAAAGTACATTGCCCATTTAATCCCGTTATTATTCATTTATAAATCAGTTCCTATTATATTAGATCGATATGAATATTGGGAAGGGGTTTTTGGTAAATTGGTGGGGATTTATATTGTTATTTTGGTTTTATGGATTATTCGAACCATCTTTAACGCTTTAAGAGATTATTTAAAACTAAAGCCCAGATACAGTGATAAACCCATTGACAGCTTTATTCAGGTGGTTATGATTGCTCTTTGGATGGTCGGAATTACATTAATTATCTCCAAATTATTTGATATTGACCAAAAAGAGCTTTTAACCATTTTAGGAGCCGTATCTGCGGTGATAATTTTGATTTTCAGAGATACAATTTTAGGTTTTGTATCTAGCGTTCAAGTCTCTATAAATGACATGGTTCGCATTGGCGATTGGATTACAATGGACAAATTTGGTGCAGACGGAGATGTGATTGAAATCAATTTGGCAACGGTAAAAGTTCGAAATTTTGACAATACCACTACTACAATTCCAACGTATAGTTTGAGTTCTGATTCTTTTCAAAACTGGCGCGGAATGCTAAATTCAGATGGGAGACGTATAAAAAGACATATCCTTATTAAAACAAGTAGCATTCGATTTTTGGAAGAAGATGAATTAAACAAACTAAAAAAAATTCAGCTGATCTCAGAGTACATTGATTCTAGAAAATTAGAAATTGATAATTTTAATTCCGGTCATAAAATTGATAAGACAATTGCTATTAATGGTCGTAATCTCACTAATCTTGGATTATTTAGAAAATATATCACGGAATATCTTCATCAATATCCCGGATTAAATAAAGATATGTTGATGCTTTGTCGTCAATTGCAATCTACTTCACACGGAGTTCCTCTTGAGGTTTATGCATTTTCTCATGACAAACGATTTGAAAATTACGAGTATATCATGTCCGATATTTTTGATCATATAATTGCATCTATTCCTTATTTTGATTTGGAAATCTTTGAATTACCTTCTCATAATAAATTTATAGCGGAGTAATTTCTTAAGTTTTTATAGGAAAAATATACAATGTGATCCTATTTATGTAGACAAAAAAGGAATTGATTATTGCAATGCTTAATTGATTTTTTAAATTAAATCTTTATCTCGCCTAACTACAAACGATCTTTTATAAATTCGATTTCGGTTTTTCCGTGTGCTTTTGGTTTTCCATCAGCGCCTAAACTAACCATTGTAATATGATCAATTGAGATGATTGTTTCTCGAGTCATCATATTTCTGGCTTCGCATTTTAGCGTAAGCGACGTATTTCCAAATTTTACAACATCAATACCTATTTCTATAATATCGCCTTGTTTTGCGGAACTTCTAAAGTTAATTTCCGACATGTGTTTGGTTACAATTCTTGTGTTTTCTAATTGAATAATGGTATATAAAGCTAATTCTTCATCAATCCAAGCTAGTAATTTGCCGCCAAATAAAGTACCATTTGGGTTCAAGTCTTCGGGTTTTACCCATTTTCTGGTGTGAAATCTCATATTAATAATTTATAAGAGCAAAAATAGCATTTTCATATTCTATTTTTTTTTATTTTTAAAGAAAAAACTATGAACGATCGCGATACTTTTTTAAAAAATTTTAGGGGACAAACAATTGGTAGTGTCAATGCTCAATCTTCATCAGACGAATCTTTTCAAAATGAAGTGCTTAGACCTATTTTAAAGTTGCAAAACGATTTGTTTACAGCTTCCTTTATTAATTATATTGAAAAGAATAAAACTGATTTTTATTCCCAAACGACTGAAAAAAAAATGTCTATAATAGAAAATGCAATCCAAAAAGACATCAAATTCAGAAATGTCTTAAAAGGAATGATTATCGGATTATTCACTACCGATGAGTACGCAGAATATAAAAAAAATTCTTCCAGTCTCAATAAAAGAATGATGAGTATGCTTATCGAAAGATTAAAAAGTCAAGTGAAAATAATGGAGACAAATGTTAATTCATAAACTTTAGTTGTAATGATTGTTAAAAGCTTCATTTGGCTATTTTATTATATTAAGAACATATTTGGCATTAAATTTTAGTTTTTTACTCTCTTTTAAACATTGTATTTAAAAAATCAATGTATAAGGTCTCATTTTATTTTGCGTAAAGTTTAAAAAAGGAGTCCTAATTTATATAAGAATTATAATTTCATTACCATTTAATACTATTTTTTGCTTTATCTAATAATTATTAGTTAGGCTCAATCTTTTATGATTTTTACTCGATTTTTATTATTATAATTGTTAAAATTAAAATTATGAAGGAAGAATATTTCAAATGGTATTCCCCACATCTAAGTAGAGATATCGAAATGTTGGTTTTTGGGCATGCGGGATATCCCATAATTCTATTTCCCACATCTATGGGGAGTTTTCATGAAAATAAGGATATGGGGTTGATTGATTCCGCAAAATGGTTCATTGAGCGAGGTTTAATCCAAATATTTTGTCCCGACAGTATTGACAAAGACAGTTTTTACAATAAAAATATTCATCCTGAACATCGCATAGAAAATCATGTTAAATATGATAAAATGATTTGTCACGAAATTGTCGAGAAAGTAAAAAATAACACTTCATCAGGAAAAGTGGTTATGGCCGGTTGCAGTTTTGGAGGATATCATGCGGCAAATTTTGCTTTTCGTCATCCAGGATATGTCAGCCATCTGTTTTCTATGAGTGGTGCTTTTACTATTGAGAGCTTTATGGATGGTTTTCACAATGATGATGTGTTTTATAACAGTCCCGAAGATTATTTATTTGGATTAAACGATAAGGAATTATGGAATATGGATATCGTTTTGGGAACTTCTAATTGGGATATTTGTTTTGATGCTAATCTAAAATTAAGCAAGGTTTTAAGTGAAAGAAACATTCACCAGTGGCTCGATATTCGTCAAGATAAAAATCATGACTGGCCAATCTGGAAAGAAATGTTTCCTCTTTATATATCAAGGATTAAATTTTTTTAAAATTATAAAGTTGCGAGAATTAAGTATTATGTAATTAAAAAATTAGGGGATGAAAAAAATTGGAATTTTATTTGGAATGGAAGATACCTTCCCACAAGCATTTATTGACCGCGTAAACTCAAAAAATGAAAAAGGAATTATTGCTGAAGCGGTTGCTATTGATAAAGTAGTTCAAAATATAGATGGCGTATACGCTGTGATTATCGATAGAATTTCACAAGATGTCCCTTTTTATCGCGCCTATTTAAAAAACGCCGCTTTAACAGGAACAAACGTTATTAATAATCCTTTCTGGTGGAGCGCAGATGATAAATTTTTCAATAATTCATTAGCTGATACGCTTGGAGTTCCATTGCCCAAAACCGTAATTCTCCCCTCAGCGGAACATCCTACGGATACGACTGGAAAATCTTTCCGAAACTTGAAATATCCTATGGATTGGCAAGGGATTTTTGATTACTTAGGCTTTCCTGCTTATATGAAACCGTATGCCGGAGGCGGTTGGAAAAATGTATATCGTTTAGAAAGTAAAGAAGAATTTTGGGAAAAGCATCAGGAAACAGGACAATTAGTGATGATGTTACAAGAAGAAATCGTTTTTACAGAATATTTCAGAGTATATTGTTTGGGTTGTAAAGCCGTGCGAATAATGCAATATGAACCAAGAAATCCTCATCATTTGCGCTATGTAATCGATGGACCACCAACAAATAAAAAATTATTAGCAACTATAAAAGACTATACTTTACGACTTTGCAAAGGATTGGGATATGATTTTAATACGGTTGAATTTGCGGTACGAGATGGAATTCCTTATGCAATAGATTTTGGAAATCCTGCTCCTGACGCCGAATTGACATCGGTTGGTGCCGAGAACTTTGAATGGGTGGTTGAAGAAGCTGCAAAAATGGCAATTGCTGCCGCAAAAAAGCAAAAACCGGGTAAAATGAATCTCACTTGGGGAACTTTTATAAAAGATGCTGTTGCTGGGAAATGAAATTTTATAAATTACGAAATGCCCTAGCCCCGATTAAAGTGGTAATCCTTTGTGGGCCTAATTTTTAAGGCCTACAAAGATTGTAACGGAAAGCGGGAATTAGCTCCTAAAAAAATAAAATAATGAAAAAATTACCAGTTTTTACACTAGGTGTTGAAGAAGAATATCAAATTATAGACCCTGATACAAGAGACTTGCGCTCCCATTTATCTAAAATTGTGGATGGTGCCAAAATAATATTAAACGAGCAAGTCAAGGCAGAAATGCATCAATCTGTTGTAGAAGTTGGAACCAATATTTGTAAAAGTGTTGCGGAAGCCAAATGTGAAATTAAATTTTTACGTTCTAAAATCGTTGAATTAGCCGATAAACAGGATCTAATCGTTGGCGGTGCCGGAACACATCCCTTTTCTAAATGGCAAGACCAACCCATAACTGATGATCCCAGATATCATGATATTGTGAATGAATTGCAAGATGCAGCCCGTTCTAATTTAATTTTTGGGATGCATTGTCATGTGGGTATTGAAAATCGGGAAATTGGATTGCAATTGATGAATCAGGCGACCTACTTTTTGCCTCATATTTTTGCTCTTTCGACAAATTCTCCATTTTGGGAAGGTCGAAAAACGGGATACAAATCATTTAGAACCAAAGTTTTTGATAAATTCCCTAGAACAGGATTACCTGAATATTTTGATTCTGTTGCAGCATACCAAAATTATTTAGACACCTTAATCAAAACCAATTGTATTGACAATCCTAAAAAAATATGGTGGGATTTACGTTTGCATCCGTTTTACAATACTATTGAATTTAGAATCTGTGATATGTGTTTAACCGTAGATGAAACAATTTGTATCGTTGCAATTATTCAGGGAATTGTAGCCAAATTGTACAAACTTAACATGAATAACACTAGTTTTAATATCTACAGATTAGCCTTGATCAAAGAAAATAAATTTCGTGCAGCCCGATACGGAATTGATAACAATATGATTGATTTTGGATTGCAAAAAGAGGTAGAAACTAAGATGCTGATTTTGGAATTGCTTGATTTTATTGATGATGTTGTAGATGAATTAGGAAGTCGAGAAGACATTAATTATGTCCATGAAATTTTAAAAACCGGAACTGGAGCCGATAAACAGTTGGCCGTTTTTGAAGAAACTGGCAATCTTTCCAAGGTGGTTGATTTTATTACCGGGGAATTTATCAAAGGGTTGTAAAATAAAAATTACCTTTGCAGATTGATTTTTTAATGTAGAAGTATGTCCAATAAAATTGTAAAAATAGCACTATTAGATATGTACAATGGAGTTCCAAATCAGGGAATGCGTTGTATTATTGATATTATCAGCAGATTTAATTCTGTTGTGAGTTTCGAAATATTTGAGGTCAGAGTTAAATGTGAATTACCCGAAATTAAAAAATTCGACATTTATATTTCAACCGGAGGCCCAGGAAATCCATTACTAGGTGATGGAGAATGGGATAAGAAATATTATGAATTTATTGACTCTTTGAGTAAGTGGAATGCAGAAAATAGTGTAAAAAAACATGTTTTGTTTATTTGTCATTCTTTTCAAATGGCTTGTCTACATTTTGGTTTGGCTACTGTCACAAAAAGAAACGACACTTCTTTTGGGGTAATGACCATACATAAAACCAAAGAAGGATTGACTGACCCCTTATTGGAAGGATTAGCAGATCCTTTTTATGGAATCGATTCCAGGGATTATCAAGTTGTACAACCTAAGTTGAGTGTTTTTGCTAAAAAAGGAGCCAAAATTATTTCTTTAGAAAAAATAAGAGATAATGTACAATATGAACGCGCGATTATGGCGGTTCGATTCACGGACTATTTTGTAGGTACGCAATTTCACCCGGAAGCTGATCCGATAAGCTTCGTTTCACACTTGAGAAATAAAGAAGCGAAAGAAAAGATCAAAAATATGAAAGGCAAAAAGAAGTTTAGAAATATGCTTGAAGATTTAATGGATGATGATAAAATATACAGAACCAACGAAACTTTAATTCCTAACTTTCTTAAAATGGCCATAAATGATTTGATGAAAACAAAGAAAATGTTATCTAATTAATAAATATAATACTGTATGATTTCAAAATATCGAGAGTTATTTAATACTCAATTTACAGATGAAAAATATCAAGAATTTAAAGATGATATTGCTTCTGATTTTAATTATTTACCGACTTTTCGATTAGCCGAAACGCCTTTTTTTATTTCAAATGAATTAAAAGCACAATTGGTTGAAGGATGCAATGAAGTTATAGCTTTAATTAAACAAGATAACTTTAAGAATCTTACTAATAAAGCATTAGAGTTAAATCATAAAGTTCCAAACGAAGATGAACACACTTCCTTTTTAGCTATTGATTTTGGAATTTGTGAAGAATATGGTGTAGTTATTCCTAAATTAATTGAAGTACAAGGCTTCCCATCTTTATATAATTATCAGTTTAATTTATATGAAAAATTCAAAAATCATTATCCTTTTCTTAGTGAATTTACGCCATTCTTTAACGGAATTGAACCACAGGAATATTTCAATATTCTGGAAGAAGTTATTTGTAACAAGCATCCTAAAGAAAATGTTATTCTGCTTGAAATTGAACCGGAAAAGCAAAACACAAAAATTGACTTTTATTACTGCGAAAGAGATATTGGCATTCCAATAGTTTGCGTCACCGAAATAATAAAAAAAGAAAAAAAGCTATTCTATAAAAATGAAAATGGTGTTGAAATTCTGGTAAAACGAATTTATAATCGCGTTATTTTTGATGAATTAGATTTGAGAACTGATTTGAAACTAAACTTTCATTTTTCAGATGATTTAGATGTAGAATGGGCAGGGCATCCTAATTGGTTTTTCAGAATCAGTAAGTTTATTTTACCTTTCTTAAAAGGAAAATATTTCATAGAAACCACTTTGTTAAGTGATTTGAAAGAAATCCCGGAGGATTTAGAAAATTATGTACTTAAACCTTTATTCTCATTTTCAGGAACAGGCGTGATTTTTCACGTAAAAAAAGAAGATATCGAAGCGGTGGTCGAAAAAGAGCTTTATATTCTCCAGAAAAAAGTAAACTATATTCCAATTGTTCAATCTCTCGAAGGAAAAGTAAAAGCCGAAGTTCGTGTACTTTGTGTTTGGAAAAAAGAGGATACTACTCCTACTCTACTTAGTAATTTAGTGCGATTAAGTAGGGGGGAAATGATAGGTGTTAAATTCAATAAGGACAAAGATTGGGTTGGTGGTACTATAGGATTGTTAGAGCGATAAAGGTATTTTTCTATTTAATATCACTGGCATTTTGTATTAGTAATACCATTTTTTATATTTTCTAAACATTCTATTTTTTTTAATATTTTCGTTTCTTGTTAAATATTTTTTATCTAAAATTTTAATGGTTTTTTATTGCACTACTTTTTTAAGGTAAAACACTATTCTTATTGTTTCTTTTTTAAGCAATGAAATCAAATTTATTGATTTTAAAATTTAATTAACAAGAAAATATATATAATTTATTAATTACTAGACCTTTTTTTATGGTAATAATAATTAAAGTATTTTTTTTTAGTTGCATAAATAGCAATATAAAATTGTATCCAATCAAAAATTATAAACATATAGATTAAATTATCAAAAAATAATAATTATTTGATAATAATTCCATACTTCCATATAAAAATTTACGATTATAGTAGTAAATTTAGTAATATTGAAAGGTTGTAATAATTACATATTTACTTTAAAATAATAGACATATCTAACAATTTGATAAATGAATAGAAGAGAAGCACTTAAAAATGTTGCGTTTTTGATGGGAAGCGCAATTTCAGTAACCTCGATGGGCGTTTTATTTGAAAGTTTTACTTTACCTGAAATCGAAAAGAATCATGTTTCATTTTCGGCCACAGATGAAGAGTTGCTCGCTGAATTTGCCGATATCATTATACCTACTACAGCTTCATCACCTGGAGCAAAAGCAGCGGGAGTCGGGACTTTTATTCCTATGATGATTAGAGATTGCTATCCAGCAAAAATGCAAGAAATTTTTGCTATTGGGATGAAAGACATGCAGGCAAAATGTTTGAAAAACTTTAATAAAGATTTCTTGGCGATGTCAATTGAAGAGCGTCAGAAAATAATGACTGACTTAAAAAATGAGACTATCGCCAATGATAAGGCTCCTTCTTTCTTTTTGATTGCGCGTGATTTAACTATCCTAGGTTATTTTTCATCAGAAATAGGTTGTACGCAAGCACGAGAGTACCTTCCTGTTCCTGGCAGATATGATGGAAGTGCGGAATATACACCAGGACAGAAAGCATGGGCTACAAACTAATTTCATATTGATATCGGCTATCATAAAATATTTTAAAAATTAAAAAAAATACTACAAGTGAATATAAATACTGATTTAAAAAAACAAAATACATATGATGCTATTGTTGTAGGATCCGGTATTAGTGGTGGCTGGGCTGCAAAAGAGCTTACCGAAAAAGGATTAAGAGTTTTGATGTTGGAACGCGGAATGAACATCGAGCATGTTAAGGATTATGAATCTGCAATGAAGGATCCATGGGAATTTCAGCATGCAGGTAAACTTACAGAGGAGCAAAAGGCAACGCATCCGGTTCAAACAAGAGATTATCCTTACAATGAAGCTACTGAAAAATGGTGGGTAAATGATATTGAATGTCCTTATACTGAAGACAAGCGTTTTGACTGGTACAGAGGATTTCACGTCGGTGGAAAATCTTTAATGTGGGGTCGTCAAAGTTATCGTTTTAGTGATCATAATTTTGAAGATAACGCAAAAGATGGTCATGGTAATGACTGGCCTATCCGTTATAAAGATATTTCTCCATGGTATGATTACGCAGAGAAATTTGCCGGTATTAGCGGTCAAAATGAAAATTGGCCTTTATTGCCAGATGGTCATTTTCTGCCGCCAATGGATATGAACTGTGTCGAAAAATCAGTAAAAGAAAGAATTGAGAAACACTACAATAAGTCAAGAATTATGACGATTGGGCGTACAGCAAACTTAACCGTACCTCATAATGGTCGTGGTAGTTGCCAATATAGAAATTTATGCAGTCGCGGCTGTCCGTTTGGCGCATATTTCAGCACACAATCAGCTACATTGCCAGCGGCGATGGCTACCAAAAGATTAACGGTAAGACCCTACTCTATTGTAAATCATATAATTTATGATAAAGATACCAAAAAGGCAAAAGGTGTAATGGTAATTGATGCAGAAACAAATGAAACAATGGAGTTTTATGCCAAAATTGTTTTTGTAAATGGTTCAACTTTGGGATCAACTTTCATTTTGCTAAATTCAACTTCAGATGCTCATCCTAATGGAATGGGAAATGCGAGCGGACAATTAGGACATAATTTGATGGACCACCATTTCCGTTGTGGAGCAGAGGGAACAGCGGAAGGATTTGAAGATAAATACACGTATGGTAGGAGAGCTAACGGAATTTATATTCCAAGATACCAAAACGTAGGAAATGATAAAAGAGATTATTTAAGAGGTTTTGGATATCAAGGTGGAGCAAGTAGAGGATTATGGCATAAAGAAGTTGCCGAATTAGCTTTTGGAGGTGATTTCAAAGATAGTATGTCACTTCCTGCTGATTCCTGGAATATGGGCTTAGGTGGTTTTGGCGAAATGTTACCGTATTACGAAAATAAAGTATATATCGATCACAACAAAAAAGATAAATGGGGACAACCTGTTTTAGCAATCGATTGTGAATATAAGGAGAACGAAGCAAAAATGCGTGAAGATATGATGAATGATGCAGCCGAAATGCTTGAAGCATCTGGAATCAAAAATGTAAAAACTTACGATAATGATTGCTACCCTGGAATGGCTATACACGAAATGGGTACTGCCAGAATGGGTAATGATCCTAAAAATTCAGTATTAAATAAATGGAATCAAATGCACGAAGTAAGTAATGTATTTGTTACCGATGGTTCTTGCATGCCTTCTATAGCTTGTCAAAATCCATCACTTACATTTATGGCATTGACGGCGCGAGCGTGCGATTATGCTGTAAAAGAATTAAAAAAAGGCAATATTTAGTAAACAAAAGATGAATAGAAAATTAAAAATGGGTATGGTTGGTGGTGGCCAAGATGCATTTATAGGCGCCATTCACCGCTTAGCCGCTAATATGGATGGCCTTATAGAAATAACTTGTGGTGCGTTAAGTATTAATCCGGTAACTGCGGTAGCATCTGGTAAAGCCTTATTTCTGGCCGAATCACGAACCTATCTAAATTATGAAGAAATGTTTAAAGCCGAGGCTGCACTACCAGCTAATGAACGGATGGATTTTGTGACCATTGTTACACCAAATTTTGCACACTTTGCGCCAGCGATGATGGCTTTGGATTATGGATTTAATGTAGTGATAGAAAAACCAATTACTTTTTCACTTGAAGAAGCAAAATTATTAAAACAAAAAGTTGAAGAAACAGGTTTGATACTGTGTTTGACACACACCTACTCTGGCTACCCAATGGTGAAACAGGCAAAAGCTATGGTAAGAGAAGGAAAATTAGGAAACATAAGAAAAGTTTGGGTAGAATACCCTCAAGGATGGTTAAGTAAATTATCCGAAAGGGAAGGAAATGCACAAGCTGCTTGGAGAACGGATCCAACAAAGGCGGGAAAAAGTTCTGTAATGGGAGATATTGGAACGCATGCAGCTCATTTAGCAGAATATATTACAGGATCTAAGATTACAGATGTATGTGCAGAATTAAATACACTGGTTGAAGGACGTGTAATGGATGATGATGGTGCTGTAATGCTGAAATTTGACAATGGTTCCAAAGGAGTTTTAATGGCATCACAAGTTGCTGCTGGTGAAGAAAACGCTTTGAGAATAAGAGTTTATGGTGAAAAAGGGGGCATCGAATGGTTACAACACGATCCCAATACTCTGATCGTAAAGTGGCTGGATGAACCGACACAGATTTTAAGAGCAGGATCTAATTATGCACATCTATCCTCCTTTGCAACTCATAATTGTCGTACTCCAGGAGGGCATCCCGAAGGCTATTTAGAAGCTTTTGCTAATATCTACCGTAATTTTGCATTAACACTTGGGTGCAAATTAGATGGCATAGAGCCTACTGCTCAGATGTTAGATTTCCCTTCCGTTGAAGACGGATTAAGAGGAATGGCATTTATAGATAACGTAGTAACATCTTCACAATCTGATAAAAAATGGACTCCCTATATTCTGTAATAAAATAGGAATCCATAAAAGTTTTAGAAAAAAATAATATGACAACAATACAAGGCCCCGCGGTATTTTTAGCTCAGTTTATTGGTAATGAAGCTCCTTTCAATTCCTTAGATGGGATTTGCAAATGGGCTGCCGATTTAGGTTTTAAAGGTATACAAATGCCAACATTAGACACACGATTCATCGATTTACAAAAAGCAGCAGAAAGCAAAACTTATGCTGATGAACTAAAAGGTAAAATTGCTTCTTACGGTTTAGAAATAACCGAATTATCCACACATTTACAAGGTCAGTTGGTGGCAGTTCATCCTGCTTACGATGATTTTTTTGATGCATTTGCTCCAAAAAATGTACATGGGAATTCTAAAGCACGACAGGAATGGGCAGTTCGGCAATTGAAATTTGCTGCCAAAGCATCTCAAAATTTAGGATTGAATGCACATGCAACATTTAGCGGTTCTTTACTTTGGCAATATTTTCACCCTTGGCCTCAAAGACCTCCGGGTTTGGTCGAAGACGGTTTTGCTGAATTAGCTAAACGATGGTTACCCATCTTAAATGAGTTTGATCAAAATGGTGTTGACCTTTGTTACGAAATTCACCCAGGAGAAGATTTATTTGACGGAGAAACCTACGAAATGTTCTTGAAAGCTGTAAATAATCACTCGAGAGCTTGTATTTTATACGATCCATCACATTTTGTATTACAGCAGTTGGACTATATACAATACATCGATTTTTATCACGAACGAATAAAAGCCTTTCATGTAAAGGATGCCGAATTTAATCCAACTGGAAAGCAAGGAACTTTTGGAGGGTATCAAAGTTGGGAAAACCGTGCGGGAAGATATCGCTCTCCTGGAGATGGCCAAATTGATTTTAAAACGATTTTTAGCAAATTGGCACAATATGATTATAAAGGCTGGGCAGTGATGGAATGGGAATGTTGCCTTAAAAATCAAGAAGATGGAGCCCGAGAGGGTGCTGAATTTATTAAGAAACACATTATAAAAGTTACAGATAAAGCATTCGATGATTTTGCAGCTGTCGAAACGAATCGCGCATTTAACAGAAAAAACTTGGGATTATAAAATTTAAATAGAATAAAAATGAAATTAAAATATATCTTTTTTGGAATAGCTTTAGTAAGCCTGACCTCGTTTTCTAATGGTAATTTAGATACAAAATATAGTAAAGCGACGAGAATATCTAACACAATCTTTCAAACATCAGGTGGCGAAAAATTAATTGCTACATCTGATTGTGTTGGTTGTCATAAATTAGATAAGAAACTTATAGGTCCCTCCTATTTAGACATTGCAAAAAAATATGCCGCTACTGAAAAAAATATCAATTATTTGTCTGGCAAAATAATTAAAGGTGGCGCTGGAGTATGGGGAACTATCCCGATGGCAGCTCATGCATCACTAAAGAAGGTTGATGCTAAAACAATGGCTACTTATATTTTATCTCTAAAAAAGTAGTTTTAAAAATTAATTACATTAAAGCATCCAGGCGTTTATCAGATCACTTTATTACCACCAAATAACCGTATTAAATTAAATGAAAGAAAAAGAAGAAGTAAATCAAATCACGAACAACCGTCGTGATTTTATTAAAACAACAGCCATTGCAGCAGCAGCATTTATGATCGTACCTCGCCATGTTTTGGGTCGAGGATTTGTTGCACCAAGCGATCGCTTGTCTATTGCTAGTATAGGTGTTGGCGGACAAGGAAAATATGATGTTACAATGTTTGCCAAAAGCGGAAAGGCCGATATTTCATTTTTATGTGATGTTGATACCAGAAGAGCCGCGGGAAGCGTCACTGCATTTCCAAAAGCCAAATTTTACAAAGATTGGCGTGAAATGTTAGATAAGGAACACAAAAATTTCGATGCCGTTTCTGTATCGACTCCTGATCATAACCATGCAATTCAAGCACTGGCAGCCATGCAATTAGGAAAACATGTGTATGTGCAAAAACCGATGGCGCATGATATTTACGAAGCTCGTATTTTGACACAAGCAGCTAAAAAATATAAAGTGGTTACACAAATGGGGAATCATGGTTCTTCAAATGATGGTACCCGTATCATGAAAGAATGGTATGAAGCAGGTTTAATAGGCGATGTTCATACTATTCACGCTTGGACAGACCGTCCAGTTTGGCCTCAAGGTATTCCTTGGTCAGCAAATAAAGCAGATATTCCTAAAGAATTAGATTGGGATTTGTGGTTGGGAACAGCTCCTTATAAAGAATATGTAAATAAATTGGTGCCTTTCAACTGGCGCGGATGGTGGGATTACGGAACAGGTGCTTTAGGAGATATGGGTTGTCACCTATTGGAAGCTCCATTTAGTGTGTTAAACCTTAAATATGCTAAAGATGTTCAGTGTAGTGTTGGTTCGGTGTACGTAGACGAATTTCAAAGAGGCTATTTTTCGGAGAGTTGCCCACCTTCAAGCCACGTAACGTTGACATTTCCAAAAACAGAAAAAACAAATGGTGATATAGCAGTACACTGGATGGATGGAGGAATCCAACCAGAAAGGCCTTCTGAATTAGGACCAAATGAAATTTTTGGAGACGGTGGAAATGGAACACTGTTCACAGGTACAAAAGGGAAAATGATGTGCGATACGTATGGTTTAAATCCTCGTCTACTTCCTCTTAGCAAAAATGAAAATATCAATATTGCTCAAAAATACGCCCGAGTAAAAGATGGAGCAGATGGACATTACAAGCAATGGATTGAAGCCTCGATAGCTGGTTATGGAAAACAAGAACTTAGCTCTCCTTTTGAAATTGCAGGCCCTTTAACAGAAGCATTACTAATGGCAAATTTAGCAATTAGAGGATATGATATTAAGCGCGATGAGCTTGGTGAAGAGGTTTATCCAGGACGTTCTGCAAAATTATTGTGGGATAATGACAATATGAAAATTACAAATTTTGATGAAGTGAATCGATTTGTGAAACGCGAGTATCGTCAGGGTTGGAAAGCGTTAACGTTATAACCCAACAGTCAATTAATAAATATAAAAAAATGGAAAAATGATTAAAAATATTTGTACTTCATTAATACTTTTTATAATGATTCAAACAACAAACGCTCAAGCGATACCTAAAGGTTTTAAATCGATATTTGATGGTAAAACCACTACAGGATGGCATTCTTATGGAAAAGCTGTTGCAGGTTCCGCATGGAAAGTAGAAGAAGGTGTGTTGCATTTTGATCCTACAGCATCAAAAGAGGGTCAAGGTGGGGATTTAGTAACCGATTTAGAATACACAAATTTTCATTTGAAATTAGAATGGAAAGTTGCCGCAAAATCAAACAGCGGAGTTATTTTCTTTGTAAACGAGGATCTAACAAAATTCAAAAATACTTATGAAACCGGTTTAGAAATGCAAGTATTGGATAATGAAGGTCACCCTGACGGAAAAATAACAAAACATCGTGCAGGTGACTTATATGATTTAATCAAAAGTTATTCAGAGCCGGTGAAACCAGTAGGCGAATGGAATTCTGTTGACATTGTATGTAAATTCGGAAAACTGACAATGTTATTGAATGGCGTAAAAGTAGTTGAAACTACACTTTGGGATGCTAATTTTAAAACATTGGTAGCAGGAAGTAAATTTGCTTCTTGGCCTGGTTTCGCTGCATTCAAAAAAGGTAAAATTGCATTACAAGATCACGGAGATCATGTGTGGTTTAGAAACATTCAGATAAAAGAATGGAATACGATGAAAATTACAACCGGATGTGAGGCCGGAATGTAAGCTGTTGTTTAACATTAAAAAATAACCAAAACCAAAACTAAAAACAAATGAATCGCACCATTCGAATTAAATTATCCATAATGATGTTCCTAGAATTTTTTATCTGGGGAGCATGGTTTGTAACCCTTGGTACGTTTCTGGGGAATAATCTAAAAGCATCGGGATCAGAAACTGCCGCAATTTTTTCTACACAATCATGGGGTGCTATTGTTGCTCCTTTTATCGTTGGTTTAATTGCAGATCGTTACTTTAATGCGGAGAAAATATTAGGAATACTACATTTAGTCGGTGCTTTTTTAATGTATCAAATGTATCAGTCAGAAGAAGTCGGGATGTTTTATACCTACGTTTTGAGTTATATGATTTTATACATGCCAACATTAGCATTAGTAAATTCAGTAGCTTTTAACCAAATGAAAGATCCGGAGAAAGAATTTGCAAATATTAGAGTTTGGGGAACAATTGGCTGGATTTTAGCTGGTTTGTCTATTAGTTTTATTTTCCATTGGGATACTGCAGAAGCAATTTCTGAAGGTTTTCTTAAAAACACGTTCCTTTTAGCAGGAATAGCCGCTTTAATTTTAGGTCTATTCAGTTTTTCTTTACCAAAAACACCACCAAAAGTTAGTGACGAAAAAATAAAAATAGGAGATATTATAGGTCTTGATGCTTTAAAGTTACTGAAAGATAAAAACTTCGCCATCTTTTTTATCTCATCAATCCTTATCTGCATTCCGTTAGCCTTTTATTATCAAAATGCACATCCATTTTTGACAGAATCAGGCGTTGAAAATCCGACGGGAAAAATGGCAATTGGACAGATATCTGAAGCCTTATTCTTATTATTGATTCCGGTATTTTTCACTCGTTTTGGTTTCAAAAAAACGATTTTAATCGGGATGTTAGCATGGGCAATTCGTTACGTTTTATTTGCTTATGGCAATGGTGGAGAATTAAGTTTCATGTTAATTATAGGTATTGCGCTGCACGGTATTTGTTATGATTTCTTTTTTGTTTCTGGTCAAATTTACACCAATTCAAAAGCGGGAGAAAAATATAAAAGTGCTGCTCAAGGCTTAATTACATTAGCGACTTATGGAGTTGGAATGTTAATCGGTTTTGCCGTTGCTGGTTGGATAACGGATAATTATAAAACGTTAGAAGGCACAATCAATTGGGAAATGGTATGGATTATTCCCGCTGGAATTGCTTTTGCTGTATTTGTACTTTTTGCACTTTTATTTAATGAAAAAAACAAAGGAGAAGCAACTACTTCTGCTGTATAAAATTAAAGATGGATACTAATTTAAATAGAAGGTCTGCTATAAAAGGAATTCTTGCCGGAACAGCCGCAATGACACTTCCTACTGGTTTTTCTGCTTTGGCTATGCCAAAAGTTGAAACCGATATAACTTCTAATTTTTTGAAGGGAAATATAAATCATTCCGTGGCTCGGTGGTGTTTCAACGACTTTGATATAGAAAATCTTTGTATCGAAGTAAAAAAAATAGGAATTACTGGTATTGATCTAGTTGGACCTAAAGATTGGCCTATACTAAAGAAATATGATTTAGTTTCCACAATGTGTAATGGAGCAGAAATTAATTTAGTTGATGGATTCAATGATATCAAATTCCACGAGATCCTCATTAAGAATTATACAGAAATGATCCCGCTTGTAGCAAAAGCAGGATACAAAAATCTAATTTGCTTTAGCGGAAGCCGACGAGGAAAAACGGATGAAGAAGGTTGGACCAACTGTGTATTAGGTTTACAAAAGCTGATTCCATTGGCAGAAAAATATAATGTAACGCTGGTAATGGAACTTTTAAACAGTAAAATTGACCATAAAGATTATCAATGTGATAAAACGTACTGGGGAGTAGAATTAGCTAAACGTTTGAATTCTGAAAATTTCAAATTGCTCTTTGATATTTACCATATGCAGATTGATGAAGGTGATGTAATCAGAAACATAAATGAAAATCATCATTATATTGCACATTTTCATACTGCGGGAGTTCCGGGTAGAAATGAAATAGACGAAACACAGGAATTAAATTACCCTGCAATTATGAAAGCGATTGCCAAAACAGGTTACAAAGGTTTTGTAGGTCAGGAATTTATTCCTAAAAATCCGAACAAATTGATTTCATTGAAGCAGGCTATTGCAATTTGTGATATCTAAACTAATTTAAAAAATAACCCATGATAAAAAGAAGAGAATTTTTAATTAATGCTGGTTTGGCATTAGGCGCATTAGCCATTGCTCCTTCATTTGCTTTTGACTCAAAAAAGAGAGCCATCGGAATTCAATTATGGACCCTGCGAGATACTTTACCAAAAGATGTCAAAGGTGTTTTAGCACAAGTTGGAAAAGCGGGTTTCTCAGAAGTAGAAACTTTTGGTTATTCAGTAGACAAAGGCTTTTTTGGAACTTCAGTTAAGGATTTTAAATCAATGCTAAATGATAACGGTTTGAAAGCTACAAGCAATCATTTCGATTTTAACTCTATGATTAAAGATGGCACAACTGATCTTGTAAAATCCTATATCGAAACAGCCAATCATTTAGGAAGTGAATATGTAACAGTTCCCTATATAATTTCAGAATTGCGTGGAAAAAGTGGGGATGATTACAAAAAACTAGCCTTACAAATAAATAAGGTCGGAGCGCTTTGTAAAGCGGAAGGTTTGAAATTAGCCTACCACAATCACGATTTTGAATTCACAAAATTTGGATCAACAAATGGTTATGAGATTTTATTAAATGAAACGGATAAAAACTTAGTTGATTTTGAAATGGATTTGTACTGGGTTGTTCGTTCTGGAAATGATCCGTTACAATTATTCAAAAAATATCCAGGACGTTTCAAAATGTGGCATGTGAAAGATATGGATAAAATAAATCCTGACTTTAATGCCGAAATTGGAACAGGCTCGATAGATTTTAAAGCTATTTTTGATGAGGCTAAACTTTCTGGAATGAAACGATTCTTTTTGGAACACGAATCTAATTACAAACCTAATCCAATAGAATCAGCTATAAAAAGTTTTGACTATATTAAGAAAAACCTAATCTAAACATTTTGAGAAATAATAAAAAAAGGATACTTAAATGAGGTCGCTGAAAAACATCGCCTCTTTTGATTAAAATTCTTTTTTAGTCGATAAAAAACGCTTGTAACAGGATTTTAAAATATCCGTTATAAGCGTTTTTATTTTTACACCTGTTTTTTATTGTAGGTTATATCACTCGATTTTTGACTTGTATAGTTTTATTTCGAATAATGTGTGTTTAGGTTTGGTGTATGTCTGATTTTATCGATACACAATACGTTTTTGTCTGGGTTCCCTCTTTATAACAACTATCTTTTAAGGACCATGATTCGCATTTTTCAAAATCAAAATAGTATGTAGCTACTTGATTCTTTCTATTAGAATAGGCTCAAATTGTAGTGGAAAAAATTTTATCTTAAAGTATTTTTTTTGAATATATTATCAAATTATAGAGAAAATAAATTCTTTTTGATTATTCATACTAAATCGATTAGTAAATATAAAAAACAATATAATTGAAAATATAAAAACTCCGCTTGATTTAAAGCTCTAAAGTTTTCTAATGTTTTAATATGAAGTCTTTTCATATGTTATTTTAATTATCCACGAAAAATAAAATATCAATCTTGATTGTATACGGTTTGATTTCAATCACTAACTAAGATTATTGTTTATGCATTCGAATCGGCGGCCTGAAAAACGGTAACTAAAAAAACCCTAATCACTTTAAAATGTTTAGGGTTTTGTCTTTTTATAAAGTTTTTTATTTGAAGATTACTTATCTATTTTTCTTCCAAAAATATTTTTATAATGTAGCCATGTCAATTACGAAACGGTACCGTACATCACCTTTAATCATTCGGTCGTAAGCGTCATTTATGTTTTTGATGTCAATCATTTCGATTTCAGAAACAATACCGTGTTCTGCACAGTAATCAAGCATTTCCTGAGTTTCTGGCAATCCACCAATCAAAGAACCCGCTAAGCTTTTTCTGCCACCTATCAAGCTGAAAGCACGAACCTCATAAGGTGTTGGCGGTACTCCCACACAAATATGCACTCCGTTTACTCTTAACAATGACAAATACAGATTCAAATCATGTGGAGCAGAAACAGTATCAAGAATAAAATCGAAATATCCAGTTACACTTTTTAGTTGCTCTGCATCTTTAGTCACAATAAATTTGTGAGCACCTAATTTTTTAGCATCGGCTTCCTTCGATGGGGATGTACTTAATACAGTAACCTCTGCACCAAAAGCGACACCAAATTTAACAGCCATATGACCCAAACCTCCTAAACCTAAAACAGCTAACTTGTGTCCTTTCCCTACTTTCCAATGTTTTAATGGAGAATAAGTAGTAATTCCAGCACAAAGCAATGGAGCAACTGCAGCTAAATCTAATTTATCAGAAACATGCAAAACAAAATCTTCATGAACCACTATAGTATTGGAATATCCACCATAGGTAGGCGTTTTCTTATCTTGCCCTAACGCATTATATGTTTCAGTACTTCCGTTCAAACAAAATTGCTCTAAACCTTCCTGACAGTTCTCACAAGTTCTACAAGAATCTACCAGACATCCTGTACCCGCTAAATCTCCTACTTTAAACTTTTTGACATGGCTTCCTACTTTAATCACTTTCCCTACAATCTCATGTCCCGGAACCATTGGAAAAATTGCTCCACCCCAATCATCTTTTATTTGGTGCAGATCACTATGACAAACGCCACAAAATTGAATGTCGAATTGTACATCATGTGGCCCAACTTCTCGTCTTTCAAAATTCCAAGGGGCTAAATCTGTTTTTGAATCCTGTACTGCGTATCCTTTCGTAGGTATCATATTTTTAATTTTTTATAAAATTATGGAATTAATTCCGGTTGGAAGTGATTTAAATTCCGAAGGTTTTCCCAAAATTTGACTCTCGCCTTTATACTAAAAATAAAAAATAGTCATTAAAATTTTTAAAGTCAGTGCACAAATTTATATTGTTTTGACTTTCTGACAATTAAAAATTTATACTGACTTCAAAATAGACTGTTTTAACTATCTTTAAGAAAAATTAAAAATAGTGATGAAAACACAATCCTATAAAAACCATATTCGCTTTTATACACCACATCATTTTATCTTTTATCCAATTATAATGACATTATTGAGCATTAGTGTGTATTTTAGTTTTACAACTGCTGATCAATTAATTTGGGTTTTTATTAGTATTCTCTTTATAGCACTATTTTGCTTAGCATTTATGTTACGCCAACATTATGCCTTAACTTTACAAAACCGCATTGTACATTTAGAGCTGCGCTACCGCTATTTTACTATTACAGGAAAAAGATTGGAAGATTTTGAAAACCAATTAAATGACGATCAAATATTTGCCTTACGTTTTGCGCCAGATGAAGAGCTACCAATGCTAACTGAAAAAACACTAAATGAAAACCTTTCCGGAAAAGCAATCAAAAAAGCGATTATCAATTGGAAAGGTGATTTTGAAAGAGTTTAAAAATTTAAAAAATATTACTTCTTTTTCAAACTTATCGTTATTAAGAATTTCGTTTCTTTGTTGTGTTAAACTTTGCACTTAACCCGAATTTAAAACCCCTAAATGCCAGAATATTTTCTCGATGTCGAATACGATAGCATTGCTTATAACGAAGAAGAAGTTAATTTTAAGGAATTTGAATGTTGCATTTTTACGAACTGTAATTTCTCAAAATGCATATTTCTTGCGGTTACTTTTATTGACTGTATTTTCAATGATTGTACTTTTAGCGGTGCCAAGATCAATTACGTAGCCTTTAGAACCGTAACTTTCAATCGTTGCGAAATCAAAGACGTTAATTTTTCTATGTGTGATAAATTGATTTTCGAAATTGCCTTTACGGGCTGTATTTTGGATTTTTCCAAATTTTATACGCTAAAAATTAAAGGTACATCTTTTACCAACTGCAGTTTAATTGCAGTAGATTTTATGGCTACAGATTTGACCGAAGTTCTTTTTGAAAATTGTGATTTATACCGTTCTGAATTTGCAAAAGCAATCGCTAACAAAGCTAATTTCAAAACAAGCTATAACTACACTATTGATCCAACCAAAACCAAAATTAAAAAAGCTATTTTTTCTCTGAAAGGACTTGAAGGATTACTTTACAAACACGAGATTTTAGTTAGATAATTTTACGAAATGATACTTCCATCCTCCATGGTAATGATTCTATTAGTCCGTTCCGCAAAATCAGTATCGTGAGTAACGACCAACAAGGTTTGATTTTGTTCCTGTGTCAATTTTTTAAAAATATCAAAAACCAAATCGCTATTTTTTTTGTCCAAATTTCCTGTAGGCTCATCCCCCATTATAATCAACGGATCGTTTATCAAAGCGCGAGCGATAGCCACACGCTGTTTTTGTCCTCCACTTAATTGATTTGGCATTTTCAGGGCTTGGTCTTGCATGTCCAATGTTTTCAAATGTTCCATCGCTCGATGTTCGAGTTCTTGATTGGTGAATTTACCTAATTTCATTCCCGGAAGCATCACATTTTTTAGTACATTATACTCGGTAAGTAAATAATGAAACTGAAATACAAAACCAATCTTTTCATTTCTAATCAAGGCTAATTCTTTGTCAGTTTTTCCTGTTACATGTTTGTTGTGAATAAATATTTCACCGTCATAATCCGTATCCATCGTGGAAAGTAAATACAACAAAGTCGATTTACCACAACCTGATTTTCCTACAATAGAAACAAACTCGCCGTGATTGATGCTCATGCTAATTTCCTTCAACACCTGAAATTTTACAGGATCGTAAAAATATTTGCTTAATCCAACAGCCTCTAAAACTTTATTATTTTCCATCTTTATTTTCCTCTGATAATTTCTACGGGATCAATTTTACTGGCTTTCAGAGCAGGAAAAAGTCCAGCAATTGTGGTTGTAAATAATGCAAAAGTGATTCCAATGATGTAATATAACGGATTGTAGTTGATAGGATAGGTTTTTACCGTGGGTAGTGAAGCCGTTTCAAACGGAATAATATCTATAATAGAGGAAAAAATATATCCAAACAACAAGCCAAATAATCCGCCTGCAAGACCTATAATTATGGAGAGCGAAACAAAAATCCATTTGACATCATTACCTGAAAAACCAGTGGCTTTTAGAATCGCGATGCTATCCATTTTTTCATAAATCATCATATTCAAAATGTTGTAAATTCCAAAACCAGCTACAATTAGTAAAACCATCCCTACTGCATAGGAAATAATATTTCTAATGGTACTTCCGGTTTCAAATTGGGAATTAGCCGTTTGATAATCTATAGTATCAAGATTGAATTTATTATGAAACTCTTTTGCGACAGCGGGAGCAGAAGTCATTTGATACAACTTGATTTGTATATCAGTAATATAATTGGTGGGTTCTCCTAATATTTTTTGTGCTGTCGATAATGACGTATAACTCATAGTATTATCGATTTCAGCAATTCCAATTTGTGAAATACCAACAATTTTTAAAGAAGCCAAATTCCCTTTGGAAGAAGTAATTCTTATAATATCTCCTTTTATTAGTAGCATTTTGTCCGCTAGTCCTTTACCTATTATTATACTGTTGTTTTGCGATAAATCGGCAATACTTCCTTCAATTATATAATCGCTGAATTTAAATAATTTTTCTTCGGCTTGAATATCAATTCCATTGATCTGCCCTGATATTTCAATAGTTCCTGAATTAAAGAAAACGGGTGTACTAATTTTTGGTGCAACATCTAAAATACGAGGATCTTTTTTTAAATAACTGATAATCGATTTGCCGTTGTAAATTGATTTTCCAATATCTTTCGGTTTTATTGAATGAATAAAATTAGCATTATCCTTATAGCTCTCGGATAAGATTATTGGCTGATTTGCTGATGGTTTTATTTCATTGTACAAAAGAACGTGTGGAGTTCTATTCAGCATTAGTCCGTCCAACAAATCATTTAAACCATTCATGAAACTTATTAAAGAAATAAACATTGCAATACCAAAGGTCACACCCACAGCCGCAACGACAGTTTGCTTAAGTCTGGCTTGGAGTAGGTGAAGCGCAATATTTAAAATAAGTTTAAAATTCATCGCTAAGGTTTGTAGATCGTTTCTTCTGCTTTTAAACCTTCTAAAATTTCTACTTTTTGATAATCACTTAATCCTATCTTTACATTGCGTTTTTCGTCTTTGTTTACCAAAACATATCGATCCTGAATTAAATAACTTTTAGGAATAGTCATTGCATTTTTTTTAGTTTTAATGACAATATTAGCTTCAGTGGTAAGATTGGGATACATTTTTTTTGGTGGATTTACAAAGTGGGCTTCAATTTTAAAAGTACGGGAACGCTGCTGCATAATAGGGTAAATTTTATCAATAGTTGCTTCAAAAACCTGCCCCCTATAACTATCCATAGTCACTAAAGCCTGTTGCCCTATATTGACGCGAACCATATCATTTTCATCAACTTCCAGTTCTAATAAAAAGGAATCCGCTTTACCAATAATCGCCAAAGGAACTTGAGTAGTAATTAGCGCCCCTTCTTTGACTAAGACATCAAATAATTCTCCTGACAAAGCACTTTTTATAGTAAAATCATTTTGTGACTTCTGACTGATTTTAAGATTTATGTTATTTCGATTTTGATCATTTTTTAATTGTATCTTGAGCTGCGCCAATTGTTTTTTAGTGGCTTCATAATTGACTTTGGAACTTTTGAATGCCAATTCTACTCGTTCAAAATCCACTTCTGAGATTCCACCTTGATTTTTGATGACTGTATTCCTATTGTAAATGGATTCATCTAAGGTCAGTTTATCTCGTGCTGATTGGACTTTCATTTCCATTTCAGCAATTTTATCCTGGATAAAACTGTTACTTTGCTGACTTAGTTGATAAGCCAACCGTGCGTTTTCAGTATTTAGATCCGCTTTTTCACTTTCTAGTTCGAATAGTGATTGTCCTTTATGTATCGATTCTCCCGAAGTCACATTTATTTTTTGCAGCGTTCCATTTACAGTTGAAAAAACAGTGTATTGACCTTCCGCTTTTATGACTCCCGACGCATAAACGCTTTCCGTTACATTACCCAGAGTGGGTTTTGTTTCTTGATTCTCTTTTTTTGAACAGGATAGAATGGCAATTAGCAATAAATAAAATAATGATATTGATTTAAAACTCATTTAATTTTTTATTTAACATTATACGTTACTATAAATTCTTCTATCAAATGTACAATAATATACATTTTAATATTAAATTACAGGTACTTAATTATGTAATTAAAAAGCGTTTTTGTAAGAGAAAATCCAGCAATAAATTATAAGTCTTTTTGCATAATATAATCTTCCATCAAATAGTCATTGCCAATTTCAGTATCATACTCCTCTACGATTTCAAAACCTATTTTTTGATAAAAGGTAAATGCTTTATTAAATTTATTTACATTTAAGGAAATAGCAACGGAATGATTTTTTTTTGCCAAATTTTCGATGGTATCAATCAATAATTTCCCTGCTCCTTTACCCTGTGCTTCAGGAAGTAAATAAATTTTGTGCAGACGGGTTACATTTTTGTTCAAGTAATTGTGTTCGTATGAAGCAAATCCAAGGCAGACAGTTCCATCAAAAGCTAATAAAAAGAAATGTCCTTTATTAGTCAAGTTATCAATCAAAACATCTGACGTGTACCATAAATTAAGCATGAAATCGATTTGCTCCTGCGAAAGTATTTTGCCATAAGTGTCAGGCCAAGATATATAAGCAATCTCTTGAATTGTATTTATATCAGATATTGTAGCTTCTTTTATTGTAATCATTGTAGTTTATTTATTGAAATTAAAGCAAATCCCCTTTAGGAATAAAAACATAGAATTTAGCTCCTACTCCAGGTTCCCCTTTTACTTTTATGAAACCTTTGTGCTTCTCGACAATTCTATAGCAAATAGCCAGACCAAGTCCAGTTCCTGAGTATTTAGGATCGGATTCTAATCGTTTAAACAAAAGAAATATCTTTTCGGAATATTCCTGTTTGAAACCTATTCCGTTATCTTCTACGACAATTTTATAATAATCCGCTGCATTCGCAATTTTATTATCTACTACTTCTTTTTCAGTAATCTCTTTAGAAGCGATACTTATTTGAGGCGGTACATCATCTTTACTATATTTAAGAGAATTAGAAATTAAGTTTATAAAAAGTTGTTTCATTTGAAACGGTATTACTTTGATTGTTGGCAAATTTCCAACTAAAATGGTTGCTTTTTTCTCTTCAATATTTAAAGATAAATCTTGAAGTGTTTCGTCAACCACTTTGTTTAAATCTGTTTCTATAAAAACCTTATCTCCTTTTATTGTTCTGGAATAATTGACTAAATCTATTAATAAAGTCTGCATTCTGTTGGCCGCAACACGAATTTTAGAAAAATAGTCTTTTCCTAGTTGGGTAAGTAAATCCAATTCTTTTTCTTCTAATCTGGAAATAAACATTTGAATCTTACGAAGCGGTTCCTGCAAATCATGACTAACTATATTGTTAAACGCTTCGAGTTCTTTATTGATATATTTAAGCTCTTTGTTATTTTCCTCTAATTCAAGTGTTTTTTTGTATTGGTTTGTAATATCACAATTCACACCTATTTTAATTAAATTTCCATTTCCATCATTAGTGAAACTTCCTACACCTAAAATGTATTTCACTTCTCCTTTTGGAGTTAAAAATCTAAATACCATCGAAGTGGACTGGTGATTTATTAAAGAATCTTTATGCACTTTCGTTACATAAGCTAAATCATCAGGATGAAAATATTTGATTGTATTCTCTAGCTTAGGTTCAAATGCGTTGGGCTCAACTCCCATAAGTCGATATAAATTATCTGAAAAAGTATAGGTGTTTGTTTCTAAATTAACCATCCAGTGCCCAAAACCAGCCGTTTTTTCGGCGGTGTTAAACGATTCATTCAGCAACTTTAATTTATCGTTTGCCTCTTTAAGGGCCGCAATGTCAATATTGGTTTTGTTAAATGAAAGCAACAAAATTAAAAGTGACAGAATAATTAGTAAAAAAGCGGTCATTAACGAATCCTGAAGCTCAAATTGATGATTTGAATTTTGAAATTTAGCTTTCAATCTTTCTGAATTAATGACTTTGTACACGAACAATTTCATCATTTCAGTGTAATCATTACTTCGCTTCAACTTCAATTTAAGCCCTAATTGATCTACATTATTACTTTTAGCGGCAATTAATGTTTCTCTAAATAATTTGAACCTGTAATTAATGAGTTTTTCAAGTGTTAGAATATCTTTTTTTCGTGAAGGATCGTTAACAGTTAAGACCTTTAATTTTTTTATACCCTCTTCAATAATTCCTCGATTCAAAAAACGATTTTGTAAATAGGACTCGTCTTTCGTAATTATATAATTTCGTAAACTGTAGTCATAACTGTTTATTATGGATAAAAGCTTTTCTAATTCCAGTTGAGTATCATTGGATTTTGCAATTAGCTCTAGTGTTGAAGTAAGTTTTTGCATTTGCGAAAAAAACTTTGATCCAAAATAACAAACAACAAGAATAGCAAGACCCAAGGCTAATTTAAACACTTGAGAATTTTTAAATAATTTTAAAAATTTCATTAGTTTTTTTATTAAATGCTAAAGAAAAACGTTTCTATATTTAACCCTGACGTATGAAATTGCCAATTCATATTTATTACTTCTTTAATTACTTTTTTCAGTGCAGAAAAGTCATTTGGTTTTTTTATATAAATATTTGCCCCTTCTATAAAGGTATCTTCAATGTCTTTTTCTGACGACGATGTAGAATATATGGCAACAGAAACATCTTTAAAACGAGTATTTGCCCTAATTTCTCTCAAACATTCTATCCCTGTTTTCCCTGACATATTTAAATCTAAAAATAAAATATGAGGCAACTTGATATCCGGTAGCACTAAATAATCCATCAAGCCATTACCATTTGTAAATACGGTCAGCTTATTATCCATCTTAAGTTCCATAATAGCTTCGCTAAAAAAAACACGATCATCTTCGTCATCGTCAGCTAAAAGGATATGCATTGGATCTTTATGTGCAATCATACTGTATCTGGTGTATTATATATTTAATTTATTTGTGTTTAATTTATTCTGCATTTGATAATTTCCTTCTTTTGTCTATGACTCTTTTAAACATGGAAGGAGTTAATCCCGTCACTTTCTTAAATTGCGTTGACAAATACGCTACACTGCTATAATTTAGTTCATAAGAAATCTCTGTTAAACTTAATTTTTCTTCTATAATAAGCTTTTTCGCTCTTTCGATTTTCTGTATAATAATAAAATTCTCTATTGATGTATAGGTATATTCAGAATAAAGATTTGTTATATAACCATATCTATAGTTCAATTTATCTGACAAATATTGAGAAATCGTTGTGTTAGGAAATTTTTCTTTATTGTAAACAATTTCAATTATTGCATCTTTTATTTTCTGTATTAATTGAGCTTTTGGGTTATCGATAATATGAATAGCAAATCTTTTGAGCGAAGTTTGAAGTTCGTCAAAACTTTCCTCAGAAATATCATCACTAATTTCAATTTGACCTAAATCCAGTAATTGATAGCTTATATTTAATTTTTCTAACTGATCCTGTAATATTGTTCTGCAAGCAATATTTCCATCATAATTATAATTGAGCTTCATTGCAGGTACTAATTATTAGAGTTGAATTCAAAAATATAAATGTATATTAAAAATTATAAATTGGTGCCAAATTACTACTATTAATACCCAGTGTTGTACTATTTAAAACCAAAATCAACTATAAATATTTGATTTACAATAGCTTTAAAGCATTTAAAAAAAAATTCAATTCTTAATATTAATAAAAAAATTAGGAGTTTTAGCCGTGTATGGTTTCGTTTTTTCCGTAATTTTCAATGATAGATGCCTCATATTCAATCCATTCTCTCCATCGTTTTTCAACATCTACTCCTACTCCATACTTTCTAGCATACGTTATAAATGTTGTATAATGTCCCGCCTCACTTTCCATTAAATCCCTGTAAAAAATAGCTAATTCTTCATCTTGGATATTTTCTGAAAGTACTTTGAAACGTTCACAACTTCTAGCTTCAATCATAGCGGAAAACAATAACCGTTCCACCAAACTGGAAACTCGGCTACCATTTCCACTTTTTTTCATATACAAATACAATTCATTCACATAATCATCTTTTCTTTCACGCCCCAACCTTAATCCTCGTTTGATAATGATATTATGCACTTGTTCAAAATGATCTATTTCTTCTTTGGCCAAAGCCAATAAATCCTGAACTAAATCCTGGTGCTCTGAGTTATTAGTGATAATTGTAATGGCATTTGTGGCGGCTTTTTGTTCACACCAAGCATGATCGGTCAAGATTTCTTCGATGTTTTTTTTTACAATATTCACCCATCGCGGATCGGTAGGTAATTTTAATCTTAGTACAGACATTTTTTTAGTCTTAAAGTTAGAAAGTCATAAAGTAATAAAGTCATAAAGTCGAAAGCCAAAAACTAAGACAGAATATTAAATTCTATTCAAAGACTTTCGACTTTCGACTTTAAAAACTTTAAGACGTATTTTTTAGTATACGAAGATAGCTCTTTCGCTCATCATTTCGTTTACTTCATTAGCCACTTCTTCGATAATATCTTCATTAGTGTGGTTCATTAATACTCTATCAATAAGTTCCACAATAGTTTCCATATCTTCTTCAACCAGACCACGAGTGGTAATAGCTGGAGTTCCTACACGGATACCTGAAGTTACAAATGGTGATTTATCATCAAATGGAACCATGTTTTTATTAACGGTAATTTCTGCTCTTACTAATGCGTTTTCAGCATCTTTTCCCGATATGTTTTTGTTTCTTAAGTCAATTAACATCATATGATTGTCCGTTCCGCCAGAAATAATTTCATATCCTCTTTTTACAAAAGCATCAGCCATAGCATTAGCATTTTTCTGTAATTGTAGTGCATACGTGAAAAATTCGTCTTTCAGTGCTTCACCAAAAGCTACTGCTTTGGCAGCAATGATGTGCATTAATGGACCCCCTTGATTTCCGGGAAAAACAGCTAAGTCTAATAATGAAGACATCATTCTGACTTCGCCTTTTGGAGTAGTTAAACCAAATGGATTTTCAAAATCTTTACCCATTAAAATTAATCCTCCACGAGGACCACGCAAAGTTTTATGTGTTGTCGTCGTTACAATATGGCAATGAGGCAATGGATCGTTCATCAATCCTTTGGCAATAAGACCTGCAGGATGAGAAATATCAGCCAATAATATAGCGCCAACACTATCAGCAATTACTCTGAAACGCTCAAAATCCATATCACGAGAATAAGCCGAAGCTCCAGCAATAATTAATTTTGGCTGCTCTCTAGTAGCTATTTCTTGAATTTTATCATAATCTAATCTTCCAGTTTCCTTATCTACGCCATAAAATGAAGGTGTGTATAAACGTCCGGAAAAGTTTACAGGAGAGCCATGAGTTAAGTGTCCACCATGTGACAAATCAAAACCTAAAATTTTATCTCCCGGTTTAATACAAGCATGATAAACTGCTGTATTCGCTTGGGAACCTGAGTGTGGTTGTACATTTGCATAAGCAGCACCAAATAATTCTTTGGCTCTATCAATAGCAATTTGTTCAATAACATCAACTACTTCGCAACCGCCGTAGTATCTTTTGCCAGGATATCCCTCTGCATATTTATTAGTTAAAACTGAACCGGCTGCTTCCATTACTTCGTCACTTACGAAGTTTTCTGAAGCTATAAGTTCTAATCCGTGAATTTGTCTTTCTTGTTCTTCTAGAATAAGGTCAAAAATTTGTTCGTCGCGTTGCATTTCTTTGATTTTCGTTAAATATGATGCAAAAATACAAAAAAACGTTTGGTAAATAGTTAGATTATAATATATTTGATGAGTAATTTTCAACAAAATAATTAACACATCATGCCTATAACAGCTAACGATACTAACAGAAAATCATGGCTGGAAGTCATAGAGAACAATGACTTTCCCATCCAAAACATTCCTTTCGGGGTCTTTCTCACTAAGGAAAATGTCGTCACTGTGGGGACACGAATAGGTAATTTCGCAATCGATTTGGGTGCTTTACAACAATTAAATTATTTTGAAGGTATTGAGCTGACGGATGATATGTTCATGCAAGACACTTTGAATGATTTTATTTCGGATGGCAAAAAAACATGGCGATTGGTTCGAAATCGTATTGCCGAAATTTTTGACGAAAAAAATCCAACATTAAGAGATAATATAAAAGATCGAGATATTGTGATCTTCAAAATGGAAGATGTAGAAATGCAATTACCGGTACTAATAGGTGATTATACAGACTTCTATTCCAGCAAAGAGCACGCAACTAATATAGGAAAAATGTTCCGTGATCCAGAAAACGCGTTATTACCCAACTGGCTTCACATCCCTGTAGGGTATCATGGAAGAAGTTCCTCTATTGTTCCTTCGGGAATTCCAGTACACAGACCCATGGGACAAACATTGCCAAATGGCGAAACTACACCCGTTTTTGGCCCTTCTCGTTCCGTCGATTTTGAATTGGAAACTGCTTTTATAACAACTGATGTCAATATTATGGGAGAAAATATTCCCGTAACGGAAGCTGAAGATTATATTTTCGGAATGGTCTTGTTGAATGACTGGAGTGCTCGTGACATTCAAAAATGGGAATATGTTCCGCTGGGACCCTTTTTATCAAAAAACTTTGCGACTTCAATTTCACCATGGATTGTAACAATGGATGCTTTAGAACCCTTTAGAACAAAAGGACCAAAACAAGAACCAACCCCACTTCCCTATCTGCAACAAAAAGGGAAACATTCTTTTGATATTAATTTAGAAGTGGCGATTCAACCTGAAAATAGTGAAGAAACTGTTATTTCTCAGTCAAATTTTAAATATTTATACTGGTCAATGTGCCAACAACTAGCGCATCATACCTCTAATGGTTGTCGCGTAAATTCTGGCGACATGATGGGCTCAGGCACCATTTCAGGACCTACTCCTGAAAGTTTTGGTTCGATGTTAGAATTAACTTGGGGCGGAAAAAATCCTATCAAGCTAAAAGACGGATCTGAACGTAAATTCATCAATGATAATGATACCGTAACTATGAAAGGATTCTGTCAAAACGGACAGGTTCGTATTGGTTTTGGTGAAGTTTCCAGTAAATTACTCCCACCTTTTGTGAGAAAATAAAAATAAAAAATACACATTCTAAAACCTAACATTTATTCTATTTTTGTTAGGTTTTTTTATGACAATTTTTAAAAAATTTCAATCAAAAAATAGAATACAGCTTCAAATAATCATTTACTAATTTTTTATCCTTATGAAAAAAATTACTCTTTTATTATCCTTCTTTATCCTTGTTTGGTCTTGTGGTGTCAAACAAACCCAAAATTTATTGAGTACAGGAAATTATGATCAGGCAATTGATAATGCTGTTTCAAATTTGCGAACCAACAAAGATAAAAAAGGCAAACAAGATTATGTTTACTTACTGGAAGAGGCTTTCACTAAAGCAAAAGAACGCGATCTAAATACCCTGAATTTATTGACAAAGGATGCAAATCCCGCACAATTGGAAAAAATATACAACACCTATTTACAATTGAATATTCGGCAGGAAAAAATCAAACCTTTGCTTCCTTTAAGATTAATCAAAGAAGATAGAAATGGCATTTTTCCCTTTGACAACTATAACAATCAAATCATAGAAAGTAAAAATGTTGTGTCCGCTTATTTATATGCTAATGCAAAAAAATTAATGACAACTACTGACAAGATGAATTACCGAAAGGCGTATGATGATTTAGATTATTTAAATCAAATAAATCCCAATTACAAAGATGTTTTGCAATTGATGGACGATGCAAAATTCAAAGGTTCCGATTATGTTTTTGTGAATACCAAAAACGAAACTAACATGATTATTCCTATTGGTTTACGAAATGATTTACTGGATTTTAGTACATATGGTTTAAACGATAAATGGACGGTTTACCACAATAGCAAACTAAGAGAAATTGATTATGATTACGAAATGAAAATTAATTTCAGACAGATTTATATTTCACCGGAACAAATCAAAGAAAGAGAATTTGTAAAAGAACGTGTGATAAAAGATGGCGTTAAAAAACTTATTGATACCAATGGAAAAGAAGTAGTTGATGAAAAAGGTAAAGTTGTAATGGTGGATAATCTTAAAACTGTAAATGCTCGTATCTACGAATTTAGACAATTTAAGTCTTGCCAGATTACTGCTAAAATAGATTATGTAAATTTCAGAAACAATCAACTTTTACAATCTTTCCCAATAACCAGCGAGTTTATATTTGAAAATATTTATTCCACCTATAAAGGCGACAGACGCGCCTCTGACGATAATTATTATTCAAATTTTGATAAAAAAGCCGTTGCTTTCCCTAGCTACGAACAAATGGTTTATGATACTAGCAAAGATTTGAAATCCAAAATAAAAGAAGTTATTTCTAGAAACCCATTTATAAACTAATCACAGAATAATCTATTTATAAACCGTGTTGAAAATCAATTTCTCACGGAGGTTTTTTATTTTAAAAAATACAACAATACCTTAATTTTTTGTTAGAAAATGTAAAACCAGTATTGTGTTATAAAAATTAGTGTACTTTTGCAGTAATGAATAATACAATTATAAATATAACTCCTATCTCACGGACAAACAAACCGACTACTTCTCCCGAAGTACGGATGCTATTAGTATAGTTTCCAAAAGTCTTTTGTTTTATTTTTATTCATTTTTCATTTTACCGTTTTGAAATCACATTTATTTCCCATTGGAGTAGTACATCCAAAAATCAACATTCATTTTTCATTAATATCTTGCTCTTCAATTTATTGGACTATAAATTTGTATTTTAGTTTTTTAATTCAGTGCGAGAGAGAAAGTATTTCAGAACAAAATTGCAACTTATTTTATAAATCTAAAATTCAACTCTTGAAATGAATATATCAATAATTACAACTCAGGAAGAACATTATAAATATTCACAAGAAATATGTGAAACCATTGAATTATCAGCTTTATTGAGAGGTACTGGTATTGCAAAAAGAACTCCTGAATACATTCAAAAAAAGATGGAAAGCAAAGATGCCGTCATCGCATTAGACAACGGAAAATTTGCTGGTTTTTGTTATATCGAAAGTTGGGAACACGGTAAATATGTGGCACATTCAGGATTGATAGTTCATCCTGATTACAGAAATTTAGGATTGGCAAAACAAATAAAATCGAAAGTATTTGACTATTCATTGGAGAAATACCCAGATGCCAAAATATTCGGAATTACAACTGGATTAGCAGTAATGAAAATCAATTCTGAATTAGGTTATAAACCAGTTCCATTTTCAGAATTGACGACAGATCCATCTTTTTGGGCCGGTTGTAAAACCTGTACTAATTTTGAGATTTTACAAAGCAAAGACAACAAAATGTGTTTGTGTACTGGAATGTTGTTTGACCCAAAAGAAAAACCAAAAGATCCGCCAAAACATCCATTTAACATAAGAGTTCTCAATAGATTAAAATCAATTAAACAAGCGCTTTTCTTAAAAAAATAATAGTATGAAAAAAGTTGTATTAGCTTATAGCGGAGGATTAGATACCTCCTATTGCCTAAAATATTTAAAAAACGAAAAAGGATATGAAGTTCATACCGTTCTTATAAATACAGGCGGATTTGATGAAGAGGAACTAGCCGCCATTGAAGAAAGAGCCTACGAATTAGGAAGTGCGCAACATGCAAATCTTACCATTGTAGATAAATATTACGATAAAGCCATTAAATATTTGATTTATGGAAATGTATTAAAAAACAATACCTATCCATTATCAGTAAGTGCAGAGCGTGTTTTTCAAGCTATCGAAGCGATTAAATATGCGAAATCTGTAGGTGCCGAAGCGATTGCTCACGGAAGTACTGGTGCAGGAAATGACCAAATTCGTTTTGATTTAATTTTCCAAACCATTGCTCCCGAAATTGAAATCATAACTCCGATCAGGGATTTAAAATTATCAAGACAGGAAGAAGTGGATTACTTGGCTCAAAATGGAGTTCATTATTCTTGGGAAAAAGCACAATATTCCATCAACAAAGGTTTATGGGGAACAAGCGTAGGTGGTAAAGAAACATTGACCTCAAATCAAACTTTACCAAGTGAAGCGTATCCTTCTCAATTGCAAAAAACTGGAGAAGAGAAAGTGACACTACAATTTGAAAAAGGACAATTAGTAGGCATCAACGGGACATTAGACACCCCAACAAAAAACATCGTTGCATTAGAAAAACTGGCAAACGCATATGCTATAGGTAGAGACACGCACGTGGGTGACACCATTATCGGAATTAAAGGAAGAGTTGGTTTTGAAGCCGCTGCACCTTTAATCATTATCAAAGCACACCATTTATTAGAGAAACATACGCTGGGTAAATGGCAACAATACTGGAAAGAACAACTAGGAAACTGGTACGGCATGTTGTTTCATGAAGGACAATTCTTAGACCCTGTGATGAGAAACATCGAGGCTTTCCTTGAAGACACTCAAACGACTGTAAACGGAACCGTTATCGTTTCTCTAAAACCATATCACTTCACATTGGACGGAATTGAATCTGAAAATGACTTAATGAATACCTCTTTTGGTCAATACGGTGAAATGAACAACGCATGGACATCGGACGACGCCAAAGGATTTATCAAAATTCTTGGAAATGCCCAAAACATATTTTCATCTGTAAATAAACTGACCCATGATTAATATTGGAATAATTGGTGGTTCTGGTTACACAGCGGGGGAACTCATCAGAATATTGATGTTTCATCCCAACGCTACACTTGATTTTGTTTACAGCACAACAAACGCCGGAAAACCACTTTCGGTTGCGCATCACGATTTGATGGGCGATATCGAAATGAATTTTACCGATACTGTAAATCCAAATGTGAATGTTGTTTTCTTGTGTTTAGGACACGGTAAATCAAAATTGTTTTTAGAGCACAATCAATTTGCAAGTCATACCAAAATCATCGATTTAGGAAATGATTTCAGATTGACGAAAGACAAAGACTTCGATAATAAATCTTTCGTATACGGTTTACCCGAATTGAATAAATCGGTGATCAAAAACGCTCAGTTTATTGCAAATCCAGGTTGTTTTGCAACAGCGATTCAATTGGCATTATTGCCATTGGCCAAAAACGAAATGCTTACGACTGATGTTCACATCAATGCCACAACAGGAAGCACGGGAGCTGGAGTTTCACCTTCGGAAACGACGCATTTTAGTTGGAGATCAAATAATATGTCACATTACAAAGCTTTTGAGCACCAACATTTGGGTGAAATAAACCAAAGTGTCAACCAATTGCAGGCGGATTATACCAACGAATTGATTTTTGTACCCAACAGAGGGGATTTTGCGAGAGGGATTTTTGCAACATTATACACAACAATCGAAGAAAATCTAGAAGATATAGTGGCGAAATATGAGGCTTTTTACAAAGACCAGCCTTTTGTCACGGTTACTACCACTGGAATCAATATGAAACAAGTAGTTCAAACGAACAAGTGTATTATTAGTTTAATGAAAAAAGGAAACCGGCTACTGATTACTTCAGTAATTGATAATTTGACAAAAGGAGCCTCAGGACAAGCCATTCAAAACATGAATTTAATGTTTGGATTGGATGAAACCACAGGATTGCATTTGAAACCAAGCGGATTCTAGAAATAATTAAAAGATTGAAGGATTTAATGATTGAAAAATTATTAAGATTCTAAACACAACGATTTAAAAAAGGCTTAAATCTTTCAATTTTTAAATCTTTAAATAATTAAAACATGAACTTATTTGACGTTTACCCATTATACAACATCACTCCTGTAAAAGCATTAGATTGTACTATTACAGATGAAAAAGGAGTGGAATATTTAGATTTATATGGTGGTCATGGAGTAATTTCCATTGGACACACACAACCGGATTATGTTGCCAAATTAAAAAATCAATTGGATAATATTGGCTTTTATTCGAATGCGATTCAGAATCCATTGCAAGTAGAATTAGCAGCGAAATTAGGAAAACTTTCCGGATTGGAAGACTATACTTTATTCTTGTGCAGTTCTGGAGCTGAAGCCAATGAAAACGCCTTGAAATTAGCCTCTTTTCACAACAATAAATCTCGTGTAATTGCTTTTGATAATTCCTTTCATGGAAGAACTTCGGCAGCAGTTGCGGTTACAGATAACAAAAAAATTGTTGCGCCAATCAATGCGCAACAAATCGTTACTTTTTTACCCTTGAATAACATCGAGTTGGTAGAAAATGAATTAAAAAAAGGAGATGTTTCTTCTGTAATTATTGAAGGAATCCAAGGAGTTGGCGGTTTAGACCAAGGTACAACTGAATTTTTTCAGGCATTAGAAAATATATGCGCAGCATATGATGCCGTTTTGATTTTAGACGAAGTGCAATCAGGATACGGAAGAAGCGGAAAGTTTTTTGCACACCAACATCATAACATCAAAGCAGATATTATTTGTCTGGCGAAAGGAATGGGTAACGGATTTCCTATTGGAGGAATCTTGATTTCTCCAAAATTCGCAGCAAGTTATGGATTATTGGGAACTACTTTCGGTGGAAACCATTTGGCTTGCGCCGCTGGAATAGCAGTTTTGGATGTGATTGAAAGCCAAAAATTAATGGATAACGTAAATGACGTTTACACCTATTTTTTAGAAGCAATCCAACAAGTTCCTGAAGTAATTCAAGTAAAAGGAAGAGGATTAATGCTAGGTGTAGAATTTGATTTTGACGTAAGTACACTTCGTAAAAAAATGATTATGGACAAACATATTTTTACGGGAAATGCTAATAATAAAAACTTATTAAGAATCCTTCCTCCATTGACAATCAAAAAGGAAGCAATCGACACCTTTATTATAGCTTTAAAAGAAACATTGGCAGAATTGAAATGATTTTTTAAACATATAAGTCATCTAAGCTCCTAAACTTATGTGACTTATATGTTTAGATTTTTTTCTAAAATAGTAAACCAAAAACTAATGAACCACGTATTACCAATAGAAAAACGAAATTCAGTTTTAAGCCTCATGGCCGAACTTCTTGAACAAGAAAGAGCTACCCTTATAACGGTGAATCAACAGGATATCAATAATTATTCTGGGGATGATTTAGCGATGGAAAAACGTTTACTGGTGGATGATGCCAAAATTGACGGCATGATTTTATCCATGCAACAATTAGCCAGTCAAGAAGATCCTATTGGCGCAGAACGTTTTAATTTCGACCATGAAAACGGAATGAAAATAATCAATAAAACAGCGGCTTTTGGAACCGTAATGATTATTTATGAATCCAGACCCGATGTTACTGTTGAAGCTGGCGGAATCGCTTTCAAATCCGGAAATAAAATTCTATTGAAAGGCGGAAAAGAATCCTTACAATCCAACTTGAAAATTGTAGAATTGTGGCATCAAGCTTTAACAGCTAACAATGTGGCTACAGAATGGGTGGAATACTTGAATTACAATCGGGAAGAAACGCAGGCATTTTTAGAGAAACCAACACAAAAAGTGGACTTAATCGTTCCTCGTGGTGGGGAGAAATTAATCGCTTTTGTAAAAAAACACGCCACATGTCCAGTGATTATAAGTGGACGAGGAAATAATTTTGTGTACGTAAACGCAGAAGCTGATTTAAACCAAGCACTTTCCATAATAATAAATGGAAAGACCTCAAACATATCTGTTTGCAATGCTTTAGATAAAGTTTTAATTGATACCAATATTGAAAATTGGGAAGCTTTTGCTACCAATATCGTTCAGGAATTACAACAAAGAAACGTTACTGTTTTGGGAGATGGAAGTATTTCAAAAGTAACAAACGTTCCTCAGATTGAATCGGATTTAATTTGGCATGAAGAGTTTTTAGATTATAAAATTGTTATTGGAACAACTAATTCGGATCAAGAAGCGATTGCCAAAATAAATAAATATTGTGGCGGTCATTCCGCTTCGATAATCACAAAAAATGATGCAATTGCCCAGGAATTCATGGAAAATGTAGATACTGCAGCCGTATATCAAAACGCCTCTACCCGATTCACTGATGGAGGACAATTTGGTTTAGGAGGCGAATTAGCCATAAGCACAGACAAATTACACCAACGTGGACCAATTGGATTGCAACATTTAGTTACTAATAAGTGGTATATTTACGGAAATGGACAAATCAGGTAAAAAAAGAATTTTATTAAAGTTAGGAAGCAATACCTTAACCAAAGAAACCAATCACATTTCGAGAGGAAAGATTGAAGATATTGGAATGCAAATAGCGGCGCTGAAAGATGATTATGAATTTGTAATTGTCAGTTCTGGTGCGATTGCTGCTGCCAAACAATTTGTTAAACTGGAAAGTCAAGACAAAGATGTTTTTGTAAAACAGGCGTTGGCTTCAATTGGCCAGCCACATTTAATGCGGATTTATCATGAAAATTTTAGTGATTTAGGATTGCTAATTTCGCAATGTTTGCTTTCTTATTCTGATTTCGAAAAAGAACAATCCAAAGTAAATATCGTGAACACCATCAATGTGTTAGTCAAAAACAATTACATTCCGATTATCAATGAAAATGACACCGTAGCAACGGATGAGATTCGGTTTGGTGATAACGATAAATTAGCCGCTTTAACCGCTGTTTTATTAAATGTTGACATTTTAATCATTGCTACCAATACGAACGGGATTTACACCAAATCATCCATTCATGACGCAGTTCCTGAAACCATTTCTTTGGTAACCGATTTAAAATTATTAGAAAAAGAGATTGGCGATTCTAAATCTTCGCACGGAACCGGTGGAATGCAATCTAAAATAGAAGCATCGGCAATTGCCAAAGCCGCTAATATCGAAACCTGGATTGTCAATGGCTTGGAAGACAATTTTATTTTGAAAGCTTTAAAAAACGAAATACCATTTACTAAAATAATTTAATTCGAATATTGGATTTTTAGATTGTTAGATTTTTGGACAATTCATAATTCATAATTCATAATTCACAACTACAATGAACTACATCTCCATACAAAACATAGATTCGCTCAACAAATGGGTGAAAGAAGCATTAAAAATCAAGAAAAAACCCCTTAAAAACAAAAAACTGGGTAAGAACAAAACCTTAGGAATGTTGTTTTTTAATTCCAGTTTAAGAACGCGTTTGAGTACACAAAAAGCAGCTTTGAATTTAGGAATGAACGTGATGGTAATGAATTTTACCAGCGAAGGTTGGACATTAGAATTTGAAGATGGAGCCATCATGAACTCCGGTGCTTCGGAACATATTAAAGAAGCGGCAGCAGTTGTTTCTCAATATTGCGATATTATTGCCATCAGGGCCTTTGCCGGATTGGTAGACAAAGAAAAAGATAATGCCGAAACCGTTCTTATGGGTTTCTTAAAATATGCCACTGTGCCAATCGTTAATATGGAAAGTGCTACAGGGCATCCATTACAATCGCTAGCCGATGCAATAACTATGGCCGAACACAAAACAGAATACCGTCCAAAAGTAGTTTTGACTTGGGCTCCACATCCTAAAGCTTTACCTCAAGCGGTACCCAATTCCTTCGTGCAAATGATGCAGTTACAAGACGCAGACTTTGTCATTACACATCCTGAAGGCTACGAATTGAATCCTGAAATCACGAAAGACTCCAAGATTGAATACGACCAAGACAAAGCTTTCGAAAACGCCGATTTTATTTATGCCAAAAACTGGAGCAATTATAACGAATATGGTCAGATTACAAATTCCGACCCAAATTGGACTGTAACTGCAGATAAAATGAAACTGACCAACAATGCGAAATTCATGCACTGTTTGCCAGTAAGACGTAATGTAATTGTAACGGATGAAGTGATTGACAGTGAAAATTCAATTGTTATCGAACAAGCCAACAATAGAACCTATGCTGCACAATTAGTGTTGCAAAAAATATTGGAAAATGGAAAATAAAAAACCGGTAACGCTAATAAAAATTGGAGGAAACATTATTGACAACCCAACGGAATTAAAACAATTTTTATCTGATTTTTCTCAGATTGAAGGCTATAAAGTACTCGTTCACGGCGGTGGAAAATCAGCTACTAAAATGGCGGAAAGTATTGGTTTAGTTCCTCAAATGATTGATGGAAGACGCATTACCGATGCCGCTATGCTTGATGTAGTTGTGATGATTTATGCAGGTCAAATCAACAAAAATATCGTTGCTCAATTACAAGCTAATTCCACCAATGCGATGGGGTTTTCTGGTGCTGATGGGAATTTAATTCTATCGGATAAAAGAAACCATCCTACAATCAATTATGGTTTTGTGGGCGATGTAAAAAAAGTGAATACAAACTTATTACAAACGTTACTTTCTAGTGGAATAGTTCCTGTATTTTGCGCGATAACACACGATGGAAAAGGACAATTATTAAACACGAATGCCGATACCATTGCTAGCGAATTAGCGATTGCTTTATCAGAAATTTTTGATGTCACTTTGAATTATTGCTTCGAAAAACCCGGCGTTTTATATAATGCCGAAGATGATGCATCCGTAATTGAGAACATAAATCAAGAATTATATTCCAATTTAAAAGCTGAAGGCGCCATACATTCTGGTATGATTCCTAAATTAGACAACTGTTTCAATAGTTTATCCAAAGGAGTTCAAAAAATAAAAATTGGTCATCACAGGATGTTGCAAGATAAAACGGCGTTGTACACTACAATTACACTATGAAGAGTATAGAAATCCTTACACAAGAAGCCATTTCGTTATTAAAAGCACTGATTGAAACGCCTTCATTTTCAAGTGAAGAAGACCAAACAGCACTTTTAATCGAAAATTGGTTTAGACAAAATAATATCCCTTTCGAAAGAGAGAATAATAATATTTGGGCTTTCAATAAGAATTTTGATAAAACCAAGCCAACACTTTTACTCAATTCGCACCACGATACCGTAAAACCAAACCAAGGTTATACTAATGATCCATTTGAAGCCATCGTAAAAGACGGCAAATTATTTGGATTGGGGAGCAATGATGCGGGAGGTTGTCTGGTTTCACTTTTAGCCACTTTTGTACATTTTTATTCGAATGAAAATCTGCCTTACAATATTGTGATGGTCGCTTCAGCCGAGGAAGAAAGCAGCGGGAAAAATGGATTAAACAGCGTACTAAAACATTTACCGGAATTGGAATGTGCCATTGTGGGAGAACCTACTTTGATGCAATTGGCCGTAGCCGAAAAGGGGTTATTAGTACTCGATGTTATCGTAAAAGGTACCGCTAGTCATGCAGCACACAACAATCCTGACAATCCTATTTACAATGCGATACCCGTTATCGAATGGTTTAACAGTTATCAATTCGAAAAAATATCGGAGGTTTTAGGTCCTGTAAAAATGACCGTAACACAAGTCACTGCAGGTAAACAACACAACGTAGTTCCCGCAGAATGTCATTTGGTTGTCGATATCCGAGTGAATGATTGCTATAACAATCAAGAAATTTTAGATATTGTAAAAAAACATTTGACTGCCGAAGTCAATCCGCGTTCGATGCATTTGAATGCGTCATCAATTCCTGTTGCACACGAATTAGTACAAGCCGGAATCGCACTGGGAAGAACCACTTACGGGTCGCCTACCCTCTCGGATCAATCGGTTTTGAGTTGTCAATCCTTGAAATTAGGACCTGGTGAAACCCTACGGTCACATTCGGCTGACGAATTTATATTTATAAACGAAATAGAAGAAGGAATTCAATTGTATATCAAAATACTAACTGATTTTTTCAAACAATAAAAGTCATCCTGAGCGCAGTCGAAGGAGGAGCTAATCCCGCTATTCGTTGCAATCTTTTATTTTTTTAAAGAAAAAAAATAAAAGGATTTCCACTGCTATCGGGGCTAATCTAACAGTCTAAAAATCTAATTATCCATATATGAAACTTTGGGAAAAAGGAATACCAACAGATAAACAAATAGAACATTTCACCGTTGGTAACGACAGAGAACTAGATTTAGTTCTTGCCAAATACGATGCTTTAGGCTCTATTGCTCATGCCAAAATGTTGCACCAAATCGGGCTTTTGACAACTTCCGAAACGGAATCTTTAGTTCTAGCTTTAGAAGATATTGTCATTGATGCAGAAAAAGGGCATTTCGAAATCGAAGATAGTTTTGAAGATGTACATTCTAAAATCGAGTATCTTTTAACGCTAAAATTAGGTGATGCCGGAAAAAAAATTCATACTGCCCGTTCTCGTAACGACCAAGTTTTAGTAGACGTTAATTTGTATCTAAAAGACGTGGTTAAAGAACTAAAGGAACAAGTAAAGAGTCTTTTTGATTTGTTAATGGAATCGGCTGAAAAACATCAAAATGTTTTATTGCCAGGATATACTCACCTTCAAATTGCGATGCCTTCTTCTTTTGGAATGTGGTTTTCTGCTTACGCCGAAACCTTAATTGATGATATGACGATGCTAAATGCTGCTTTGAAAATTGTAGACCAAAATCCATTAGGTTCAGCTGCAGGTTATGGAAGTTCCTTCCCAATTAACAGAACATTCACGACAAAGGAATTAGGGTTTAAAACTTTAAAATTCAATTCTGTAGCGGCACAAATGAGCCGTGGAAAATCAGAAAAAACGGTTGCTTTTGCAATGAGTAGTGTTGCTGCTACTTTGGCAAAATTTTCTATGGACGTTTGTTTGTATATGAGTCAGAATTTTGATTTTATCAGTTTGCCTGCCCATCTTACAACAGGTTCCAGCATTATGCCACACAAGAAAAACCCGGATGTTTTTGAATTGATCCGTGGAAAATGCAACAAAATTCAAGCCTTGCCGTATGAAATTACTTTAATTACCAACAACTTGCCAAGCGGTTATCACAGGGATTTACAATTGTTGAAAGAAGGACTATTTCCAGCGATTCAAAACCTGAAAGCGTGTTTGGATATCGCTATTTTTGCTATAAAAGATATCAAAGTAAAAGAACACATTTTAGACGATAAAAAATACGATTATTTGTTTACGGTAGATTCCTTAAACGAAATGGTTGTTGCCGGAATGCCTTTTAGAGATGCCTATAAAGTAGTTGCAGAACAACTGGAAAATGGCACTTTCAAATCACCAAAAGAAACCAAACATACGCACGAAGGAAGTATTAACAATTTGTGTTTAAAGGAAATAAAAAGGAAGATGAGAGATTCTTATTAATTCAAAACAAAAATAATGGTTATAATAAAATCCATTCGCTACAAAAACGAATGGATTTTATTATATTAAAAAAAAGATATTGAGGTATTAGAACACCCTCATCAAAATAGCCCTAAGAGTATCGTTAGAAAACGCAGTCAATGTATAGTTTTATCGCATCAAAGACATAAGTTTAAAGACATGGCTTCTACTTTTTCCCAATATCTTCAAAACTTCCTTTAGTTTTGTCTTCTTTAATTTCGAGTAAGATTATTCCTCCGTTGGCATTTCCAAATGATAAAATATCTTTAGAAAAGTTTCGCATAAAAATTTCTGTTGCATCGTTCAAGCCAAAAAAATTCAATTCCATTTTATAATCATAATGATTATTTTCTTTTGGAAATTTACCATGATCTTTTAAATTATCAATTACAATCGTAACTTGTTTCTTGAGTTCTTTTAAATTCATGAGGTTTAGAATAATGTTGAATAATATTGCTGGTAACTTGTCGACAGGTGAAACTAATCTCCGTAAATACACCCAAATATGGGTGATTAACGAAAGTTTGTTTCGTTTTATGTTCGTTCAAATATATTTATTTTTTCATACAAATCAGTAAATGCACAATTTATTTTATGAAAACTTTTCTTACTTAAATAGTGATGTAAAAAACCAATAATTCTCGCAACCGCGTGAGGGATGGGAGCGGCATCCTTTCCTTTTTCTTTAAAAAGGAAAGATACAGCGTAAAGCCCGACCCGGACGGAGTTTACGCAGGATGGGTCACGCCCAAAAAACAAGTTTAAACAAAATAAAATTCTTATCTTAGTTTAGCAATACAAGCGGCTATTGTACTAAAAATTATCATAATATTAGCAAAGAACCGTTGCAAAAATCAGTAAATTGGCCCTTTCAATTAGTACTTTAGAATACTTGTTAATACGACTTATGGAGAAAATAAAAATACTTTGGGTGGATGATGAAATCGACCTTTTGAAACCACATATATTATTTCTTGAAAAGAAAAATTACGAGGTAACCACCTGTAATAACGGTCGGGATGCGATTGATATTTTTGAGGAAAACAATTTTGATATTGTTTTTCTAGATGAGAATATGCCCGGAATGAGTGGTCTGGAAACGTTGTCGGAGATGAAAGAGAAAAAATCTTCGGTTCCCATGATTATGATTACCAAAAGTGAGGAGGAATACATCATGGAGGAAGCGATTGGCTCAAAAATTGCCGATTATTTGATCAAACCCGTGAATCCGAATCAGATTTTATTGAGTTTGAAGAAAAATCTGGATCATTCCCGATTGATTTCGCAAAAAACAACGTTGGATTATCAGAAGGAATTTAGAAAAATAACCATGGAAATGGCGATGGTGAATTCCTATGAAGACTGGATAGAATTGTACAAGAAATTGATTTTTTGGGAACTGGAATTGGAAAATATCGACGATCAAAGTATGGTTGAGATTCTCGAATCTCAAAAAACCGAAGCTAATTCCCAATTTGGAAAATTCATAGAGCGCAATTATGAAGACTGGTTTGCGCCAAAAGCGGATAAACCAATTCAGTCGCATACATTATTCAGAGAATTAGTAGTGCCGGAAATCGTAAAAAAAGACAAACCAATTCTATTTGTTGTGATTGATAATTTGCGTTACGATCAATGGAAAACCTTTGAAAGCGTGGTGGCCAATTATTATAAACTGGAAAAAGAAGTTCCGTATTACGCCATTTTGCCTACAGCCACGCAATATGCCAGAAACGCAATTTTCTCTGGTTTAACGCCTCTTGAAATGGAAAAACAGTTTCCTCAATATTGGAAAAATGATCCGGAAGAAGGCGGGAAAAATTTATATGAAGCGGAGTTCTTGACGGCACAATTGAAACGTTTGGGATTAAACATTAAGCAAGATTATTATAAAATTACCAATTTAGCTGGTGGCAAAAAACTAGTTGAAAACTTTAAATCTTTAAAAGACAATGATTTGGTTACGGTAGTTTACAACTTTGTAGATATGCTTTCTCACGCCAAGACTGAGATGGACGTGGTAAAAGAACTCGCCTCCGATGACAAAGCCTATCGCTCGCTGACATTAAGTTGGTTTAAGAATTCACCTTTGTTGGAAATTATTCAACAGGCTCAAAAATTAGGTTTCAAATTGATTTTGACGACAGATCACGGAACTATAAACGTGAAAAATCCATCGAAAGTGGTGGGTGATAAAAACACCAGTTTGAATTTGCGTTACAAAACAGGACGCAGTCTGACCTACGAACACAAAGACGTTTATGCGGTGAAAGAACCAAAAAATATTGGTTTGCCTACCATAAATATGAGCAGTTCTTATATTTTTGCAAAAAATGATTTGTTTCTGGCCTATGTCAATAATTACAATCATTATGTGAGTTATTACAAAAACACCTATCAGCACGGCGGAATATCATTGGAAGAAATGATTATTCCTTTCTTAGTTTTTAACCCGAAATAAAAAAAGAGTCGGTTCACAAACAAGATATTTTTAACCGTTTTGATGGAACTTTTAACCTTAAACTTTAAACAAAAAAGAAGAATGAATGTTACTTTTTCTTTAGATCAACTCGAGGAAGTTGCGCAAAAAATCATAGCCGAAAAGCCAAATAAAGTAATTCTTTTTCATGGAGAAATGGGTGTTGGCAAAACTACTTTGATCAAACAACTGTGCAAAACAGTGGGTGTTACGGATGCCACAAGCAGTCCAACTTTCTCTTTAGTTAATGAGTATCAAACTATTAAAAATCAAACTGTTTACCATTTTGATTTTTACAGGTTAAACAGCGAAACGGAAGCTATGGATATGGGAATTGATGATTACCTCTATTCTGGGAATTTGTGTTTCATAGAATGGGCCGAAAAAATTCCAAATCTAATTCCTGAAGCACATTCTGTAATTACTATTGAATTGCTTGCCGATGGAAAACGTTCTTTAGAATTAAGTTAAATAAAATTATGAGTTTAGAAAATACCGTAGAAATCATTCCTTTTTCAACAGACTTAAAGGAACATATTAAAATACTTAATTTAGAATGGCTGAAGAAATATTTCAAAGTGGAACCGAAAGACGAAATCGTACTTTCGAATCCGCAAAGCGAAATTATTGATAAAGGTGGAATGATATTTTATGCGAAATACAATAATCAAATCATAGGCACCGTTTCCCTGATAAAAATAGATGATTTTACTTTTGAATTGAGTAAAATGGCGGTTACAAATACGATTCAAGGTTTAGGAATTGGTAAAAAAATAATGGAACATTGTATGGCTGTTGCCAAAAAGGAAGGTATTTATAAACTTATCTTGTACTCCAATAGAAGTTTACTGCCCGCTATCCATTTGTATGAAAAATATGGTTTTGTAGAAATAGCATTAGAAGATGGAGTTTATGAAAGAGCCGATATAAAAATGGAAAGAATCATCCGTTAAATTTTAAAATAACGATTACTATACTTATCATCGTTACAATTGCATTTTTCTAAAACTTTTGCGTAAATTGTACCACAAATTAACAATTATAATGTCAATTACTATAACTCCATTCACAAAGCAACAGCTATTACCTCAAGAAGAAAAATTGGAAATAGCAAGACAAAAAAGCGAACTTTTTATTGGTATCCCAAAAGAAACCAGCTATCAGGAACGCCGCATTTGTCTTACTCCCGATGCAGTAAATTCACTGACTTATCATGGACACCGAGTAATGATTGAAGCTGGTGCAGGACAAAGTTCCAGTTATTCTGATAAGGAATATTGTGATGCCGGTGCAGAAGTTACAAATGACACCAAAAAAGTATTTAGCTGTCCAATGATTTTAAAAGTAGAACCAGCTACGACAGCCGAAATTCAAATGATGAATCCGGAATCAATCTTGATTTCCGCGATACAATTAAAAACAAGAAAGAAATCTTATTTTGAAGCTTTGGCTAAAAAAAAAATTACAGCTCTTGCTTTTGAATACATAAAAGATGAAGACGGCACTTACCCGGCCGTAAAATCATTAAGCGAGATAGCCGGTACCGCTTCTATACTAATTGCAGCCGAGTTGATGATTACCAATGAATTTGGAAAAGGATTGTTATTTGGCAATATAACCGGAGTTCCCCCTACCGATGTGGTTATTCTGGGAGCTGGAACTGTGGGTGAATTTGCCGCTAAAACCGCAATCGGTTTAGGCGCCAATGTGAAAGTATTTGACAATTCTATTACAAAATTACGTCGTTTGCAAAACAATTTAAACCAACGAATTTTTACTTCTACCATTCAGCCAAAATCTTTGTTAAAAGCTTTGAGACGTTGCGATGTGGCGATTGGAGCCATGAGGGGAAAAGAACGTTGCCCTGTCGTTGTTACCGAAACAATGGTCGAACACATGAAAAATGGTGCTGTAATTGTGGATGTAAGTATTGACACCGGTGGTTGTTTTGAAACCTCGGAGGTGACCTCACATGAGAAACCTACATTTATTAAAAACAATGTGTTGCATTATTGTGTACCCAATATTCCTTCTCGATATTCAAAAACTGCCTCTCTTTCCATTAGCAACATCATTACCCCTTATTTAATGCAAATCGCGGCAGATGGCGGTATTGAGACTGCAATTCGTTGTGATAAAGGACTTAAAAACGGAGTGTATTTGTATCACGGAATTCTTACCAACAAAGCCATTGGCGACTGGTTTGATTTACCGGATAAGGATATCAATTTAATTGTTTTTTAAGTAAACTTTCTTTTACCTTTGCCAAAAATTTGATTCATGAAATTTGTACACCGTTTTGCATATTATTTAGTTGGTTTAATTATGGGATTGTTCTTTGTAGCTGCTATCTTTAGTGGGAAAGACACCCGTTGTAATTATTTTCCAAATGCCAGGGTTTTGAATGATTTGAGAAACAAACCGTTCTACTATTCCGATAAAGCCTCCCAAATATTAGCTGAAAAATGGATAGACACCACCGATATTAAAAACACATTAAAATTTGGCGATGTTGATTTCGACAAAAGTAATGTGGAACTTAAAAAAGGTAAACTTTACATAATCGAAGGTCAAACTGTAAAAAAACAAGAAGTCATTCTTAAAGTGATTAATTACAACGATAAAGCGGTATTAGACGATATTGAAAAAAAATAAACAGTCTAAAAAGTATTATTTATAGTAATAACATGATTTCAATTTGGGCGTGACCCTTCGTAAAAACTTCGGGTCGTGCTGTACGTTCCTGCTTTTTTTTGAGTGGCTGAAACGCCTCACAAAAAAAGAGCTCCACTGCCATCACTCACGCGGAGCAATCTAAAAATCAAGTTAACCTTTAGGATACATCCTCTGAAATCCAGTCGATGGCCTCTATTCCATTTTGTTTTAAATAGTCGTTTGTTTTGCTGAAATGTTTGTTGCCAAACCACTTTCCTTGATTAGCACTCATAGGGGACGGATGTCCCGATTCTAAAACCAAATGTTTATTGCGGTCAATTTTTACTCCTTTTTTGTGCGCAAAATTTCCCCAAAGTAAAAACACCACATGCTCTTTTTCGTGTGAAATTTTTTGAATTACAGCGTCAGTAAAAAGATTCCATTTTAAATGTCTATGACTGTTCGGATTATCTTCTCTTACCGTTAAAGAAGCGTTCAAAAGCAAAACGCCTTGTTTTGCCCAAAAATCTAAATTGCCGGATGTGGGCATAAAAATAGTTCCCAAATCATCATTCAGTTCCCGAAATATGTTCCGCAAAGAAGGTGGAATTCGAACCTCTTCATTTACAGAGAAACACAAACCATTGGCCTCGCCTTTTCCATGATACGGATCTTGACCAATAATAACCACTTTTACATCGTTGAAACTGCAATAGTTAAAGGCCGAAAAAATCAATTCCTTGGGAGGATAACAGGTGTGATCCTTGTATTCATCATCGACAAATCCCAATAAATCTGAAAAATAAGGTTTCTGGATTTCGTTTGATAAAATGGATTGCCATTCCGCTTTAAGACTGATTTGCATAATTATGTATTAGAAAGCAAAGATACAGCGGGATTTTTTTTTTAAATCAAAAAAAGGATACTAAACATTCTTTAATTCTTTGTGAAAGTCTGTTAAATTATCTTAACTATTAGCTATTTTTGTCTTGAAAAGAATTATACGATAAATGATATCCATCACCGAAAAAACATTACAAGATTTACAATTTCCTACTGTTCTCGAAACCATTTCAACCATTTGCAATACTGACATTGGAAAACAAAAAGCCTTGGAAATAACTCCATTTAAAGACAAGGAAACGTTGATGCAGGCATTAATGCAAACGTCAGAGTATGTGTCCTCTTTCCAAAATAATAATGCAATTCCCAATCATGGTTTTGATGCTATTACTCATGAAATCAGGTTTCTTGCCATAGAAGACAGTTTTCTTGAAGTAGGTAGTTTTAGAAAAATTGCTACTATTTCATCCACTTCTAATTTTTTGCTGAATTTCCTGAAAAAATTCGAGGATTATTATCCCAACCTAAACGCAAGGGCTTTAGAAGTCGAATTTACCAAAGAGATTATCACCATGGTCGATGAAGTAGTCGATAAATATGGCGAAATAAAAGACAATGCTTCACCGGATTTATTGAATATCCGTCGGAATATGAATACGGTTCGCGGTAAAGTCAATCAGAGTTTTGGTACGGCTTTAACGCAATACAACGCTTTGGGATATCTAGATGATATCAAAGAAAGTTTTGTTCAAAACAGACGTGTTTTGGCGGTTTTGGCCATGTACCGTCGTAAAGTAAAAGGATCAATCCTGGGCAGTTCTAAGACAGGAAGTATTGCCTATATCGAGCCCGAAGCTACCTTACAATATTCGCGCGAATTAAGTAATTTAGAATATGAGGAAAAAGAAGAAATCAACCGAATATTAAAACAGTTATCCAATTATATTCGTCCTTTTTTACCACTTTTAATCAAATACCAAGATTTTCTCAGTGATGTTGATGTCATTGGCGCAAAAGCAAAATATGCTAATAAGATAAATGGAATTTTACCCACAATTACCGAAAATCGCCGACTTTATTTTAGAGATGCTTATCATCCAGTTTTGTACTTAAATAATAAACAAAAAAACGAAATTACGCATCCGCAAACCATTGAATTAAGCCAGGAAAGCAGAATTATTGTAATTTCAGGACCTAATGCAGGTGGAAAAACCATTTCATTAAAAACCGTTGGATTACTCCAATTAATGTTGCAGTCTGGTATGCTCATCCCAGTTCATGAACGCAGTGAAACATTTTTATTCGATAGAATACTTACCGATATTGGAGATAATCAATCTATTGAAAATCATCTTAGTACCTATAGTTACCGATTAAAGAACATGAACTATTTTTTGAAGAAGTGTAATAAGAAAACCATGTTCTTGATTGATGAATTTGGTACTGGTTCTGATCCAGAATTAGGTGGAGCATTAGCAGAAATTTTCTTAGAGGAGTTCTATCATCGGGAGGCTTTTGGGATTATTACAACTCATTATTCCAATTTAAAAATTCTAGCAAATGAGTTACCTTATGCAACCAATGCAAACATGTTATTCGACGAAAAAACATTAGAACCTTTATACAAACTGGTTTTAGGACAAGCGGGAAGTTCTTTTACATTTGAAGTTGCCTTAAAAAACGGAATTCCATTTAGTTTAATCAATCGTGCAAAAAAGAAAATTGAAGTGGGAAAAGTACGTTTCGATAAAACGATTGCTACCCTTCAGAAAGAGCGTTCAAAAATGGAGAAGACTTCACAAACGTTAAAAGAAGAGGAAAAGAAAGCGCGAGAAGAGGGAAAGAAAATGGAAACTATCAATGTAAAAATTAAACAAAAACTAGAAAGCTACCAGGAATTGTACGACAGCAATCAGAAAACGATTTACATTGGACAAAAAATTGAAGACATAGCTGAGAAATATTTTAACAACAAAAGTAAAAAAGACCTACTTGGTGAGTTTTTAAAAATTATTGAAATTGAAAATTCAAAACGTAAAAAAGCGACACCCAAAGAAACTAAAGCGCTGATAGAACAGAAAAAAGTAGTTGTTGAAGAGGTTACTCTTCAGGTCGAAGAAATCAGAAAAGAAAAGAAAGAGAAGAAACTAAAAGTAGTGGTTGAAAAACCAAAACCTATTCTAAAAGTCGGCGATCGAGTCCGAATGTCCGATGGAAAAGCAGTGGGAAGTATTGATAAGATTGAGAAGAACAAAGCGGTCGTGAATTACGGTGTTTTTACCTCTAAAGTAAGCCTTGAATCACTGGAATTCGTTGAAGCGGGAAAAAAATAATAAGTATTCTGTTTATAGTCTCTTCACCGGTTTTGTATTTTTGATTAAGGAGAAATATCTTTTTATTTGAATGATTTTGAATATCTACGTGAGGATGAAAGAACGAATAAATGACTTAATTTTAAATTTTTAATTATGCTTGATATTCCTAAAAACAAAAAAATAATCCTCTTTGACGGAGTTTGTAATCTTTGTGATGCAGCGGTACAATTCGTCATTAAGCATGACAAAAAAGATATTTTTAGATTTGCATCTCTGCAATCTGATTTGGGTCAGGAAATCATTAAATATATAGGAATTAACAACAGCAATATAGATAGTATAATTTTATACCAATCAGGAATTGCCTATTATTATAAATCGGATGCGGTCTTGGAAATTGCAAAAAATTTAAGTGGATTTTTTTATTTTGTAACAATTTTTAAAATTTTACCTATCAAATTAAGAAACTATATTTACGATTATATTGCTAAAAATCGTTACAAATGGTATGGTAAGAAAGATACTTGTATGATTCCTACAAAGGAGTTAAAATCTAAGTTTTTAGAATAAAAAATACTGTTATGATAATTATCATAAATTATATTTTGAAGGAACTCTAAATTTGAATAACCTTAAAATTTAAATTATGAAAGACACATCACTTTTTTCTTGGGACAATGGATCGTTTATGATGATTGTCGTTTTTGGTTTAGTGGTAGTGGGAATAGTTGCTGCGGTGCTTATTATGATGTATTCCGATACCAAAAAAAAATAATGACACAAAAAAAGAGGATGCCTTTTCAGACATCCTCTCAATATTTAAAAAAAGTTCTTTTTAAATATTAACTTCGTATTAATTTTCTATATTTCAATCGTTTCGGGGTTAAATCACCACCCAAACGTTTTTTCTTATTCTCTTCATAATCAGTGAAACCACCTTCAAAATAATAAACTTCAGAGTTTCCTTCGAAAGCTAGAATATGAGTACAAATTCTGTCTAAGAACCATCTGTCGTGAGAAATCACTACTGCACAACCTGCAAAATTCTCCAACCCTTCTTCCAAAGCACGAAGTGTATTAATATCCAAATCATTTGTAGGCTCATCCAGCAAAAGCACGTTTCCTTCTTCTTTCAAAGTCATTGCAAGGTGCAAACGGTTTCTTTCACCACCGGAAAGCATCGAAACTTTCTTATTTTGTTCTCCACCACCAAAATTAAAACGTGACAAATAGGCTCTTGAATTCACTTGTTTTCCGCCCATCATAATTAATTCCTGACCATCAGCAAAGTTTTCCCAAATTGATTTTTCAGGATTTATATTTGAGTGTGCTTGATCTACATAAGCGATTTTTACAGTGTCCCCAATCAAGAACTCTCCCGAATCTGGCTTTTCCTCACCCATTATCATTTTAAAAATTGTAGATTTACCAGCACCATTGGGTCCTATAATACCTACAATTCCTGCCTGCGGTAAAGTGAAATTTAAATTATCATACAGCAATTTATCGCCAAAAGCTTTCGAAACATTTTTGGCTTCAATAACATTAGTCCCTAAACGTGGACCATTTGGAATATAAATTTCTAGATTCTCATCCAATTGCTTTTGATCTTCATTCAATAATTTATCGTAGTTCTGCAAACGCGCTTTTTGTTTCGTTTGACGCCCTTTTGCTCCTTGACGAACCCACTCCAACTCGCGTTCTAAATTTTTTCTACGTTTGGAAGCTACTTTTTCTTCCAGTGCCATACGGCTTGATTTTTGGTCTAACCAAGAGGAATAATTTCCTTTCCAAGGAATTCCTTCACCTCTGTCCAATTCCAAAATCCATCCGGCAACATTATCCAAAAAGTATCTATCGTGTGTTACGGCAATTACCGTTCCTGCGTACTGTGCTAAATGTTGTTCTAACCAAAGAACACTTTCTGCATCCAAATGGTTCGTAGGCTCATCTAATAGCAAAACGTCAGGTTGCTGCAATAGCAAACGACATAAAGCTACACGACGACGTTCACCTCCAGATAAATTTTTGATTGGTGTATCTCCTTCTGGCGTACGCAAGGCATCCATTGCAATTTCCAGTTTGGTATCAATTTCCCAAGCACCCAATGCATCAATTTTATCTTGTAAAAGCGCTTGACGATCCATCAATTGCTCCATTTTATCTGCATTTTCATAGACTTCAGGCAAACCAAAACTATCATTGATTTTGTTGAATTCATCTAAAACTGCCATAGTTTCTGCAACACCTTCTCTTACAATTTCGATAACCGTTTTACTATCATCTAGAATAGGCTCTTGTTCTAAATAACCAACAGTATAGCCTGGCGCAAAAACGACATCCCCTTGGTAGTTTTTATCAACTCCGGCAATAATCTTCAATAATGAAGATTTTCCTGAGCCATTTAAACCCAAAATACCAATTTTTGCTCCATAAAAGAAACTCAAATAAATATTTTTAAGCACTGGTTTATCTGCTCCTTGATAGGTTTTACTCAATTTTGACATTGAGAATATTACTTTCTTATCGTCTGCCATTTTCTTTTTTAATTTAAAATTTAAAATTAATTCGTTCTTCTCTTATTTGTGCTCAGCTAAACATTAATATAGACTTTAAAGCCTTCCTTTAAGTGAACTAAATACCCAAGCATTAGCTAAAAATCCAACACCAACGGCAGCAAATCCCCATCCTGAAACATCGCTGTAACGGAAAGCTCCTAATCCTATTAAGAGTAATCCCATCAGAATCATTATTAAAGTTGCCCAACCTAAAACAGTGTTTTTATTCATTCCCATAATTGTGGTATTTTATTTTTTTACCGCCGACTCTGAAACGTCGGAACCCAAATGCAAATATCGGGATTTTTTACACTTTAATTAAATATTTTATAAAGCATTTCTCTTAATAAATCCGATTGAGATAAGGCATTAGCCCCGACACCTTTACTTTTTACATCAATATCTCTCAAAGCTCCCACAATTTGACTTACTTTTTTCATTGGGTAATTTTTTAGAGCCACATCATATTCCTTTAAAAAAAAAGGATTAACGCCTAATACAGCCGCCACGTTTTTAGGATTTCTATCTCTTAATCCGTGGTATTTCAATAACTGAATAAAAAAACCAAAAACCAAACTCGTAGTTACCACCATGGGATTATCTTTAGGATTTTGTGCAAAATTTTCGGCAATGGTATAGGCTTTCAGTTGGTTGCGTTCTCCCAAAGCTTTTCGCAATTCAAAGACATTAAAATCTTTACTAAAACCTATATTTTCCTCAATATGCTTTGGAGTTATTGTACTTCCAATAGGTAGAATAATTTGTAATTTTTCGAGTTCGTTGTTTATCTTACTCAGATCTGTTCCAAGAAATTCTACTAACATGGCATTTGCTTTAGGTTCAATCAAATACTTTTTACCTGATAAAACACGTTTAATCCAGTCGCCAACTTGGTTTTCGTATAATTTTTTACTTTCGTAAACGACGCCATTTTTCGCCAATAGTTTAGTCAATTTTTTACGTTTATCCAATGTTTTGTATTTGTAACAAAAAACTAAAACTGTTGTTGACATTGGGTTTTCAGCATAACTTTCCAATTTGTCTATCGTCCGAATTAAATCTTGTGCTTCTTTTACTATAACCACTTGACGTTCTGCCATCATCGGATAGCGCTTGGCGGTAGAAATAATATCTTCTATCGAAACATCTCTTCCGTATAAAACGGTTTGATTAAAGCCTTTTTCTTCCTCGGTAAGTACTTTTTCTTCTATATAATCAGATAATTTATCAATATAGTAAGGTTCTTCTCCCATCAAAAAATAGATGGGTTTGATGTTGCCGCTTTTTATATCATTTACAATTTTTACAACCTCGTCCATTTCTTTTTGTTTAAGGTTTGAATTTTAAAGTTTACGGCTTCCAATGAAACTTTAAACCTTAAATTTTAAACTTATTTAATACTTTTGTTTTATGCAAAAACTAAATTTTCAACTTTATAACTTTCGGTTCAAAAATAGCGAAAATAAAGTCTCCATTTTTGATGAAATCAGGAAAAAATTTATCATTCTCACACCCGAAGAATGGGTTCGTCAGCACGTAGTTCAGTATTTATTGGATGAAAAAAAATATCCTAAATCATTAATAAATGTTGAAAAAGTTCTAAAAGTCAATGGCTTGCGTAAAAGATACGATATTGTTGTTTTCAATTCTGATGGTTCTATTTTTATTTTAATCGAATGCAAAGCACCCGAAATAAAAATTGCACAAGCTACATTCGACCAAATTGCCCGGTACAATATGACTATGAAGTCCCAATTTTTGATGGTGACCAATGGATTGAATCATTACTTTTGTCAAATGGATTATGAAAACGAGAAATATACTTTCCTGGAAAATCTACCAAATTATAATAGCTAGATTATTAAACTTATTAGATTTTAAGAATCTAAAATGTCGAAAAATCTATAAATCTAAAAGTCAAAATGAAAATAGCTGTTGTTATACTCAATTGGAACGGAGTACAATTATTAGAACAATTTATACCATCAGTGGTAGAATACTCGCTTGAAGCTACAATTTATCTTGCCGATAATGCTTCAACAGATGATTCCATTTCATTTGTAATGGCTAATTTTCCTTCGGTTAAAATAGTTAAAAATGATTCCAATTCAGGTTTCGCTGGCGGATACAATGAAGCATTAAAGCATATTGATGCCGAAGTTTATGCTTTGGTAAACTCAGATATCGAAGTTACCAAAAATTGGCTGCAACCCATTATTAAAGCATTCGAAAATGAATCTCAAACGGCTATAATTCAGCCTAAAATATTAGATTTTAAACGTAAAGAATATTTTGAATATGCTGGTGCTGCCGGCGGATTTATTGATAAATATGGTTATCCATATTGTCGAGGTCGCATTTTTAATACCTTAGAAAAAGACAACGGTCAATACAATGATAACTGCGAAATATTTTGGGCATCAGGCGCATGCTTTTTTATACGAAGTTCTGTTTATAAAGAATTGAAAGGTTTTGACGTTGACTTTTTTGCGCATCAGGAAGAAATTGATCTCTGTTGGCGTGCTTTCAATAAGGGACATCAAATAAAATACATTTCGGAATCAGTGGTTTTTCATGTTGGCGGAGCTACATTAAAACAGGGAAATCCAAAAAAAACATATCTGAATTTTAGAAATTCATTATTAATGTTGAGCAAAAATTTACCTAAAGATGAATTATATTGGATATTATTTTGTCGAATGGTATTGGATGCAATTGCAGGATTACAATTTCTTTTGCAAGGAAAATTTAATCATTTTGCTGCAATTTTAAAAGCACATAGTTCTTTTTACCGTCTTTTTTCCATTAATTATAAAAAAAGAGAAAAATTTCAATCGGAAAAATACTATAACCAGAAAAGCATCGTTTTTCTATACTTCGTCAAAAAGGTTAGAATATTTAAACATTTATTTAACGATTAACAAAATATTAAAAACTAAGTTTGTAATTCACGTATAATTAAACTAAACATTTATGAGAAAAATCGTAATCGCCTTATCCGTATTAGTACTTTTAACTTCTTGTGTTTCTAAAAAGAAATATACCGATCTAGAAGCAAGAAATAAAGAAACTCAAGATTTATTAAATTCTGCCACTGTAAAATTGAATTCTTGCTTGGAAGAAAAAGCGGGACTTTCAGCTACTGTAGCTGGGTTAAAAGAGCAAAATACAGGATTAATCAGTACTTCCAAAGACATGACTATATTGTCTACAAAAGGTGCTGAAAACATTGAGAAAGCTTTAGAATCTATTAAAGAAAAAGATTTAAAAATAAGCAGAATGCAAGATGCTTTAACTAAAAAAGACAGTGTAACGCTTGCTTTAGTAACAAGCTTAAAAAGCTCAGTTGGAATTTCTGATCCGGATATCGAAATAAATGTTGAAAAAGGAGTTGTATTTATATCCATTGCAGACAAATTATTATTCAAAACGGGAAGTTACGACGTAACAGACAGAGCAAAAAGCGTTTTAGCTAAAGTGGCTAAAGTGGTAAATGACAAACCTGATTTTGAATGTATGGTTGAAGGTCATACTGATAACGTGCCTTATAAAGGTAGTGGTGTATTGTTAGACAACTGGGATTTGAGTGTAAAACGTTCCACTTCAATAATTCGTGTATTAACAAATCAACTAGGTGTTAAACCAGAGCAATTAATTGCAGCAGGAAGAAGTTCATATATTCCGTTAGTAGCTAACGATTCAGCTGAAAACAGAGCTCGTAATAGAAGAACTCGTATTGTTGTATTGCCAAAGATCGATCAGTTTTATGATATGATCGAAAAAGAAATGAAAAAACAAAAACAATAAAACCGTGTTCAGTGGCTAACTTTTAGTGTTCCGTTTGCTTATTATAAGAAAAACGTCTCGGTGTATCGAGACGTTTTTTTATAGTTGCTACTGAACACTAATTTTGAAGCTGCGGCAACTGAAGACTATTTTTCTGAACACTGAACACTTCCTTATAGAATGTCCAAGCTCCCTTTCCCTTCCCTAACGACCATAGGCTCATCTCCCGATAAATCAATAATGGTGGAACCTATATTATCGCCATAACCCCCATCAATTACAATATCTACTAAGTTTTGCCATTTCTCAAAAATAAGCTCCGGATCTGTTGTGTACTCTATCACATCATCATCATCGTGAATCGAAGTGGACACAATTGGATTTCCAAGTTGCTTAACGATTTCTAAAGCTATCGCATTATCTGGAACCCTAATTCCGACAGTCGTTTTCTTTTTGAATTCCTTAGGTAAGTTATTATTTCCTGGTAAAATAAAAGTATAAGGACCTGGCAAAGCTCTTTTTAATATTTTAAAAGTTGCCGTATCAATTTGTTTCACATAATCGGATAAATTACTCAAATCGTTGCAAATAAAAGAGAAATTCGCTTTGTCCAACTTAATCCCTTTTATCTTAGCAATGCGTTCCAACGCTTTGGTATTTGTAATATCGCAGCCTAATCCATAAACAGTATCGGTTGGATAAATTACCAGTCCGCCATCTTTAAGCACCTTTACGACTTTGGCAATTGCCGCTTCACTAGGTTTGTCTTCGTAAATTTTTATAAATTGAGCCATTTAATTTTTAGTTTAAAGTTAAAATGTTTAAGGCCTAAAGTTCCTCTAAAAGACAACTTTAAACCTTAAACCTGAAACAAATTTTTACCCAATAATATCCAGTTTTGCAAATCGCAATAATAATTTCTTTATTCCTCCCACTTCAAACTTGATTTCGGCTTTTTTATCAGCACCAACACCTTCCATATTAACGACTTCGCCTTTCCCAAAGCGTTCGTGCATAACAATATTTCCAGCAACTAGTTTATTATCAAATAGATTAGCAATTCCTGAAGATACATTCGTATTAGACATCGGTTTTAATTTCCTAACATTTATATCCGATTTGGGTTCGTTTTCGATAGCCTTTTTCGGCGGTGTACTTCCTATTGGTTTTGCGAGACGCAATTTGGATTTATCCACATCACCAAAAATATCACTGTCGATCATTGGTTTATAACGGTAGTTATTTTCTGGCGGTGTGATATATTCTAAATACTGACTATCGATTTCCTCAATAAAACGGGAAGGTTCACTATCCGTTAATTTTCCCCAACGGTAACGCGATTGCGCATAGGTCAAATACGCCTGATGCTCTGCTCTTGTCAAAGCTACATAAAATAATCGACGTTCTTCTTCCAGTTCGCTTCTCGTACTCATACTCATCGCACTTGGAAACAAATCTTCTTCCATTCCTACCACAAAAACATGGGGAAATTCCAGTCCTTTTGCTAAGTGAATGGTCATTAAAGCTACACGATCTTCATCACTGGTATCTTTATCTAAATCGGTTGCCAGTGCCACATCTTCCATAAACTCAGCTAATGCACCTCTGGCACCATCAACTTCTTTTTGTCCTTCAGTAAAATCCTTGATACCATTTAATAATTCTTCGATATTTTGGATTTTAGCCATTCCTTCCGGAGTAGCATCTTTCTTTAATTCTTGTACCAATCCCGTTTTTTTAGCAACGTGATCGGCGAGATAAAAAGCGTCTTGATTTTCATTTATTGCTTGAAAACTCTGAATCATCGTCACAAAATCAAGAAGTTTCTGTTTTGTTCCTGAATTCAGTTTTAAGTCGATTTTTTCAATATTCTGCATCACTTCAAATATCGAACGCTTGTAGTGATTGGCGGCAATAGTTAACTTCTCGATAGTAGTATTCCCAATTCCACGAGCCGGATAATTGATTACTCGAACCAAAGCTTCCTCATCTTTTGGATTGATAACCAATCGCAAATAACACAATACATCCTTTACTTCTTTCCTTTGATAAAATGAAAGTCCACCATAAATTCTATACGGAATATCTCTTTTCCTCAATGCATCTTCCATCGCACGTGACTGTGCATTAGTACGATACAAAATAGCAAAAGCCCCATTAGGCAACTGGTTTTGCATTTTTTGTTCCCAAATGGTACCGGCAACAAATCGACCTTCTTCGTTATCGGTTAAACTACGGTGTACTTTTATTTTTGGACCAAAATCATTGGCTGTCCAAACTATTTTATCCAGTTTAACTTTGTTTTTATCAATGATGGTGTTCGCCGCTTCTACAATATTTTTTGTCGAACGGTAATTTTGTTCCAATCGAAATGTTTTCACCCCTTCATAATCTTTCTGAAAATTCAGGATATTGTTGATATTGGCACCTCGAAAGGCATAAATACTTTGCGCATCGTCACCTACCACACAGATATTCTGAAATTTATCAGATAACGCTCTAACAATTAAATACTGGGAGTGATTTGTATCTTGATACTCATCAACTAATATGTAACGGAAACGGTTTTGATATTTAGCTAAAACTTCTGGAAAACGAGTTAACAATTCATTCGTTTTTAATAACAAATCATCGAAATCCATTGCTCCTGCTTTGAAACATCGGTCTACATAATTTTGATAAATTTCCCCCATTCGAGGTTTTTTAGACATAGCGTCAGCTTCCTGCAAATCGGGGTCATTAAAATACGCTTTTACTGTAATTAAACTATTTTTGAAATTGGAAATCCTGCTTAAAACCTGTTTTGGTTTGTAGACGTCCCGATCCAACTGCATTTCCTTGATAATTCCAGAAATGGCACGAAGAGAATCTTGAGAATCATATATGGTAAAATTCGAAGGATAGCCTAAATGTTCCGCTTCTGAACGAAGAATTCGAGCAAAAACCGAGTGAAAGGTTCCCATCCAAAGATTTTTTGCTTCGCCAGCACCTACGATATCAGAGATACGTTTTTTCATTTCTCGAGCTGCTTTGTTGGTAAAAGTCAGAGATAATATGCTAAACGCATCTACGCCCTGATTCATCAAATAAGCAATTCTAATGGTCAACACCCGCGTTTTCCCAGAACCTGCTCCTGCGATAATTATCATAGGACCGTCTTTTTGTAAAACGGGTTCGCGTTGCGCTTCGTTAAGTTGATCGATATATTTGTGCATGGAAATTTTTAAATTTTATTATGCAAAAATAGCGATTTTGAATGAGGTTTTCAGTACCAAAAAACAACAATTGGCTAATTCATTTTGCTATTCATCTTAATAAGATATTCCTGTATTTATTATCTCAAAAACACATCGTAGGCAAATCGGATTAATGTCCCGATTACAACAACCAAAAAGAAAATCCGAATGAAACTATTTCCTTTATTTATGGCGAGTTTTGCCCCAATCCATCCGCCACAAGCATTACTGGCGGCCATTGGTATGGCTATGGCCCAAATAATTTTGCCTTTCAAAATAAACAGACAAATGGAACCAAAGTTAGTCGACAGGTTCACCATCTTAGCATTTGCGGAAGCGTGCAAAAAATCAAATCCCATAATAGCGATAAACGCCATTACAAGAAAACTACCTGTTCCAGGACCAATAAAACCATCATACAGACCCACTACAAAACTGATTGCAATTGCACTGAAGATTTGTGTTCTGGGAGAATGTTTTTTTTCAACATGTTGTCCAAAATTCTTTTTGGCGTAGGTATAAACCAATAAAAATGAAAGAACAACCAGCAATAATGGTTTCATAAAATCATTACTCACATACGTCAATAATGTAGAACCTAAAAATGCCGAAGGAAAAGCCAAAAGCATCATAATTCCTAGCAATTTCCAATTCATGTCTACCTTTTTAACATATTGATAGGCTGCAAAAGAAGTGCCGCTGAAAGCAGGAACTTTTAAGGTTCCAATAACTGTTGAAACTGGTAAATTAGGTAATAATATCAATCCCATCGGCGTCTGGATCAGTCCGCCACCGCCTACAATTGCATCTATAAATCCTGCGGCAAAAGCGGCTAAACAAAGTAAAACCAATAGGTATGTTTCCATTCTAATAATCGATATTTAATTTCAGATCTAAATGGTAAAAATACTATTCGAATTGATTTATTGCTAATAAAATGAAGTTGTTTTGTAGTCAAAAAAGTATATTTTTGCTTTTAATAAATAGTACACAGAAAATGGAATCATTACCAATCATAGAATTACTAAGTTATACTTTACCGGCAGTTGTTACAGGGGTAGTTGCCTATTATTTTTTTGATCTTCATACTAAAAATGAAGAAGGACGACGCCGTTATTTGTTAAACAAAGAGGCACAAAAAAATGCTTTACCCTTGAGATTACAAGCTTTTGAGCGTATGACGCTATATATGGAACGCATCAATCCAACCAAACTATTGATTCGGATTGCTCCCCTTTCACAAGATAAAAACGATTATGAAAATCTTATAATTGCGCAAATCGAACAGGAATTTGAACATAATTTGACACAACAAATTTATATGTCTGATGAATGTTGGACTATTATTGTGACAGCAAAAAATGCTACTATTCAAATGATTCGTAAGGCAAATAGGAGTGACCGTGTGGATAGCGCTGATAAATTGCGTGAAGTGATTTTGAATGATTTAATGGAAAAACAATCTCCAAGTAATGCGGCTTTGGCTTACATAAAAAACGAAGTGGGGCAATTGTGGTAGGATATTAATGCCTTTTTTTACATCAACTTATATTCCTTAATATAGTTTGTATTTATCACCATATAAGGAATATAAGTTCACTTAAGTTAAAAAAATACCGCACAAAATTCTATGTTTAATTGCTATTCTTTCAATAATCGATTCAATTGAAATTGCTCAGTTTCATTTAAATTAGGTAGAATTCTTTCGAGAGAAGCTCTCATTGTCGCATTCTTTAATAATTTTCGGGTGTTGTCTCTTCCAAATTTCGAAAATTGCCACATATGATGTGTTGTCGCTTTTACCAAATTTTTCAATACTTCATCATTGATTATATTAAAATTAAGCAGTTTCTCTAAAGCATCTTGACGAATGGTTGCTTCATAATCAGAAGATGAATAATTAATCAATTCATCTACCAATTGCTCTTTATTTATTGGATAGTTAGGTGTTGATAAAGCCAAAGACAACCATAAAGTTCGCAGATTATAATCACTAAAACCAATCCAGTCTTTTGATTTATCCAAATAGCGAGCGCGTTGTTCCGGAAAATTATTCCATAAATTATACAAAGCTATTTCTTGTGTTTGATAGGATTTATCATCCAATAAAGTTTCATATTGGGCTCTAAAACTTTCCGGAATTTCATTTAGTGTAGCCGCAACCGCTTGACGAACTTGTATGTTTTTAGTTTCCAAAGCCAGCGTTAAAAGTGTGACTTTGTCTTCAAATTTTTCTGGTTTCAACTGATTAACAATTGCTTCTTTTACGGAAAAATACACATCCGATTGTACTGTTTTAATAAAAAAATATTCTTTCTCCGGTAAAGGTTTGTTTTTTAATTTTTCTATTTCAAATAACATTTTAATTGATTTGTTTTTATTCAATAAAACATTGGACTCTATTGTATTAAACACACTTGATTCAAGCCATACTTTATTAAAAATATGTAAGTCATAATCAGATACTTTTTTAATTTCAGCAAAAAAATCTGGTGTGTTTACGGTTTGAAATGAATGTTTTTTCAAATAACATTTTACCGCTTTTTTAAAAGCCTTATCTCCTATTGCCTCGTGCAAAACAAAAAGTGCCCAAGCGCCTTTTTGATAGAAAGTCAACGAACTCGCTTTGGCGTTCAAAACAGGAATAGTATCGGTTCTGGAAGCAAATTTTAATTGTTGTGCTGATTCATATAATTTGGAATAAAAATAATTTTCGCCATAAATTTCCTTCTCAGCCAGTAAAGCATAATAGGTTGCAAAACCTTCCTGAAGCCAATGGTGCGTACTACTTTCTGCAGTGACTAAATTCCCAAACCATTGATGTGCCAATTCATGTGCATTGACATTCGTATAGCTTCGATCTTCAAAACCTGTATCATCTACCACATATCGTGTGGCGAATAAAGTTGCTGAAGTATTTTCCATTCCTGCGTATAAAAATTCTCGAACGGGAGCTTGCTTATAAATTCCCCAAGGATACTTCACCCCTATTTCCTTTTCCAAAAAATCAAATAGTTGCTTAGAATAGCGGTATGTCGGTTCAAACTTAGATTTGTCTTTAGGTTCATAATACATTTCTAAAGGAATTCCCGAGTTTGATTGCTGAGTTTGTTTTTCAAATTTCCCAATGGCAAGCATTAATAAATAAGAACTCATTGGTTTTTGCATGTTGAATCTCCAATACGTCATCGAATTATTATTCACTTTACTTTTTAAAATTCCATTAGAAATCACTTTGTACTTTGAATCAACAACGACTTCCAAACTAAAAATAACTTTCTCATTGACATCATCAAAACTTGGAAACCAATTACTGGTGTTTTTTCCTTGTCCTTGTGTCCAGATTTGGACATTATCATTCTCTTCAGAACCAAGAAAATACAATGCTTGTTTTGGCTTGGCAACATAATTAAAACTAATATTATTTGTTCCTTTTTTGAAAGAGGAAATCAATAGAATTTGTTTACCATTACTGGTAAATTGAATTTGTTTCTGATTCAATTCTACCTCAGTAAAAGCCATGTTTTGCGCATCGATTTTAACGGTATCTGTAGGTTTCAAAACATCAAACCAATAACTAACTGCTCCTCTCACCGATTTATCTTCTGGATTAATTGTTATTTGTCCACGAACTGATTTAAAATCAATAAATTGAGTTTGTTGGGCGAATGTAAAAGTACATATTAAGAAGAAAAGGTATTTCATTCTAATTGTATTTTATGGAATCTGCATTCCAATTTTTAGGATTGTTTTTTATATAATGATATATTGTATCGAATGAATTATAATTGCAGACAATATGATCGTGATAATTCGTTTGCCAAATTACGTTTACGATTGTTCGTTCCGGTTTTTTGGTAGAGACGCACTGCAGTGCTTCTCTACGTTGTGCGTCTTTACGTTGCGCATTATTATTAGCAATTAATGCATTAATTTGTTTGGTAGTAACCGATTTAAAAATCGCAACAAAGGACGAAATGGAATTCGGTTTTCGGGATAATTTAGATGGTCCCAATTTCGATTGTAGAGACGCACTGCAGTGCGTCTCCACCACATTTTGCGTCTCTACGGACGACGAAACAATTTCAATCAACAAATGAATATGATTGGGCATAATGACCCAATTATGAAAAAACCAACGTTCTCGAATTGCAATTGATCTCAACAATTCCGTTTCAATGATTTTTCCGTTAGCGTTTAATATCATAATGTCATCATCAATGTTTCCAAAAACACATTCTCTATTTTGGGTAACTAACGTAATGAAATAGATTGCTTCACTGGAATAATCCCAATTTTTCAATCTATTCGATTCAGTTTGATATTTATTTTTAAATAATGGCATATAAATGATTCATGTGATTTTCAAAGTTACAAAGGTTTACCAAACTAATAGTCCTGATTTTGTAAGTTTACCCCAGAAACCTCAAGAAAACCATATTGAAAAAGAAAGCCCTCTTTAATTGGAGCAGCGGAAAAGATTCTGCGCTTGCCTTATACAAAACGTTACAAAATCCCGAATTTGAAATTAACTGTTTGCTTACTAGTGTTAACCAACAATTTCAGCGCATTTCCATGCACGGCATTCGGGTCGAATTATTGAAACAACAAGCCCAAAGTATTGGATTACCTCTTGAAATTATGCAAATTCCTGAAATGCCTACGATGGAAGTCTATGAAAAAGTCATGCAGGAAACATTGACAAAACTAAAAGAGCAAGGAGTAACGCATTCTATTTTTGGAGATATATTTCTCGAAGATTTACGAAAATACAGAGAAGACAAACTAGCCGAAATAGGATTTGAAGGTATTTTTCCGCTTTGGAAAATCCCAACTCAAGACTTGATACAGGAATTTATGCGTTTAGGTTTTAAAACAATCGTGGTTTGTGTAAACGAACGTTTTTTGGATAAAAGTTTTGTAGGAAGAGTTATTGATCAGGATTTCATCGACGATTTACCCAAAAACGTGGATGTTTGCGGCGAAAATGGCGAATTCCACACCTTCACTTTTGACGGACCGATTTTCTCTAAACCGATTGATTTTGAAATTGGCGAAATTGTTTATAGAAAATATGAAAAACCAAAGGAACAGGAATCTTCCAATACCGTTTGCGATACGAGCGCAACTGATGCGTTTGATTATGGGTTTTGGTATTGTGATTTGGTAGAAAAATAAAACATACTTTCAAGTCAAGCGCAGAAACGCATCAGTGTTTAGTAATGACTCGACTTGACAATAGTTATAGCTAAAACGATTATTTATCTTTCCTCATACATTTTCAACAGCTGCGTCACGGTATTCCAGTTTCGGATAGTTGCCGTGACATTCAGTTTTTTCTCAATATATTTTTGATCAAATCGGGTTTTTCCAGCTCCAACAGCGTATTTAATAAAAATTCTGCTGCCGTCAATACTGGCTTCATCCGGTTTGAACTGACTAATTCTTAAATCATTCATACTGCTGCTTTGCAGTGTAGTTGAAATAAACGCAACGTATAACTTCTTCTCATCAATATCCTTTTCCTTCAAGAAAGGATTGTTCTTGAAACATGCTTCTAAATCTGCAGAGCTAATAACTACAACCGGCACTTCATGACCAAAAGCCTTGAAAATTTCCTGTTTTATTTTGAATCCAACAGCAGCTGAACTTTCTTCTTCTGTATCTACAAAAACATTTCCCGATTGAATATACGTTTGTACATTTTGAAAACCAATGGCTTCCAAAGTCGCTTTTAGTGCCTCCATTTTTATCATACTATGACCTGAAACATTGATGCCACGGAGTAATGCGAGATGAGTTGTCATTTTTTAAGCTTTTTTATATTCTGCGAAGATATTATGTTTGGAGGGATTTTTTATTATTTTATTCAAAGTCCTTATAATAAATATTCTAAATATATGATTTTGGGGAGCCGCAATCTGAATTCATTTTTATATTTATCTAAAATTCGAATTTTACAGATTACGGTGAGTGATCACTATGTTCAATCCAATTTTCAAAAGTCCCAATTTCTATATTTTTCTATAAGACTTTCTGATGCGAAACAATAATCTATATGATATGGTTTATTTTTATTACGTTGTAAGTAAAATGTCGCTTTTGTTTCTTTTCCTTGTTCTTCATTATAATGATTATGATAAATACTAAAGATATTTTTCTTCGCTAATTTCTCAACAACTTCTGAATGATTCCCAATTCGATGTTTTCTATCCCAAATTTTATTACTATTAAAATCTCCTGTTAATATAGTCATCTCATTATTTAGAATTTCATCATAATGATCTATTGCTTTCCAAACTTGTTCAATATATTGATTGTTTTTATCCTGTGTATTGTTTGCCCAAATTGCAAAAAGGACAAATGATTTATCTATACTACTTACTTTAATTGGTGTCACAATTTTAAATGCAGGGTTGTACTGCTCAAGAAGTTCAAATTTAAAATTTCCAAATGAAAATATTCCAAGTCCTTTATTTTGGTTATCTCCAAACCATAAAAAATCATTTGCTTTTATTGTTGAATTTTTAAAAATTAATCTTTCTGGACTTTCGCATTCTTGAACAACCAGAATATCAGGATTGAGTGTTAAAATAATTTTCGTTTTTTTTTCTAAATGCACCTTGGCAATTCCATGTTATTAATTTCATTTTTCTAGCCATTTATTTTCTGGATTTTCATCCGGAATGAAAGTCAGATATCTTATACAATTTATTTATACCAAATATATCATTTTTCCTACTCCATTTCCAAGCGATCCCATTTCCAAATTTCCAAACAAAAAACTATCTTCGCTTCATCAAACTAAAAATTCGTTTTAATCTGCGTTTTTGTCATCTCGAGCGAAGTCGAGAGAAGCAAATCCGTTTTATCCGTGTCCAAAAAAATCTAAATGCAAAACCTCCTACTTACTCCCATAGAATACCTCAAAGGCGTTGGTCCCAATCGGGGCGAATTGCTTCGTAAGGAATTGGGAATTTATAAGTACGTGGATTTGGTTAATTTTTTTCCAAATAGATACATTGACAGAACGCGCTATTACAAGATTAACGAACTGCAAAATAATAGTGCCGAGGTTCAGATTATCGGTAAAATCATCAACATCAAAACTGTAGAATTTGGCAGAAACCAAAAACGATTGGTGGCGACTTTTGTGGATGATTCAGGACAAATGGAACTCGTTTGGTTTCAAGGTCATAAATGGATTCGGGAAAGTTTAAAGCTCAATGAAATGTGTGTAATTTTTGGGAAATGCACATCTTTTGGAAATGCGTTCAATATGGCGCATCCGGAAATTGAATTGATGACAGAGCATGAACAAAGTCTGCGTTCAGCGATGCAACCCGTTTATCCTTCGACAGAAACTTTGACTAATCGCGGAATTTCAAACCGGGTGATTAATAAACTGATGCAGCAATTGTTTCTGGAAACACAAGCGTTATTCACGGAAACTTTACCGGATTATTTGATTAACGAACTGAAGCTGATTCCTAAAAAAGCAGCTTTGTTCAACATTCATTTTCCAAAAAGCACTGATGTTTTGGCGAAAGCCAAATTCCGTTTAATTTTCGAAGAATTGTTCTTTATTCAGTTGCAATTAATCACAAAGAATCTGATCAGGAAACATAAAATAAAAGGCCATCCATTTGATAAAGTAGGAGAATATTTTAATGAATTTTATTTGAATCATTTGCCTTTTCAATTGACAAATGCCCAAAAAAGAGTTATCAAAGAAATTCGAACGGACATGGGCAGCAATGCACAAATGAACCGATTGTTGCAAGGCGACGTAGGTTCCGGGAAAACCATTGTCGCTTTTATGAGCATGCTTTTAGCACTCGATAATGGCTTCCAAGCCTGCTTAATGGCACCAACGGAAATCCTCGCCAACCAGCATTTTATTGGTTTATCCGAATTGGCAGAAACTTTAAATATCAATATCAAAATTTTAACGGGTTCCACCAAAATAGCGCAACGCCGAATTATCCATGAAGAACTGGAAAACGGAACGTTACATATTCTCATCGGAACACATGCTTTACTGGAAGACAAAGTAAAATTTAAGAATTTAGGAATGGCCGTGATTGATGAGCAACACCGTTTTGGCGTAGAACAACGCTCTAAATTGTGGAAGAAAAATGTGATTCCGCCACACGTTTTGGTGATGACTGCCACGCCTATTCCCCGCACTTTGGCGATGAGTTTGTATGGCGATTTAGACATTTCAGTAATTGATGAACTGCCTCCAGGACGAAAACCCATTCAAACCGTACATCGTTTTGACAGCAATAGATTGAAAGTTTGGAAATTCCTTCGGGACGAAATTGCTTTGGGCCGCCAAATATATATTGTGTACCCGTTAATCCAGGAATCGGAGAAAATGGATTTCAAGGATTTAATGGATGGATACGAAAGTGTTTCCAGAGATTTCCCATTGCCACAGTATTCGATTTCAATTTTGCATGGAAAGATGAAACCAGCGGATAAGGATGCGGAAATGAAACGTTTTTCGGAAGGAAAAACCAATATTATGGTCGCTACAACGGTAATTGAAGTCGGTGTGAATGTTCCTAATGCCAGCGTGATGATTATTGAAAGTGCGGAACGTTTTGGATTGTCGCAACTCCATCAGCTTCGAGGTCGCGTGGGTCGTGGTGCGGAACAAAGTTATTGCATCCTGATGACAAGCCATAAATTGAGTTCTGACAGTAAAACCCGGATGGAAACAATGGTAAAAACTAATGATGGTTTCGAAATTGCCGAAGTCGATTTGAAGCTTCGTGGTCCGGGTGATTTGATGGGAACACAACAAAGCGGCGTACTTAATCTTCAAATTGCCGATTTGGTAAGAGACAGAGATACATTGGCATTAGCCCGAAATTATGCTTTAAAACTTCTGAAAGAAGATGCAGGGATGCAAAAACCGGAACATGATGCTTTGAGAGCCGTTTTTATCGAAATGACGAAAAAGAAAAACATCTGGAATTATATTAGCTAAGTACCACTGCTTTTTAAAACATAAGAAATGTAAATCAATTAAGTTAGGTTATTATTAAATCTTTACCGATTCATAAACATTAAATTCACCTTAAGACATTGATAATAAATACTTTATTTAATTGATTTGTTTTTAAATAAGAAACCTTTTTTGTCTCTTCAACTGGTTAAAACTTATATGTTTTTATATTTCTTATCTGTTTAATTCCATTTCATAATTCCTCCCCACTGCATAAATTCTGGTAAAAAAACTTCTTTTTTTTTAATTTCGTATTAAACCTTTTCATTTTTTGGCAGTCGAAGTAAAAAAAAGTTCCGCGGATTTAGTTTTGATTTGCCCGCACTGTATTTTTTAAAAGTAATATTTGTATGTACAAACGTTAAATTAAAATTAACAAAACAAATATTCCCAATAGTTAACCCTAATTTTGTTAAATCATTCTTAAATAATAATCTTCAACACTACAGTACCCCTATCTCATGAAAATAAAATATTTAGTCTACGCCTCGCTTATTATTGGAATCATTGGTTTTATTGGTTATCGAATTTCGGCCAATAGTGCTAAAAATGAAGAAGGAAAAGATAAAGGCGGAAAAGACAAACCCGTAAATGTTACAGGAATTATTGCCAAACCGCAAACATTTGATAATAATTTATCACTTTCCGGTTCGATTGAGGCCAATGAACAAGTAGAAATTAGAAGTGAAGTCTCTGGTATTGTTGAAGGCATTTATTTTCAGGAAGGCAGTAATGTGAGTAAAGGTCAAGTGCTTTTTAAAGTAAATGACATTGAACTGAGAGCACAATTAAGACAGATGACTACCAAAGAAGGTCTTGCGTCAGAAAATGAAAGAAGAGCCAAACTATTATTACAAAAAGAAGCGATCAGCCAGGAAGAGTACGATATCGCAAGAGCAGATCTAAAATCGGCACAATCGCAAAGCCAATTGATAAAAGCGCAAATTTCTAAAACAGCTGTTCGTGCGCCCTTTTCAGGGAAAATAGGACTGCGCTCGATATCTCCGGGAACTTACATTACACCAACGATCTTAGTGGCCAAATTAGTTAACATTGGCAAACTAAAAATTACATTTTCAATTCCCGAGAAATATGCGAATCAGATACTCAGTAATGCTCAAATAACATTTACTGTTACCGGTTCCGATGAAAAATACACTGCAAAAGTATACGCCATAGAACCTGAAGTTGCCATTGCTACAAGAACGCTTCAAGTTCGTGCAATTGCTGAAAACAGAGACGGAAAATTACTCCCGGGGACATTTGCTAATGTCGAATTGCCTTTGGACATCATCAAAGATGCTATCGTAGTTCCAACAGAAGCTATTATTCCAGTACAGAACGGTAAAAAAGTATTTATTTCCAGCAATGGTCAAGCCAAAGAAATAATGGTGGAAACAGCCACGAGGACTGATGCTTCTATTTTAGTGCTTTCCGGTTTAAAGGCAGGTGATACCATTATAACGAGTGCTGTAATGGCATTAAAAAATGAAACTCCTGTAAAGGTCAAAATTAAATAGCGATAAGATATCTGATTCCCAATAACAATCTATATCCTTATATCAGCAATAAAAATCAAAAATTTAAATGAGTTTATCAACGACAAGCATAAGAAGACCCGTATTTACTATTGTAATTAATTTAGCAATTGTACTGTTTGGTATTATTGGGTATAGTTTTTTGGGTGTTCGTGAATTTCCATCTATTGATCCGGCTCAAATTTCGATTCGTACCAACTACGCTGGAGCGAATTCTGATATTATTGAATCCCAAATTACGGAACCACTCGAAAAAGCAATCAATTCTATAGACGGAATTAGGAATGTAACATCTTCCAGTGCACAAGGAAGCAGCAACATCACAATCGAATTTAATCTAGATAAAAATCTTGAAGAAGCGGCAAATGATGTTCGTGATAAAGTTTCCCAAGCCGTGCGGAATCTACCGCAAGATATTGATGCTCCCCCGGTAGTTTCTAAGGCTGATGCCAATGGAGATGCCATTATTTCAATGACGGTACAAAGTGACACCAGAAATGCATTAGAATTAAGTGATTATGCCGAAAATGTTATTTCGCAACGACTGGAAACCATTCCTGGAGTAAGTGGAGTTCAAATTTGGGGACAAAAACGATACGCGATGCGTCTGTGGATAGACCCAATTAGACTCGCTTCTTATGGCTGTACGGTTGCTGAAGTAAGGGAAGCTTTGAACAAACAAAATGTTGAATTGCCATCTGGGAAATTAACGGGTAAAAATACCGAATTGACCGTAAAAACAGTTGGTAATTTATCAACTGCCGAACAGTTCAACAATATCATAATTCGTTCCGACGGGGAAAAAATCGTTCGCTATAGTGATATAGGAACGGCAGTATTAGGTCCTGAAAATACAGAAACCCAAATGACGCAATCAGGAACGCCATTAGTTGGAGTTGCAATTGTTCCTCTTCCAGGTGCCAATTACTTAGATATTTCAAAGGAATTCTATAAAGTTTATGAATCCTTAAAAAAGGATTTACCCAAAGATATAAAACTGAATATTGCCATAGACAATACCATATTTGTAAAAAAATCGGTGATTGAAGTAGCGGAAACCTTAGGGATTTCAATCATTTTGGTAATTTTAATAATTTATTTATTCTTTAGAGATTGGGCTATTGCTTTTAGACCTTTAATCGATATTCCCGTTTCCTTAATTGCGACTTTCTTTATCATGTGGCTTTTTGGTTTTTCGATTAATGTATTGACTTTATTGGCGATTGTTTTGGCAACAGGATTAGTTGTAGATGATGGAATTGTAGTCACCGAGAATATTTTCAAAAAAGTAGAGGAAGGAATGACACCGATTGAAGCGGCGATAAAAGGATCAAACGAAATCTTTTTTGCGGTAATTTCGATTTCGATAACCTTAGCTGCTGTGTTTCTTCCTGTAATATTCTTAGAAGGATTTGTAGGCCGACTGTTTCGGGAATTTGGTGTCGTAATTGGTGCGGCAGTATTAATTTCGGCGTTTGTATCACTGACTTTAACTCCAATGCTGAATGCTTATTTGATGAAAGGTGGAGAACAAAAGAAATCAAAGTTTTATATTCGTACTGAACCATATTTTCAAAAACTAAATAGCGGTTATGCTGACGCATTGCAACGTTTTATGAAGAAAAAATGGTTGAGCTTTCCTATTTTGATTGCTTGTTTTGGTTTGATTTATTTGTTTTTTAATTTAATTCAAAAGGAAACGGCACCCTATGATGATCGAAGCGGATTTGTTATGCGTATGTCAACTCCTGAAGGTTCCTCTTATGAATATACAGATCGTTTCATGCAAGAAATGTCAAAATTAGTGGATGACTCCATTCCGGGTAAGAAAGTTAGTTTAGTAATTACTTCTCCTGGTTTTGGTTCCTCATCTGTCAACAGTGGTTTTATTAGGGTTTCTTTGGTAGAACCAAATGAAAGAAAAGATTCCCAAAAAGAAATTGCACAAAAACTTACTAAATGGTCTAAGAAATATCCTGATGCTAAAACATCTGTAATTGAACAACCAACAATTGCTGTTAACAGACGAGGAGGATTGCCTATTCAATATATTATTCAGGCACCCAACTTTGAGAAATTACGTGAAAAAATTCCTGTGTTTATGGATGAAGTGGGGAAAAACGAAACTTTTGCAGTTAGCGATGTGAATTTAAAATTTAACAAACCAGAAATCAATGTAACAATCAATAGAGAAAAAGCAGAAAGCTTAGGGATTTCAGTTATTGATATTGCACAAACACTACAACTTTCCCTAAGTGGTCAGCGTTTTGGTTACTTTATGAGAAATGGAAAACAGTACCAAGTCATTGGGCAATTTGATCAAAAAGACCGTTCAAAACCACTTGATTTAACATCTATGTATGTCAAAAACAACAAGGGAGAGCTCATACAGATGGATAATGTGGTTACGATAGAAGAGAAAAGTAATCCACCACAATTGTACCACAACAACAGATACATGTCGGCAACAGTTTCTGCTGGTCTTGCTCCAGGCAAAAGTATCAGCGATGGTATCGATGCCATGAATGAAATAAAAGCCAAAGTGTTAGACGATACTTTTACTACTGATTTAGGCGGAGAATCCAGGGATTTTGTAGAGAGTAGTTCAAATACAACATTCGCTTTTGGATTGGCGTTATTATTGATCTTTTTGATACTGTCAGCACAATTTGAAAGTTTTATAGATCCCTTTATAATAATACTGACAGTACCGATGGCAGTTGCCGGCGCTTTATTTTCTCTGTGGTTATTTGACCAAACATGGAATATTTTTAGCCAAATTGGAACCGTGATGTTAATTGGATTGGTAACGAAGAACGGAATATTAATCGTCGAATTTGCCAATCAGCTGCGAGAACAGGGGAAATCTAAAATTGATGCAATTCTGGAAGCTTCAGAAGCACGTTTGCGTCCTATATTAATGACCAGTTTAGCTATTTCATTAGGAGCATTGCCTATTGCGATGTCGCTTGGGGCCGCTTCAACAAGCAGAATCGGAATGGGAGTTGTCATCGTGGGAGGAACCATTTTCTCTTTGGTTTTGACTTTATTCGTGATTCCGGCAATGTATTTAATGTGGTCGAAAGCAAGAAAGCATTATCCTGAATTTGATCATATCGAAGAATACGAAAAGGAAAGTAAGTAATCTATTTCAGTTAAAAATTGAAAGGAACAAGATGATGCGGATTAAACAGATTTACACAGATTTTATATCTAAAATTTGTCAATCCGGGGAAAAAATATATAATTATGATGAATACTAAAATACTATTTCGAAGTTTAATTTTAATACTTTTTTGCTTTGTAAAAACCAATGCTCAAGAAGTATTAACGGTTGAAGATGCCGTGAAAATTGCTTTAGAAAATAATTACGAAATAAAAATTGCTTCTAATAATTTGCGGATTGATAAAACCAATGTAAGTCCTGGAAATGCTGGTATGCTGCCCAAAGCGACTGCTACAATTGTGGATGCAAATGGGATTCAAAACATTTCGCAAACAAGATCTGACGGTACGGTAACAAAATTGGACAATGCCAAAAATAATAGTTTTAATTACGGAGTTGGATTGGATTGGACTGTTTTTGACGGGTTCAGAATGTTTGCAAAAATGGACCAATTGAAAGAATTGCAAAAACTAGGTGAAGCCCAGTTAAAACTAACAATAATTACAAAAATAAGTGATGTAAATGCCACTTATTTTAACTTAGTTCAACAGCAACAGCAGTTATCTGCATTAGACTCTACAATCGTAATTTCAAACCAAAGATTGACATTGGCACAAAATCGATTTACAATAGGAAAAGCATCAAAACTAGAAGTTTTAAATGCACAAGTTGACTTAAACACGGACAAAGTAGCTTTATTGAGACAAAAAGAATTATTTTCCAATACTAAAATCATGCTGAATCAACTATTGGTCAGAGATGCAAGAAATGATTTCGAAGTTGCGCAATCAATTGTAGTGGACAATAAATTAGTCCTATCCGAATTGAATACTTTAGCAGAAAAGCAAAACCCACAATTAGAAGCGCAAATCATCAATAAAAATGTTGCCGAACTGCAATTGAAACAAATAAAAGCCGCTAGATATCCAATCGTAAAACTAAATACGGCTTACAATTTTTTTGAAAGTCAATCCAGTCTTGGTTTTACTACGCAATCATCAGCCAGAGGATTAAATTATGGTTTTAGTGCTTCATTAAATTTATTTGATGGATTTGCACAAAACAGAAATGAAAAAATTAGCCAAATCCAAATTGATAATTCAAAATTAGCGTATGAGCAACAAAACCTGGCGCTACATTCTCAATTAGCGGCTTCCTATCAAACCTATTTGACCAATTTAGAACTCATTGCTTTAGAAGAAAAAAATGAAGTTATTGCCAAGCAGAATTTAAATATTACTCTGGATAAATTTAGAATTGGAACAATAACTACCTTAGAGTTCAGAACAGCACAATTGAATTATGTCAATGCAAAAGTGCGTAACAGCAATGCTCAATTTCAAGCAAAATTATCTGAAATTGCATTGAAAGAATTAGCTGGAACTATCACTTTTTAATTTAAATTTGTAGAAAATTTAGCCTAAAATGATTTCATACAATACTAAAGATTGGTTTACTTTTATCTTTCGTTTTCACAAAGCTGATACCTTTCGAACTTTGTTTCCGGTAATGCTTGCTATAGGTGTTTACGCTGGAATTATTGGATATCTGGAAGTTGAATATTGGCAATTAGCGGACAGCAGTTATGTAAAAAACATTACCATCATGCACGGAATGTTGGGTTTTGTGATTTCGTTATTATTAGTTTTCAGAACTAATACTGCTTACGATCGTTGGTGGGAAGGACGAAAAATGTGGGGCAGTTTAGTCAATAACAGCCGAAATTTTGCCATTAAATTATCGGTAATCTTAGAGGATGAAAAAGATCGCAATTATTTTCGAAAAATGATTCCTAGTTACGCATCGATTCTACACAAACATCTGAACGATGCCGATACCAGTAAGCAGTTGTTTGATCATGTCGATTTAGAAATTGACCATCATAAGCACAAGCCTAATCAAGTGGCAAAAATGATGTTTCAAAAAATTAATGATTTATATAATTCAAAAAAAATAACGGGAGATCAATTGATTATTTTGAATGCTGAAGTATTGTCTTTTACCGAAATTTGTGGTGCTTGCGAGAGAATAAAAAACACACCTATTCCCTACTCTTACAGTGCTTTCCTTAAAAAATTCATCTTCTTTTATGTGATGACTTTACCATTTGGTTACTCATTTAGTTTAGGTTATTATGTAGCGCCAGTTGTTGTTTTTATTTTTTATGTTTTGGCTAGTTTAGAATTAATTGCGGAGGAAATAGAAGATCCCTTTGGTACAGATGAAAATGATTTACCTACAAAAAAAATGGCCGAGAACATAAAAAAACATATTGAAGAATTAATTTAAATGGAATCAAAAAATAAATTAAGGTTTTAAAACTTTGTTAGCTACGAACTTTGAACCTCAGGAAACATTGATTATCTTTGCAATCTTATTAAAATTGACAGATGAAAATATCTTACAACTGGTTAAAACAATTCATTAAAATAGATTGGAAATCCGAAGAAACAGCAGCATTGCTAACAGATTTAGGTCTGGAAGTAGAAATTGTTGATAAATACCAATCGGTAAAAGGAGGATTAGAAGGCATTGTTGTAGGACATGTTCTTACTTGTATCCAACATCCGGACGCTGACAGATTAAAAATCACAACAGTAGATCTAGGTAATGGGGTTCCAGTACAAATAGTTTGCGGTGCCAGTAATGTTGGCGCAGGTCAAAAAGTTCCTGTAGCAACAATTGGGACTACGCTGTATGACAAAGAAGGAGTCGCTTTTACGATAAAAAAAGGGAAAATACGTGGACAGGAAAGTCACGGTATGATTTGCGCCGAAGATGAATTAGGTCTTGGCGAAAGCCATGACGGTATTATGATATTAGATGACGCTTTAATACCCGGAACTCCTGCTGCGACAGTATTTAAAATTGAAAATGACGAAGTTTTCGAAATTGGATTAACACCTAATCGCGCTGATGCCATGAGTCATCTTGGAACAGCTAGAGATTTAAGAGCTGGAATGTTACAGAGTGCTGTGAATGTTGAATTGATTACACCATCGGTAAGTAATTTTAGAGTTGATAAAAGAACTTTAAAAATAGATGTTGATGTAAAAGAACCTAAACTAGCGCCGAGATATTGTGGTGTGACTATTTCAGGAATAACTGTAAAACCTTCACCAGAATGGTTACAAAACCGTTTAAAAGCGATTGGATTAAATCCAAAAAACAATATTATTGATGTAACGAATTATGTTTTACATGAATTAGGTCAGCCTTTACACGCTTTTGACGCTTCAAAAATTAACGGAAAAGTAATCGTTCAAACTCTTCCTGCAGGAACAAAATTTACAACTCTTGATGATGTAGAAAGAACATTGCACGAAGAAGATTTAATGATTTGTGATGAGAAAGGACCTTTATGTATTGCAGGAGTTTTTGGTGGAAAAAAATCAGGAGTTTCTGAAAATACAAATTCTATTTTCTTAGAAAGTGCGTACTTTAATCCGGTAAGTATCCGTAAAACGGCAAAAAGACATCAGTTAAACACCGATGCTTCTTTCCGTTTTGAAAGAGGAATTGACCCAACTATTACTGAATATGCATTAAAACGAGCGGCTTTATTAATACAAGAAGTAGCTGGTGGCGAAATAACATCAGATGTAGTTAATTTTTATCCAAAGAAAATTGAAGACTTCTCCGTATTTTTAAATTTTAGCAAAGTGGCTAAAATTATAGGCCAGGAATTGCCAAAAGATAATATTAAGAAAATATTAGTTTCATTAGATATAAAAGTAAACAGCGTTTCTGATGCAGGATTAGGATTAACAATTCCTGCTTACCGTGTTGATGTACAAAGAGAAATTGATGTTATTGAAGAAATACTTAGAGTATATGGGTATAACAATATCAATTTTTCTAAAAAACTAAATGCTACGGTTTCTAATTCTCCAAGAAATGAAGATTATAAAATACAAAATACGATTGCCACTCAATTAAATTCTCAAGGATTTAATGAAATGATGGCTAATTCATTGACTACAGCATCTTATGTTGAACTTTCTGAAGTATTAAATGCAGCGCATAATGTGACGATGCTTAATCCTTTGAGTAATGATTTAGCAACAATGCGTCAATCGCTGTTATTCTCAGGATTAGAAGCTATCGCTTATAATATTAATCGTAAAAATGCCGATTTAAAATTATTTGAGTTTGGGAAAACCTATCACAATTTTCTTTCAGGATACGAAGAACATAAGCATTTAACACTACTTCTTTCCGGAAACAGAAATAAGGAAAATTGGACTAGCGCTCAAAAACCATCTGATTTCTTTTTGTTTAAAGGTTATGCAAATGCTATACTTTCAAGATTAGGAATTCAAAAAACACAAAATTTTCCAGTAGTTTCAGATGTGTTTTCTGAAGGAATTGCTATTGGCTTTGGCCAAGAAATAATAGTGGAATTGGGTGTTGTGAAAAAATCAATTTTGAAAAATTTCGGAATAAAACAAGAAGTATTTTTTGCCGATTTTAACTGGGCTTTAATTTTAAAATTAATTTCTATTAAAATAAAACATATTGAGATTCCTAAATATCCTGAAGTTCGCAGAGATTTAGCTTTATTGATTGATCAAAACGTAACGTATGACAGTATTTATTCAGTTGCAAGACAAACGGAGAAAACACTATTAAAAGATATTAATTTGTTTGATGTATATGAAGGGCAAAATCTTCCTGAAGGAAAAAAATCATATGCTTTGAGTTTTACCATTCAAGATAATTCAAAAACATTGACCGATACTCAAATTGATAAAATTATGAGCAAATTACAAAATAATTTTGAAACTGAGCTAGGAGCAAGTCTAAGATAAAAATCAATTATATTCCATATAAAAGTCCCAATTCCAATCAGAATTGGGACTTTTATATTTGCAATAGGGATGGTAAACTAAATCCTGATTACCTCCATTCTGAGTTTTAAATATTTATCCGAACTATAAATTTTTAATCAGAAATCAAAGAAAAACCCATTTCTGTTTTTTTATTTACGGGGATGTGAGCAAAAAACGAATAATGTCTTTGGCGCGCCAACCGCTCCAACCCATTGCGTTCTGTATATTGTTCCTATACCCTGCGCATTGCACAGAAATATTTGTTGCAGAAAAAAATAATAAAAGAATAATGTTATAATTTGAAAAGATAGCTTTTGAGGGAAGAGTATTTTTAAAATCATAAAGATTTCTTAAATTTAAGTCAAATTTAAACCATTTACTCACTAAACGATTAAAATATAGTAATAATTATATCAAAAAAAATTAATAAATTCTAGCGGTTTAATAGTAAAATTGACAAATAATTAAATAAAAAGCTATTATAAGGTTCTCTATAGATTCCATTTCAACTTACTTTCATTAGAATGATTTTTTGTGTATCGTTACTTCAAGGCTAGACATTTTTATACAAATAAAAAGCTCTGCAATATTGCAGAGCCTCTTCAATAAACAATTCTCAACCTTAAATCAAATAATTTATTGTTTTGGTAATACTACTGCATCAACAACGTGAATAACACCATTAGATTGGTTTACATCTGCAATTGTAACTTTAGCAGATTTACCATTTTCGTCAGTAATATATAATTTTTTACCTTTCATCCAAGCGATCAAAGTTCCACCACTAACTGTTTTCAAAATTGCTTTTCCTTTTCCCATTTTAATTGCTTTAGCAATAGCTGAAGCGTTCATTTTTCCGGCAACTACATGATACGTTAGTATAGTTTGCAAAGTTTTTAAATTTTCAGGTTTTAATAAGTTTTCAACTGTTCCTTTTGGCAATTTATCAAAGGCTGCATTTGTTGGAGCAAAAACGGTGAAAGGTCCTTTACTTTGTAATGTTTCAACCAGACCTGCCGCTTTTACAGCTGCAACTAATGTAGTATGGTCTTTTGAGTTTACGGCGTTCTCAATAATGTTTTTTGTTGGATACATTACAGCTCCACCAACCATAACGCTTTTTTGAGCAAAAGAAGTTGCTCCAAGTACTAATGCAAATAATGCAATCGATAAAAATTTTCTAGTTTTCATAAAATCTATTATTAAAGTTATATAGTACATTTACGCTATTAGTTAACTTTTAGTTTTAAAAAAATAAAAATATTTATTAAAGTATTGATTTACAGTGATTAATAAAAGTATCTATTTGAATGATCGAGATATCGTTCTTTTTATATTTTTAAATTAAAAACAAAATGGAGACAAATTATTAAGAGCTAAATAAGTTCAGGAATGGTTCAACGTAAAAAGAATACTGAAATTAATGTAGCAAATGCACGCTACACGCGCATTATGCAAAATGAAACTCTATCATTCAAAAATCGGCTGATACAACCTACAATTAAAAACAGTTACAAAAAGAAAAACGCTTGTAAGGGATGTTTAAAAATCCTGTAACAAGCGTTTTTTATTGTCTAAAAAACGACGCTAATCAAAATAAGCGATGTTTTTCCGTGGCCTCCTTCACATTTGGCGTTTTTTGTAAATAAATTCAAAAATTATTTATCTCTTGTAAACAAGAAACTCTGACCGTTAACCCCTAGAGTAAACTCGTTTTTATTTTCATTAAATTGGATAGTAAGTCCCGCTGCATCAAAAACAAACTTATCTTTTCCGGCAGACACAAGACTTAAATTAGGTTGCCCTTCAGATTTCGCTATTAAAATACCCTTTTCTTCTGAAAAAGCAATTTTTACGGGAATTTGTTTACTTGCAAATGTACCTAAATAAGTATCTAAGATTACATCGATCTCTAATTCTCCTTTTCCGGCAATCCAAGTATTATTATCTGAATTTACATCTGGAAAAACATGTCCTGGGTCAAGTGTTATAGTATCAATTTCTTCGGTTGTATTAGATTTGAAAGACCAACTTTTGTTACGTTCCCATATTTCTACCGGAAGATTAACTCTAATTACTTTACCTGATTTGGATTTAATATCCATGATAACTGGAAAAGGCATTTTTTCTAAATTATCGACAGTGATAATTGCTCCTTTAGCAGGATCATTTTTCACATATTTCACTTTAGAGACCGCTTGGTCAAAACGCCAGTTGTTAATAATCCAACCTCTCCAAAACCAGTTTAAATCTTCGCCCGCCACATTTTCCATAGTACGGAAAAAGTCATCTGGTGTAGGATGCTTGAAAGCCCAACGCTCTGTATACGTTCTAAAAGCGTAATCAAAACGTTCTTTTCCTAAAATTTGCTCGCGCAACATAGTAAGACCTGAGGCCGGTTTGTAATATGCTAAGATACCTAAATTAGCCTCTTTCAATCCATCTGGAGCTGAAAAAACAGGCTCTAAATCAGGATTAGTTAATCTATTTGAAGAACGATGCAAATCTGAAGCGGGTTGCTTGTATTCTCCGTTGTTAAAATCAAGTGAACTCAATGAGTTGATAAATGTATTGAATCCTTCATCCATCCAAGCAAATAATCGTTCGTTTGAACCTACAATCATTGGAAACCAACCGTGACCAAACTCATGATCCGTTACGCCCCATAATTCCTCTTTTTTAGATTCCCATCCACAAAAAACAATACCAGGATATTCCATTCCGCCTTCGTTACCTGCAACATTTGTGGCGGCTGGATAAGGGAATTCAAACCATCGTTTTGAATAATTTTCAATAGATGATTTAGTATATTCTGTTGCTCGACCCCAAGCATCTTGACCTTCACTTTCTACTGGATAAGCAGAAATTGCAATTGATTTTTTTCCGCTAGGTAAGTTAATTTTGGCAGCATCAATAAGAAAAGCAGCTGATGATGCAAAAGCAACGTCTCTGGAATTTTTAATTTTAAATTTCCAAGTTAAAGTAGTTTTCCCAGCTGGTCTAGAATTTGCATTTGTTACCTCCGCAGCTGTTCGAATCATAACCGTTTTGTCACTAGCTGAGGCTTGAGCCCAACGTTTTTGCTGTTCAGCAGTGTAAACTTCGGAAGGGTTTTGTAAATCACCTGAACAAACTACAATATGATTTGCAGGTGCTGTGATTGAAACATCAAAATCTCCATATTCTAAATAAAACTCCCCTGCACCTAAATAAGGTAGCGTGTTCCATCCTTTTACATCGTCATACACACACATTCTTGGATACCATTGAGCAATGGTAAAAATTTTACCATTTTTAGTCTCTAAAACTCCCGTTCTGTCTGAACCATATTTTGGAGAAATATAAGAAAATTGAATTTTTACTTTAATTGAAGTACCGTTGCCATTTAATTCTTGTGGCAAAATAATTTGCATACGAGTATCTACAATAGTAAATTTAGCTTCTTTTTCAACAAATTTTCCTCTCACAGTTGCAGTTACTTTGACAGATTTAATTTTATGACCTCCGTCAAAATCTTCTCCATCTGCTCCGTTACGACTCCCGCCTACTGGGATAACTGAAATTCCACGCGAATCTTTTTTAAATAAATTTTGGTCAACGTTCATCCAAAGAAAAGCCAATTTATCAGGGCTGTTATTGGTATACGTTAATGTTTCAGTTCCAATGATTTCGCTGGTTTTATCATTTAAATTTGCTGTTAATTGATAATCAGCTCTATTTTGCCAATACTTTGCTCCTGGTTGTCCACTTGCAGAGCGCGTTTCTGTTCCATTTTTCGTATAAAAACCAGGTGCAAATGCATTGTGATAATCGTACTTTGATACGTTTGTTTTCGTGTCCTGAGCCTGTAGCGAGGAAACTCCACTAAATAAAGCTAAACAGAATGCAACTTTAAAGAAATTGTTTTTCATAATTCGATTGATTATTTATTTTTTTATTTGTTTGATTACCGATAAGTATAAAAGTGAATCCTTTTGTTACACAGTCTGTTGATATTAATAGAAGATTTAATACTTCTCTATAACGTGAGCGCTACTTTAGTCAAATTGCAATCAAATAAATAGTCTAACAAATAACTAAAAAATAACTCATATTACAACAAGAAAAGGGAATTATTGAAAAGCCAATAGTTATTTAATTTTAAATAGATTTTCCCTGATTTATATTTTTAAACAAATTTTAAAATATATTTACATTTTAAAATTAAAACCTAAACGGCTTTGAAAACAGTAATTAAAAATGCCTATTTAACCGCTACAATAAATAGTTTTGGCGCAGAATTATGTTCGCTAAAAAATAAGGATAATAACGAATACATTTGGGAAGGAAATCCTGAATTTTGGAGCAAGCACTCCCCTGTTTTGTTTCCAATTGTTGGCACCTTAAAAAATAATTCGTATCAATATAACGAAACCGTATATAATTTATCACGACATGGTTTTGCACGTGATATGGAATTTAAATTAATCGATAAAAAGGAAGATTCTGCGACTTTCTCGTTACAATCAACTGAAGAAACGCTGAGCGCATATCCTTTTCAATTTGAATTGCAAATCATTTATACTGTAGACAATTCCAATTTAAGCATTGAATATAAAATAATGAACAACGGCAATTCTAAGATGGCTTTTTCTATTGGAGCACATCCCGCATTTGCTTTACCAGGAAATTTTGAAAATTATTCCATTCAATTTGACAAAGAGCAATCTTTAGAATATTACCTTCTAGAAAATGATTTAATTTCAAATCAAACAAAAAAACTAGAAATACAAGAAGGACAGATTCCATTGACCTATGAATTATTTAAAAATGACGCCTTGATTTTTAAAATATTAAAATCAAAGTCACTAACTATTTTAGAAAATAGAAATCCGTTTTTAAGAGTAAATTTCAAAGATTTCCCAAGTTTAGGAATTTGGACCAAAATGAATGCTCCATTTCTTTGCATCGAACCGTGGTTTGGTTATTCCGACACAAATGAGAATTCAGGAAATCTTTTTGAGAAAGAAGGGATTCAAGTTGTGGAAGAAAATTCAACTTTCAGATCAGAATTCAGCATTGAAGTTCTATGAATTATTAAAATAAATTAACAAGATATGTTGACGATAAATTTCACTCCATTTCCAAATTTAGAAACCGAACGATTACTTTTGAGACGAATAAACGATAGTGATGTAAACGAAGTTTTCGCTTTGCGTTCTAATCCAGAAATCATGAAATATATTCCCAGAACATTGGTTAAAACAATTGATGATGCCTTAGAACATATTGCAATGATTAATTCTAAAATCGAAAATATCGAAGGAATAAACTGGGCTATAACCTGTAAAGATAGTCCAAAACTAATAGGGATTATAGGTCATTACAGAATAAAACCTGAGCATCACAGAGCAGAAATTGGTTATATGTTGCATCCGGAATACAATGGAAAAGGTATTATTACAGAGGCCGTTCAAGAAGTAGTAAAATATGGTTTTAATGAAATGAAGCTGCATTCTATTGAAGCTATTATTGCTCCAGATAATCAAGGTTCTACAAAAGTTTTACAAAAATGCGGTTTTATAAAAGAGGCTCATTTTAAGGAAAATGAATTCTTCGAAGGACGCTTTTTAGATTCTGTTATATATTCTATTTTGAATAAGTAGCGCTTTGAACCTTTAATGAATCATTACATATTATTTATTACAAAAAAACTGATTAATACAATAAGAAAGAATAATCTATACATTTGCAATCAAAAAAATGTTACACCATTGAAAACGCATTGTTCACCGTTCATTATGAAAAATTTATTATTAGTTACCCTATTTTTATTTTCTATCGATTCCCAAAGTCAAACTTACGTAAAAGTAAATGCTTTGACTACTTTATTGGGAGTGCCAAATGTAGGTGTTGAGACTAGTATTGGAAAAAAATCAACTTTTCAATTAGATATTTTAGCCTCACCTTGGAAATCCGTAGATGGTAAGCCGCTTCAATTTTATATTTTTATTCCTGAATATCGTTATCATTTTAAAGAAAAATATAATGGTTTTTATGTCGGAGCACATATAGGTGCTACTGCATTCCATTTCCAAAAATGGAATTATTTAAATACTGACCTTTATGAAAAGGGATTTGGCTATATTATGGGTGCCACAATTGGATATCAAGCTAAAATAAATGATAAGTTTGTATTGGATTGCTTTTTAGGAGGTGGAAACCAACAGGGATTTTACCATGGCTATTATTTAAGTACCGGCGAACGCTACGAGACTGCTCAGCATTGGAATAAAAGTGGCGAATGGTTGCCCTATCGAGGTGGTGTTATGGTTTCCTACCGTATCCAGTAAACGAAAACTATTTGGCAAATTTAGAGAGAGACTGAACATACAAATCCTCAACTTGTTTTCTTGCCCAATCTGTTTTTCGTAGAAAAGTCAAAGAAGACTTTATACTGGGATTGTCTGTAAAACATTTAATTTTAATGAGTTCTCCTAAAGTATCAAATCCATAATATTCTACTAATTGTTCCAGGATTCTTAGCAGGGTTATTCCGTGAAGAGGGTCTTTTGATTTTAAATTTTCCATTTTGCAAATTTAAGTATTTATACAAAAACAATTGGTGTTTCGTAGATTTGTTTCTACCTTTGTATTCCTATGCTGAAAACAATAAATATCTACAATAAAAGAGCCAAATTCGACTACGAAATAATCGAGACATTTACTGCTGGAATTGTTTTAGCAGGAACTGAAATTAAATCCATTCGATTAGGAAAAGCTAATATTACGGAGAGTTTCTGTGAATTTAGCAATAATGAACTTTTCGCAATCAATACTTACATTGAAGAGTATACTTTTGGCAATCAATTTAACCACAAAGCGAGAAGCGAGCGTAAGTTACTTTTGAATAAAAAAGAATTGAAAGGGTTAATTAAAAGTGTTCAAGCCAAAGGACTAACCATTGTTCCTTTGAAATTGTTTACTAATGAAAAAGGAATGGCTAAACTACAAATTGGCCTTTGTAAAGGGAAGAAAACCTATGACAAACGCGAATCCTTAAAAGAACAAGATACTAAAAGAGATCTTGATCGAATCAAAAAAGCATTTTAAATACAAAATTAATTTTTAAAGAATTATTTTTCTATACGTACAAAAATGACTGAATTTGTCAAGACAATTTAAATCTTAATTTAAAAATGAAAACACTACTCAAAAATGCAAGAGAACAAAAAGGACTCAAAACTAGGGAAGTGGCGCAGCTTTTAGGAATTGACCAAGCCTTGATTAGTAAATTTGAAAGTGGCGGCAGAAAACCCACTAGAGATCAAGTTATAAAACTTGCATCATTACTGGAAATTGATTTAGAAACAATACTGGTTGCTTGGCTAAAAGAAAAAATTATCTACGAAATAGGTCAAGATGAATTTGCACTAAAAGCATTACTAGTTGCTGAGGAAGAGATAAGATATCAAAGTAAATCTTCCATTAAAAAAACATCTCCTTCCCTACAAAAAATATTAGACGAAATTGATATTTTAAAGACGAAATTGGATGGTTTGCGTCAGTTCGACAGCTATCATATTGCTCAAGCATTAGAAATGGAATACACTTTTGAAAGTAACCGTATCGAGGGGAACACAATGACGCTTCGAGAGAGTGATTTGGTCAGCAATGAAGGTTTGACTATTTCCGGAAAAAGTATGAGGGAACATCTTGACGTGATTAATCATCAGGAAGCAATTGCTTATATCAAAAATTTGATAAAAAAAAATGCTTCTATTAATGAACGAGAGGTCTTGTCAATTCACAATCTGATTTTAAGAGGTATCCATCCGGAAGACGTGGGTCGTTATCGAAAAGTGCAAGTGATGATAGAAGGAAGCAGTCATATGCCAGCCCAACCGTTTCTGGTTGCCAAAGAAATGGAAGATTTTTTTATTTGGTACGAAACCAATAAAAACAACCTGCATCCTGTAGTTTTAGCTGCTGAAATGCACGAGCGAATACTCACTATTCATCCATTTATTGATGGAAACGGAAGAACTTCTCGTTTAGTCATGAACTTGATTTTATTGCAACATGGCTATATCATTGCTAATGTAAAAGGTGATTACGAAAGTAGAATTCAGTACTATCAGGCACTGGAAACAGCTCAAACTAAAAATAACAAGGAAGATTTTTTATTATTGATCGCTCAAACGGAAAAAAAAGATTTAGAGCGATATCTCAACATTATTGGTCAATAAAAAACCCGTCACGTAATTTAAGCGAGACGGGTTTCTATTTTAATTTTTATCTTCTAATAATGGTACAAATCGAAACTCTCCAAATTCATGTTTTTCAAATTGCGTTTCATTTTTTCTGATTAACAAAGTCATAATTTGTACCTCTTCTCCTAACGGAATAACCAGTCTTCCTCCTATTTTCAATTGCGCCATCAAAGGCTGAGGGATAAAAGGAGCTCCTGCCGTAACAATAATACTATCAAAAGGCGCATAACTTGGTAATCCTTTATAACCGTCACCAAAAGAAAGATGTTTGGGACGAATACTTAGTTTTGGAAACAAAATGGATGTTTGCTTGAATAATTCATTTTGTCTTTCGACACTATAAACCTTTGCTCCCATCGTACACAAAACAGCAGTTTGATAGCCGGAACCTGTTCCTATTTCTAAAATTTTGTGTTCTTTTTTCACTTCTAATAGTTGCGATTGAAAAGCCACCGTGTACGGTTGAGAAATTGTTTGACCAGCGCCAATAGGAAATGCTTTGTCCTGATAAGCATAATCCTCAAAACTGGAATTCAAAAATAAGTGTCTTGGGATTTTTTTTATCGCGTCCAAAACACTTTTATCAATAATCCCTTTTTGTTCCAAAGTGCTTACTAATTGATTCCGAAGTCCTTGATGTTTGGCTGTGTCTTTCAAAATTTAATATTTTATTTTGGCAAAAATAGAAAACAATTTCTAATATTAAATAGTGAATTTTAAATATTAAATTGGCTAAATAATTGTTTCATATCGTTAAAAAATTAATCATTTTATTGCTATTTTTGTACAAATTAAATCATTATGCTGAAAATTGGAGTGTTAGGTGCTGGTCATCTGGGTAAAATACATTTGCGTTTATTACAACAATCTGAAAAATATGAATTAGTTGGTTTTTATGACCCAAACCAAGAAAATGCCGAAAAGGTTTCTAAAGAATTTGGCTACAAACATTTTAGCACCATAGCTACCCTCATTCATGCTGTTGACGTTATTGATATTGTAACCCCCACTCTTTCTCATTATAAGTGTGCCAAAGTCGCCATCAAATCAGGCAAGCATGTTTTTATAGAAAAACCGATTTCAAATACCGTTGAAGAGGCCGAAGAAATTATTGCTTTAGCAAAAGAATACAATGTTAAAGGGCAAGTTGGACATGTAGAGCGTTTCAATCCTGCTTTTATTGCAACTAAAAACATGATTGAGAACCCAATGTTTATTGAAACGCATCGTTTGGCAGAATTCAATCCTCGTGGTACCGATGTTCCTGTGGTTTTAGATTTGATGATTCATGATATTGATGCTATTTTAAGCGTTGTGAAATCTAAAGTAAAAAGTATTAATGCCAGCGGAGTTTCGGTTATAAGTGATACCCCTGATATTGCTAATGCCCGAATCGAATTCGAAAATGGATGCGTTGCTAATTTGACAGCCAGCAGAATTTCGATGAAAAACATGCGAAAATCTCGTTTCTTCCAAAAAGATGCTTATATCTCTGTCGATTTCTTGGAAAAGAAATGCGAAGTGGTAAAAATGAAAGATGCTCCAGAAGTTCCTGGTGATTTTGATATCATTTTACAAAACGCTGAAGGAGTAAAAAAACAAATTTATTTCTCCAATCCAGATGTGGAACAAAATAATGCAATTCTTGACGAATTAGAATCATTTGCTGATGCCATCAATAATGACACCTCTCCTGTTGTAACATTGGAACAAGCAACTGAAGCATTAAGAGTGGCGTACCAAATTATTGATTGTTTTAAGAAGTAGTTTTTGATGGATAATAAATTAGAAATTAAATATGGGAATCAAAAACAGCTATTTGAGATATTAGATGAAGAGATACGTGTAAATTTAAATACTGCAAAACATAAACTTAAGTATAATATCCCCTTAGAAGATATAGAAAATAGTTGGTATATAGAAAAAGGAAGTCTTGACAAAACAACGGTAAGACTTTACACATCACTTTTTTTAAATTTATTTTTAATTTTATGTGCAGTAGCTTTATTAAATAATGCACCTCCATTGGCTCTTAAAATACTTTGTTCATTTCTACTATTACCATTTATTTTTATGCTAATAAAAAATATTAGGGAATATGAAGAGAAACACATAAAATCTTCAAAACATTTATATTTCATATATACTAAAAAAAATGCTGTAGAAGTTAATACGTTTATAGAACTAGTGTATCAAAAGCAAATTGATTTTTTTAGAAAGAAATATTTTTTAATAGATCCTGTTTTACCATATAATATTCAATATGAAAGATATATTTGGCTCTACACTAATAAATATATCAATGAAAATGAATACGAAGTAATAAAAGAAGATTTAGATAAATACTTCAATTTTAATCCAACCATATAACATGAAAACAATAGCCGTAATCGGAGCAGGAACAATGGGCAACGGAATTGCTCATACATTTGCCCAAAGTGGTTTTACCGTTAAATTAATAGATGTTTCCGAAAAATCTTTAGATAAAGGAATGGCTACTATTGCTGCCAATTTAGACAGAATGCTAGCAAAAGGAACCATAACCGAAGAAGATAAGGCAAGAACAATTACTAATATAATCACTTACACCGATATTAAAGATGGTGTTGTAGGTGCAGATTTAGTTATTGAAGCCGCTACCGAAAATGTAGAATTAAAACTAAATATTTTCAAGCAATTGAATGAGACATGTTCTCCCGATACAATTTTGGCAACCAATACTTCTTCGATTTCAATTACTCAAATCGGAGCAGTTGTGGCACATCCGGAACGTGTTATAGGAATGCACTTTATGAATCCGGTACCTATCATGAAATTGGTAGAAATTATTCGTGGCTACAATACTTCTGACGAAGTGACTAAAACCATTATGGATTTATCTGAAAAATTAGGAAAAACGCCTGTTGAAGTAAACGATTATCCTGGTTTTGTTGCCAATAGAATTTTGATGCCCATGATCAATGAAGCAATCGAAACTTTATACAACAAAGTTGCTGGAGTTTATGAAATTGACACCGTAATGAAACTAGGAATGGGTCACCCAATGGGACCTTTACAATTGGCCGACTTTATTGGACTTGATGTATGTTTGGCCATTTTAAACGTAATGTACGACGGTTTCAAAAACCCAAAATATGCACCGTGTCCTTTATTAGTAAATATGGTTCGGGCAGGGAAAATGGGTGTGAAATCTGGCGAAGGTTTCTATGATTATTCCGGAAGCAAAAAAGCGGAGAAGATTTCTAAACAATTTATTTAATCTCAATATTAAAAAGTCGAAAGTCTTAAAGTTAATTTCTTTAGACGTTCGACTTTAGGACTTTTGACATAATTATGGCTAAAATAGTTCCTTTTAAAGCAGTTCGTCCTACTCGTGATAAAGTTTGCCTCGTCACCTGTCGTTCTTATGAAGAATATATGAATGCCGAGTTAGCAGCACAATTGGATTTTAATCCCTTGTCCTTTTTGCATATTCTAAAACCGGCCTATACCAATCAGGAAACTGTTTCTTTTGAAAAAAGATACAGACTAGTACATCAAAAATATCAGCAATTCAAAAATGAAATTATTTTAGTTAAGGATAAAAAGCCGGCTATCTATATTCATAAGATTGTTACCAAAACACATTCTTTCACCGGAATTATTGTGGGAACAAGTGTTGAAGATTACCGCAATAATGTCATAAAAAAACATGAAGATATCTTAGCTTTTAGAGTTCAGTTGCTGAAAGATTATATGAAATATGCCGAGTTTAACACGGAGCCTGTTTTAATGACGTATACTGATAATAAGACAATAGAAAATTGGATTTATAATTGCACACAAAAATTAGCCGATTTCGAATTCTCAACTACCAAAAAAGAAATTCATTATTTATGGAAAATTGAAGATTTATTAGAGATTAGTTGGTTGCAAAATATATTTGATAAAACAGAAAGTCTATATATTGCTGACGGACATCATCGTACGGAAGCTTTAAAATTATTATCTGAAGAAAATAAAGACCCAGAAAACACTGCAAAAGATTATATTCTAAGTTATTTAATTTCCGAAAATAACGTTAAGATTTATGAATTTAATCGACTGGTGAAAGATTTGAATGGTTTCTCAAAAGAAGATTTCATTAAGGAACTGGCTAAGGATTTTATTATTGAAAATAAATATAAGCAACCTTTTCAGCCTTCTGAAAAACATCAGTTCGGAATGTATCTCGACAATGATTTTTATAGCCTAATTTTACGAAAAGAAAATGAAGTTTCCGAAACTGCTTTGGAAAGTTTAGACACACAAATTCTGTACAAAAAAGTACTAATGCCTCTTCTTGGAATCGAAGATTTACGCAATGACGAACGCATCGAGTATATCTCAGGAAAGCAATCCATTTTAGAAGTAAAACAAAAAATTGATCAGGGAGAATTTGAAGCTGGTTTTATTCTCTTTCCGTCAAATATATCAGAAATTAAAGCTTTAGCTGATAACAATTTGATTATGCCTCCAAAAAGCACTTACATCGAACCGAAGTTTAGAAGTGGTTTAGTAATTTATGAACTTTGATTATACACTAATAAATTAAAAGATTAAAAAATGTCAATAGCTCAAAACTTACTTTCAATAAAATCCACATTACCGGAACATGTAACTTTGGTGTCTGTTTCTAAAACCAAACCCATTCTCGACTTGATGGAAGCTTATGAAGCAGGACAACGCATTTTTGGAGAAAACAAAATCCAGGAAATGGAGGAAAAATGGGACCAAATGCCAAAAGACATTCAATGGCATATGATTGGTCATGTACAGACGAATAAGGTCAAATTTATGGCGCAATTTGTGAGCCTCATTCATGGAGTGGATAGTTTAAAATTATTGCAGGAAATCAATAAGCAAGCGCAAAAAAATAACAGAATTATTGATTGTTTATTGCAAATACATATTGCCGAAGAAGAAACTAAATTTGGTCTTGACGAGCAGGAACTAGCTTCACTCTTATCTTCTAATGATTTTCAAGAAATGAAAAATATTCAAGTGGTAGGATTGATGGGAATGGCCACATTTACAGATGACAAAAAACAAATTAAGAAAGAATTCACTCATTTGAAATCGATTTTTGATGGATTACGACCACTAAAAACTGTAAACTGTAAACTGAAAACTATTTCCATGGGAATGTCCGGAGACTATCAACTGGCAATTGAATGTGGAAGCACCATGGTTCGAATAGGAAGTAGTATCTTTGGAGGAAGAATTTGATTTTCAAATTTCGATTAACGATTTTTGACTTCAGATGTTTCACAACTCGAAACATTAAACATTAAACAAAAAATTTGTACGCAATACTCGACATAGAAACCACTGGAGGACAATTCAACGAAGAAGGAATCACTGAAATCGCTATCTATAAATTTGACGGCCATGAAGTGGTGGATCAATTCATAAGTTTGGTTAATCCAGAAATTCCAATTCAGCCTTTTGTAGTTAAATTGACTGGAATCAATAATGAAATGTTGCGCTCTGCTCCCAAATTTTTTGAAGTAGCCAAACGCATTATTGAAATGACAAATGATTGCGTAATTGTAGCACACAATGCTTCTTTTGATTATAGAATTCTTCGAACTGAATTTAGACGATTAGGCTATGATTTTGAGGCAAGAACACTTTGTACCGTTGAATTGTCAAAAAAATTATTACCAGAGCAACCTTCACATAGTTTGGGCAAACTCGTTCGTGCCCTTGGAATCCCAATGGCCGATAGACATCGGGCGAGTGGTGATGCAATGGCTACAGTAAAGCTATTCAAAATGCTATTAGACAAAGATTTAGAAAAAGAAATCGTAAAAGATTTTATTAAACTCGAAGTTGAAAAAGGAATTGCTCCAAAACTACTCGATATCATTGCTAGTTTACCTTCTACAACTGGCATCTATTACATTCATAATGAAAAAGGCAACTTAGTTTATATTGGCAAAAGTCTAAACATAAAAAAACGTGTCAACCAGCATTTCACGGGAACTACAACTAAATGCAAAAAAATTCAAGCAGAAGTTTTCACGGTAACTTATGATGAAACAGGAAGCGAATTGATTGCTTTATTAAAAGAAAGCCAAGAAATAAAAATCAACAAACCTATTCATAACCAAGCACAAAGAAAAAGTATTTTCCAACTGGCTTTGTATGCAGAGAAAGATGAAAAGGGATATTTGAATCTAAAATTGCAAAAAGCAGATGGCCGAAAAAAAGAAATTACTTCGTTCACTTCCTTGCAAGAAGGGAAAAATGCTTTGTTTAGAATTACTTCAGCTTACAATTTGTGTCAAAAATTAACAGGTTTATATGTCACTAAAACAAACTGTTTTCAATACAGCATAAAAGAGTGTGACGGAGCCTGTCTTGGGCAAGTTCCCCCCGAAGAATACAATATAAGAGTTCAAGGTTTTATTGACAAAATTAGCTTTGAAAATCAAAATATGCTATTAATTGATAAAGGGCGAACCATCAACGAGCGAAGTGCTGTTCTAATAGAAAACGGAATTTATAAAGGATATGCATTTTATGATTTGAATTATCAAATTCACAATATTGAAATCCTTAAAAATATTATTATACCAATGCAAAATAACAGGGACACTAAGAATATCATTCAAGGTCATGTTCGAAAAAGTAAAACATTGAAAATAATCAAGTTTTAAGTTTTATTTAAAGTCCATTTTAGCCATTCGTTATAACAAAACATGAAATACTTAATTACTATAGTTGGCCCTACCGCCATTGGAAAAACTTCTCTGAGTATTGTTTTAGCAGATTATTTCAATTGCGAAATTATTTCTTGTGACAGCCGACAGTTTTTCAAGGAAATGACCATTGGAACAGCAGTTCCCAGCAAATCAGAATTAGCGTCTGCGAAGCACCATTTCATTCAAAACAAATCGATCTTTGAAAATTACACCGTTGGTGATTTTGAGAAACAGGCCACGGCTAAACTCGACGAATTGTATTTGAAAAATGATTATGTGATTTTAGTGGGTGGATCTGGTTTGTATGTTGATGCCATTCTAAAAGGTTTTGACGAATTTCCTGAAATTGATATTTCGGTGCGTTCAGAAATAACGGCTAATTACGAAAAATTAGGAATTCGTTATTTACAACAAAAACTGGAAGCATTAGATCCTGGTTATTATAAAACCCTGCTCTTAGAAAATCCGCAAACGATACAAAACCCACAACGAATGATGCGTTTTGTGGAAGTTTGTATAGGTTCAGGAAAACCGTATTCTTCTTTTCTAAATCAGAAGCAAAACAGTCGAAACTTCACTACCATCCTTATTGGTTTAGAGGCTGATAGAAAGATAATTTATAACCGAATCAATCAACGTGTTGATATAATGATGAACGAAGGTCTTTTGGCTGAAGCCAAAAGTTTACTTCCAAACAAAGAATTGAATGCACTGCAAACCGTAGGCTATAGAGAATTATTCAGTTATTTTTATCGTGAAATTTCATTGGAATTTGCCATCGAAGAAATAAAGAAAAATACAAGACGATTTTCTAAACGACAACTGACTTGGTTCAAAAGAAATCAAAATACCAAATGGTTTGATTTTGAAACACCTTATGACGTTATTGTAAATTACATCAATTCAAAAAAGTAAATAAATCTAAATCTAAGAATACAAATTTATAATTATATATATGCCAATAGCACCGAATTTTACGTCCATTTTAAGCAAAGACTGGGAAATAAATTTTACACAATGTGCTCCAAATGGCTATTTAAAATATACCGACTTATGTAATATTTTACAGTTAACAGCTGCGGCGCATTCAGAGATTGGAGGCATTAGTTTCTTAGATATGCAAGAATTCAATCAGGCTTGGGTTTTAAGCAGGATGCGAGTTGAAATAGATGTATTACCTAAATGGGGTGATATTGTGACGGTAAAAACGTGGATTAACTCTTTAGAAAAATCTCGTTCCGTACGTGCGCTAGAAATGTGTTTTAATGGAAAGAAGATCGTAGGTTCTGAGACTTTTTGGGCCGTTTTTAACACCCAAAAGCGACGTCCGGAAGCATTGGCATTACCTTTTGAACATTTTGAATTGTATCCCGATACAAGAGCCACAAAACATGGTTTTTCAAAAATTAATTTGAATCATGAAAAAGAGACTGTATTTGCGAAAACGGTTTTCTTATCCGATTTAGATATTGTAAATCATGTAAATAATGTAAAATATCTGGAATGGTGTCTGGATCTTGCCGACGAAAAACTAATTCTAAATCAAAAAATAGAAAGTTTAGAAATGAATTTCATGAAGGAGTTATCTATGAAAGATCAGGTACTCATTCACGCGAGTTTGAATGAAACAGAAACTATTTTTAGTATTACAAAAGAAGATAAAACCAGTTTTGCTTTACAATTGAATTGGAAATAGGATAAAATTTATACAAAGCCATATACCCGAAGTGAAATAGTTAACACAATATCCGAGAAATAAATAGCTCCAAAAAAAATGGCTCCGATTTCTCAGAGCCTTTTTTTATTATGCTACTTTGTTTTTTACAACTAGTCTAAATCCTTCACCGTGAATATTAAGGATTTCTACATCTTCATCTAATTTAAGATATTTTCTTAGTTTAGCGATATAAACATCCATACTTCTAGAGGTGAAATAGTTATCATCTCTCCAAATTTTTGTTAAAGCCAATTCTCTTGGCATCAAATCATTTTCGTGAAGAATCAACATTTTCAATAACTCATTCTCTTTTGGAGACAATTTAATAGGCTCTTCATTGTTAAAAGTTAAAAAGCGAAGTTTTGAATTAAAGTGAAATTTTCCAATATTAAATTCAAATTGTGCTTGTTCCGCTTTAGTATCAGATGATTTTCTTTGAATAATAGCTTTGATTTTCATCAAAAGCACTTCTGAATCAAAAGGCTTGTTCAAATAATCATCAGCACCTGCCTTATATCCTTTTAAAACATCCTCTTTCATAGATTTTGCTGTCAAAAAAATAATTGGGACTTCATTGTTTTTCTCTCTTATTTCTTTTGCTAAAGTATAACCATCTTTGTATGGCATCATAACATCCAGAATACACAAATCGAAAGTGTCTTTTTTGAATTTTTCAAATCCTTCCATTCCATTTTTTGCTAAAGTAACATCAAAATCATTTAGCATTAAATAATCTTTTAGCACCGCTCCAAAATTCAGGTCATCTTCAACTAAAAGTATTTTTTTATTTACATTTTCCATATTCTAATTTATTAATGGTAATTTTATTATGAAGGTACTTCCTTTTCCCTTTTCACTTTCTACATAAACTTGACCGTTGTGGTCCTCAACAATTCTCTTTACATAAGCTAAACCTAAACCATGCCCTTTAACATTGTGCAAATCTCCAGTATGCTCTCTGTAAAATTTTTCGAAAATTCTTTTCTGAGCTGTTTTACCCATTCCTAACCCATTATCCTTAACTTTAATGATAACCATATCTTTTACATTTTCAGTATAAACATCAATTTTAGGAACATCCGGGGAATATTTAATTGCGTTTTCTAATATATTAACCAGCACGTTTGTAAAATGAACATCATTTAATAAAACAGTCTTTCTCGTGGCATCATAATGCGTTGTAACTGTTCCCTCTCTATCCTCCAAAATCAAATTAACATGCTCAATTGCTTCATTAATGATTTCTTCTAAATTACAAGACTCCTTAGCTATGTCTAACTCTTTTTTCTCTAATTTAGAAATTCGCAGCACATTTTCTACTTGGGCATGCATCCTCTTATTCTCATCCCTAATCATTTGAAGGTATCGTAATACCTTTTCCTTATCATCAATTATTTTAGGATTTTTTATAGCATCCAAAGCTAAATTGATAGTTGCAATAGGCGTTTTAAATTCATGTGTCATATTATTGATAAAATCTGTTTTTATCTCAGATATATGACGTTGCCGAATCAATTGATTCAATGCACTTGAATAAGCAATAAGAATGATCAGCGTAAATATTATCGATAGTATCGTTATACTAACAAGCTCAGATAATAAAAATTTCTTTTTATGAGGAAATGTAACTAGCAATTGATATTTACTATTTCCCTCGTTATCCGTAAAAATAGGGATTGAATAAGTGGCATTTTTATCATATTTAAAATCATCTGACTTTACCTTTGTTGCCAAATTATTACTATAAATCCCAAATTCGAATTTTGTATTTACACCACGCTCCTCTAATTCTTTTTTTATTAGTTTCTGCAAAATTTCTTTTGAAACCCTTTCTTCTAAGGGCATTGCTGAGGCAATATCTTTGAAAAATATTTCAAATTGAGCATTATCTAAAATATCCAAATTTCCTGATTTTTCAATTCTAACATCTGGAATTAAGCTTTGTCCAACGCCTGAATTATCAATATTATTGTTATTATAAACTTCAGTAACACGCTTAGAATTAAAATTCTTAAATCTTTCTGTATCAAACTTCTTATCAAAGAACGATGAAGATATTTTGTAATCCTCCGATATAATGCTGTTAGAATATATTATTGTTTTATTCGTTTTTGGATTTTTTTGAACGTAATAAAACTCTAATAAGTCATTTTTTTTAGGAACTTTTCCAGTGCTGTCTTTGTAATGATTGTACTTATCATAAAAACTGTATGCTTCTTGTTTTTGAAGTTTATCAGCAACATTACCAATAACTTGTTTAACATGAAATTTGAATTGCTCATCATTGTTTTTGAATGATGTATTAAACCAGTAAACTTGAACCAATATTATCCCAATCAAGGACAAGCTCATTAATAATACCAATAATCTAAAAAAAAGTTTATTCATCGAAACAAAATTAGTATTTTAACAATATATTAAATAATACATTAACCAAACATTAACATCTAAGTAACATTTTGTTTAATCTTTAAAAATTTAAGAATTTTAACAGTTTTTGACTTAGTTTCTTCAATATTTGTGTTTTTAATGATAAAATCACTTTTTGAAATGCGTTTTTCGTCATTCCACTGCATATTAATTCTTTTTAAAACCTGCTCCCGTGTGGTTTTATCTCTATTAATAACCCTTTGAATCCTTGTTTCTAATGGTGCAATGACCGATATTATTAAATCACAATTTTTATAGCCGCCACTTTCAAACAAAATGGCGGCTTCGTAAATTACAAATGGAGCGTCTTTATGATTTAATAGCCATTCCTTAAAATGTTTTTTTACGGCAGGATGAATAATTGCATTCAATTGTTCCAGTTTTTCAGGATCACTAAAAACTATTTCGGCAAGTTTTTCTCTGTTTAATATATTTTTTTCAAAAACTGTAATACCAAATACAGTTCTAATAGCATTAATAACTTCTGAGGATTGCATCAGTTTTCTCGCTTCATCATCAGCAATGTACACAGCAACTCCTAAAGATAAAAATTCATTGGCAATTGTAGTTTTCCCACTGCCAATACCGCCTGTTAAACCAATAATTTTAGTCATATTAAACGTTAAAGAATAAATCTGGAAAAGCTTCCTGCGGTTTATGTTTGAGAATGATAATTTTTACAAATGATTCTAAAAATCCTACTCCGTATCCGTAAAATTGCTTCCAAACAGCAATTAGAGATAAATAGCCTATTTTCAGACTCTTATTCTGGTAAGTAGACACCAAAAATAGTACCAAAAAATAACCAAAATAAAATTTAAGCAGTAAATCATAATTAAAAATCAATAATACTATTGCTAAAATAAATCCTATTAAAAAGAAGGTTGGGAAGAAAAAAGTAATTTTATTATATTTTGGGTACCAGCTATTTAAGATGGGTCTTGCCTTACCAAATTTCTTCACCTGAACAGAAAACTTATCCCAGTCTATTCTTCGTTTATGGTATACAAATGCTTTAGAAAAAAGTTTAGTTTCAAAACCCAAATTCCATAAACGTATTGATAAATCTGGATCTTCTCCTGGGTGAATATTTCCAAAACCTTTTGATGCTTCAAAAGCTTTTCGAGATAATCCCATATTAAAACTTCGAGGCTGAAACTTATCAATCGTTTCTGAACCACCTCGTATTCCTCCAGTAGTAAGGAATGAAGTCATAGCGAAATTGATCGCTTTTTGAATATCTGAAAAACTATCCAACGCTTTATCTGGCCCTCCAAAACAATCAACATAGTTTTGCTTTAAAGCGGTGTCTACTTCCGATAAATAGTGTTTTGGAATAATACAATCAGAATCAAAAATGATAAAGTAATCGCCTCTAGCCTTTTTCATTCCGTAATTTCTGGAATCTCCAGGTCCTGAATTTTCTTTATAATAATAGGAAATATCTAATTTATCCCCATATTTTTGAGCAACATCTTGGCATCTTATTGTTGAGCCATCTTCAACAATCACAATTTCAAATATTTCATTATAATCGGATTGTGATAAACTTTCTAAAAGTTCATCTACTTCTTCTGGACGATTGTAAACTGGAATGATTAAGGAAAATAACATACTCTTGAATGTGGTATTTAGGTATTAATTTTTATTGATGCAAAAATTTTAATAAAGATAATCTTTATCCAAAAAAAAACCTTCAAATAGCATTTGATGGTTCTTGATAGAAATATTTTTCAATCTATTCAAACATCTCCATTACTTCCTGGCTTACTCCCATATTTGAGAACCCTCCATCGTGTAATAAATTTTGTAAAGTTACTTTCCTTGTTAAGTCAGAAAACATAGATACAGTATAGTTAGCGCAATCTAAAGCTGATGCATTTCCCAAAGGCGACATTTTTTCAGCAAAAGCTATAAATCCTCCAAAACCTTTTACGCCCTGACCTGCTTTTGTGGCTGTTGGTGATTGCGAAATAGTATTAACTCGTACTTTTTTATCTCTTCCAAAGAAATATCCAAAACTGCGGGCGATTGATTCTAAATACGCTTTATTATCCGCCATATCATTATAGTCCGGAAAAACACGTTGCGCTGCCATATACGACAAAGCGACGATACTTCCCCACTCATTCATGGCATCTTTTTTATACAAAACCTGCATTACTTTATGAAAAGAAACCGCAGATACATTCCATCCTTTCTCGGTATAATCATAATTTTGATTGGTGTAATGGTTTTCTTTTCGGACATTTACTGACATTCCAATCGAGTGCAAAACAAAATCGATTCTTCCTCCTAAAATTATAATTGCCTGATCTACAAGGTTTTCAATATCATTCACAGATGTGGCATCCGCAGGTATAACTTGAGAACCTGTTTTTTGAGCGAGTTGATCAATAGTTCCCATTCTCATCGCGGCTGGCGCATTAGAAAGAACAAAAACGCCTCCTTCTTCATACACTCTTTCTGCGGTTTTCCATGCTATCGAATTTTCATCTAATGCACCAAAAATAATTCCTCTTTTTCCCTTAAGTAAGTTGTACATTATACAATTAATTTAAATGTGTTTAAAAAATTAATGCACCTTAATTTCGAAATGAATAAAACCATTGAGAAATTAAGATGCATTACAGAAACTAATATTTAATTTAGTAATTGGATTAAGCGATACTTTCGATGTTTACTACTTCGTTTGTATCCGCATTATAATCTACCCCATCGACGTCAAAGCCAAATAAATTGTAGAAATCTTTTCTGTACCCTTCTAAATCACCTATTTCAGATAAGTTTTCAGTAACAGCATCGATCCATAATTTAGCCACTTTTTCCTGAACATCACGACGCATTTCTAAATCGTCGATGCGGATTCTTCCTGACTCATCAACTGGAACTTCATTTCCAGTATATAATCTTTCTTGATATAATCGTTGAATTTGCTCAATACAACCTTCGTGAATTCCTTCTTCTTTCATTATTTTATACAACAAAGAAATATACAATGGAATAACAGGAATTGCAGAACTTGCTTGTGTTACTAATGCTTTATTTACAGAAACAAATGCTTTCCCATCAATGTCAGCTAAACTATTAGTGATAGTAAATGCAGTCGCTTCAAGGTGATCTTTAGCACGGCCAATAGTTCCTTTTCTATAAACTGCCTCCGTCAAAGATGGTCCAATATAAGAATAAGCAACAGTTGTAGCGCCAAGAGCAAGAAGATTTTCTGCTTTTAAAGCATCAATCCACATAGCCCAATCTTCACCACCCATAACGGCAATGGTATTTTCAATATCATCACCACTGGAAGGCTCGATTGAAATTTCTGAAACTTTCCCTGAATGAAAATCAACGGTTTTATTGGTAAAAGTACTTCCGATAGGTTTCAAAACAGATCGGTGCAAAATACCTGTAACCGGATGCATACGAACCGGAGAGGCTAAACTGTAGATAACTAAATCAACTTGACCTAAATCAGCTTTAATTAAATCTAATGTTTGTTTTTTAATTTCATTTGAAAACGCATCGCCATTAACACTTTTTGCATATAAACCTGCTTTTTGTGCTTCATTTTCAAAAGCAGCAGAATTATACCAACCCGGCGACGCTGTTTTACCTTCAGAAGGTGCTTTTTCAAAAAACACACCAATAGTTGCTGCATCTGAACCAAAAGCACTTGTAATCCTCGAAGCCAGTCCAAAACCAGTTGAAGCTCCAATTACTAATACTTTCTTAGCTCCCGCAATAGGACCTTTTGATTTAATATATTCAATTTGATTTTTAACATTTTGTTCGCATCCCTTTGGGTGAGATGTCGTACAAATAAATCCTCTCATTCTTGGTTCAATAATCATAACTATCTTTTATTTCCGTTTTTATATTCTTGGACTTCTTTATTCTTTAATTCAAAAAAAATATAAATATCTTATTTAATAATTTTATTAATATTTTCTCTTACTGTTATTATATCTATTTTCTTGTTTTTACATTCAGTGTTTTCCGTTTGGTTACTGGTCAAAAATTCATTGAAATCTTTACAGTCCTTTAAAACATTAAACTCCTTTTTATTGATGTCAAATACAATTCCTTTTAATCTATTCATTGAAGCACCTATAACACCTCCAATAGCTCCACCACTTCCGTAGGCTAATCCTTTTGACCAACCATTAGCAAGTTCTGCCTCTAAGTATAGAAATTTTCAGGCTTGTAAAACCCTATGATACGAATTTGGATTATCGCCTTCTTCACTCTTATCACCTTTTACTGCATATTTACGGAAATTTTTTTGTTGTATATAAAGATTTCCATTGAGCGAAACAGCGAAAACTCCAGTCAATTTGGTTTCATCAGCAATAGTGGTTAAAAAAACATGATCTACAATAGAATCTTTATGTATTAATTTTTTTTCAAACCCTATAATTTCTCTGCGTTCAACTGGATTAAGTTTCGTCTTTTTCTTATTAATAAAGTCTTCTAAAGTAACATAAAATCCTTCTGAATAATCACTAACAGAATACATAGAATTATTGGCTGCACCTGAACCAACTACTTGATCAGAGTCTAAAGCTTGTCCAAAAGAGGTATTAAAAAAAGCAATGCAAATTATAGTCAATATCCCGATATATTTTTTGAAACACATATTTTATTTTTTAAATAGTAAAATTGAATTAAATCCGTGTTAATTTTTTAGAAACAAATATAAAGCTAAAAATTAATTCAGCAAGGCTTTTGCGTGATTTAAGGCCGAAGCAGAAACGACAGTTCCCGATAACATTTGGGCTATTTCGACAACACGTTCCTCATTGCTCAATAACTTTAACTCCGATTGCGTATCCTCACCAACAGTTGATTTGAATACTTTGAAATGTGCATTTCCTTTTGCAGCGATTTGTGGTAAATGTGTGATGGCAAATATTTGCATTTCTTGACTCATCTCTTTCATAATTTCTCCCATTCTAATTGCAATCTCTCCCGAAACACCAGTATCAATTTCATCAAAAATTAGTGTTGGTAATTTAGAGTATTTTGCTAATATCGCCTTTACAGCAAGCATAATTCTAGACATTTCTCCTCCAGAAGCCACTTTTTTCAGCAAACCGAAATCTGTTCCTTTATTAGCAGAAAATAAAAACTGAAGCTCGTCTTTTCCGTTAGACAAATATGTCAAAGATTTATTTAGCTCCATTTTAAAACGCACATTGGGCATTCCTAAAGTTTCTAAAATAGTGATTAACTTTTGAGATAAAACAGGAATTGACTCCAATCTATTCCTGTGAATTGCATCCGAAAAATCATCTAATGCAATTGTTTTTTGCTTAATCGAATTGGTCAGTGCGGTAATTTCTTCTTCTATATTCCCTAATTCTAAAACGGAATTTTCTAACTTGGTTTGAATTTCCAATAAATCGTCCACTGAGGAAACCTGATGTTTCTTTTGCAGATTAAAAATAACTTGCAACTTTTGACTAATTAAATCCAATTGCTCCGGGTCATTAATAAGTTTTTCTGAGCATCTGTTTAGCTCATCTGAGATATCATCAAATTCAATTGTTATACTCGTAATTCGTTCTAAAAAGGAATGATATTCTGTAGAGAAAGAAGCAATTTTTTGCAATGAAATTTTGATTTCTTTTAAGTTATGCAAAACGCCTATTTGTTCTTCATTGGCAATAGCCAAAGATTTATCTATTGATTCTTTTATAATCTCAACATTATTCAATTTTTCAAAATCAGCTTCAAGAACTTCTTGTTCGCCAGATTTCAATTGTGCCGCAACTAACTCCTCTAATAAAAAAGTATTGTATTCTTGTTCTTTTGCAGCTTCGCTTTGTCTTTTTAGCAGTGAATTTAATTTGGATTTATTCGATTTATAACTTTTCAAAAGAATTTGATAATCCAAAATAGTCAATTGATTATTTGCAATTGCATCAATAATTTCGAACTGAACATTTTCATCCGAAAGCTCTTGGGTTTGCTGTTGCGAATGGATATCAATCAAAAACAGACCCAATTCCTGCAGTTCCTGAAGATTTACAGGACTGTCATTTATAAAAGCTCTTGATTTTCCCGAAGGCAGAATTTCACGTCTAATTATAGTGTCTTGTTCATAGTCCAAATCATTTTCTTCAAAAAATGGGAGCAGATTATACTTTGAAATTTCAAAATGAGCTTCAATAATACACTTTTCTTCTTTGTTTTTCAAAGATGTCAGGTCGGCTCTTTTTCCTAAAACTAAGCCTAAAGCTCCTAAAATTATTGACTTACCAGCACCTGTTTCTCCGGTAATTATTGAAAAACCTTTTGAGAAATCAATGGTTAATTTTTCTATAAGCGCATAATTTTTTATCGAAAGAGAGGTAATCATTTAAATTTATTTTGTGATGAAGAATAATGAGTATTTCGTAAATTGAAAAATCAATTAATACTTAATTAATGCCCATTTACTCGAGTTTATAGGAGATACTTTATTCAAATTTTCTACCAAATCGGTAATAGATATACTAGGACCACCTGAGAAAATCGAAACTATCTCATCTGATTTAGCGTCAAAAAATATACGTGTCAAAAATGTATTTGGTCTTGAACTATTCAATTTTGACAAATTAAATAAAGAGGCTTTTATTTTTTCTTTTGAAGATTTCAAATCCTGACTCATCAAATCTAATCCTGTATGATAGTCAAATAAGGTTCGTCTCATGCCAACAAATGTTGGAGATAATAAATCGTTTATCAAAAAGTAGCGATTTTGATTACCATCACTTTGGGTCCATCCTTTGTATCCACCTTGTTGTGCCACATTTGAAATATTTTGCGCTGTTTCAAAATAAGGATTACCGGATTGCAATACAAAAGTATCCGCATCCATACCTAATATTATATTGCTATAAAAAGCTAATATAGACACTAAATTTGAATCGAAAGAAGTTGGATTAAAAATTAAATTTTCAAATTCAGTATATCTAAAGCTGAAATCTTTATCATTATAATTTAATACAGGAGAAGAATAAGATGAATTGAAAACAGGTCTTGATGATTGTACTTGTATTGTTGCGGTAAATTGATCAGAATTGTTAGATAGAATAGTAATATACATCGAACAGTTAACTTTTTCATTTTGTTTAAAAGTTTGCCCAGTCCAATCAGTTTTATTTACAAATTCACTCACTGAAGCTTCTAAAGTTTTGAAAACTTGCTGATTGGCATTGCTTAGTTTCTGTGAATTTACTGTTACCGTACAATTTAACTGTTGCGCTTGCGAAAGCCCAGAAGTTAGTACTAAAAGAAAAGTAATTATTTTATTCATAAAAATGTGCTACTACCTTATTTAATATATCATCAGCCACTGCTTCCTTAGATTTTAAATCCATTGGTTCAATATTAAAAATTTTATCTATAAAAGTAACTTTATTAGTTGCCTTTCCAAAACCCGCTCCTGAATCTTGCAATGAATTTAAAACAATCAAATCTAAGTTTTTTTTCTGAATTTTCAACTTCGCATTCTCAATTTCATTTTCTGATTCTAAAGCAAAACCAATTAAAAACTGATTTTTTTTGATTTCTCCTAAAGAGGCTAAGATATCCTTTGTTTTCTCCAGTTCAATAGTAAAATCATCTGCACTCTTTTTTATCTTTTGCGAAGCTACGTTTTTAGGTTTATAATCGGCAACAGCGGCAGCGGCAATCGCAACATCAGCATCAGCATAATATAGATGGCAAGCATCATACATTTCCTGAGCAGAAACGACAGGAATTACTTTTATCAATGCATTATTTACTTTACAATGCGTAGGACCCGCAACCAGTATTACCGAAGCACCTAAATTTGCAGCACTTGAAGCAATATCAAAACCCATTTTTCCCGATGAATGATTTCCTATAAAACGCACTGGATCTATCGCTTCGTATGTGGGACCGGCAGTAATTAATATTTTCTTTCCTTTCAAGGGTAATCTGCTTTCTAAATCTGCTTCTATAAATGCAACAATATGTTCTGGTTCCGCCATTCTTCCTTCTCCTGAAAGTCCACTAGCCAATTCTCCGCTTTCAGCAGGAATTATAGTATCACCAAATTGAGTCAAGGAGAAAAAATTTGCAATGGTGGATGGATGTTTGTACATATCTAAATCCATTGCAGGAGCATAATAAACGGGGCATTTTGCAGATAAATAGGCCGCAATCAAAAGATTATCACAAGTACCGTTTGCCATTTTAGACAAGGTATTTGCCGTAGCTGGAGCAATAACCATTAAATCAGCCCAAAGCGCTAATTCAACATGATTATTCCATTCTTCATTCTCATCATCTTGATTGTAAAAGCTGGAAAATACAGGATTTTTAGATAACGTAGATAACGTTAATGGAGTTATAAAATCCTTAGAAGCAGGTGTCATTATCACTTGGACATGTGCACCTGCTTTTATGAAAAGTCGTACTAATGAGGCTGTTTTATAGGCTGCAATCCCACCAGAAATACCTAGTAAAATTTTCTTACCGTTTAAAACTGACATTGTACTATTATTTATTTGAATCTCTATGATAGATTTTACCATCCAACCATTCTTGAACTGCTAAAGCGTGTGGTTTTGGCAATTTTTCGTAAAATTTAGAAACCTCAATTTGTTCTTTATTTTCAAAAACTTCTTCAAGACTGTCATTATATGTAGCAAATTCTTCCAATTTCTCTGTCAATTCTTTTTTGATTTCAGAGTTGATTTGGTTTGCTCTTTTAGCCATAATGGTTATCGCTTCATACACATTACCAGTAGGTTCTTCAATAACGTTTTTGTTGTATGTAATTGTATTTACCGGAGCATTCGTCTTTTTTAAATCCATGACTTTATTTATTAAATTTTTGTAAATCTTTTTCAATTCGAGCTAACATTTCGTCCTCTATCTTTTTATATTTTGAATTTGCATTAAACTTTACAAGATTTGAATGTGCTGTTTTTGCTACATTTAATCTTTCTTCCATTTTTGCAGGAATACTGTTAATTGCTAATTGGTAAGCAGAATCATATTTATAAAACAAGGCATCTTCCTTGTATGTTGTACCAGGATAATCACCTAAAAAATTATCAAAAGCTACTATTGCAGACTTGTAATCTGAAATAGTATTATATCCTTTAGCATTTTCATACACCTTTTTTTCAATCTTTTCAGTTAGCACTTTTACAGTTGCATTTGCCTGAGCTAAATATTGCGAGTTAGGGTAATTATCGATAAATGCTTGTAATTTTTCAATAGCCTTAAAGGTATCTTTTTGATCTAAACTATATACTGGCGACAGCATTGAATAACTTTTTGCTCCTAAATAAGCAGCTTCTTGTATTTTTTCACTTTTCGGATATCCAGATACAAAACTCTCAAATTGATATCCGGCTAAATAGTATTGTTTGGTTTTGTAATACGATTGAGCAAACATGTAAAACAACTTTTCAGCTTGTGGTTTCCCTCTGTAAGCGGGAGCGATTTGCTCAAAAAGGCGTATTGCTTTGGTATATTTACCTGAATCATACAATTTAGTTGCCATGTCAAATTTTACAGCAACATCTTCGGTTTTCAATGCTTTTTGATATTCATTGCAAGAACTAAAAACAACAATAAGAAGCAATAGAGATATTATTTTTTTCATTTTTTTACTTTTTTCCTGACTTTCACAGTTTATTTTAACATAAAAAATCATACCGAAGTTTCGGTGGCAAATTTAGTTATTAATTTAGCTACTTCAAAATATATTTTTGTTTAAAAAAATATAACGCTTATTACCCTATTTTATTGATTTTTTTAACAAACTGGTCAATTCGTTCCGTTAATGATTGATCTACTTTAATCAATGGTAAACGAACAACATTTTCAGCTATTCCCAGTGACATAAACACTTGTTTGATTCCTGCAGGATTTCCTTGTTCAAAAATCATATCAATACAGTCATCTAAAATATATTGCGTTTTGAATGCTTCATCTACTTTTCTATTCAACCCCAACCGTATCATTTCAGAAAATTCTTTGGGAAATCCTTGTCCGATTACAGATATAACCCCTGATCCGCCCGCCAAAACCATCGGTAAGGCAATCATATCATCTCCAGATATCACAAGGAAATCTTTTGGCTTATTTTTTAATAATTGCATCGCTTGTACAATATCGCCTGCAGCTTCCTTGATGGCAACCACATTTTTAAAATCATTTGCCAATCGCAAAACAGTTGAAGGCAACATATTACTGGCCGTTCTTCCTGGAACATTATATAAAATTACTGGAATGGGAGATGCTTCGGCGACTGCTTTGAAGTGTTGATAAATACCTTCTTGGGTTGGTTTATTATAATACGGTGAAACAGAAAGAATTGCCGCAAACGATGATAAATCTCTAGTTTTAAGCTCGTCGACTACCTTCATCGTGTTATTCCCACCTACTCCTAAAACCAAAGGTAAACTACCGTTATTAGCATCAATGACAGTTTTAATAACTAATTCTTTTTCCTCTTGAGACAATGTCGCATTTTCGGCAGTTGTGCCAAGCACTACAAGATATTCAATTCCTCCATCGATTGAAAAATTTACAATTCTTCTCAATGCTTCTGTGTCAATTGAAAAATCTTCTTTAAATGGAGTTACAAGGGCAACACCAGTTCCTATTAATGATTGCATATTATTGTATTATATTTTGTTTAAATAATTTTAAATATCTGAATAATTCAGCTGTGAAAATCTTATAATTTTTGACATTCATATCAATGGTCAAATGATTTAATTTTTTATCGATTGTTGAAAAACCGGCTTTAAATACTGCTTTTGAATTATGTGTAATCAGCATTAATATTGCTTTTTCTACATCGTAATAACTTATGAGTAAATCAAACTTTTCATTTATAAAGTCATTTACGTTGGGATTTTTTATTTCTCCCTTCCAATTAAGATGTTTATCTGTGAAACCAAGTTGTGAATTTACATCATTTAACTTAAATCTATCTTTATACACTATCGTTTTAATGCTTTTCACCGGAATTCCGTTTGCTATCAACTCCTTAATCAGTGCTTCTTTTTCTGTGAAATGACTGGCATCGATAAGCAAACCAACAGTTTCTATTCCAACTGAAAGTATATTACTTTTTAAATTGTGCAAACTGTTTTTTAATTTTCTTTTTACGTAGAAATCCTTTATATAATTTAAAAACATACTACTTTTACTTTGTTACAAAATTAATTAATTAAGTCGCATTTAAAATGGTAAATCTAAAAAAGTATAACGATGTTTTAAAACTTTTTGTTATATTCTTAACATTTTTTTTTATTGCTTCCTGCAGCAAACAAAATTATCATGTTTCTAAAATTGAGGGCAAACAAATTCCTATTACTGAAATAGGTAATTTACTTGTCAACTCAAGTCTTCCAGATGAAAAGTCAATGCAAATTGAAAATTTTATTAAACCCTACCGCGAACATATTAATAAAGATTTAGACAGTATTCTTGCCTATTGTCCGGTTACACTAGATAAAAGTTCTGGTAAATGGCAAACAACTATTGGAAATTTAATAGCTGATGTTACACTGCAGCGTGGCAATCTGGTATTTAATGCCAGAGAAAAAAAGAATATCGATATTTGTTTACTCAATAACGGTGGCATTCGGTCTATTCTTCCAAAAGGAAATGTTACGAGCAGAACGGCTTTTGAAATCATGCCTTTTGAAAATACTATGGTTGTTATTGCTTTGAAAGGAGAACAAATTCTTGAATTGGTTGACTATTTTATTGCCGAGAAAAAACCACACCCAATCTCCGGAATTACTTTTACAATAGGCAAAGACAATGTTGCTAAAAACATATTAGTTCAAGGAAAATCGATTGAAAGAAACAAAATTTATTATGTAGGTACCAATGATTATTTATCAAATGGTGGTGACAATATGAGTTTCTTTAAAAAAGGAGTTCAGAAATTTGATTTGGATTACAAATTACGAAATATCCTGATTGATTATTTCAAAGAAGTAGATACAATTCCTGTGGTAAATGATATCAGAATTACTGTTGAATAAAATTAGTGTTCATTCTCAGCATTCATTTTGAATCGCTAGAAAATAGTTTCATAAATATATAGCCCTAGCCCCGAGTGAAGTGAAAATCCTTTTTATCTGCCTTTTTGGCGGATAAAAAGATTGCAACGGAAAGCGGGAAATAGCTTCAAAAAAATAAAAAAATGAAAAGAAGAGTTTTTATAGAAAAAACAGCAGCCACCACGGCATTGTTAAGTTTAGGTTTATCATTGAGCAGTTTTGAATCTAAGGAAACTAAACATCTCACGATTCTGCATACCAATGATGTGCACAGTTATATTGATCCATTTCCTGCAAATCATCCCAGAAACCCAGATATGGGCGGTGTCGTGCGAAGAGCTACTCTAATTGAAACAATCAGAAAGGAAAATCCAAACGTTTTATTACTTGATGCGGGTGATATATTTCAGGGAACGCCGTATTTTAACTATTATGGCGGTGAATTAGAGTTCAAATTGATGAGTATGATGAAGTATGATCTTTCAACTATAGGAAATCATGATTTTGATAATGGAGTTGAAGGATTGTATGCTCAAATGCCTCATGCTACGTTTGAATTTGTATCAGCGAATTATGATTTCAAAAATACGGCGATGGATGGCTTTGTAAAGCCTTATAAAATTTTCAACAAAAATGGAATCAAAGTGGGTGTTTTTGGACTCGGCATAGAATTGAATGGTTTGGTAGATAAAGCAATGTATAAAGAAACGGTATATAATAATCCTGTTGAAGCTGCACAAGATATGGTTCGTATCTTAAAGAAAGAAAATCAATGTGATTTAGTAATTTGTTTGTCGCATTTGGGATACAATTACAAAGACGAACCCAATAAACTTTGTGATTTAAAATTAGCTGCAATTACCCAAGATATTGACTTGATAATTGGTGGACACACTCATACTTTTCTAGATAAACCTACTGTTGTAAAAAATCTTACGGGCAAAGACGTTTTAGTAAATCAAGTGGGTTGTTACGGAATTAATTTGGGTAGAATGGATTTTTATTTGGATAATGACAAACAAAATTCATTTAAAGGAACATCAATTATTGTTTAATTTTCGTATCGATTTGTTATTTGCAATAAAGTAATTTACCATAAAAAAATACGAAAATACCTGAGTGCTTATTTCGATTAGACTAAAAGCGGAAAGTGGTAAGTAAAATCCATTTAAAACATAAAAAATATCAGAAAACAAAAAACACAATGACATTAGAAGTAAATTTAGAAAAGCAAAATTACTTTTTGTAATATATTTTACAACAGATATGCAAATCAGAATACTCAGTACGATACTGTAAACTATAATAAGCGAAAAATCTGTTTTCATGTTCTCAAATGGCAAGCTTAAAATAGTAATCGATAAAACAATCATTACAATTATTATACTTATCAAAGATAATACATCTATTTTATCAAACTTTATCTTTTTCAATCCTCTAACAAGAGGAATAATCAGCAGTAAATAAACAATCAAAAAACTGAGTACTGAGCCAATTTCTGAATCTACATATCGCATCAAAACGAAAACGTCTCCTATAAAAGAAAATAGAAAAATCCCTCCTTTAATTAAGTCAATTTTATAATTATTTGTAGTTAGATAATATATAAAAATGGAGGATAATAAAAGAGATTTTGTGTAGAGCAAATATGATTCTTGCCCTACAAAAGTTAGTACCACAGTCAGAATGCAAGCTAAAAAATAAAGTATAAGAGACGGTGTATTAGCTTTCATTTATCAATATCATAAAATCATCTTCGGAAATTATTGGTACATTTAGTTTATTTGCTTTTTCTAATTTTGCCGGTCCCATACTATCTCCTGCAATAACATAATCCGTTTTTGCCGAAATAGAACTTCCCACTTTCCCACCGTTATCTTCAATTGCTTTTTTCAAATCATCCCTTGAATATTTTTCGAAAACACCTGAAACAACAAAGGTTTTTCCTGAGAGTTTGCTAGTTGCATTTGGATTTACTTTTTCAATAATTTCAAATTGAATTCCGTAACTTTTTAATCTTTCAATAATAATTCTATTTTCTATATTTTCAAAAAAATCAATCACACTTTGTGCTATTCTATCTCCAATTTCATCCACTAAAACCAAATCCATCAAAGCAGCCTGACTTAACGCATCAATGCTTTTATAATGTTTGGCTAATTTCTTAGCCACCGTTTCTCCCACAAATCGTATTCCGATAGCATAAAGTACACGTTCGAAAGGAATTTTTTTTGAATTCTCGACCCCTTTCACTAAATTTTCTGCCGATTTTTGAGCCATTCTTTCCAGTGGTAGAATTTGCTCTACAGTCAATTCATACAAATCTGCATAATTATGAACCAATCCGTGATTGAAAAGCAGCCCAACTGTTTCGCCGCCAAGCCCTTCAATATCCATAGCTTTTCGTGAAATGTAATGTTGAATTCTTCCAATAATTTGTGGTGGACAACCATAAAAATTAGGACAATAATGATTTGCCTCGCCTTCACCTCTTACTAATGGCGTATGGCATTCCGGGCAATGAGTGATGTATTTTGTAGGTTCTGAAGTCTCTGGACGTTTTGTCAAATCAACTGTAATAATTTTAGGAATAATCTCTCCTCCTTTTTCTACAAAAACAATATCGCCAACACGTATATCTAATTTCTCAATTTGATCCGCATTGTGCAGCGAAGCGCGCTTTACTACTGTTCCTGCTAATTGTACCGGTTCTAAATTTGCTACTGGCGTAATCGCTCCAGTTCTTCCAACTTGGTATGAAATTGAAACTAGCTTCGTTGAAACTTGTTCTGATTTGAATTTATAGGCAATCGCCCATCGTGGTGATTTAGCAGTAAAACCTAATTCATCCTGATAATGAAAAGAATTTACTTTAACCACTACTCCATCCGTTTCATAAGGCAGTTGATGTCTGTGAACATCCCAGTAATCTATAAATTCAAAAACCGCTTCTAAATTACGAGCCAATTTTGCTTCCTTCGGCACCTTGAAACCCCATTCCCTAGCCGTTTCTAATCCATCAAACTGAGAATTGAACGGTAATTTATTTCCAATTAAAAAATATAGTAAGCAATCCAGGGGTCTTTTGGCAACTTCTGCACTGTCTTGTAATTTCAAACTTCCCGAAGCAGTATTCCTGGGATTTGAATACGGTAATTCACCAATTTCTATTAAGCCTTGGTTCATTTTCTCGAAACCGGCAAATGGTAAAATAATTTCACCACGAACATCAAATGTAGAAGGAAAATTACCTTGTAATTTTAATGGAATTGATTTTATGGTTTTGATATTATTGGTGACGTCATCTCCCTGAAAACCGTCTCCACGAGTCACAGCCCGTTTTAATTTTCCGTTTTCGTAGGTAATACTGATTGATGCACCATCATATTTTAATTCGCAGGTGTATTCTAATGAAACTTCTCCTAATACTTTTTGGATGCGTTTTTCCCAATCTACCAATTCTTCTTTAGAATAAGAATTGTCCAAAGAATACATTCTATATTCATGAGTAACCGTTTGGAAATTTTTAGTAATTGCTCCTCCAACTCTTTGTGTTGGTGAACTTTCATCGAAATATTCCGGGTATTTATCTTCTAAATCCTGTAATTGCTTTAATTTCAAATCAAATTCAAAATCAGAAATTGTTGGTTTATCTAGCACATAATAATTATAGTTGTGTTGATTTAATTCCTCTCTTGATGTTTGAATCGTATTTTGAATGTCCATAGAAAATAAAAATTGGCTGTTTTAGCTTTAGAAATAATCTACTAAAATAGCCAATTTAATAGAAACCCACATCAAAAAAATATTTTTCTTCCGATCAAATGAAAAGTGGGTTCCTGACAACCAAAATTTAAATCTTATTGGGAAGAAATAGCAATAATATTACGACTCTATAATCGAATTTATTTGTTTGTACAATAGACCATCACTCAAAAAAGCACCTTGCTGAATTAGTGCAAAAATTGAAGTGTTTCGCTCCTCTGTAAATTCTTTTTTTCCAGTTTTCATTTCAATGGTCTCTGTAAACATATTATCGCTAAGCCATTGCAATCCCTCTCTAGTCAAAAAGTCAGTTTCTGGAACTAGTGATTTTAAAACTATAGATTGAACGTGAGTGTCAAAGCACTCAAAAAGGAAAATATGGTTCTTCGAAAAATGCTCTAAATAAGTTGCTTTTGAAAGAACTCCCTCCCAAATTAAATCAGAAAATACTTCTAATTCCTGTTCAGCCACTTCTGGTTTTTCTGCTTTAATTTTGTCCCATTCGGCTTTGTCAATTGCTTGAGTAGCTAAGAATGTGCTGAATTCCTGATTCAACTCTTCAAATTGTTCTTTTGTTAATCTTGAATATTTCATTGTTGTAATTTTTGCCACCAGGGCGCTGAGACATAAAGTTTTTTTGGCATTTAATTTCCGATGCAAATTTAGATTTTTTAAACCAAAAAAAAGCCTTCTTTTGGACATGCCCCAAAAAGTTAGACACTATTTGGGGCATTTTTTATGGAAAAAAAAGTAAAATATGATTATGCATTTAAATTAGAATGTGTAGAATTGGTTTTAAAGAAACATTATTCAGAAGGATATGTTTCAAAATTGAAGCAGATTCCAAGATGGAATATCCGTAAGTGGGTCAGTTTTTATAAGACTTATGGTGAAATTAGTTTATTACCAAGAATAAATCAAAGTTATTCAGCCGAATTTAAGTTAAAAGTACTTAAAATCGTAGAAAGGGAATCTCTTTCATTGATGGAAACAGGAATAAGATTTAATATTCCCAATATTGCTATTGTTTCAAAATGGAAAAAAGATTTTGCTAACTTTGGTATTGAAGGATTACAACCAAAACCTAAAGGCAGAGCGATATCTATGAGTGATTATAAGCGTAAAAAACATAAATCAGACAAACTGGACATGCTAACTTAGCCATCACAGAAAGTTAAGAAATAATCTTAATTTTAACCTATGAAACAATTCCGCAAAGTTTATGACAAAGCTTTCAAAGAAAAAGCCGTCCAATTGAGTT